>NZ_JBFTIX010000009.1:0-116231 GCF_056395105.1 Stenotrophomonas sp. 10L48 | reverse complement strand
GCCCAGCAAACTTGCAGTTGCCGGCCAGCGGCCGGCACTACCRCTGCAGCGTCGGCAGCGTCTGCTTCAGCGCGTCGATGCCCTGCCACGGATCCGCCTTCAAACGCTTCGCCCGTGCCAACGCCTTGTCCATCGGAAACGCATCGGCCGCGCTCACCCGCGCCAGTTCTTCCCAGCGCAGCGGCACCGCGACTCCCGCGCTCTCCCGCGCACGCAGCGACCACGAGCACACGCTGGTCGCTCCTCGTGTATTACGCAGCCAGTCGATGAAGATCACCCCGCTGCGCTTGGCCTTGCTCATCGTCGCCACGTAGCGGTCCGGCGCCTGTTCGGCCATCGCCTGTGCGAACGCTTCGCAGAACGCTTTCGCGTCGTCCCAGTCGGCTGCGGGTTGCAGGGGTACCACCACATGCACGCCCTTGCCGCCCGACAGCCGCACGAAGCTCTGCAGCCCGGTTTGCTGCAGTCGATCGCGCACATCGCGCGCGCCGCGCTTCACGTCGGCCCAGCTCACGCCCTCACCCGGATCAAGATCGAACACCAGCCGGTCGGGATGTTCGGGATCGGCCACCGTCGCGCCCCACGGATGCAGTTCCAGGGTGTTCATCTGCACCAGCTGCAGCAGGCCGCGTTCGTCATCGATATAGACGTAGTCCTCGCGCCCGCTCTTCTGCTGCAGCGGCACCGCATGCACCGCATCACCCAGGCCCTGGCCATGGTGCTTCTGGAAGAAGCAGGCCTTGCCGACGCCGTCGGGACAGCGCAGCAGCGACAGCGGTCGCCCACTGATTTCCGGCAGGATCCAGCGTGCCATCTGCCGGTAGTAGTCGGCGACATCACCCTTGCTGAGTTTCTTCTTCGCAAACACCATGCGCTCGGGATGGGTAATGGCAACGTCGTCGCCGTCATCGGCCGGTGTTGCACTCATCGCCAGGTCCTCCTTCTTCTTGTCACTGCGCAGCCGCTTGAAGCTGGCCTGGCGCAGCAACCCTTCCTTGCCCCAGCCGCGGAACGCGACCTCGGCCACCGTTACCGGCTTGACCCAGCGCACGCTGGCCGCACGCAACGGCACGTGCGCCGGCAGCTCCAGCACCGCCTCCTTCACCGCCAGCGGCGCGAGCGCGGCCGCCAGCGCGCGCAGCCCCTCATCGTCGAAGCCGGTACCGACGCGGCCGACATAGCGCAGGCCGCCCTTTTCCGGCGTGGCCAGCAGCAGCGAACCAAATCCCACCCGCGAGCCTTTGGGTGCGGTGTGGCCGATGATCAGGAATTCATCGGTGTCCTCGTGCTTCACTTTCACCCAGCTGCGTGCGCGGGTGTTCACGTAAGGCGCATCGACCTGCTTGCTGACGATGCCTTCGAAGCCCGCCTTGCCGCTGGCTTCGAACACGGCAGGGCCGTGGTCGATGACGTGCTCGCTGAAGGCCAGCGTGCCAACTGCATCGCCGATCAGTTCCTTCAGCAGTGCCTTGCGTTGCAGCAGCGGCGCACGGCTGATGTCGACCCCGGCCACGCCCGGCAGGTCGAACACGATGTAGCGCAGCGGTTGTTTCGAGCTGCCGTCGATCACCCGCTGCAGCGCGGCGAAGTCGCTGCGGCCGTTGTCGTCCAGCACCACCAGTTCCCCGTCCAGACGCGCATCGCGCACCGGCAGCGCCTGCAGCGCCTGCACCACTTCGGGAAAATCGGCAGTCCAGTCCAGGCCATTGCGCGAGCGCAGCGTCACCTCACCTTCGTGCAGATCGGCCAGCAACCGGTAACCATCCCACTTGATCTCATGCAGCCAACGCTCGCCATCGGGCGCGGTGTCGCGGTGATCGGTGAGCTGTGGCTTGAACTGGTGCGGGTAGCTTCTGTCGCGCGCCCCGTCCAGCTGCAGCGCGCGCGCATGCCAGCGTGCATCGGCCTTGCGTGGGTGTGCGGCACGTGGCGCTGGAGCCGTCTTCTTCGCTGAAACCCGGGACCTCTTTGCGGATGTTCGCGCTGGCGTGTGCAGCAGATCGTCCGCCTCCGCATCCCGTGCCTGCGCGTCATCGCGCTTGATCAGCAGCCACTGCACCTGGCGGCCCTTCATCGCCGTGCGTACCAGTTTCCAGCCACCGGCCAGGCGCTGCCCGTGCAGCAAGAAGTCGATCTTGCCCGCCGCCAGTGCTTGCAGCGGATCACCTTCGCAGGCCCAGCTGCCGTGGTCGAACACATCGACGTGGCCGGCGCCGTAATGGCCTTCCGGAATATCACCTTCGAAGCCGGCATAGGACAGGGGATGGTCTTCCACCTCCACCGCCAAGCGCTTCTCACCCACCCGCAGCGACGGCCCCTTCGGCACCGCCCAGCTTTTCAGCACGCCATCCATTTCCAGGCGGAAATCGTAGTGGCGGCTGCTGGCGTGGTGCAGTTGGACCACGAAGATCGGCCGCCGCTTCGGATTGCCCTGTGCCGGTGCATCGTCCGGCTCCGGGGTCTGTCCGCTCCCCCCGCCCAGCCGACGCTTGCGGCGGTACTGATGCAACGACATGGCTCAACCCGCCTTGCGTCGCGCAGGGGTTTTCTTTGCCGCCTTCTTGGCGGCCTTTTTTGCCGGTGCCTTCTTCGCCGCTGCTTTCTTGGCTGGAGCCTTGCGCGCGGCCGCCTTCTTCGCCGGCGTGCGCTTGTTGGCATCCAGGCTCTTCTGCAGCAGCGCCATGAAGTCCACCACGTTGGTGGTTGCGTCCTCGCGCGGTGCCGGCTCGTCCTCCACCTGGGTGGTGCCGCCCTTGGACTTGATGCGCTTGTTCAGCACCTGCTGCAGGCGTTCGCGGAATTCATCGTGGTACTGCGAAGGATCCCAGTCACCGGCCATCGACTCGATCAACTGCTCGGCCATCGCCGTTTCCTTGCTGGTGATGCGGTAATCGGCAAGCTTTCCACTGGGCAGCTTGTAGTCGTCAGGCTCGACCAGTTCCTGCGGATAGCGCAGGATCATCAGCACCAGCGCGTCATCGTTGGGCATCACCGCGCACAGGTACTCGCGCGTGCGCACCACCACCCGGGCGATACCGACCTTGCCAGTGCTGCGCAGCGTTTCCCGAAGCAGCACGTAGCCTTTCTCGGCCTTTTTACCCGGCACCAGCAGATAGGGCTTCTCGTAGTAACGCGGGTCGATCTGGCTGGCGTCGACAAAGGTTTCCACCTCCACCGTTTCATGGCTTTCCGGCGCCGCCGAACGGATATCGTCTTCCTCCAGCACGACGTAGCTGCCCTTGTCGTACTCGTAGGCTTTGACGATGTCCTTCCACGGCACTTCCTCGCCGGTGTCGGCGTTGACCCGTTCGAAGCGGATCGGTTTGCGATCGCGCGAATCCAGCATGCGGAAGTGCAGGTCGACCTTGCGCTCGCCGGACATCAGCGAGACCGGTACGTTGAGCAGGCCGAAGGAAAGCGTACCGGTCCAGATCGGGCGGGCCATGATGCGCACCTGTGTTTCAGCAGGGGTAGCCAGCTTCAGCCGGCTACCGTGAAACAACCGTGTCGGCCACGTGCAGACCATGCGGTAGTGCCGGCCGCTGGCCGGCAGCTCCTTGAATCCTGGCGATGCCTGCCAGCGACCGGCACTACTGCAGCAGCGGCCTCACCGCAGCGGCCGGGATATGGTCCAGCGCGCGCCAGGCATCTTCCACCACCGGCTGCGCCTGTGCCCAGTTCAGGCGCGACTGTCCGCGCATCTGGTCCCAGTGCTCGGCCAGTTCGCCACTGGTATCGGCCTCGCCGCCACGCGGCCAGTCAGCGGCGTGGGTGGTCAGCGCGAAGGCGTACACCGGGCACAGATCGCGCCAGTTGCGATGCCCCTGCCCGCGGCGTTCCTCGTAGTCGCTCAGCATGTACTGCAGGTAATCCTGCGCCACCGCCTGCGGATCCTCCAGGCGGCGCGTCCGGCGCTGCGTGCTGCGCTGGCCAAGCGGATCCAGCAGGGCGTTGAACACGGACGGGGCGGGGCGTTCAAGACGGGGCATGGCCGGCTCCTGCAGCAGGGCGGGTGGGCAGGAATACGCGCGCCGCCGTTATCCAGTCGTGACAAAGATGTTCATGACGCCAGGTTCGCAGTGGCTTTACTTCGTCCGCGCTCTAGTGGAGGCCTACCGGAGGAACGCCCCATGACCACCACCCGTGACCCCCTGCGTGAGAACCACACCCCCGAGCCGGGCGAGCAGCGCGGCAAACACGATCTGGCCGACGCCGAGGACCGTGGCGCCGGCATGTCGACACCGGACGAGGGCGTACTGCCCGTCGTGCGCCGGCCTGAACAGGCCGCACAGGACCGCAAGGACTGCGGTGACCGCAATCGCGGTGGCCAGGAAAGTCCGCTGAAGCGGCGCGAGCGCAAGCAGCACGCCAGCGACAACCAGGACGAGGCGCTGGAAGAGACCTTCCCGGCCAGCGATCCAACCTCGCCGTTCGTGCCCGCCAAGGCCCCGGATTGATCGGTAGCGCCGGGCCATGCCCGGCGGATCCGTCACGTCCGCGCTGCGCGATCGCCGGGCATGGCCCGGCGCTACCGGGGCCCGCCTAGCGCCATGACCACTGCAGGCCAACGCTGGCGCGGCGGTCCGGCCCCGGTTCAAAGAACCGGCCGTTACCGTCATTGACGATCACCGAGCCGATGTACCGCTGGTCCAGCACGTTGTCGATACGTGCGAATGCGCGCAGGTCACCGGCCTGCAGCGCCCAGCGGCGACCGGCTTCCAGGTTCAGCAGCGCGTATCCCGCTGCGCGCTCGGTGGCGATGTCATTCACCACCACGTCGCTGCTGGCGGCCGCTTCCAGCGCCCACTGCCACTGCCCCGGCGACCACTGCAGGCGGGCATACGCCTGCTGCCGGGGCACGCCGGGCAGGCGGCTGCCAGCGGCAACCACGGTGTCGGGCACTGCGCAGTTGCTGGCCGCACAGGCCAGATAGGGCGAACGCACCTGCGCCTGCAGCCAGGTCCAGGCCAGCTGCAGCTCCAACTGCTCGGCCAACGGCTGCCGGTACTGCAGCTCCACACCCTGGCGGCGGGTACGGCCGATGTTGCGGTACGTGCTGCGGCCGTTGGTGTTGCTGGCAACGGCCAGCTCATCGTCGGTATCTGCACGGAACAGGCTGATATCGAGCTGTCTTCCATCCTGCGCATGCCATTTGCTGCCCACTTCCACGCTGCGGCTGCGGGCGGCCGCCAGATCCAGCGCCAGCCCGGCCTGGCCGTCGGCGCGGTAGCCCAGCTCGTTGAACGTCGGGGTTTCAAAGCCACGCCCGATCGCCGCGTGCAGGCGCCACTGCGGGCTTGCCTCGAAGCTGACACCCGCCACTGGCGTGGTGGCCTGGTAGCGACGGCGGCCACTGTCGTCCGGGTTGCGCCCGACGATGTAGCGATCATCCGATTCGAAGCGCACCGCGCTGTGGCGCACCCCGGCCAGCAGCGACCAGCGCGGGCTCCATTGCCACCACGCCTGGGCGAACTGGTCCACGTTCTGCACGATGTCGATCTGGTCGCGACGCAGGCGGCCGCGTACCCCCACGGTGGTGCCGACGAAGTTCTCGTAGCCGGTGCGGTGCTGGCGCTGGCGATCGGCATTCACGCCCACCACCAGGTCCAGCGGGCGCCCCCACAGATCGCCGTTCCAGCCCCAGCGCGCGTCCAACCCGCCATAACCGCCGTCCAGGTCGATCACGCCACCGGCATGCAATGGGTTGGCCTGCGGTCCCGGCGGAATCGGCAGGTACTGGGTCACCGCGCGCTGCCCGGCATAGCCCATCAGCTGCCAGCGCTGCGCACCGGCTTCACGGGTCCAGCGCAGGCCTGCCTGCTGCTGGCGCACCGATTTGCGGGTGTTGTACTGCTCAGCCACCGCCGTGGCCTGGCGTGGATCGGCCGCCACCTGCGCGCGGGTCAGGCCCAGCGGGTCCTGCGCGTTGGGCGCGTGCAGCGCATTGAGCAGCAACTCCAGGCGGCCGCCAGCGAGCTCGGTGCCAAGGCGCGCGTTGAGCGATTCACGCCGCGCGCGGCTGTGGTCACGCCAGCCATCGGTGCTGAAATGGTTGGCGGCCACGTTGTAGTCGACGCCAGGGCCCGCCCCGCGCAGCTGCGCGCCGACGCTGAGCGTGTTGTCGGCACCGGCACTCACCCGCACCCGCCACGGGTCACCGGCCTGGCCCTGCGCGCTCCACACCTGCAGCACGCCCCCGGACGAATTTCCATACAGGGCCGAGAACGGCCCGCGCAGCACCTCGATGCGCTCGGCACCGAGCAGGCTGGCGTGCGACAGCTGGCCCTGACCATCGGGCATGGTCGCCGGCACCCCATCGATCAGCACCCGCACCCCGCGCACACCAAAGGTCGAACGGGCGCCGAAGCCACGGATCGACAGCTGGGTGTCCTGCGCGAAGTTCTGCCGGTCCCGGGCCAGCAGGCCCGGCACTCCGCCCAGCGCCTCGGACAGCTGCGTGCCCGGGCCGGTACGGTCGGCGTCGATCCACACCGTATCCAGGCTGGCGGGCAGGGCGAAGGGGTCTACGCCGGGCACCCGCGCGGCCTGCACCTGCACCGTCGGCAGGGCGGTCGGCAATGGCTCGGCCGTCACCGCCAAAGGCAGCAGCAGCAGGGCGGAAAGCGGCAGGCATTGGCGTCGTGCGCTGGGATTCATGATTCAGGTTGATGGATCGGGCGGCAACGCACGCCATGGTACGGGCAGGCGGATGACGATGGCGGCGGCCAGCCCCGGCAGGCTTTGTTACGATGGGTCGGTTTCGGCCGACAGGCCGCAAGCCGCGTGGCGCAATTCCTCCCCCTTTCCGTCTACCGAACGAGTACCGCCGTGTCCTTCTTTGCAAACGTGGAACTGGTCCCAGGCGACCCGATCCTGGGCCTGACCGAGGCGTACAACGCCGACAGCCGCCCGACCAAGGTCAACCTGGGTGTGGGCATCTACTACGACGAGAGCGGCCGCATTCCGCTGCTGCGCGCCGTCAAGCAGATCGAGCAGCAGCTCGCCAACGAAGCCAAACCGCGCGGCTACCTGCCGATCGATGGCCTGCCGGCGTACACCCAGGCCACCCGTGAGCTGGTGTTCGGCAAGGACTCGCCGCTGCTGGCCGCCGGCCGCGTCACCACCGCCCAGACCGTCGGTGGCAGCGGTGCGCTGCGCGTCGGCGCCGACGTGCTGAAGAAGCTTCTGCCGCACGCCACCGTCGCACTCAGCAACCCGAGCTGGGAAAACCACCGCGCCGTGTTCAGCGCCGCTGGTTTCGAGGTGGTCGATTACACCTACTTCGACCCGACCACCCATGGCGTCAACTTCGACGGCCTGCTGGCCGACCTGGGCAAGCTGGAAGCGGGCACCGTGGTGCTGCTGCACGCCTGCTGCCACAACCCCACCGGCGCCGACCTCACCGTCAGCCAGTGGAAGCAGGTCGCACAGCTGCTGAAGGACCGCCAGCTGTTCCCCTTCATCGACATGGCCTACCAGGGCTTCGACAAGGGCATCGAGCAGGACGGTGCCGCGGTGCGCATCATCGCCGAGGCCGGCATCGACAGCTTCATCGTCGCCAACTCGTACTCCAAGTCGTTCTCGCTGTATGGCGAGCGCGTCGGTGCGCTGTCGATGGTCGCGCCGACCGCCGCTGACGCCAAGGCCGTGCAGTCGCAGGTCAAGCGCGTGATCCGCACGATCTACTCCAGCCCGTCCACCCACGGTGCTGCACTGGTTGCCGGTGTGCTGACCAATCCGGAACTGCGCGCGATGTGGGAGCAGGAGCTGACCGAGATGCGCGAGCGCATCCACGCCCTGCGCCAGGGCCTGGTCGAGAAGCTGGCCGCCGCCGGCGCCCCGCAGTTCGGCTTCATCAACGAGCAGGCGGGCATGTTCTCGTACTCCGGCCTGAGCCGCGAACAGGTCGAGCGCCTGCGCGACGAGTTCGGCATCTACGCCGTCGGCACCGGCCGCATCTGCGTGGCCGCGCTGAACCAGAACAACCTGGAATACGTCGCCAAGGCCGTGGCCACCGTCGCCAAGGGCTGATCGACCGCTCCAGCAAGCTGTGGAAACAAAGGCGCCGAAAGGCGCCTTTGTTTTTGCACCTGCCTTGCCACACCCTCCGCGCTCGCGGCACACCCTGAAACGCAGTGAGCGGGGCACCGTGGCCAAGACACGCCGTAAACCCATTCATGGGGGCTCGATCGGCGCATCCATGCGCCTCACGGCCTTGGCCACGGTGCCCCGCTCACTGCGCCTCGACGAAGGGAAGCCGCCACGACCGCAACGCCTCTGGAAACGATTACGCCTACCCCCGCTCACCCACGCGCAAGTCAGACCAGCGACAATAGGCGTTTTCCCGTTGCCGAGACCTGCCCGCCCATGTCCCGTACCTCGTTGACCCGCTTCCTGATCCAGCAGCAGCACGCCGGCCGCATCAACGCCGACCTGCGCCAGCTGATCGCGGTCGTCGCCCGCGCCTGCACCAGCATCTCCATCGCCGTCAGCAAGGGCGCCCTCGGTGGCGTGCTCGGCGAGGCCGGTACCGGCAACGTGCAGGGCGAAGCGCAGAAGAAGCTGGATGTCATCAGCAACGAGATCCTGCTGGAGGCCAACGCCTGGGGTGGCCACCTCGCCGCCTGCGCATCGGAGGAGATGGACCACAGCCAGCCGGTGCCGGACATCTACCCGCGTGGCGATTTCCTGCTGCTGTTCGATCCCCTCGATGGCAGCTCCAACATCGACGTCAACGTCTCCGTCGGCACCATCTTCTCGGTGCTGCGTTGTCCGACCAACGTCGAACTGCCCGGCGATGACGCCTTCCTGCAGCCGGGCAGCAAGCAGATCGCCGCCGGCTACTGCATCTACGGGCCCAGCACGCAGCTGGTGCTGACCGTCGGCCACGGTACCCACGCCTTCACCCTCGACCGCGAAACCGGCGAGTTCCTGCTGACCACCGAGAACATGCAGATCCCGGCGGCCACCCAGGAGTTCGCCATCAACATGTCCAACCAGCGGCACTGGGAAGCGCCGATGCAGGCCTACGTGGAAGATCTGCTGGCCGGCAAGGAAGGGCCGCGCGGCAAGAACTTCAACATGCGCTGGATCGCCAGCATGGTCGCCGACGTGCATCGCATCCTGACCCGCGGCGGCATCTTCATCTACCCGTGGGACAAGAAGGAACCGGGCAAGGCTGGCAAGCTGCGCCTGATGTACGAAGCCAACCCGATGGGCCTGCTGGTGGAGCAGGCGGGCGGCGCTGCCTGGACCGGTCGCGAGCGCATCATCGACGTGCAACCCGACCAGCTGCACCAGCGCGTGCCGGTGTTCCTCGGTTCGCGCGAAGAGGTCGCCGAGGCCGTGCGTTATCACCAGGAGCATGACGCGAAGAGCGTCTGACAGCGGCCATCCCTACAACGGTCATGGCAGATTGATGACATGACCGCAGGGTGACAGCTGCAGCTGCAAACGGCACCATCAAGCCCTTGCCGTCGAAGGAATGCACGCATGCACGAGCCGGGCCCGGTCGATTTCATCGAGGTCATCCACAACGCCGTCCCCAGCGACGTGTGCGCTGCGATCGTCGCGCGCATGCGTGCAAGCCAGGGCCTGAAACCCGGCGCAGTGGGCAGCGGTGTGTTCCCGGAACTCAAGCACAGCAAGGATCTGCGGATCAGCGGCGTGGATGGCTGGCAGGATGTGGACCAGCAGCTGCAACAGGCGGTATTTGCGGGTCTGCAGACTTATCTACGCCGTTATCCACAGGCATTGATCGCGCCGTTGATGTTGCAGATCCAGGACAGCAACGGCCAGCCGCGACGCCTGTCGGCCGAGGATTTCCCCGACATGGCGCCGGAGCAGCTGGCGGATCTGGCGCGCACCTGCCTGCGCCCGGGCGCGATCAACCTGCAGTGGTATGCGGCGGGCGAGGGCGGTTACCCGTACTGGCACTGCGAGCTGTACCCGAAGGACGCGCAGGCCGAGACGCTGCACCGGCACGTGCTGTGGACGCTGTACCTCAACGACGACTTCGACGAAGGCGAAACCGAGTTCCTGTTCCAGGGCCGCAAGATCGCACCGCGCACCGGCAGCCTGTTGATTGCGCCGACCGCGTTCACCCACACCCATCGTGGCAACCGGCCGCAGGGCGGCGACAAGTTCATCGCCACCAGCTGGATCCTGTTCCAGAGCGCGCAGAAGTTGTTTGGGGGAGGGTGAAGCTCTCGCAGCTACTTGGTCGGTCCAAAAGACAGCCAGAGATTGCCGTTGCCGCCTTGCCAAGCACTAAGCCTTTCGAGCGGCATTTCCTTGATTTGGCAAGTGAACTGCAGATCGAAGGGTCGGTCTTCTTTTCGATAGCTGTTCCATCCTACAGCCTTCACTTCAACTTCCATTCGGCTATCGCGCTTGTGCGGTCGATGGAGTTCAACAGTTACTGCATTGGACAGCCAGTAGTCTCCCTTGTGCGCGAAGCCCGCACCACCACTGGTTAGGCGTGCGCCGACCACCTCCTGCGTCCCTTCAGAGGACGGTGTATATCCCGTCAGGATGCCGGTGATCTTGGTGTACTGCTGGGAATCCATCACGCCTGATGATTCCGAGAAGATGCGAAGCAGAATGAGCGTATCGGTGCCCTTGCTCACCACCTGACCTGTATTTGCTGTCCACAGACGCTGTTCGAACTCATCCATGCCAGCCGGCATGTCGGTGACGATCGTTGCCTGCGGAACGATGATGCATTCATGCAATTCACGCGCGTGGACTAACTGCGTTCCGAGCACGAGAAGAAGGCAAGAATAAGCCATATGGATAGAGAACTTCATTGTGTGCACTCACATGTGGCCTTACGGGCTTTGTCATAGTTGTAGATCTGTTCCCGAGCTCGCTTGGTTGCCTCCGGCGAAATGTAGCCGTGATCCCAACCATTTTCTTGAGTTTGCAAATTTCTAGGGCGCGTGAAGTGGAAGCCTTCGTGGATTATCGTATCCAGTACGTTGTAAACGCCCGCCCAATCAAGCACATCCAAGTATCTGTTGTTCAGATGAATGCGACCATCCCCATACAGCTCCGATCGACCCTCATCTCCTGAACGTGGAATATCCACCTTCGGTGCGCCGTTGCCGAACTTGAGATCTGGGTTGTTCTGCTTTGCAAATGAGAACGCCACATCGATGTCGCACTGGGTGAGACCCCAGGGATCGGTTCTTGATACTGGATTGCCTGAGACATATGCGTAGGTATTCATGCCACCCGCCAACCCAATCGGATCACTCTGTACATACCGGCCGATGCTCGCGTCATAGTCGCGGAAGCCGTTATACCAGAGGCCGCTTTCCGCGTCGTAATACTGGCCAGGGAAGCCAATGTTCAACCCGCCTATCTCATCCTTCTGGACGCTACGTCCGTAGGCATAGTTGTACGCCTTCCAGACTGTCTGCTGGCTTGGACTGGTGACGAACTCGGGGCGTCCAAGATGATCGGTATGCACGTAGTTGTGCTGCCCACTGCGAGCGAGCCCTACCAGTTCACCTTCAAACCAGAAGTAATTGGTCCACACGCCATTGTTCAGCTCGGTCATGAGCTGGTTCTGACCGGCGTAGAAGTATCGGCTGTTGGTGTTCTCGTTGATCTTTGCAACGCGCTGCCCCTGAGCATTGAGCACGTAGTCAGTCGCTGTGCCACCGATGTTGCTGCGGCTCATGCGATTGAATGCATCGTACTCATAGGTGCTGATCCGGCTACCCGCTGTTTCGCTGATGCGATTTCCCAACGCGTCGTACTGGTACTGGCGGCTTCCGTCCTGGTTGGTGTAGTACAGCACCCGGTTGCTACCTGGATCGATACTGTACTGGGTAAGCTGGTTCCCCCCTTGGTAGCGATCATGGTTTCCGCCAGCATCGTAGGAAAGCAGATTAGTGACGCCAAAACGCGTCAGCTGGGTCAGACGGCTCAACCCGTCGTAGCCGATCAACTGCGTCATGTTTGGATCGACCGCATCGATGATGGCGTTGATTTCACCATCCCCGCTGTACTGGTAGTCCAAATAGCTGACTTTTTGGCTGTTAGGTCCCCAGACCGACATCGCGGTAAGCCGCCCCTCTTGGTCGTGGTTATAGCCTCTGACGAGGCCGTTACCGTATGCCAGCGATTCGTGGGCGCCCGTTGCCTTCCAGTTGGCCTGGGTAATGATCGAGCGCTGAGTGCCGTCGACCGTTGCCAGCAACGAGCTTGGCTTTCCCTGGTAACCATATGTGTAGGTTGCCTTGTCACCATTGGGATAGGTGATCTGGCTCAGGCGATTGATACCGTCGTATTCATAGGTCGTGCTGTAGTCCGTCTTCTGACCTGACAGATCGGTGAAGTCACGGCGTATCTGCAGCTCGCCGTTCAATGTATAGGCGAAATGCGTGGCGGTTCCGGGCCCTGAAGTGCCGCACAGTTGACCCTTGCCATTACCGCACCAATCGTAGCTGTAACCGATTGTTCGGTCTTCTGCGCTCGCAGAAGTCATTCGTCCCAAGCCGTCATAGCCGAAAGAAACGACGCTGCCATCTGCACGCGTAGTCGCGGTCCGCAGGCCAGCAGCGTCGTAATGATGCTGCGTCGTTCCCGTATCCGGACTCACCTGTTTCCACATCTGGCCGAAACCATCGAATTCGTAGGTGGTAACGAGATTGCGGGGATCGCTCACACGGATCGGGCGATCTGCCAGATCGTAGGCAATCTGGGTCGTGCCTCCGGCGGCGTCGATTGATTTGATCAAGCGTCCACGCGGATCGTAGCTCATACGGGTGACGCGATTCTGCGAATCGGTCACCTGGGTGACGCGCCCTTCAGCGTCATAGGCATAGCGCACGTTCTGCACGCCGTTCCCGCGTTCGACAATCACACGCCCCAGTTCGTCATACTCATATGTGTTGACAGAGACAACAGCGTTCAGCCCCATCAGGGCAAGCGTCAGTGCTGGCATTTGGACAATCCTTTGTTACCGAGGGCGTTCGCAAGTAACGCGACCACAGCTTCCCTTGTTGTTTTCAACGGACAACGTCGCCCTCCCCTCCGTGCCCCACGCAGCACCACTAGAGGCCATCTGCGCCTTGTAGATGAAGGTTACGTTGCCATTGCCGGTGTTCTTCGGCCCAACGCTTCTGGTAAAGGTTGCAACTGCCCCCGGAGGCACCGGTGCAGCTAGGCCCATGCTTTCATTGAGCTGAAGGATTCCAAATGCCAGATAGGTATCACCAGGATTCCACACGACGTTGCCGGTATTACGGAACTGGAACGTCAGATTCGACGAGCCACCATTGAATATCTGGCGGGGTGATGCCGAGGCGCTGACCAGTTCCGCATTACGGACGACCGCAGGTATGGTGAAGGCTCCTGATCGATTGATCGTCAGATGATCGCCACCCCATGGTGAGATGCCATGTACATACAACGCTTTGCCGCCATGCGCCGATCGTGCGTTGGCATCCAGCGGAATTTTGAACCAGTACGCATTACCTCGTGCCTGGCACGCGTTCGCCACATTGCCATCCGTTGCCAGATTTGCACGGCCACCGGCCACGAATGTGCCGCCCGCCCATGCGTTGTTGCCTGCATACACGTGGACGTCAATCGAGGCGTCCACACCAATCGAGCAGGCCCAGCCTTCAATGAAGAAGTTCCAGTTGCCATCCTGGGTCACGCCGCCAATGTCACCAACGATGTTTGCCGTTGGAATCGCAAACACGCCTGAGTTCGCGAGCGGTCGGTCCTGGCCGCGGCCCTGCGGAGATTGGCCGTAGATGGAGAACTTGCGACCGCCCAACTGTTGCCTCTGGGCTAGCGATATCGGCAACTGATACCTATAGGCACTCCCTGATGCTTGGCAGGCCGCAGCAACACCTGACTCGCTGGCAAGGTTTGCTTGAGTGCTACCCAGGTAGACGTTGCCGTCGGCGTAACCGTCCACCTGGATTGACCCAGCCGAGCCAGTGGAGCAGGCCCAGCCACGTACGAACCAGTTCCACTGCGCATCATGGGTGATTTCGTCAATCACTCCGCTCACCACCGTATCCATCGGATAGTCGGTCTGTGAAACTTCGGTGCGCGTGCGATTGGAAGCGTTGTTGTAGCTATGTCGCGTCCATGCCCACTTGCCGTCTCCCATCGAACGGACTTCCTGTGTCAAGCGGCGCCCTGCATCGTAGCCGTAGCGCACTGTCACGCCATCAGGCTGGGTAAGCGAGGCGATGTCACCTGCAGTAGTGTATCCAATGGCGGTGGTCGCCCAACCGGTTGCCGAACTGGTTCTGTCGGACACAACGCGGCCGCGGCCGTCATAGGTCAGCTCTCGCACGCCACCATTCGCATTGACGATGCGCCCCGGCAATCCCAGTCCGTTGTAGTTGGAATAGCTGATCGTATGACCGAGTGCGTTGGTGACGCTGATCAGATCTCCTTGGCTGTTGAACACGGAGGTGACGTCGTCCTGCGCAAGCGGTCCATCAACTTTGATCGAGGCCTTCAATCCGTTTGCGTGATAGGTATACGTGCTTCGGGTCACTCGTGTCTGGCTGGGTACGCCACGTGCCGTCAGATTGCGCTCGGTTGCGCTGGCCACGTTTCCGCGATCGTCATAGGAGTAGGCAACCTCAAGATCACCCACCACCGTTGTCTTGAGGAGTCGGTTCCGCGTGGTATCCCACTCCTGCAACGTCGTACGTTCGACCGAGCTGCCGACAGCTTCCACACGCTTCAACAAGTAACCTTGAGCGCTATAGTCGAAGTCGGTCAGATTGTCCTGGAAGTCATGGACCAGATCCGGGTATCCATTGGCGTCATAGCTCTGCTCCTTGTAACTGGCGGGGCAGTTCGGCGACGGATCACCCTTGGTCGATACCATCTTTCCGTCCTTGAACGTGTAAGTGGTGCTACGGCCAAGAGGGTTGATCACAGTGACATCAATATCGACGGGCCGCGTAAGGCTCGGCGCAGCGGCAGCCGTCATACCGAGAGCGCGCTCCATCGGCAGCGAGCCAACAGGCAGTGAGCGCGGCTGATAGCAGATGCGTGAACCGCCAGGGCGCTGTTCGCACCATCCACGCTCTTCATCGGCGCGGACACCCCCGGGTCGAGTCGGAGCGGGGGGCGGCAGCACCGGTTCGGTGCTGCGTACGGCGTAACTGAAGCGGAACCGTTCAATGCCACCATTGTGCTCCGTGCTGATGGCGCGCCGCTCCGCGTCGTACGCAAAAGTGGAATAGCGCACGCCATCAAAGGACTTGCCGGTCAGGGCACCCGGGAAGCGGGCATCTTCGTAGTGGTAGCTGATCGTCGTTGCTGGTGTGCCTGGCAGCGACGTGCTGGCGAGCCGGCCACGTCCGTTCCCGAACACGTTGGGGGTATAGGTGTAGCGATAGATGTTGCCGGCCGGATCGGTCACCTGGCTAACCTGTCCATTGGCCCAACCAAAGCTGACGCTACGTCCCGAGGAGTGGGTCACCTTCTGCAGGTAGCGGTCAGCATAGGAGAACGTCCAGCTCACGCCCTGCTCATTGCTGAGGCGGGTGATATAGCCCTCCGCGTTGTAGGTCTCCGTGCCGTTGTTTTCGTTTCGAAGCGCAAACGTGCCATCGCCGTTAGCGGAGAGATACGCGATGGGCTGGGCCTTGTCCTCATACCAGCGACCGCTGGCCGGATCCTTGAGGTACTTGATGCGGCGACCGTCGGGCCGTTGCACCCACGCCAGCTGATTTGCATCGGTGAATGCGAGTGAATAGTCAAAGTTGCTCAGCCAGTGATTGCCGAACAGTCCGGTTGCGCTCCAGTAGTGATTGTAGTTGCGCTGCAGAAACAGGCCCATTTCACCCTGACTGGCGAAATCAAGTTCTGGTTCAACCTTGTTGCCGCTGTAAAGCACGACGGGATTGCCCTTACGGCCATTGCAGTCCTTCTCCTTGTCATCGGTCGGCTGCTCCTTCGCGGTTTCGGTCGGAAATGAACCGCCGCCCCCGCCCATGCCGCCATCGAAGCCGCCTTGCATGCCTCCATCGATCGACCACCACAGGGGGTATTCAAAGTCCTCGACGGGCGGCTTGACCGTGATCCGCTCCAAGTCCGTCGGCGGCGTCTTGGCGCCGGCACCGAACAAGGACAAGGGGGTGAGAAGCAAAGCAAGGCACAGCGACATACGTGTCTTCAGGAGCGTCATGCTCTTCCATTTCCGTGGTAATCGTTGCAGGCTAGACAACGTGTGAACCGTTAACAATGGGTTCATTTTCACTGAGTGTAACGGTTCTTTCACGTGTTGCAATTGGCCTCAACGCGGCGTCATATCCATACGCCCCGTAACTTCCTAGAACAACGACCCCTGCAGCGAATCCTCGTGCGGCGGCAGCGGGCGTAGGAACCGGCTGCAATCCAGCTTCGGCCAATGGCTGTTCTGCGCGTTGAAGCCCAGGCGTTTGCGCGCCAGCTTGAAGCGATTGCTTAGCAGCTCTGCGTAAACACCCTGGCCGCGCATGCGCGTGCCGAACTGACTGTCGTAATCCTTGCCGCCGCGCAGCTGCTGGATGGTGCTCATCACATGCGCGGCGCGATCGGGATGATGGGTGTCCAGCCAATCGCGGAACAGCGGTGCCACTTCCAGCGGCAGGCGCAGCAGCACGTAGCCTGCAGTGCTGGCGCCGGCGTCGTGCGCGGCTTCCAGCACGGCTTCCAGTTCGCTGTCGTTGATCCACGGAATCACCGGCGCAACCATCACGCCCACCGGAATGCCCGTCTCGTGCAGACGCTTCATCGCACGCAGCCGCGCATGGGGCGCCGAGGCGCGCGGCTCCAGCTTCGCCGACAGATGCGGATCCAGCGATGTCACCGAGAAATGCACGCTGACCAGGTTCTCCGCCGCCAGTGGTGAGAGCAGATCGATGTCGCGCTCGACCAGCGCATTCTTGGTGATCAGCGAGAACGGATGCTTCGTCTCCAGCATCACTTCGATCAGCTGGCGGGTCAGCTTGAACTTGCGTTCAATCGGCTGGTACGCGTCGGTGTTGATGCCCAGCGCGATCGGTTGCGGCACGTAGCCCGGCTTCGACAGTTCCTTGCGCAGCAGCTGTGGCGCGTTGGTCTTGGCAAACAGCTTGGTCTCGAAGTCCAGGCCAGGCGACAGGTTCAGATAGGCATGCGAAGGGCGGGCGAAGCAGTAGGAGCAGCAACACTATATGTGTTTGAGGGGAAGTGTTCAGCGCAACCCCTATCGAACTGGTGCTCTGTCAAGGCTAACGCGGCTCAGGATAGAAATTCCCCCCTAGCCCATGGCGATGAAGGGGAGGTTAGCGTTCCGACTAATGCGGCGAGGACTCAGGGGCACTGTATTGGCGCCGTTGAGCGCCCGACGGCCCGTGAGTGGCCGGGCTAAAACATCGTTTGGTCAGCGTACGCTTCCGGCCAAAAGCGGACACTGCCAAACGCCTGAACTAAGCCGAGCCATCAGGCGGCTTCGGCTTGGAATCGTTAGATGCCGTCACCTGTTCCCTCCGTGACGGCCGCTTTGAGGAGGGGCTTGAGCAGGTTCGCAAAGGTGATCAACGCCGCAAGGGTACTGACGAGCACTTACTTCGGCGCGCAGCTTGGTGGGAACAGGATCGGTTGGACCTCATTTGCAGCATTGAGCGCATGTTTCATTGTCATTGGCTCAATGTAGGTATCAACTATCTGTTGGGTAATGCGGAAATCTCCCCACTCATGCGCGCATTGATTGCGCAGCTTGTTGAGAAGGCGAGTATCAATGAATTGTTAGACATCAGTGCAAAGCACATGTGCCTTATAGATGGCATGCTGCCTTTCAGCGCCTGCTGCAAAGTGAGGTAGTTCAGCCAACAAGCGATCCACGAGAGGTGCCGGTTCTGGTAGAGGCCGAAACCCAATACCCTCCCACGCCCGCATGCTTGAAGGTGCCATAGCCTGAAGCTGGAACTCCAATGAAGTGAGGTTTGCGAAGTATGGCTCTGGCAGATAGCTACGAGGTATGGATACGTAGCTCGCCCCACAGTGCTTACGAATAAAGGCGTTTCTCAGCTTCTTTGCTGCGTCCGCATCTGTGGCGGACTGCTCGCGAGCGGCAGCTGGGTGATCAAGCTTCTTGCAGTAACGCCACATACGGCCGGTGCAATACGCTTGCGTGAACTTGTGGCTGCGACCTTCGCTGCCAGTGGCGTGCTTGCTGTAAATCCTGGTGCGGAATCCCTCGGTGGCTTTTGGTGTGCTACCGATGTACCGGATTTGTCGTTCATGGTCCCAAAGAGCGTAGATACCGAACTCTTCTGGGAGGTCTGCGAGATTGATTGGCACGGATCGTGTCAGTCTTTCAAAGATACTTCGGCTGTCCACCATCTCCCCCTGCTGCCTAACTACCTTGTAGCCGGATCCCTGAGTCCGGTTACACGACTTATCCACATACCACCATATGGTGGGCTATCCCCGCTGACAGCGGCTCGATCTTAGGGCTGCTGGGTCCGGCTGACAAGCCGAGGCATAGCCGGACCCAGCAAGCAGACCAGGCCGCATTTCAAGAGCAGTGGACAAGCACTGATGGATGTCCGCTTTGGGTCAGTTGCTGCCATGTCGAGCCCACGACAGCTTCCCGCCAGCAGCAGACAGAGAATTCACCGAACTACAGTCCAAAGAATATTCGCCGGTCACTCTCTTTATGCAAGTTGTGCTTAGCTATGTGATAGTGCGCCGGTGCTACACCGTCAGATCTTAATCTGAACGGAAGCTCGTCGATGCATATCTCTGCCACAACCGCACTGAAATCCTTCTCGTAGCAGGCTTGAAGGACCTTCAGGTTGGTGGACGGGAAGCTGTTTTTGAACTCAATGTTGTACTCGGGAGAGAAGTACCGGATAAGTGATGCCTCATAGAGAGTGATTCGTTCTTGCTCACTAGTCTCGTATAGCTTCTCCAGCCCCGCGCGAATGCGCGTCCCATCATCATCTTTGTTCTTGGCGAATGGATTGAAGAACGTGAAGAGCTGACTGTTGGGAACAACTGTCAACAGCAGCAGGGTTAGCTTGTGCGTCTCAGGAATGCCTTTCAAGGCAATTTTCTGAAGCGTCTCGTGCTTCAGCAGTCTGTCTAAGGCATTGCGTGATCCATCTTTTCCGTAGGCCTGCCCGATGTACTTCACGTCGAAATCTATCGCCTGCGATATGGAGCTTAGTCGTGCCTGTAGGTCCTGAGGACTTGGCCATCCCAAGCGTCCCGATGCATCAACAACGTGATATATGTCATCGACCCGCTGCAACCGACACCCTTCTGGGCACGGGTACTTGACCTCGTAAGTCTGTCCTAGAGCACTCATAAAAATGCTCAGCTTGTCGTTCTCTAGTTTTGCATTCTCAAGGACAATCCTGGGTACGAGCCCAATAAGGTAGATATGGCAATCTTTGACTACGCTCATGACTGAAGCCAACGCCTCTTTGTCATAGATTGCTTCTGCTGGAATGGTGCAATAGCCAGAAGCGTACATTCCTAAAGCGTGCTCGACATCAAACATGGCTTCTTTGAGCTTTTCCTTCATGTCTTGCTTCATCACGTCCCCGTCCGCTGCCCAGAATGATTGCGCCGTGCTAAATGAACAATGGTCGGCTCCTCGGGTCCGGCTATACGAAGTACCCGCAGCCCGTGATTTGAGGACTAGACCCTTGATACGGCCTCATTTTAGGACGGCTGTGGTTCACTTAACAGTCCGATGTGTAGTGAGAGCTACCAGGGTGCAGAGCGTGCGCTCACGCTGATGTCCGCTCTGGATCGAAAGGTGCCACGCCCATGCCCCGATAAACAACCTTAATCCACTGCCTTGGCGATGTCCGCTTTCGGCCAGAAGCTGCCATTCGACATCTATCAGGACCCGAGCATATCAGCCGTCCAGAGCTGCTTGATCAATCATTACCACCCCGGGGTGATGGCCTTAGACGAAGAGCGGGCTCTCCAGTTCAGATGCCCAGTGCAGACTCCAACTGCTCCCCTGATCACTGATGGGGCGCTGACGGAAGGCCGCCAGCACCAGGTCATATCAGAACTGGAGATGTATCCGCTCACGCCAAGCGGCCACGCCATGTGCGCAGAGGCAAAGCCAGCAAGTCCCGCCTGCGCCATCAAACCGCTCGGCAACTCGTCTGCGTGTTAAGCGAGCTAACTCCCTTTCGCCTGCAGGAAAACGTCGATGCCGTTCTCGCCCGCTATGAGCATCACCGCTGGTAGTCCGTGCGCACCCAGCCTTGTGCAGAGATGTGACAGAAGTTCCTGATCCTGGATGCTTGGAACTGCCTTCACACCCTGGGGATGCGAGTGCCAAGCACCTATCCAAAGCACCATACCGGCTGTTCGACGCTGGGCCTCAGTAATGTCTTCCTGCACGCCGCAGCTACCGCACTGGAAGTCCGCCTCAGTTGACACACTGTCCTTTGGTGCGGAACGGCCGTCCACGAGATGGATTGTGTTGAGCTTGAAATCGACGACGCCAAGAAGAATTCCTCCGGTTTCGAGCGGAAGCGAGTTGGCTCGTGCCTCCAGGAGTTGTTGGCAGAGACCTTCGTCCCAGAGGATCGTCCAGTCCTCGACCGTTTTTGAGAAGGTTCGCCTGGCCGCTACCTCAATGTGGCGAATGCTGCCGTCGCTCGAAGACTCCCATACATCGATGCTTGCGCCGGCAAGCATTGATCTATTCCTGATCTGCCTTGCAAGCAATGATGCACTTTGCAACACCTGATCGTAGCCCAGGACGACAGAGACATCGCGACAGCCCGCGCCACTTCGAAGTGGGCGACCCTTTGCTTCGAGATGCGCGACTCCCCAATCTTGCTGGATGATCGCCCTGTAGTACTGGGCCTCAAGCGAGGCACCTCTGATTTCCTGCGCACTGTCCTCAGCAAGAAGTACGCAGCCGTCTCCCGATGGCGTCAAAAAGGCTGCCATACTTCGCGGTAGGTCCGCTCCAGACCACGCCCTGGTTACCTGGATGGTTGTGGACGCATCGATGAGGAGATCGCCGCGCTTCAAGCACGCGCGTACCGGCTCGTTATCAAGGTCCGAGGCCCGATCCTGCAACGCCTTCACATCTGGGTCGGAGATCCCGAGCGTCCGCCGCGCGTGGCGCTTGGCAACTTCGACTTTTGGTAGCCCCACCTGATCTTGGCTGCCGACATGCCGGACGATGTTGTGCTGAGCCAGAACGTCGGGATCAATGTAGTCCCAGTGGCCCCATGCGGAGCGGGACCACATATCGATTAAGGCACTTCCAAGCGCCCCCACACCCGCGATTACCCCACGAAACTCACCGCCCTCAATGGCCGACCACCGCTGCGCGTCATCTCTGCTAAGACTGCGGCTAACGTCGATGTGGAGAACCTCGATATCTTGCCAACCGCTCTCTGGCCAGCCCGGATCTTCTCCAAGTATGACGACCGGCTGGACGGACCCGTTGTCTCCGTATCGGCAGAGTGCCTGTATTTTGAGGCCCAGCGTGACCAAGTCACAATCAAACCGGAACCCGATTGAGTCGATGCACACAGTTTCCCCGTCTCTCAGCCGCGGAAGACGAATGATCAGGATGATTCGCCCGTCCCCCGGCTGGATATTTGTGCTGCTGCATCGCCGGAAAGCTTCTTGTACCGAATTGGCAAGTCCCGGCATCAGCGAGCTCCCCTTAGCTGCAAGAAGCTCTTCAAGAGTGCCAAGGGTCGACGGCGGCGAAGAGAGTGGCAGGTGCGCGATTGGGGCGGCGTCCATGATGAGTATGCGATGGGCCGCTCGTGCCGGAGAACCAGACGCGACAATTCGCGTGCGGTATGTCATTCCGCGCTCCCACGGCCACGCGTCCATCAGAGCAAGTTCCTTGGAAGGATCGCTCAACGCCTCCGCGAAGTCCGGCGGGAGCATTAGGCACTGCCCGAGGCTGTAGAAGACGGGCTCCAAGCGGCGGTCGGGCTCATGAATCGTGCCGTCTGCCGTTCTTTCCAGCCAGCTAAGAAGGGTCTCGAGCAGCGCTTCCGGTGTGTACCTATGCTCCACCATCTCCCAGTCACCTTCGATGATGCAGAGCGACGGCGGGCCATGATCCCCGGTAGAGTACTGATGTAGCGCCTTCGGGAAGCTCTTCCTTAGAGGCCTGGCCTCGAACGGGAATCGGGCACCGCTGCGGTACAGCAGTGCAATTCGTTCGATTCGGCGAATGCCCGCATCGTTTCCAGGGGAAACGGTGCCATCACCAACATCGGCCACAATGATCTCTGCGGCGAATGGGTCTTCAAGGCGCCTTAGCTCGACAACATTGATGTCGGCATGTGCATTGCAGGCCCTGAGGAGAGCTTGCATGCGGACATCGCGGAATGGATCTGCTTCATCTTCGGGGATGCTGACTCCCCAATCGAGAAAATCTGAAGTCACCGAGGGCTGCCCGCGCGCGGTGCGGCGGCCAGGGCCGCGACCGTAGAAGAGCCTGCACCTGCCTTCCTGACTCGAACACCGCCGAACGAGACCTGCAGGTCCAACGGGGCCTGCTCCCAGTACTGGGGATATTCTCCGGTGCACATGAACTTGCCGCCCACAGCACCCAATATGCTCTCGTACTCCCTCTTGGCGCGAATGCAGGGCGGATCATTCTTGTCGTCCAAGATGCGCTTTGAGCTCGCCACAATCACGGCACCGTTCTTCGCCTGCCCCAAGGCCGCTCGCGCGTCGGGGGAAACTTGGGCATTCTCGCCCATTTTGGACCAACTATCCCATGACAGCGAATGCCACGAGCAATGGTGCGGAGCCTGGAGAAGGTCGTACTGCAGCGCTTCACCACCGTTCCCGTACTCAGCCCAGAGGAGCTCCCATACGTAGACCTCCGCATCGCCTCCAGACAGGAACTTGCAGCGCGGGAGTCCGACCTCGACGGAGTCCAACGCGAAGTTGATGACGATGCTGGAATTGTTCTTCTTCAACTGCTCAACAATGTCCGGGTCATCGCAGAGAATCGGCGCGAGCAGGGTTGCCTCGAAGTAGGAATTACTAGCTCCATTAAGACGGTTGAAGGTAGTACCCGACTTGATGACGATCGGGGCGAGATCATCTGTCTTGCCGTCAACGTCCTCACCCATCAGAAGTACGCGCTCACCATCCTTGTTTCCAGAACCATTGCGGTACTGCGTAACTCGCCGTTTTGCCTCGCGATTGAACGCCAAGGCATCATCGCAGAGAACATGCTCCTTTGAACGACGGCGGAAGACCAACGGAGACGACCAGATTTCCCGGATGACGATCCGCTTATCCTTGTCAGCCTTCTTGTCATCAGGATAGTCCTCGATCGGCCCCAGGTAGAAATGACGGGCCAGACCCAGACAATGGTCCTCGTCGGGGTGACTCAGCATGAAGACGTCGACATAGGGCCGGCCAAGTTCATCTCGTTGCAGCCTGCCTCGCAGATCCGAAGCCACATCACGTACTGAAGTGTCATCAGCATCGTCTGCCGCCGCTCGGATGTTAACGTCAATCAGGATAGAACTGACTGCGGCATCCGCGAGGCGGATCAGGGTCATGTCACCGCAGTCGACCGGGAAGAACGTGATGTTGCTCATTCGAGTTGCGCCTCATCGTGTTGACCACCCCGTGGCCTTCAGACGCACTATACTACGAAAAACTATGAGGTCATAAAAAGTAGTGGACATTTTTGGAAGATTCTCACATGCCTAATAAATTCAATGACTTAAAGGCTGTGTCCGCCCGCAAAGAGCGCTGGGGTCAGGCACGCCGGCTAGAATTCATTGACTCTCGGCTCTTGTGGGCAGGTAAGGTCAATCGTTCTGACATAGTGGAGTTCTTCAAGATCTCACCCCCTCAGGCCACTCTGGACTTTGCTGAATACGCCGCACGCGCCCCGCTGAATGCGAAGTACGACGCCAAGGAGCGTGCCTATGTGGCGATGCCGACATATGTGCCGATCTTCACAGAAGGATCGAGCGCCCGGTATCTGGCGGAACTGCATGCGATCACTACCGGCTTGCTGAGTCCCGATTTGAGCTTCTTGGGTAACCCACCGCCTTCAGAGATCGTGAGCTTCCCTAGCCGCCGCGTCGATGTCTCGCTACTACGGGAGACCTTGTCTGCAATTCAGTCCGGCAGAGCTCTGGAGATCACCTACCAGACCATGGCACGTGCTGAGCCAGATGTAAGGTGCGTCTCACCCTTGGCATTGGCCTACGACGGATTCCGATGGCACATCCGAGCCTACTGTCACTTGCGCAACGACTACCGTGACTTCCTCTTTGCGCGAATCTTGCTGGCGAAGCCATCTGGAGACGCTCAAGCCACGATCAGTGGCGACGTACAATGGAACCGCGTGATCGATATTGAGATAGCACCAAACCCTGCTCTCTCGGAGGGCGCGCGGCGAGTGATTGAACTTGACTACGGCATGTCAGAAGGCAAATTGAAGCTGAAGTGCAGACAAGCAATGGGCTATTACTTGTTGGCACGCTTGGGTCTTAAAGAACAAGAGAACGAAGCGGCAAGATCGCAGCAGATTGTCCTTGCAAACCGCACCGAACTAGCTGCCTACCTTCCCTCAATTGTGCGGCCGGATTTCTAGTAAAGGGCCAGTCATACCGAACCGGGAGCAGCGGAACCTGGCTGCGCGCCCTCTATCGCCAGAACAGTTCGAACCAGACGTACGCCCGCTATGCGCGCGACGACACTTGCGCCAAGGTATTGCAGGCAGAAGATTGCGGCCACGGGGCCTCGTGCGAAGCCGAGATCGAAGAACGTGAGCGCGATGGGGGCCACCACGGTAACCGGGAGTGACACTACTGCCAGATCCCGAAAAGTGAGAAAGCGACGATTGGCATCAAGAACTGCCTCGTCATTGCGATGGTCGCGGTAAATTTTGTACCACAGGCGCTGCTGTTCATCCGGGTCTGACGGAAGAGGACCCCGCCGCGCCGCAACTGCTTCACCGTCTATTCTCGAGTCTTCTCTTAGGTGCCTGGAGAATGCCGAATAGCCAGGCAAGTGATGCTTGGTTCTCCAGAAGACGAGTGCAGCCTTCATGTCTGGCGAGAGAATTGAGGTCATCATGTAGAGCATTGGAGGGGAAAGTACTGTCGTTAGCCCACCTATGATCATCTTCGGGTCGGCAGCACCCCAACGCCAATCGGGAATCAAGACGTAGGTTAGCAGCGCCATATCGAAAGCTATGAAGGCTCCGAGCCATCTCAGCAGTCCTCCTTTTGCAGACACTTCCTTCTCCCCGGTCAACTAGATTGGCAGGCGGTTGATATTTACCTCCCCCGCCAGATTATGCCTTCCCGAAGGCACATTTAGGTAGGGCGCACGCGCTTTTGGGCCTAAGGGCACGGCCCAAGCGTTCGGTGTCAGCCCGGATCTTACCTGTCAGCCTTCCGTGGGGAGATCGGTCAAGGAGCGGCGATGGGTGGCGCTAGCTCTGGCCCAGGAAGGCCCTGCACTTCTCTGCCGAGATCTCCCATCGCCGGAATGGAAGCGTCCTAGGCCGCAGGGACCATGAGCTTGGATAGCTAACCAGTATCTGACAACATTCTTCCTATAGACAGGGAGAGCCTCCAATGGAACGAGTGATCAATATCTACCATGATGGTCAGCTGGTGCGTCTGGTAGACGAGGTTAAAGTCAGCCCAAGAGATAACACATATACAGTTGTTGTGGGAGAGAACGGAGTTGGAAAAAGCCGGCTGTTGTCGGATATTGCGCGGCTTCGGATTAGCGAGTATTACGACCCAATCGGCACTGGGCAATTTAGTCATCCCGCACATCCTGTGGTCGTTGCGGCATCAACGAGTCCCTTCGACAAGTTTCCAGCGCCGCCAAGGCGGAGTGCAAAGGCGCAGAAGAACTACCGCTATGTTGGGATGCGTGGAGAGGGCATGTACGGCTCATCATCAGCCGTGTCGCTGCTGTCCTCCGCAGCTCGGGGATTGCTATCGAAGCTGGCTGAGACCCCGCCTAGCTTAAACCTACTAGGTGTCCTGGAATCGCTGAATTTCTCTCCAGTATTCACCTTTGTACTGAAGCCTCAGTTTGAACGTTCAAGGGTGGACGGTTCATCGAACCGTCATAGCGTCGAAAAGTCATCCTTCAGGGCTGGGCAATTTAGGTACAGCTTCGATCGCCGCGTCGCGTCCATTATTGAGGCCACCGATGGTCTATCGGCAGTCTTGAAAGACCTCGACATTGCTTCTGATTTGATGGATACGCCTGGCGCATTGCGTCTGGAGGTGGACTTTCGCAGCAACGTCGCGACCCTTGGCGGCACTCGGCTAGGGCGTAAGCGCCTTGGGGCATATCTGCGGCTGTTCGACGATAACTTGCTTCGATTGATGGATATTGAGGTAGAGAAGCTTGGACAGCCGCCTTTCAGCCTTAAGCGCGCAAGTTCTGGCGAGCAGTGCTTGCTTGTACTCATGCTAGGTATCGCAGGGCACATTCAAGACAACTCTCTGGTTCTGATCGACGAGCCCGAGATTAGTCTCCATCCGGAATGGCAAGAGCGCTTCATGGCCCTCCTGCAGTCTGCTTTTTCGCCTTATAGCGGCTGCCAGTTTGTGATCGCCACGCACTCCCCCCAAATCATCGCGAGGCTGAATGGTCCCGGATCCTTCATCTATCACCTGCGCAAGGGGAAGCTCTATCCTGCGTCGCAGTTCCAGCGCCGCTCTGCAGACTTCCAGCTAGCGGAACTCTTCGACGCGCCTGGCATGATGAATGAGTACATCTCAAGGGTGTGCTTCAACCTGATCGCCCAGGTGCGCGTTGGTCGCCCGCTTACACGCGAAATGAAGGGGGAGATGGAATGGCTTTTCCAAGTGCGCAACAAGCTTGACCCCAGTGACAAGCTTATCTCGTTGATCGACTCACTCTCAGCGCTTCTCAAGGAGGAGCGGGCATGATTGACGAACCCGTCGCCTTTAGCGCGGATGCGCTCAATAGAATAGATGCCATACGTGCGCACCCCCAGTACGATCACACGAAGTGGTCCGATGCCAGCCTTGAGCCAGTTCGTGTCGATGTGCGAGATCATTACCGACGCGTACAGCGCTTCGTGTGTCCGTATTGCCTGAACCTCCTGTCGGTCAGGTCGGCTGCGGGCTCTACCGTCGAGCACATCGCTCCCAAGGCGACGTACGTAGGGTACATGTTTGAGCCACTCAACCTGTGCGTCTGCTGCCCTGATTGTAATGAGTACAAGAGAAACAGGGAGGTCCATGTCGACCCACCGGTCAAGGGTTATGTGCCGGTGAATTACCCCAGTGATCCTAAAAAGTTTAGGATCGTACATCCGCACTTTGATGAGTACTCAAAGCACATTAGGCGGGCGGGCATCCTGTACATACCATTGAGCGAGAAGGGCAGCTATACCTTCTATGTCTGCCATCTCGGCCGCTATATCAGTGAGTTTGGTGTGACCGACGCGATGTTCAACGACTTGAATGCCGTTATGCAACGTCACAGGTTCCACGAGGGATAGCGCATCCCCTGCGTTACATCAAATTGGGCGATCGGGCTGTCTCGCAAACTCTAGGGACAAAGCTGGATGATTGGCGACGAGCAATCTTGTTCCCATCTGGCTTCCCGCTCCTCAGTATTGAGAGCGCGGGTTGGGCTCAGCTCGGTGCAAGCATGCTTTCAGGGACACATGTCAATCATGTATCGGTACGATGCCATCTTGGCCAAAATATCCTCCCAAGCGGAGTTGGTGTCGGGTCGCGGTGCATTGCGGCTAGCTCAGGCTTTGGCCTGGGCGACCAGACCAGCTTAGGATGAATTCTTCCTGCTCCATTGTCTCCACCGCGCCGGGCCGCACTGAGCGCACTTTAGCAATTGCATCGATGCCGTCTGAAGCGCAGCCTGTTTCAATGAGGAGCATCGACGCTACTGTGCCGGCCCGACCCAAACCGCCTTTGCAGTGCACCACGATCCTGGTTCCGGACAAGAGCTTGGCCGCGAACTGTGGCCCTAGGGATCGCCATGGCTCAAGCAGTCGCGCATCAGGTACCGCACCATCCGTAATTGGCAGGCCGTGCCACACCAAGCCGTGCGCTCTGGCACGTTCCGCCAAAGAGGTGATTTGCAGCTCCTCGAACTCCCACGGCTCAATCAACGTGATCAGATGCTGTGCTCCCCACGCGACGATCGAAGCTAGATCGACGTCCAGGTCCCGAGCCCAAGACCCAGTCATTGCAACGTCCTGATGCTTTCCTGGTGCAAAGGTGACGCCGATCCCACCGCCGTTCGTACCGACGGGCAAGGTAGCAATCTGCAGTGGATGGGAAATACTTGTCCTGCTCACCTGCTCTCTCCAAAATCAATAGCCCTCAGGGGCGAGAAACAAATCAGTCACGGTTGAGACGGCGCGTTGCGCAGAGGCTGGATCCGAGAAATCCGCTTCAATGCCTTCAAACACGATGTCTGCACGACGCTGGGCGGTGAAGACGCGAGCACCGTCTACTGAGAACCTTTGTGCGATCGTCAATCCAATGCCAGAGCGGCCGCCAGCAACTAATGCAACCTTTCCCTTCATGGACACGGTAAGCGCTTTCCTGTTGCGTTAGAACTGACAATCAAAGCATCTACGTGCTGAACATGGTGTATTGGGGACCTAGTTGCGTAGGATCCTGGAGGATGCCTACTACAAACCGAAACAGAACGTCGAGGATAGAGTAGCTAACGCGACCCTTATCAGCTTCTGGAGTTTGATAGTCGCTGTTTTCAGCAAACCCTGAGATGACGGATTCCACCCAGCTGATTCGGCGGCGCATGTGGCGTAGGCTATGTACTGGCTACGACGAATCATCGGAAAGCAGCATGAGCAGACCCTACTCAGTAGAGGACAAAGCGTTGGCCGCTCTTGACCGTCTGGTGAAGCGACGCCCAACCAATGAATTGTTGAAAGCAAAGGTGGCCGCAGGTCATCGGATCATCACGCCAACCTCGGTCGCGGCGGAGGCGGGCGTAAATAGAGGAAGCTTTGGATCAAGGCACGCTCGACTGGGGCATGTCTGGCTCAAAATTCAAGAACTAGCTGAGGAGGAGAAGCGCGGCTCAGTGACTGAAGAGCTCGCCAAGCTCAGAGCCGAGAATGCAAGGTTGAAGGCTCTGGTGTACAAGACAAGTATCCACAACGCTTCCCTTCAGCTCGCAGTGTCCCGGCTTCAGAAGAGAAGTGCCAACAGGGATGAAGCGGCCAATGTCGTCAACTTCCGCCGGAACGATCGGAGGCGTCCCCGGTAGCCTTGGATATCATCTTCAGAACTGCTCGACTCTGAACGACACGACTCATGGCAATCTTTGATCGCTGGTCCTTAGAGTTGATTCGATCTGCTTGGACAATGGCCTGATTCTTCAGAAGTCGATCCTCCCAGAAGTCCCGATGCTCTGGGAGGATGATGCAGCACTTGCAGCCCGCACACAGGCCGGGCGATCGTACGCCGAAGTCTGGCGAGGCACGGACGGTGAGCAGGCTTGCGTCTGGATTGCAGCTGGAGCGATCAGGCACCATATCGATCAGACAACTCGCGTACGTCCCTGTCCATATCCGAAGGTCGGTGAGCTTCACGTATGCTACGGCCTTATCAATCAGTGTCTCTCCGTCCATCACTGACAGTGCCTTGGCCACTGATTCGGCATGCTGCATGAGAAGCCGCTGTGCCGGTCCACCCCCGATCGGCTTGCCAAGAGTGATTTGAACGAGGAACCTGGAGGTCTCCATGACTCTTTCTCCTTCTAGATTCTCGAGAAGCGCTGCGTCGTTGCCGATGTACCCTTGATCCGTGATCTGCTCGCTCATGTGACGGAAGTGGGTCCGAAGTGCAGGCATAAGTTCCGGCTTGGATCGGAAGACGTAGTGCGCAAAGGTGATCCGCCATCGCTGTGGGCGGAGGGATCTCACCTCGTAGATAGCTTGCGTCATCTCGATGCCACGCTTCTTAGTGAGGGCCTCAACGGCGAACTCGCGCTGCAGGAGAGAGTTTCGGTTGGCTGTCATTCGGCCAATTCCGTCAGCACCGGATGGAAGGGACTTGGCGTGGGAGAAGCTGAGCATCAGCGTGCTGCTGCCAGAAAGAGCTCTCCAAGGCTCCATTAGTCGAGCCAACACTTCGATGGACTTCAGAACTAGCGGCAGGTGCTTTGTACCGAATGGACGCAGTCCGGCTGTCCACTCATGGCGAGTCGCTTCCCTTTTGGCTGAAATGCCGCAGATGGAGAAGACCTCCATTAGTCCGTCTAGAGAAATCACTGATCTGATCACACCGTGCTGTAGCGTCGGATCGTGGTCCAAGGATAGGCCTATCAGCTCATGAGCTCGAATCCCAGTGCATGCCTGCAGCAACGTGCTACATGCGCTTTGAGTCATCAGAATTAAGCGTCTGAGGGCCTGAGTTCCGCTAATTTCGCGCTCGTCCCCAGCGTCATCAATCCGATCCGTTGCGAGCAGGGGCTCATGCCAAGGCGTTAGTGTTCCTGGGATCGGGCTCATCTGGAACTCCTCGATGTGCCGTCTGATCTCACGAAGACATATGATTCGTCTTGGTCCCTTGGCGCTCCTTGCGTCGATGAGCATCGGGATGATCTCAGCCTGAAGTCTGATCACATCTTCCGAACCGTGTTCGATCCATTCATATGCGTAGGTGAGGATTGGCACCGAGATCTCGTCCGGGATAGGCAGCAATCCACCCGTTCGAGCGAGCCCAAGCGGCCCGGTCACAACGTCATAGGTTTTTCTTCCATCAAACGGTGCTTCGCAGGGTGCCTGCCCACCTCTGGCGCGCAAGCTGTCCGCGAGTTCGTAGATCTGTGTAAGTGGGTGAATAAGCTTGTAGGCAGTGGCATGCGTCCACGCTCTGTCTCGACCGGCATCACCTCCGGCCATGATGTATTGCTCTTCGAGACCTTCGACATACTCCCAACTCACAGCTGTGGATATGTCGAAAAGCGTGCGGATTTCCCGCTCCCCCATAAACTTCACCAGCTCCCTCATGCCCATGTAGGTAGAAGGGATAGATCCAACCGTCATGCGTACCGCGTCATCGACGATGGAGGTCTTGAGGTAGCACTTCAGTTCATCCAGTAGTCCTCTGTGTTTGTAGTCTGTGAGTAATTCTCCGCGCGCAACTGGGATTTCCCAATCAACGGTGACGAACTCCCTCTGTTGGCCGACAGTGGTTTGAGCGAACGTCCAGACATTACTGTCATAGTCCACCTGGAATGAAGGGTGCAGGGTTGCCGCCTGCGCTGATTTGACCTTTCTTACTGCAGGCATAGCCTTACCTCTAGAATGGACGCTCTACTAACGGTGCGGTCCGAACTATTCAAGTGTGGGGAGCGACGTCAGCATGATCATCGCCGCTGATTGTCGATTCGCATTTGTGCTCACAGCAGGAATCCATGAGTCGCGGAGCGCGAGGTAAGCGTTCTCGAACTTTCGCCGCCATATCTCGCTCCCAAGCTCTGCCCTAGCTTCTTCGTATAGCTCCTGCAGTTGAAGAAAGCGGGCGAGCGCGTAGGCTTCGTTTGAGTCAGCTGCTGCGAGCGGGCACGCAGGGCAAGCACCATAGCTGGTGCAGAGTTTGCCCTGGCGCTGACCCGGTTGCGGACTTTGGAATGGATCTGCGCAGCAGAAGCCCTGCGTGGCTGCCGTATACTCACGGTCACTCCGGGTTGAGCGCGTATCAATACTTCCATTTGAAGTCACCCAGCGCTCTTGGGCCGCCATGGCTCCTGCCATCTGTTCCTTCTGCCGACGCTGCATCGTGGTTGTCTGATAGCTGTCTTGACCAGTTGACAGCAGCCGATGGCCCAGCATTGCTCGTAGCTCGAAGGCGTCGCCGTCGGTCAGTCCATCAACTACTTCAGAGAACGCAAGCCTATTTGCGCGGGAGCCGGAGTACTTGAGCCCCCTTCGTTTGCAGAACAGCGTGATGTAACCGGTCACGCGCGTGTTTACATCGTCGGTTCTGCATGAGTAGGAATCGATGAGCATTCCTCGGCGCTTGTGCCGCCCACCTTCGGATACTGCGTGCAGGAAAAAGTCATTGGCAAGCTTGCCAACAGCGTAGTCTCTGATTCGTCTGGTCCAAGCTATGACGAAGCGTATCAATCTTTCCGGCGCTAGCGGGTGATCGCTGGCGGGGAAGGCCGCTCGCTGTGGTGCCCCCTGATCGCTCTCCCCAGCCCTGTGCTTGGATGACTTGATCACCGTTCGTTTCCGTCCAAGCGGGTAGTGCTCGGATATGCCATCCAGAGTGAGTGTTCTAAGTGGCTGCTCGTTGAACCCCGAGTGCATTGCCAGTACTAGAAAGAATGGGATCAGATCACCACCGATGGGGTGCGCAAGTCTCCTCAGACGGAAGTACTCACTTTCACTGATCTTTCCTACGCCTGGGAGCTTGCGAACCTCGGCTTGGCGAGGAAGGTGACCGTCAAAGTTTGCCAGGATCTGCGCAATCGCCTCCGCCGGGTCGCTTAGCGATACAGCGTCGCCCTTACTCTTCTGAGCAATGGCACTGTGTACCCTGTCCAGAAGCGGCCATACTTCGTCCATTGTCGAGATGCATTCTTCAACAGCGGCCTTCATGACGTTGGCCCAAGCCGCACGGTCAAGCTCTTTCGGATTGCTCTTACGTGGCAGGCCTGCGAACGGCTTTGTGGGAATACGGATCACCTGCCAGCGTGTATCCATTTCGTGCAGCGCAAGGACGACCTTCTTGAAGGTCCCGTAGTAGTGACGCTGCGTCTGCACCGCCAGCGTGATCGGGTGCGTGGCATCTCTTCCTTTCAGATAGGTTAGAAACGATTCGCCCAAGTCCATCGGAACGTCATCTGGGCCGTTTATCTCCACTCCTGTTGCGCCTAGGTACTGCACCAGGCCACTCACCATGTTGTTAGCTGAAGAGGATCTACTTGTCTCTCTGCTATTTTTGTGGGCTCTGCAGAACGCTTCGGCGAAGATTGGTGCCGCTGCACCTATGCTCCTCCATCGGCTGAGGTTGACGATGTTGTCGCGTTGGTCTCCGGCGCGTCTGAACGCCGCTTCCAGGCGGTCAGTGCTCTCGCGTACATCCCATTTCTTTGTTTCGCCTACCTTGTCCTCATCTCCTAAGGTGTGCCGCAGGTGGGCGGTCCTCTTTCCTGCCACGTTGTGCTCCACTCCATATTGATTTTGTTTTGAGGATGTTGGTCGGTTACATCCGAGCTCATGCGCATGAGTTAGCGGCGGAACTCTCTGCTCAAGCTTTTCCGGCCGCTACGCCAAGTCGCATGAACGATTGACCTTCAATGTGCAGCCTCATGGACTCCCTGGTTTCGCTCTCGAAGGCATTCGCGCTTCTCAGGTAAATGGACTCGGTCGTCTCCCTGAGACTGTGTCCTAGTACTGACTGAACATACTTGATCGCATCCATGTCGCCGTTTGCGCGCTTCTCCATGTACGTGTACAAGGCGAATGTGTGTCGAAGTGCATGGATGGTTATCCGCTCGCGCTGCGTTGATTCATAGCGAGCCAGGTCGAGCTCTTTGGAAAGCCGCTTGAGCAACCTGTCTTTGGCGAGAGCGAAATGGCGATCAAACGTCTGGGGAGTTATCGCATTACCCGCGTGCCTGCGGTCGTTTACGTCCAAGACGAATAGGACGCCATGATCCTCCAGTTTGCGGTACCGAAGTCGGAGGTCAGTAAGGGCCTGCCGAGTACCCTTGGCATAGCGTTTCAGCGCCTCCAGTAGCCAAACTGGTACTGGAACATTGCGCTTCTTGTTGCCCTTCCCGACAACTGGGATGGCAACTGCGGTAAGTGGATCGCGCCCTTCGGTACGCGTCTTAAGGATGGTGAGCGCATGCACATCGCACACTTCAGACCGCCTCAGACCGGCGTGGTAGCACAGCTCAGCCATCAATCGCTGCGCCGTGGTCTCGAGTGCAAGTTCAACGACCCCGTTTCTTTCGACCACGGGGTTAGGGCCTAGCTCGTCGAGAATGCCTACGACAGTCTCGGGATGCAGCGCAGTAATTAGCTCGTCAGCGTCGTTCAGCCCGGGCAGATTCACGTCAACTTCGAGAACTTGAACAGTTCCTCGCTTTGTCTGCTTGCTCAGCAGCGCTGGCGGCTTTCTTAGATAGCCCCGTTTCACACAGAAGGCGACTAGCTTGGTCACGGTCGACCATCTTCGGTGGATGGTCGCGGCGGCAAATTTCTCGAGGGTCACCGCGGAGTCCAGGTCCGTCAATGTGTCCGCGTAGGCTTTGAGGAGCTGCTCGTCTACGTCCGAGACGCGCTTTTTCCTTGCGTCCAAAAAGTGATGGAAGTCGGTGAGGTCAGCCGCTATTGCTGCCGTCGTATTCTTGCTGCATGCAAGCTTTGGATTCCGGTCAATGGTGAGATGAGAATCTGCAAAGAACTCAAAAGCAGGCTGAACGAGTGATCCGTCCGACCTGCTGACTAGAAAGCAGAAGCCCTCGGGCAAGGGCACGCCTTGCTCACCCGTTGTCACCGTCGCTGGTGAAGTGATCGCATGCGCGGTGCAGATTTCGACGTCGTAGGCCATGGCGCCGAAAGCTATCAGGTACGCGAAAAATTTTTTGGCGCGTGAGCCTTACGGTACATTAACAAATGGAATGAGAATCAGATGTGTTTTTTACTGTCATTGATTCAGTGGTTTACGCCTGATCGTGAGCCTACTGGTACGCTTGATGTGAAGGACAGCCCAAACTCTAGCAGGGGCGATGTGCGCAGAAGCCCACCGGATTCGGTCATCGCGTACTCGAGATTTTCGCTTTCGCTACCAACTTGGGGGTCCGCTTGACCCTGGCAGTCGATAGCACGCGGTCTATGGCTACCGAAGCGCGCTGGCAGTGAGTTGGCATGAGCAAATCGGAGACGACGCGCCTGCTACTGCGCATCCTTCGGCGAATCGTATCGGCTGGAACGACGTGTGCGTGCGGCGCTTCCACATTAGTTTCTGCCGGCGCAGATAGGGGTGCCGTAGAAGGCCTGCAGCACCTCCACTGAGAGCGGCCTCTCGATTGCCGTCTCCGGCGTCTCCAAGACGAACCCTATGGAAGACCTACTTGAGGCTTGTTCGCATGGTGGTCCATATCTGTTCCATTTTTGGGAGAGAACCATCCGTACATGTGTGCTCTTGCGAAGCGCCATCGAGACGACGCTGTCATTGAAGCTAACCTTCGGTCCTGCGGGCCGGGTTGGATGCACTCTCCAGTTGCATGATGCGATCAGTCAGGCGTGCAGATGCGATCTGCAACCCGTCGTCGTCCGCCGAGTACGGAGAGCCAAACAACGGTATCTCGATCCATAGGCTCTCTTGGCCGTCATGCACGTATGGGCCGTGGTCATCCAGCAGAAGGGCGTCGCCCAAGCGGGGGGAGACATAGGAGAGATCCTTTGTCTTTCCAGACCAATGGATGTAGCGAAGTCCGGAAAACCATACCGGTACACTGCCTTCCGTAGCCAGCATTCCCGCAATGCTTCGGGCGAGGGCTTCGGGAACCGTGGTGAACAGCACAAGTTCCTCGAACTGAGATCGGACATCCTCAAGGAACCTATATAGGCCTGGGCGAGGGATCTGACTGACTGCGTTCGAGATGAGCGTACCCTCGAGGTCCAACGCCAGGATGGTTGGCTTCATAAGGAGTTCCTGTTGGGATCTTTCGACCCAGAGTAATCGTGTCGTTAGGTGACTGCCTACTGCGTAGAGCGAATCATGCTGGTTCGGTTTACGCATCCTGGAGCGTTCCGCGACCACTCACTTCCGCTGGATTGCTTCTGAGACTTCTATAGCCCAACGAGAGGTGTGGATGATCCGGGCCTCTTGTAGCTGCTCTTGGAGGATCTGGCGCTTGGTGAGCTGAGACACCTCCTCCCATTCGTTCCTGAAGATGTAGGTGGCGTTGCCTGTCTCCGGGCTCTCGAACACGTACCGATTCTTTCGCGTGAACCCGAAGACGATGTACTCACTGAAACCGCCTAGTCCTACTGCCATAAAGTCTGGCTCGTGACGAGTGATGGTCCGGATACGCTGTCTAGCGGCTGCGCGATCGCTTTCGGTAAGCTGCTCCAGATAGTTATCCAGCACCTGCATCGCTCGATCGAACGGGAACTTCCCAGGAGGAAGAATGCGCCAGTTGACCTTCTCGACCCTGACTGGCACCGCAAGGTTCGGGTCAACGATTTCAAAGTGTGGGAAGCATTCCAGGTAGAGGTTGAGGAGATTTGCAATGCTCTCTTCTAGCTCCGTCCGATCAATGATCCTCGTAGCCATTGCGATACCACCGTCTGTCTCCACGGCGGTGAGGAATTCACCAGGTGGTGCAATGTGTTCCCGGGGATAGGTTTCGTAAGATCTTGTCTGAGTGCCGTGGTGGGTTTGCCCGTGCCAGTCCTTCCACGACGTGTTGATCGATCGAGACTTGGTGATCATCGGAAGGTCCTTTCTGACGATCTCTTTGCCTCGGGCATTGAAGAACGTCGCGGGCCCTTCGGCGCTTGGCACAATGGAAGCACCCGCTTGCGGAACGCCGTCAAATCCCAGCATCGCCGCTTGGTCCACTGTGAGTGGGCTGCTAAGGAGACGAAATTGTGGCAATCGCTCAATCGTGCTTCGGTAGACTGATAAACCTCTCACTTGCTTGGGCATACGCTAGTCCTTGTCATGAGGAAGCGGGATAACCAAATACGTTTAGAGAGCCGTCTGAGCTTACTACGCAGGAGGGTCTAGTTCAGTTTCGGGGAGATGGTATCAGCACTCGGGAGCCTGTTACTCCTTGTCCCTGTGAGCACCGCTCCGACTGGATCCTTCGCTCGTAACTGATGGTGCTACCACGCTTTTCGTCTGGTTAGAAAAGTTGACCTTGTGGCGACTTCTCCTGGGGAGGTTGAAACAGATGAGTGGCGAGCGCAGGCAGCCTCGTGAATCCGAGCTCACGATGCTTTTTTTCAAATCGCTTGCGGATCAAGTCCGCCACCGGTCCAGTTCCGGACATTCTGGTGCCGAAGCTGGCGTCGTACTCCTTCCCGCCATGCATCTGTCGCATCAAGCTAAGCACGTGCGCGGCCCGATCAGGGTAGTGCAGCTCGAGCCATTCTCTCCAGATCTCTTTGATCTCGTTAGGTAGCCGGAGAAGCACGTAGCCAGCTGCCCGGGCACCGTGTTTGTGCGCGGCCTGAAGGATAGCTTCTAGGTCATGGTCCGTGATCATGGGGATGACAGGCGCGATCAGAACCCCAACCGGGACCCCTGCATCGTGCAGCTGATTCATTGCTCGCAGCCTGGCGTGGGGAGCGGCAGCTCGCGGTTCCAGCTTTGCCGATAGCTTCCTGTCGAGCGTAGTGACCGAGAAGTAGACCGTAACCAACCTGTCCTTGGCCATCGACGCCAGCAGTTCGATGTCCTTGGTGATCAGGGCGCTCTTGGTGACGAAGCTCACCGGATGCTTGGCATCAGCAAGCACCTCAAGGCATTGGCGTGTAATTTGGTAGTTCCTTTCAATTGGCTGATAGCCGTCTGTGTTTATTCCCAGAGCAATTGGGGCGCACTTGTAGTTCGACTTGCTAATCTCCGCTCTGAGCCGCTCTGGGGCATTCGTCTTTGCAAATAGGCGCGTCTCGAAGTCCAAGCCCGGTGAAAGGCTCAAGTAGGAATGGGAGGGGCGGGCAAAGCAGTAAACGCACCCATGCTCGCAGCCGCGGTACGGATTTACCGACGCGCTGAAGCCAACGTCGGGGGATGTGTTGCGGCTGATCACCGTTCGCGCTCGCTCTTCCTGTACCTGAGTTCTCAACTGCGGCGCGTCTTCCATCTCCTGGTAGACCGATTCCCAGCCATCGTCGATTCCCACTGTTGCAGTGGTATCGAAACGGCTCGCGACACGCGATGCTGCCCCTCTACCTTTGAGGGGAACTTGGGCCTTTCGAGCATCCTGTTCCATGGCAACAACTTGGGAAGGTCAGGTTGTTAGTATTATTGCTAACCACAGCCACCGCAACACCCTGGAATTCAGCTAGCTGTAGGCCATTGGGTAATCTGGCGAGAAAGTTTTACCCAAACTTATCCACAACTTCGGCTTGTGCAGTCTTTGTCAGCTACGTTGACCGTGGAGCGCTTTGGCTTCGGCCAAGAAGGTTTGCATCAATGCACGCGATCGACGTGTTGCTGCAGGCAGTTGAATACCCAACTGCGCGCAGAGCGAAGTCGCGTACGCCATCTGTGCACCCGTGGGTGGCTTGATGTCCCAATCTGTGAGTTGCGGGATGAGCTTTGACAGCTCTTCTGCCAAGCGGCATTCGAAGCCCCTGGCTTGCCCTTCCTCCTCCTGCATCCGACGCACCTGCATTGCAACTTGCTCCCTGCCCATGGGCGAGAAGGGAACCTCAAGCGTGAACTCCAGTTCCGGACATACGAGGTAAAAGTTCATGAGATGGGCAATTAGTACTTATAAGTAGACTACCTTTAGAGGCGTAGTCTTTAAAGTACCGGGACCACAAGCTGCTTCGTATGGTCGAGCATACGAATCAAGCGAAACTTGCAGATGTGATCCGCGCGCATCGTATTGCTCTGGGTGTCAGCCAGGAAGTCTTTGCTGACCACATCGAAATGCACCGCGCCTACTACAGCAAGATCGAACGTGGCGAAAAGAACGTCACTCTCGCTACCTTGGAGCGCGTGGCTGATGGTCTGGGCACGTCGATGTCAGCCTTGCTACGCGCCGCAGGTCTCTAACTTTCTTCGCAGCTAAAGAGCGAGGGCCAGCTCGTCCGAGAGGGGCGAGCTCGTCGTTGCTGCGCGCGCTCCTGCCAAGCCGATGTGTTTACTGATACTCCTCTAAACTATTGATCTATATCCATTTGTCTGGTGAACAATCAGGGGGTATTGATACCATGCTCGCAGCCGCGATACGGATTCACCGATTGGCTGAAGCCGACGTCCGGGGAGTTGTTGCGGCTGATGATGCTGCGAGCGGTCTCCGCGCGTACTTCCGTGCGCAGGCGCGGGGCGAGGAACTCCTCGCTGTCGTCCACTGCCCAGCCGTCGTCCACCGCTTCGCTGACGGTGCTTTCAAAACGCCCCGCAAGATGGGACGTGGAACCCCGGCCCTTGATGGCGGCCTGGGCGTTGCGAGGGGGGTGCTGCATGTTGCCCTCCGGCCGTTACGGGATATTAGTATTATTGCTAACCACAGGTGGCGCAAGCGGCCAGGATTCACGTAGCTGTAGGCGCGCAGGCACGTGGGACCGCACGTTGACCCCAGACTTGTCCACAGGGTTGCATGGCTTGGGACCGGGCACGCGCCATCGCCGCGGCAGGCCAGCATGGGCCACGGGTGTCTCAGCAGCTGCGATGGGAACATCGGCTACAGGGGCGCTTGCCAGGCCGGAACACGGGGACCTGCCGCACGTCTTCGGGCTTCAACCCAGCGGGGAAGTCCCACGCACTGCTACAGCAGTGCCAGGTAGCCCTTCACCGTGGCATCGAGGCCGTCGTACAGCGCCTCGCCGATCAGCGCGTGGCCGATCGACACCTCCAGCACCTCCGGCACGGCGGCCTGGAAGTCACGCAGGTTGTCCTGCGACAGATCGTGCCCGGCATTCACACCGAGGCCGACGGCCTGTGCACGGCGCGCGGCCGTGGCGAACAGTTCCAGCATGGCGCGGGCGTCGCCGGCGGCATGGGCCTCGGCATACGGGCCGGTGTACAGCTCGACGCGGTCGGCGCCGACATCGGCGGCCTGCTCCAGCAGCGGATTGCCGGCATCCACGAACAGGCTCACCCGGCATCCCATCGCTTTCAGCTCGGCCACCAGCGGGCGCAACCGCTGCGCATCGCGTTCGAAGTCGAAGCCATGGTCGGAGGTGATCTGGCCATCGCCATCGGGAACCAGCGTGGCCTGCGCCGGGCGCGTCTGCGCGCACAGCGGCAGCAACCCGGGGTAGCCCTCACGCGGCGGCGCGAACGGGTTGCCTTCGATGTTGAACTCCACACCACGGGCACGGGTCAGCGCCGACAGCGCCAGCACGTCCTCGGCGGTGATGTGCCGGCGGTCGGGCCGCGGGTGCACGGTAATGCCATGCGCGCCGGCATCCAGGCAGGCCTGGGCGGCACGCACCACGTCCGGTTCGGTACCGCCACGCGAGTTGCGCAGGACGGCGATCTTGTTGACGTTGACGCTGAGCTGGGTCATGGAACGGGACTACGGGGAGTGAGAGGGAGGGTCGCTGCCGTCGGCCGGAGCAACCTTGGCCTGCTCGCGCAGACGCCTGAGTTCATCGCTGTCCACCAGTGTCGCCGGATCACGCTGAAGGTCGCCGAAGCGTGCGGCGTATCTCCCGCGCACCCATGCCAGCAGGAAGGCGAGGGTACCCAGCAGGGCCAGCGACATCAGGCCCATGTTCGGTGTTTTCAGCGCAAAGGCGAAGCAGCCCAGCGCCAGCAGCAGGTACAGCCAGTACATTGTCAGTCTCCCCGGGCCACCGCCGCAGTGTAGCGCTGCCTCACAGCAGCGGCGAGGCCAATCGCGCGAAGGCTTCGGGCAGCCGGTGCAGCCACAGCGAGCGTCCTGCCTGGTCATGTACACGGGTGGCACGCTCGAATTCGGACTGCAGCAACGTAGACAGTTCCGCCACCCGGCCACGATCGCTGATCATCATCGACAGCTCGAAATTCAAGCGGAAGCTGCGGTGATCGAAGTTGGCGCTGCCGACGATGCAGACATCGTCGTCGGCGATGAACGCCTTGGTATGCAGCATGCGTGGACCGTACTCGTAGATCTTCACCCCCGCATGCAGCAGCTCGTCGAAATAGGAGCGCGCGGCCTGGGTCACGAACCAGGAGTCGCTCATCTTCGGCACCAGCATGCGCACGTCCAGGCCACCGAGTGCGGCCGAGGTCAACGCCATCCGCGCCGCTTCGCCGGGTACGAAGTAGGGGGTGACCAGCCAGACCCGCTCACGTGCTTCCTGGATGGCGGCCACGTGCAGGCGATGGATGGTCTCCCATCCCGAATCCGGGCCGGACACCAGCACCTGCGCGTTGATCGCGCCGTCGCCGCGCAGGGGCATGTCGCTGGGCCACAGCCGGGCGATATCGAACCGCGAGTGGTCCTGGCCGCTGGCGTACAACCAGTCCTCGGCGAACACCAGCTGCAGGCTGCGCACCACGTGCCCGCGCAGGCGCATGTGCAGATCGCGGTAAGCATCCGGGTTGCGGCTTTCGTCTTCGTCGTCGGTGATGTTGATGCCGCCGGTGAATGCCAGCCGGCCATCGACGATCACCAGCTTGCGGTGCGTACGCAGGTTCAACCAGGGTCGCTTGAATGGTTTCAACAGCTGCCGCGGATGGAACCAGACTACTTCCGCGCCGGCGTTCAACAGCGGCTGCAGGAAGCGCTGGCGCACGGCCGAAGAACCTACCGCATCCAGCAGCAGCCGCACCTGCACGCCGGCGCTGGCCCGTTCCACCAACGCATCCCGCAACGCGGTGCCGGCGTGGTCGGGATTGAAGATGTAGTACTCCAGGTGCACATGGTCCTGCGCCTGTGCCACCGCTTCCAGCAGCGCGGCGTAGGTGGCCGCGCCGTCGACCAGCCAGGTCACTTCGGTGGCTGTGCTTGGCGCCAGCCCAGTGGTCGCCTGCGCGATCTTGGCCAGTTCGGTGCAGTCGGCATCGGGCGGGCAGACATCGCTGTAGTGCTCCATGCCCGAGCGCGCGCGACCGCGCCGCAGCCGTTGCCGCTTCACCTTCTGTGGGCCCAGCAGGTAGTAGATGAAGAGGCCGAGGTAGGGGAGCAGCGCCAGCGACAGGATCCAGCTCAGCGTGGCCACCGGCTCGCGCTTCTGCAGCATGATCCAGCCCGTCAACGCCAGCAGATACAGCAGATAGGCCACCGCCAGGATCGTTCCCAGGTGGGCGATGCCATCAAGCCAATGGCGCACGGAATCGAAGAGGGCGAGCATCCGCCGATCATAGCGGGGACAGGCACCGGCCAGAGGCATTCATTGCCAACGGCGTTGCCGGGAAGACGCCTGCACGCACAAAAAAAGACGCCCCTGTTTCCAGGGGCGTCTGCAGTCGCGTCATGACTGATGTATTGCGGTGTAGCGATTTACTGCTGCACGAAGCCGATCTTCTTCATCTGAGCATTCTTCGCGGCGGCCAGAACCTTGGCCATCACGTCGTACTCCGAATCCGGGCTGGCATCGATCCGCAGTTCCGGCTGGTTGGTCGGGTCACGCTGGACCTCCTGCTCCATCCGCTGCTGCAGTTCGTGCGTACCGATCGGGCTGTTGTTCCACGAGACCTGGTTGCTGGCGTCGATCTTCAGCTCGATCGGCGGCGGCGGTTCGACCAGCTGCGGCGGTGGGTTGAGCACGCGCTGCGGCAGGTCCACGGCGATCGGATACGTCATGATCGGCGCGGTGACGATGAAGATGATCAGCAGCACCAGCATCACGTCCACGAGGGGCGTGACGTTGATGTCTGCCATGGGGCCTTTGCCACCACCACTACTGAATGCCATGGCTTATTGCCCCTTCTCTTTGGTCGCCACGAAGCCGACGTCCAGCATGCCCTGTTCCTGCGCGACCTTGGTCATCTCGTTGATGACACGCATCTTGGTGGTGCGGTCACCACGCAGGTTCAACGGCGGCTGCGGGGTCTGCTGGGCGGCGGTCGCCAAGCGCGACTCGAGAGTCTGCTTGTCGATCTTTTCGTCGTTCCAGTAGATCGAACCGTCTTCCTTGACTGCCAGGGTGATGGGACCCTTGCGGTCGTTGGTGTCGTCCGGCTTCTGGACCAGATTGGCCTCCGGCAGATCCACCTTGACCTTGTGGGACATCAGCGGCGCCGTGATGATGAAGATGATCAGCAGCACCAGCATCACGTCCACGAGGGGCGTAACGTTGATGTCGGCCATGGGGCCGCCGCTGTTACCACTACTGAAAGCCATAACGGGCTCCGTCTAGATCTTGGTGACTACGTTCTCGCGGGTACAGCGCGTCGCAATTAGCGGACGCGCGAACCGGTGGCGAAGAAGTCGTGCAGGTCGTGCGCGAAGGTATCGAACTTGCTGATGGTCGCGCTGTTGATCTTGCTGAAGAAGTTGAAGGCGAACACGGCCGGGATCGCGACGAACAGACCGATGGCGGTCATGATCAGTGCTTCACCCACCGGGCCGGCAACGGCGTCGATCGAAGCGGAGCCGGTGGCACCGATCTTGATCAGCGCGCCGTAAATGCCCCACACGGTACCCAGCAGACCGACGAACGGAGCGGTTGCACCGACGGTGGCCAGCAGGGTCATGCCCGACTGCAGCTTGTTGCTTTCGCGGGTCACGGCCTGGCGCAGAGCGCGGTCGACGAACTCCGAACGGCTCAGGTTCTCACCCACGCCGCCGACAGCGCCGCCTTCAGCACGCTGGTGGTGCGCAGCAGCCTGGGCAGCGTCCAGTGCGATCTTCGAGAACGGCTCCGAAGCCGGCTGCTCTTCCATTGCACGGATGGCGTCCTGCGCGTTCGGGGTATCCCAGAACAGGCTGACGACGCGATCAGCGGCGCTCTTCAGGCGGGTAGCACGGAAGATGTTGATGACGGTCCAGTACCAGGACATGGCGGACATGACGACCAGGGTCAGCAGCACGACCCAGGAAACCGCGAAATCACCCGGCTTGGTGGTCATTTCGTGGATCAGATGCTCGAAGCCCATCTGCGACAGGGCGTTGGACGGATTGCCCCCGGCAGCAGCGGCGATGAAAATTTCCTGCAGCATGACGCTTACCTTTGTTGTGTGTGGTGATAAAGGGTGTAGCTAAGCTAAACAATCGAACTGGAGGCGAGGGTGGCCAGGCGGCCACCCGGGCGCATCAGTTCAGCGCAAAGTTGACCGGGACGCGGACGCGGCCAGCAGCCTTCTTACCGCCAGCTTCGGCGGCGTTGAAACGCCACTTGCGGGCAGCTTCCATCGCAGCACGGTCCAGATCGCGGTTACGGCTGGACTTTTCCACCGTGACATTGGTGACGTTGCCGCTGGCATCGACATCAATGATCAGGATCACTTCGCCCTGGATACCAGCGCGGAAGGCGGCCGGCGGATAGCGCGGCGGATTCATGGCCTTCGACGAGATGTCCACGCTGGCCTCGATCGAGGTCGGCGGTGCCGGCGGCGACGGCGGCGACGGCGGGGTGACGATATCGTTCGGGCGCGGTTCCGGCACGTCGACGACCGGCGCCTGCGGCGGCGGCGGGACGGGCGACGGCTTCGGCGGCGACAGATTCTTCACCGGCGGCGGCGGGGTGTCCTGCGGCGGCGGCGGCGGCGGCGGCGGTGGCGGCGGCGGCGGTGCGTCGACGATGGTCACCATGACGTTGCGCTCCTTCTCCGCCACGGCCTTGGGAGCCACGGCAGGAATCAGGAGCATCATGAAGGCGGCCAGATGCAGGGCGATTACAAACGCGATACCGACGATGCGAGGCCAGCTCAGCCCCTTGTCATCGGGTTGTTCGTACCGGTGAACGACTAGTTGTTCCGTCATGCGCCAAGAGCTCAATAGTGGGGCCGGAATCCCGGGGGCGGGATCCCTGATCAGCGGTGCATGACACCGCAGGAACCTCCAAGCTTATACCAATCCTGAGCGCTTGCGCATCAACTGGGCAGGCGTTCAGGCGTTATTCCTACTTACTTCAGGTTGATGATTTTCTTGGCATCCGCCTGGTTCTTCACGCCCTTCGCCAGCGCCTGCTGGGCGGCCTGCTTGGCCTCCGGGACACGACCTTCACTGTGCAAAACGCGTGCCAGATTCAGGTAGGTCTCACCGTCCTTGGAGAGCGGGGCGGCCTTCTGCCACGCATCGATCGCCTGCGGCACCTGGTCGGAGTAGTAGTAGGACTGGGCCAGTGCCAGGTAGACCTGGTAATCCGGCTTCAGGATGCCCTTCTGCAACCCCTCGTTGATGACCGCGATGACGTCCTTTTCCTTGTTCTCGGTGTTGGCATAGATCGAGTACAGCTGCTTGTACTCGCGCTCTTCGGTGAGCTGGCCGCTGCTGCGCAGCTTGTCCATCACCGCGGCGGCCTTCGGCATCTGGTCGGCCTGCATGTACATGTTGGCCAGGTTCAGCTGCGCTTTCTTGTCGTTCGGGTTCTTGGCCGCCAGCGCTTCGGCGGCCTGCACGGCCTCACCGGTCTGGCCCGCTTCGGACAGTGCGGCCATCAGCAGCTGGTTCCAGTTGTCCTTCGGCTCGGCAGCGCCGGCAATGGCCTGCTTCAGCACCGGGATCGCTTCCTGGTAGCGCTCCAGCTGGTACAGCGCCTGGCCCTTGATGATCAGCTCTTCCGGCTTGGTCGACTTGCTCTCGGCGAAGTACTTGTCCAGGGTCGCCAGGCCTTCAGCGGTCTGGTCTTCCTGGATCTGCAGCTGGCCCAGCATCAGCATCGACTGGAAGTGGCCGTTGTTGTCGAGGCCGTTGAACTGCAGCACCTGCTTCAGGTACGCGATGGCCGCGGCGGTGTCGTCGGTCTGGTAGGCGGCCTGCGATGCCAGCTGCGCGGCCAGCGACTTGTCGTACTCGTTGGCGCCGTCGGTGGCCAGGATCTCGTCGGCCAGCGTGCGGGTCTCCGGGAACTTTTCCTTGTTGTAGCTGTCAATCATCTTCTGCAGCTTGCTGCCCAGCTTGGCCGACGACTTCGCTGCCGGTTCCTGGCGGGTCGCGTTCGGGAACAGCACTTCGGCCTTGGCCTGCTTGCCGCCACGGTTGCCACGCTCGGACGAACGCGAGGACTGCGCGAACGCGTCGGTGACCACGGCGCCGGTCAGGGCAGTGGCGATGAGGACGGAAAGCACAGCTTTGTGGTTACGGAAAATCATCGTTCACCTCGATCGAACCGCCGGTAGCGGCAAAGTCGGACTGTCAGAAAAATCTGAGCCGCCAAACGTATCAGAAACAGATGGCGTGAGAAATCGTTTTATGTGCTGCAATACAGCATGAATCTGCGCACTCAGCCACACTTTGGCCGGCGTCCGGCCGCCTGCGCCTGCTGGTAGACGGGGCCGAGCGCCGGCACATCACGCTGCAACTCCCTGATCCGATTGGCCGGATCGGGATGGGTCGACAACCATTGCGGGCTGCGACCGCCACTGGCGGCCATCATGTTCTGCCACAGATCGACGGCCTGGGCGGGGTTGAATCCGGCCTCGGCCATCAACCGCTGACCGATCACGTCAGCCTCGCTTTCCTGGGTGCGTGAGCCGGGCAACAGGAACGCGGTCTGCGCCCCCATCCCGCCCAGCTGGTTGACCGTACTGGCTGCGCCTTCGCCGCCATAGGCGCCGGCCAGCGCGCCCAGCACCGCCAATCCGGTCTGCGCGCCCATCTGCCGGGTGATGCGTTCTTCGTGGTGGCGGGCGATCACGTGGCCGATTTCATGGCCGATCACCGCTGCCAGCTGATCCTGGTTCTTGGCAACGCTGAAGATGCCGGTGTTGACCCCGACCTTGCCGCCGGGCAGGGCGAAGGCATTGGGTTCCTTGTCGACGAACACCGCCGTTTCCCACTGTACGCCACGGTACTGAGGCGGCAGCTGTGCAACGAGCGCGTTGACCACGCATTGCACGTAGCCGTTCTGGCGGCCATCGCTGCTGATCTTCTCTTTCTGCTTGGTTTCGGCGAACGCCTGCGCACCCAGCTGGTCCAGCTGTGCCTGCGACACACCGCCCACCATCTGCCGACGGCCGGTGGGTGAAGTGGTGGTCGCGCAGGCGCTGACCAGAGTGGTGATGACGATGGCCAGCAGCAGTTGTTTCATGGACCCACCCCCGTGTTCAGAAGCCCAGTGTGTAACGGGTCTGCTTAATCTTTCGTCAAGCGGACAGCGCCTTACGTTGCCCCGAAAAACACCAGGGCCGCAAGCGCCACGGCATTGTTCAGCGCATGGGCGGCGATCGCTGCCCACAAGGTGCCGGTGCGGCGGTACAGCCAGCAGAACGCAGCGCCCATGCCGCCATAGACCAGCCATAGCTGGGCGATCTCGGCCGGGCCATTGGCGCTGGTACCGGGAATTTCATGGATGAGCGCGAACGCCAGGCTGCTCAGGATCATCCCCAGCCACGGCCGTCCGGCCTGCCACAGGCGCCCGAACAGGACCCGGCGGAACAGCAGTTCCTCGTAGGCAGGTGCCAGTACCACGGCGAACAACGTCAGGAACAGCGGAAAGCGGGCAACCGCGTTCTGCATCAGTTCGAGGTTTGTCGGCACGGGCTCGATGCCCATCTGCTTGGCCACGAAGGCGATACCGTTGCTGCCGATCACGATCGCGCTGGCCACCAGCAGGGTCCAACCCCAGGTGGAGGGGCGACGGAGCGCGTCGCGCGAACGCTGGCGTTCGGCAGCGTTGGCCGGTCGGCGCCAGAAATACACCAGCAGTGCTGCGCCGCCGGTAGCGACCAGTGCCATCAGGATCTGCCCAAGAGCACCGGGCTGGCCGAGCTGCTGGGTGACCGCTGCCGGGTCAGGCGTGCCACCGCCGGATTTGGCGCTGGCGTATCCCACAACGATGCCGCGATAGAGTCCCCAGATCAGCCCGCCCACCAGGCTCAACCCGAACAGGGTGACGGCGGCGATTCCCAGATCGATGAAGAAGCCCGCCAGCGGCGAGGAGGCGCGGGGCGTGACAGTAGCCGGTGGAACCGGCGGCGGAGCGGAAGCCGGGGCGGAAGCGGACATCGATTACCTGCGATCAAGGGACAAAAGCCGGCGCGCCTCCCCGCGCGCCGGCCACCATCCGATTGTGTCAGATATCCAGGTTGGCAACCTTCAGCGCGTTGTCTTCGATGAAGTCGCGGCGCGGTTCGACCACATCACCCATCAGGGTGCTGAAGATCTGGTCAGCGGCCACCGCATCTTCGATACGCACCTGCAGCAGGCGACGGGTATCGGGATTGACGGTGGTGTCCCACAGCTGTTCCGGATTCATTTCGCCCAGACCCTTGAATCGCTGGATCTGACGGCCGCGCTTGGCTTCGTCCAGCAGCCAGTTGCGGGCCTGCGCGAACGATTCGACCTCGATCGACTTGGCGCCACGGGTGATGACCGCGCCTTCGCGGACCAGACCGTGCAGCAGCTGCGCTGCCTGGTGGATGCCACGCAGCTCGCCGCTTTCAAGCGCCGACAGCGGCAGCACCTGGATGTGCTGTTCGCCCATGTGGCTGCGCGTGACCAGCACCGCAGCGGGACGCTGCTCGTTGGGTTCCTGCAGTTCCAGGGTGAAACGGGCGCTGCCGAGGTTGCCCTGGTTGAGGTGCTTGGCCAGCGCGTCCAGGCCTTCGCCGGGACCTGCGTTGCGCAGGTTTTCCAGCTCCAACGGCATGAAGTCGACCAGCGCTTCGAGCAGGTTGCGGTCGTAACGATGGGTATTGCGGTTGATCGTGTCCTGCGCGGCAGCGTAGGCAAGCAGCAGCTTTTCCAGCGCCACGCCATCGATCGGCGGCTCGCCGCTGGCCGGCACCAGCCCCGCGTTCTCCACTGCGCTGCTGGCCAGATAGCTGTCCAGCGCCGGATCGTCCTTCAGGTACAGCTCCTGCTTGCCCTGCTTGATCTTGTACAACGGCGGCAGGCCGATATAGACATAACCACGCTCGATCAGCTCCGGCATCTGACGGTAGAAGAACGTCAGCAGCAGGGTGCGGATGTGCGCGCCGTCGACGTCGGCGTCGGTCATGATGATGATCTTGTGGTAACGCAGCTTGTCCGGGTTGTACTCGTCGCGACCGATGCCGGTGCCCAGCGCGGTGATCAGCGTACCCACCTGGTCGGACGCCAGCATGCGGTCGAAGCGTGCACGTTCCACGTTGAGGATCTTGCCGCGCAGCGGCAGCACCGCCTGGTTCTTGCGGTTGCGGCCCTGCTTGGCCGAACCACCTGCGGAGTCACCCTCGACGATGAACAGTTCGGACAGCGCCGGATCCTTTTCCTGGCAGTCGGCCAGCTTGCCCGGCAGGCCGGCGATATCCAGCGCACCCTTGCGGCGGGTCAGGTCGCGGGCCTTGCGCGCGGCTTCGCGGGCACGGGCAGCGTCGACGATCTTGCCGGCGATGGCCTTGGCTTCGTTCGGGTTTTCCTGCAGGAACTCTTCCAGGCGCTGGCCGAATGCGCTTTCCACGGCCGGACGCACATCCGAGCTGACCAGCTTTTCCTTGGTCTGGCTGGAGAAGCTCGGGTCCGGCACCTTCACCGACAGCACCGCGATCATGCCTTCGCGCATGTCATCGCCGGTCAGGTTGATCTTGGCCTGCTTGGCGATGCCGTTCTGCTCGATGTAGTTGTTGAGCACGCGGGTCAACGCGCCACGGAAGCCGGCCAGGTGGGTACCGCCGTCTTTCTGCGGAATGTTGTTGGTGAAGCAGTACATCGTCTCCTGGTAGGAGTCGGTCCACTGCAGCGCCACTTCCACGGTGATGCCGTTGGATTCGCCGGTTACCGAGATCACGTTCGGGTGCAACGGCGTCTTCAACTGCGCCAGATGCTCCACGAAGCTGCGGATGCCGCCCTCGTAATGGAAGTCGTCGCGGCGGCCATCACCACGCTCGTCCACCAGCACGATCTTGACGCCGGAATTGAGGAAGGACAGTTCGCGCAGGCGACGGGCCAAGATGTCGTAGTGGAATTCCACGTTGTCGTGGAAAGCCTTTACCGACGGCCAGAAGCGCAGGGTGGTACCGCGCTTGGTGCTGGGACCGACCTGCTTGAGCGGATGCAGTGCTGCGCCGTCGGCGTATTCCTGCTGGTAGTGGAAACCGCCCTGGTAGATATCCAGGACCAGCTTCTGCGACAGCGCGTTGACCACGCTGACGCCCACGCCATGCAGGCCGCCGGAAACCTTGTAGCTGTTGTCGTCGAACTTGCCGCCTGCGTGCAGGACCGTCATCACGACTTCGGCTGCAGACACGTCGCGGTCGAGCTTCTTGCTCATCTGCTCGTGCTTGCCCGTCGGAATGCCGCGACCGTTGTCGGACACTCCGACCGAGCCGTCGGCATGGATCGTCACCGACACGTGGTCGGCATGGCCGGCGAGGGCTTCGTCGATCGAGTTGTCGACGACCTCGAACACCATGTGATGCAGTCCGGTGCCGTCATGGACGTCGCCGATGTACATACCTGGGCGCTTGCGGACAGCCTCCAGGCCTTCCAGGGCCGTAATGCTGTTGGCGTCGTAGTTGCCGTTGTTTGCCGGGGTGTTCTGTTCGTCGGTCATTGCGCTTGCCGTAGGCTCCGCAGGTCGGACACCGCTTTGAGCGATGTGCCGAGAATGAAGGGATAGCAGCCTGAATTATACCAGCCGGGGCTGAGCGGCCTTGCCGTGCCCACTATGGCACAGCCACGATCTGTGCATGTTCCACGTGGAACCGGGTGATGTTGCTCAGAGTCTCCAGTGCTGCAGGCGTTTCTGTTGCAGTGATGAATATCTGCGCCGGTGCCGCCAACAGGCGGTGCAGTACCCGGGCCTGGTGGGTGCGATCCAGCTCCGAGGCCAGATCGTCGAGCGCGATGACGGGCCACTCGCCACGCTGCTCGGCGTAATCCTCCGCCTGGGCCAGTAGACAGGCGAGGGCGGTGAGCTTGGCCTGGCCGCGTGACAGCGCATCGCGACCCGGGATGCTCTGGAACGCCACGCTCCAGTCCGCCCGGTGGGGGCCCAGCGAGGTGTAACCCGCCTGACGGTCGCGATCGCGCGCCAGCAGAAGGGCATCTGCCAGCGGAACCTCGTGCCGGCGCCAGCCGGGACTCAGATTCAGGCCGACGATTCCCAGTTGCGGAGCCAATGCCTCGGCCAGGGCGATGGTTCGGGACTGCAGCCGCTCCAGGTAGTGCTGCCGACGGCTGGTCAGCGGTTCTCCCGCCTCGGCCAGCTCGTGATCCCAGGTATCGAGCATCCGCGACGGCCCGCCCTGCTTGAGCAGGGCATTGCGCTGCTTCAACGCGCGCGAGTAGCGCCGCCACAAGGATAGGAAGTCTGGTTCCACGTGGAACAGGCCCCAATCCAGAAAGCGCCGACGCGGCTCGCCACCACCACTCACCAAGGCGTGACTGCCCGGTTCAAAGGTCACCACAGCCAGGGCGGCACACAGGTTTCCGAGTTGGGCGACGTCTTCGCCATCCAGCCGCCCCTTCCACTCCTGCCCGCTGTGCCGCAACCCGGCTTTTCGCCTCTGCACGGGCAGATCACCGCGTTGCTCGTCCCATTCCACGAAGACTTCCAGGGCTTCATGGCCCTGACGCACCAAGCCATCGCGTACCCGCCCGCGGAAACTCCGCCCATAGGCCATCAGATGCAACGCTTCCAGGACGCTGGTCTTGCCAGCGCCGTTGTCACCGGTCAGCAGATTCACCCCTGGCTGGGGCGACAGCTCCACCGCATCGAAACGACGCAACTGGTGGAGGGCAAGACGACGAATCTGCATGGGATGCGACAGACCATCCGCACATGGCGGTAGAGGGGCGGGGAATCTCCCAGCTTACTGCATTGGTCAAGCCAGCCAGCGTGGATCGGACGTGGACCGGCATCAGCGGGGCGTTGCAGCCTTGGAGAACACGGGTTCCACGTGGCGGAGGCCTGCCGGCATGCAGGCGGCCGGAGACAGTGGCCGAAATCGTTCAAATCCGGCAGGAAGCCAAGGCTCAAGGCGTCCAGATTTCGCCATTCCGAAGACGGTTTCCCCGGCTCATGGCCTGACTCCACCGAGATTGCAGTCAGTGCTCCCCAGATTTCTTGAAATCTGCGGCCAAGGCCCCTGCCAGGTTCCACAGATTTCAAGAAATTCAAAGCGGCAGTTCCACGCCATCCACAGCGGGTCTGTATGACTTATACACAAGGTGTGGGCGAACTGTGGATAAAAAAGGCACTTTTCCTCGGCTGTAAAACTATCCACAGGTTCCCCCCCAGGCTTGATGGCCTATATACAGGGGGTTTCAACCCTATAAAAGCTTTTTAAAACAGGCACATAGCCTACTTTTACATGAAATCTGGCCCTACCATCACCACCAAGCTTTTGATTTATACCCAGATTTAGAAGCTAGGGAAGCGCCGAATTCCTACGAACGAGGCCTGTGGACAGAGAGGTCAGCACGCAAGCGGAAGCCGCTGGATCGGATCCCGCTGCGTGCTCATATCCAACGTGTCTCGTCATCTCAGCATGTGGATTCCACAGCTGGCTTCCCGGGATCGTGGGTTCCATGCGCCGACAACCCATCAGGGCAACGTGGATTCTCTCATCTGCAGGAGCCGCCAAGGGCGGCGGTAAGCATTCGCAACGATGCTCCACGTGGAACAAAAAAAGACGCCCGGGAGATCCCGGGCGTCCATGTGTTCCACGTGGAACGGCGCAGCTGTCAGAGACGCAACGGCATCACCACATGACGCGACTTCTCGCTGCTGGATTCGCGCACCAGCGCCGAGGAATTGGAATCGCGCAGCTGGATGATCACTTCTTCGTCGCGCAGGGCGGAGAGGGCATCCAGCAGGTAGTTCACGTTGAAGCCGATGGCCAGGTCGCTGACCGTGGTGTCGGCCTCGATCTCTTCCTGGGCTTCTTCCTGCTCCGGGTTGTGCGCGCTGATCTTCAGGTTGCCCGGCGAAACTTCCACGCGGATGCCGCGGTACTTCTCGTTGGACAGGATCGCAGCACGCTGCAGCGAGGCACGCAGTGCTTCGCGATCAACCTTCACCTCGCGGTCGGCACCAATCGGAATCACTGCCTCGTAATCCGGGAAGCGACCGTCGATCAGCTTCGAAGTGAAGGTCACATCGTCGCGCTTCACGCGAACGTGGCTACGGCCGACTTCCAGTTCGATCTCGCGATCACCGCTTTCCAGCAGGCGCTGCAACTCGGTCACGCCCTTGCGCGGCACGATGATCTGGCGCTTGGAACCGCTGGGCTTGGCCAGATCGGTTTCGCACAGGGCCAGCCGATGACCGTCGGTGGCGACAGTGCGCAGCGCATCTCCGCGCAGGTCGAACAGCAGGCCGTTGAGGTAATAGCGCACGTCCTGCTGGGCCATCGCGAACGCAGTGCGCTCGATCAGCTCCTTCAGGGTTGCTTCGCCGATCGCAACACGCTCGGTGGCTTCCACTTCGTCCACCGACGGGAAGTCGTTGGAGGGCAGGGTGGCCAGGGTGAAGCGGCTGCGTCCTGCCTGCACGGTGATCTTGTCACCGGTCTGCGAGACGGTGATCCGGCTGCCATCAGGCAGGGCGCGGATGATCTCGAACAGCTTGCGGGCGGGAATGGTGGTTTCGCCGTCCTGGGCATCTTCAACCGCGATCCGCGACACCATCTCCACTTCCAGGTCGGTACCGGTCAGCGACAGCTGGCCGTTCTGCACCTGCACCAGGAAATTGGCCAGAACCGGAAGGGTCTGGCGGCGTTCGACCACGTTGACGACCTGTGCCAACGGCTTGAGAAAGGCTTCGCGCTGCAGTGTGAAACGCATGTGGTTCCGTGCCCCTATGCTTTAAAAAAATGTGGAATAAATCAAAAGCTTGGTGGTGCTGGTAGAGCCAGAATCGCTGGAAAACACAGCTAAGTCTTTGTAAACAAAAGGGTTTCAGGCTTCGAAACCCTCTGCATTACCAGCCCCCAAGGGGTGGGGAAAGCTGTGGATAAATCTTCCGGGAAATCCAACGGCATTTTTATCCACACCCTGTCCCGCGCTTGCTACCGGATTCTGCACCGTTTTATGCGGTGACGCCTCATCGGCGTACGTGCATCATTCGCTCAGCTTCCGGATCAGCTTGTCCCAGTCCTCGCGGAGCTTGCCGTCGGCTTCCATCAGGGTGCGGATCTGCCGGCAGGCATGCAGCACCGTGGTGTGATCGCGACCGGCAAAGGCGTCGCCGATTTCGGGCAGGCTGTGTTCGGTCAGTTCCTTGGTCAGCGCCATGGCAACCTGGCGCGGCCGGGCCAGCGACCGGGTCCGACGCTTGGACAGCAGATCCTTGATCTGCAGCCCGTAGTAATCGGCAACGGTTTTCTGGATGTTGGGAATGCTGATCGCCTGCTGCTGAGCGCGCAGCAGGTCGCGCAGGGTTTCCTGGGCGAATTCGGTGGTGATCGCACGGCCGGTGAAATTGGCGCGGGCGGTCAGGGTATTCAGCGCACCCTCGAGGTCGCGCACATTGGAGCGCATCTTCTTGGCAATCAGGAACGCAACGTCATCGGGAATCTCGGCACCACGCTCGCGGGCCTTGGCCAGCACGATCGCAGCGCGGGTCTCGAAGTCCGGCGGCTCGATGGCGACCGACAGGCCCCAGGCAAGCCGCGACTTCAGGCGCGCTTCCAGGCCTTCGACTTCGCGCGGATAGCGGTCGCAGGTCAGGATGATCTGCTGCTTGCCATCGAACAACGCGTTGAAGGTGTGGAAGAACTCTTCCTGGGTGCGATCCTTGCCGGCGAAGAACTGGATGTCATCGATCAGCAGCGCGTCGACCTGCTGGAACTGGCGCTTGAACTGATCCATGGTCTTTTCCTGCAAGGCCCGGATCATCGCGCTGAAGAACTGTTCCGAACGCAGGTACAGCACCTTGGCGGCCGGATTGGCCTGACGCATCGCGTTGCCGGCGGCGAACATCAGGTGGGTCTTGCCCAGGCCGGTGCCCCCGTACAGCAGCAGCGGATTGTGCGCGCGGTCGCCCGGCTTCTGCGCCGCCTGGAATGCTGCGGCCAGGCCCAGCTGGTTGCTGCGGCCTTCCACGAAGTTGGCGAAGGTGTAGTGGTTGTCCAGGTTGCCGGCAAAGGGAACCTGCGGCTGCACCGGCGCCTGCGCCGAATGGCTGGAAACCGGCGCGATCTGCGCGTCCACGGGCCGCGGACGCGAGCCGATTTCAAGAAATACGTCGCCGAAACCGGCAAAGTGGGTGACCAGCTCGCGGATCCGCGGCAGGTACAGTTCGCGCACCTGATCGACAATGAAGGCATTCGGTGCATACAGCACCAGGCTGTCAGCGCGCAGATCTGCCTGCAGCGGCTTCAACCAGGTGTGAACATCCTCGGGCGGGAACTCCGCCTCGAGTCGCTCGAGACTACGTGACCAGGCATCCATCAGCAATAATTGTCCGGTGGCCGATGCATAGGCGCGAAAAGGCGCCCAAACACAGGCCTGAAAGGGGGGAAATGGATGGCTCAGCCTACCACCGAGCGCCCGCCTTCGGAATGCTTGTCCCCTACTTATTCACAAAAAGATCCACAGCTATTGCACAGCCCGGTGAATTGGCGTAGCAGACAGGGGTTGACGGGAGGGGGGACACCTCTCTAAAATTTCCGGTTCTTTCCGTCCCATTCATACGAGAGGCCCACATGGCCACCAAGCGCACCTTCCAGCCCAGCAACCTCAAGCGTAAGCGCGACCACGGCTTCCGTGCCCGTATGAAGACCGCTGACGGCCGCAAGATCCTGTCGCGTCGCCGCGCCAAGGGCCGCAAAGTCCTGAGCGCCTGATTGCCATGCCGCATCCAGCGGCAGACGCAATCCATTCGACAGTGAATACTGCAGACCCGCGCAAGCGATTCCCTCGCTCTGCGCGGGTTCGCACGCGTGCCGAATATTCAACGGTCTTCAACGGCGCCCGCCGTGTGTCCGATCCGCTGATGACCCTGCACTGGCTACCGGCTGACCGGCCGGCCAGGCTGGGTCTGGCGGTTTCCCGCAAGGTCGATCCTCACGCCGTTGGGCGTAACCGGATCAAGCGCGTCCTGCGCGACGCCTTGCGTCAGACACGAACCGACATACAGCCAGGCGACTTCGTCGTCGTGGCTCGTACTGCTGCGCGTCATGCCAGCAACGAAGATATCCGCCAGGCCTTCCTGCGCCTGCTGCGGCGCCTGCGCGCATTGCCCGCGCCGGGCGTGGACGGCACAATGCCGCCGCCTGATGGCATTGCCATTTCCTCCGTCACCGAGCCGGCACCGCGTCCCGGCCCCGCTGAGCCTGCCTGCTGATGAACCAGACCCGTGTTTTCCTGATCTTTGCCTGGCTGATGGTGGCCGTGCTGCTGTGGATGGAGTGGAGCCGTGAGAAGTCCGCCCCGACCCCGGCGCCGACGACCAGCTCGGCCCCGGCCGCCGCCCAGAGCGTCCCCGGCGCGTCCCCGGGCAGCATCCCCAGCGCGCAGGTTCCCGGTGCCCCGGGTCAGGCCGCTGCACAGGCCCAGGCCAGCGCCACCCCGTCCGCACAGACCGTGACCATCACCACCGACGTGCTGCGCCTGAAGCTCGATGGCGGCCGCGTGCTCGACGCCGAACTGCTGCAGTTCCCGCAGAGCAAGGACGAAGGCAGCCCGCCGGTGCGCCTGCTGACCGAAGATCCCGCGCATCCCTACAGCGCGATCAGCGGCTGGGCCAGCGAAGACAAGAACACCCCGGTGCCGGGTGCCGACGGCTTCAAGCTGGTCGGTGACACCCGCGACTTCGTGCTGGCCAAGGGCCAGAACGAACTGCAGGTTCCGTTCGTATGGACCGCCGACAACGGCGTGACCATCAAGCGCACCCTGATCGTGGGCCGCAACGAGTATGCGATCCGCTTCAAGGATGAAGTCAGCAATGCCGGCGCCGCGCCGTGGAACGGCTACGTCTACCGCACCCTGGACCGCAGCCCGACGATCCTGTCGCGGAGCATGACCAACCCGGACTCGTTCAGCTTCAACGGTGCCACCTGGTACGACAACGACAAGAAGTACCAGCGTCGTGCGTTCAAGGATTACCTGGACGATGGCGCGCTGAACCAGAACATCACCGGCGGCTGGCTGGCGATGCTGCAGCACCACTTCTTCACCGCCTGGATCCCGCAGAAGGACCAGACCGCCCACTACGTGCTGTCGCAGGTGGCCGGTCGTGACCTGATCGAAGCGCGTGGCCCGGCCTTCACCGTGGCCCCGGGCCAGTCCACCAGCACCGAGGCCCGCCTGTGGGTCGGCCCGAAGCTGGTCAACCTGATCGCCAAGGAAGACGTGCCGGGTCTGGACCGTGTGGTCGACTACAGCCGCTTCTCGATGATGGCGGTGATCGGCCAGGGCCTGTTCTGGGTGCTCAACCAGGTGCACAAGCTGGTGGGCAACTGGGGCTGGGCCATCGTCGGCCTGGTGGTGCTGCTGAAGATCGTGCTGTACCCGCTGTCGGCGACGCAGTACAAGAGTGGCGCCAAGATGCGTCGCTTCCAGCCGCGCATCGCACAGCTGAAGGAACGCTATGGCGATGACCGCCAGAAGTTCCAGACCGCGATGATGGAGCTGTACAAGAAGGAAAAGATCAATCCGATGGGCGGCTGTCTGCCGATCCTCATCCAGATGCCGATCTTCTTCGCCCTGTACTGGGTGCTGGTGGAATCGGTCGAACTGCGCCAGGCGCCCTGGTTCGGCTGGATCCAGGACCTGACCGCCCGTGACCCGTACTTCATCCTGCCGGTGATCAACGTAGCGGTGATGTGGTTCACCCAGAAGCTGACGCCGGCACCGGGCATGGACCCGATGCAGCAGAAGATGATGCAGTTCATGCCGCTGGTGTTCGGCGTCATGATGGCCTTCATGCCGTCCGGCCTGGTCCTGTACTGGGTGGTCAATGGTGGACTGGGCCTGCTGCAGCAGTGGTGGATGACCAAGCGCCACGGCAGCGATCCGGTGCCGGCCACGGCAGCCACCGCTCCGGCCAAGAAAAAGTAAGGCGCGTCTGCGCCGACGGGTAGAGCCGGCCGCCGGCCGGCCGGCCCAGCAAAGGCCCGCCGCAAGGCGGGCTTTTCGCATGCGGCGTTAGAATCGCCGGCACACCATTCCCCTTTGTTCGAGTCCGCCATGCCGCGTGCGCCGTCGTTCCGCCTGCTTCTGCCCAGCCTGCTGTTGACCCTGCTCGTTGCTGGCTGTGGCGACAAGGACGCGCAGGCACCGGCGGCGGTTACCCAGCCGAGCGCACAGGCTGCCGCTGCCGCCGACCCGGCCGCCGCGCCGTTGCTGGGCGCATTGCAGAAGCAGCTCGACGGCTATCGACGGATCATCGTGCTGCTGGCCGATGAGGAACAGCAGTCCGCGGCCGATCGCACCACTTCCACCCGCATCGGCCAGCAGCTGTTCCACGATGGCCTGGAACAGCGCGGCGCCATTGCCACGCAGTTCGACACCCTGCTGCGCGGCACCAGCCCGCAGCGCTTCGCTACCCTGGGCACGGTGCTGGATTACATCGAGTCGGCGCCCGAACTGTTCGATGCCGATCGCCTGGCGTTCCGCGAGGTGCTGCGTGACCTGCACGAACGCATCGGCGCCGATTCCTCGTTGCCGGCGGTGAAGCTGCACCAGCGCATCGGTGAAGACCTGGAGGCGCTGGACGAGATCGAGCGCAACTACAACCAGGAACTGACCCGCATCTTCAGCCGCTTCGAGCGCACCCGTGCCATCGAACTGAAGCGCGAGAAGTGGGACGACTACATCGCGCACCTGCACAAGGACTACAGCCGCGAAGCGATCCTGCGCGACTACGGCGTGATCGAGCCGTACCCGATGTCGATGAAGGACAGCGACCGCGAGATCTTCGGCCGCGATCTGCCGCCGAAGACGGTGGTGCTCACCTTCGACGATGGCCCGCACAAGGCCTATACCGATGAAGTGGTGGCCATCCTCAAGCGCTACGACGTACCGGGCGTGTTCTTCGAGGTCGGTCGCAACCTGGGCAAGGTCGACACCGACGGCAAGGTCAGCCTTGGGCCGATGGCCAAGATCAGCCGCAACCTGATGGAAGAGGGCTACGCCGTCGGCAACCACAGCCTGACCCATGCGCAGCTGTCGCGCACCACCGGCGATGCGCTGCGCCAGCAGGTGCTGGACACCGACACCCTGCTGAAGGACGTGGACAGCAAGCGCGCGCCGCTGTTCCGCTTCCCGTATGGCGCACGCAACGCCGAAGGCCTGCAGCTGCTCAACGAGGCGGGCCTGAAGTCGATCATGTGGAACATCGATTCGATGGACTGGGCCGACCCGGTGCCCGAATCGATCGTGCAGCGCGTGCTCGACCAGGTGAACAAGGAACAGCGCGGCATCATCCTGTTCCACGATATCCACGACCGCGCGGTGAAGGCACTGCCGCAGATCCTGGACCGGCTGATCGCCGACGGCTACCAGTTCGCCGGCTGGAATGGCCGCGACTTCAGCGTCGCCCGACCGCGCAAGGGCAGCGACCGCGATGCCACCGTCACCACCGGCTATGAAAAATCGTGGGCGATCGTGGTCGGCATCGACAACTACGCCAAGTGGCCGAAGCTGGAATACGCCAGCCACGATGCCCAGGCCGTGGCCGATACGCTGACCGGGCAGTTCGGCTTCCCGTCCTCGCAGGTGATCGTGCTGAAGAACGAGCAGGCCACCCGCAACAACATCCTGGCCGCCTTCCACGACCGGCTGTCCGACGACCGCACCGGCAGGAATGATCGCGTGTTCGTGTTCTTCGCCGGCCACGGTGCTACCCGTCAGCTGGCATCCGGGCGCGACCTCGGCTACATCATTCCGGTTGATTCGGACCCGAAGGAATTTGCCACCGATGCCATCGCGATGACCGACATCCAGAACATCGCCGAGAGCATGCAGGCCAAGCATGTGATGTTCGTGATGGATGCCTGCTACAGCGGCCTTGGTCTGACCCGCGGCGGCCCGTCGTCCTCGTCGTTCCTGCGCGAGAACGCACGCCGCAGCGCGCGGCAGATGCTGACCGCCGGCGGTGCCGACCAGCAGGTGGCCGATGCCGGCCCGAACGGCCACTCGGTGTTTACCTGGGTGTTGCTGCAGGCATTGGCTGGCAAGGGCGATCTCAATGGCGATGGCCTGATCACCGGTACCGAGCTGGCCGCCTATGTGGCGCCGGCGGTGTCGGCGGTCTCGCAGCAGACGCCGGCCTTCGGCAGCCTGCCCGGCTCGCAGGGGGGCGAGTTCGTGTTCCAGGTGCCGGACAGCCAGGAATACCTCAACGCCGATACGCGCCAGCTGACTGCCGATGCGATCGCCCTGAACAACAAGGTCGACGCTGCCCAGGACGCCAAGAACAGCGAAGCGCCAGTGACCGTGGCCGACCTGCAGGGCGGCAAGGCCAAGCTGGTGGTGCCGACGGCCGGACCGGCCTCGGACCGCCAGCGCTCGCAGCAGGCCAACGACCGTGGCCTGCAGCTGTACCGCGAGAAGCGCTACGACGAAGCCGCCGTGCAGTTCGCCGAGGCACTGAAGCTGCGCCCGGATTTTGCCCAGGCGGCCAACAATCTCGGCTTCGTCTACTACCGCCAGCAACGCTACGCCGAAGCGGCGCGTTGGCTGGAGAACACACTGAAGATCGATCCGTCGCGCGCGGTGGCCCATCTGAATCTGGGTGACGCGTACTTCCACGCAGGCGACAAGGCCAAGGCGAAGCAGGCCTACACCACCTACCTGGCACTGCAGCCGCAGGGCACTGGTGCGGCGCAGGCGCGCGCGCAGCTGGAGAAGCTCTGAGCGATGAACGATATGAAGCGCACCGAAACCATCGTGGCCATTGCCAGCGCACCCGGTGCGGGCGGCGTGGGCCTGCTGCGCCTGTCAGGCCCGCGTGCCGCAGCCATTGCCAACGCACTCGGCGCACCGACGTTGCGCCCGCGCCACGCGCACTACTCGCGCCTGCGCGATGCAGACGGTGAGGTGATCGATGATGGCATCGTGCTGTGGTTCCCGGCGCCGACCAGCTTCACCGGCGAAGAAGTGGTGGAACTGCAGGGCCATGGCAGCCCGGTACTGCTGCAGCAGCTGGTCGCACGCTGCATTGCATTGGGGGCGCGGCAGGCCCGGCCCGGCGAGTTCAGTGAGCGCGCGTTTCTCAACGGCAAGCTCGACCTGGCACAGGCCGAAGCCATCGCCGATCTGATCGCGGCCGGCGACAACCGAGCGGCGCGCGCGGCACGACGCTCGCTGGACGGGGTGTTCTCGCGCCGCATCGAGGCGGTGGTCGAACAGCTGGTGCTGCTGCGCATCCACGTGGAAGCAGCCATCGATTTCGCCGACGAACCGCTGGACACACTCGGCGGTGCACAGGTGCGGCGTGGCCTGGAACAGGCGCGCAGCGATCTGGCCCTGCTGCGCCGCGACGCAGAGCGTGGCCGTCGTCTGCGCGATGGCCTGCATGCGGTGCTGATCGGCCCACCGAATGCCGGCAAGAGTTCGCTGTTGAACGCGCTGGCCGGCAGCGAGCGTGCCATCGTCACCGACATCGCCGGCACGACCCGTGACACGCTGCGCGAGACCATCCGCCTGGATGGGCTGGAACTGACCCTGGTCGATACCGCCGGCCTGCGCGATGGCGGCGATGCCATCGAACGCGAAGGCATGCGTCGCGCGCGCGCCGAGATCGAGCGCACCGACCTGGCGTTGATCGTGCTGGATGCACGCGATCCGGCAGCCGGCGAAGCCGCGATCGGCGAAGCGGTACTGGCGGTGCCGCACAAGGTCTACATCCACAACAAGTCGGATCTGTTGGATGCGATGCCGGTGCGGGACGACCCGGACCGCGTTTTCGTCTCCGCTGCCACCGGCGCGGGACTGGACGAGCTGCATGCGCGCCTGCGTTCGATCGCTTCGGCCGGGGCAGGGGAGCAGGTGGAGGGCGAATTCTCCGCACGCACCCGCCACGTCGATGCGATCGAACGCGCACAGGAACACGCGCAGCGGGCGGATGGCGAGCTGGTGCACGAGCACCTGGAGCTGGCTGCCGAGGAGCTGCGTCTGGCGCACGACGCGCTGGGCGAAATCACCGGGCAGATGAGTGCCGATGATCTGCTGGGCAAGATTTTCTCCAGCTTCTGCATCGGCAAGTAGCGCTTGGTAAGTGCCGGCCGCTGGCCGGCAATCCAGGGAAATCATCTCCCCCAAACCTGTCACATTCCCGCCGCATACTGACGCCCATCACAAACCGCTTGAGGAAGTCGCAGTGAAGTCGTGGGGTCGTGCGTTGCTGTTGTCGCTGGCCGTGGCACCATCGGTGGCCATGAGTGCTGAATCCTCCCCTCCGGCCGCGCCCAAGGTGTCGGTCTACGGCCACCGCGGTGCAAGCGCGCTGCTGCCCGAGCACACGCTGGCGGCCTATGCGCAGGCCATCGCCGACGGTGCCGATTACATCGAACCGGACCTGGTGATGACCAAGGACGGTGTGATGGTGGCCCGCCATGAGAACGAGATCGGTGGCACCACCGATGTGGCCGAGCACAAGGAATTCGCCAAGCGGAAGACCCGCAAGGTCATCGACGGGCAGACGGTCGAAGGCTGGTTCACCGAAGACTTCACCCTGGCCGAGCTGAAGACGCTGTACGCCCGCGAGCGCCTGCCGGAGTTCCGCAGCACCGCCTATGACGGCCAGTTCCGCATTGCCAGCCTGGACGAGATCCTGGCGTTCCTGGTCCAGCAGGCCGGTCGTGCCAACCGTGGCATCGGCTTGGTGCCGGAGATCAAGCACCCGACCTACTTCCAGTCGATCGGCCTGCCGATGGAAGACACGCTGCTGGCCGCGCTGCGCGGCAACGCCTATACCAACGTCGGCCCGGTCACCATCCAGTCGTTCGAGACGGCCAACCTGCGCTACCTGCGCGGCAAGATCCCGCGTGGCAGCAACATCCGCCTGTTGCAGCTGCTGTGGAAGGGCGATACCCAGCCGGCCGACATCGCCAAGGCCGGCGGCGCGCTGACCTATGCGCAGATGATGACCCCGGCGGGGCTGAAGGACATCGCGGCCTATGCCGACGGCATAGGCCCGGAGCTGCGCTCGATCATCCCGCTGGATGCCAACGGTGCGCTGGGCACGCCGACGGCGCTGGTGCGCGATGCGCACGCGGTGGGCCTGATGGTGATTCCGTACACCTTCCGCCCGGAGAACCACTTCCAGGCCAGCAACCTGCGCAAGGGCGCGGACAATGCGCGCAACGCGGAGGGGTCGATCGCGGAGATGCGTGCCTACCTGGCAACCGGCATCGATGCCTTCTTCACCGATGACCCGGCATTGGGCCGGCAGGCGGTGGATGGAACGGGCGCGGCGGCGAACGCGGCGAACTGACCCGCTCTGTAGATGCCAACCTTGGTTGGCACGCGGTCGCAGCAGGAAGCATGGGAACGCCGGACGCATGAGCGCCGACCAAGGTCGGCGACTACCGGAACGCGAGAATGCGGCGCCCAGGGTCAGAGCCCCTTCGGGGATCCGACCTCGACACGCTTAGGAGCTTGCCGGCCATCGGCCGGCACTACCGTTGCATCACGAGCGCGGGTCTTCCGGCCGGCGGAACGGGATCACCACATAGTCCTGCCCTTCGCGCGGCTGCCACAGCACCGGCACGCGCTGCGGCGACGGCGGCTCGAGTTCGTCATCGGCCAGCGGCTCGACCTCGTCTTCCTCGTCCTCCCAGCTGTAACGCGGGCGCGGCGGCAGCGGGTCGGCGTTGCGGAACAGCAGTGCGGCGATGATGCCGGCGAAGGCTCCGCCCATGTGCGACTGCCAGGACACACCGTCGGCATGCGGCAGCACGGTCATCAACATGCCGCCGTAGAACAGCATGCCGATCAGCCCGGTGGCGATCGCCGCGCGGTCGCGGCGCAGCAGGCCAAGGCTGGCCAGCAGGAACATCAGGCCGTGGGTGACGCCACTGGCGCCGAGATGGAAGCTGCCGGGGTTGCCGAGCATCCACGCACCGATGCCCGAGCCCAGCCACAGCAGGGGCAGTGCACGCAGCGTGGCTTTGGGATAGACGCTGCCGGCCAGGGTGCCGAGGATCAGGATGGCGAAGCTGTTGGCGGCAATGTGTTCGACCGAGCCATGCAGCAGCGGTCCGCCGATCAGGCCGAGCAGGCCCTTGGCTTCCAGCGGTGCGACCGCCCAGGGCCGCCAGTCGAAATGGTCCTGCAGGGCGAACACGGCCACCAGCACCAGCACGGCGGCCAGGCTGGCATTGAAGGCGCGCAGGATGCGCGTGCGGTCGTTGCGGGCGGCCGGCGCGTCGCCGGCGGGCAGGGGCGCGTTCGTGTTCATACCCTCAGCAATGGCGGTGGCTGGCGCGAAACCAAGGCCACCGCCGCGGGAGAGTGGCTGCGACCGGCGGGACAATCCACCGGCCGCAGCGTTCAATCGGCCAGGATCAGGCGCCGCCTTCCTTCGGCGGGTTCTTCAGGCTCAGCACCACCGTGGCGGCGATGATCACCGCGACCACGCCCAGCGAGATCGGGGTCGGGATCTTGAACAGGTCGATGATCATCATCTTGATGCCGATGAAGGCCAGCACCAGGGCCAGGCCGTACGGCAGCAGGTGGAAGCGGTCGGCCATGCCGGCCAGCAGGAAGAACATCGCACGCAGGCCGAGCACCGCGAACACGTTGGAGGTCAGCACGATGAACGGGTCGGTGGTGATCGCGAAGATCGCCGGGATGCTGTCCACTGCGAAGATCACGTCGGTCACCGCGATCAGGATCAGCACCGCGAACAGCGGGGTGAACCAGCGCACGCCGTCGCGCTTGACGCTCATCGCGTTGCCTTCGTAGTCCGGCAGCAGGCGCAGGTGCTTGCGCATCCAGCGCAGGGCCGGGTTGGCTTCCAGGTCAGGCTCCTGGCCCGCGGCGAACCACATCTTCCAGCCGGTGAAGAGCAGGAAGGCGCCGAATACATAGAGCAGCCAGTGGAACTGGGTGATCAGCACGCTACCAGCGAAGATCATGATCGTACGCAGCACGATCGCGCCCAGGATGCCGATGATCAGCACCTTCTGGCGCTGTTCCTCCGGCACCGCGAAGTAGCTCATGATCATCAGGAAGACAAAGATGTTGTCCACCGCCAGCGCCTTCTCGACCAGATAGCCGGTCAGGAACTCCAGGCCGACCTTGTTGGCCACGACCTGGCCGGCGGTCTCGTTCAGGTAGAACCAGAGGCCGCCGTTGAAGGCCAGCGCCAGCGCGACCCAGCCGATGGACCACCACAGGGCTTCCTTGAAAGTGACCTTGTGCGGGCCACCGTGGCGCATCAATACGAGGTCGACCAGCAGGGCGATGACCACCACCGCTGCGAAGCCGCCCCACAACCACAAATTACCGATCGTCTGCATGGGTTTGTCCGTTGGGAAATGAAAAATGCCTCAAGCCGGACGGCGAGGATCTGCAACGGAGGATCGGGAGGGGATCCAGGGACAGAGCTTCGCCAGTACGGCGAAGGTCTCGCTCGCAGTTCCGATGGGCCGGAACTGCCGTTGCACCGGAGCCTGCGGGCTCGAATTGACGGCGACAACGTCTGGGAGCTACTCCCCTTCTGCAGCCGATTCTGCGGCCTGGCCGGGCCCGCGTCAAATGGCGGGCCTTCACCGGATTTCCGGCGCCCCATGCCCCCCGGCTACAATAGGTGGATGAATACCCCCCTTCCCGTTGTCCGCCTCAAGAACGCGTGGCGTTCCAGCCACCCGTGGATCTTCCAGAAACTGGTCGAGAAGCCGACCGTCCGGCCCAAGCCCGGCTCCCTCGTCGATGTCGTCGGCGTGGATGGCGAGTTCATCGGCCGTGGCTTCTACAACGGGCATTCGCGTATTGCCGTACGCATCCTCGAAACCGACCCGCAGATCCCGCTGGATGCCGGCTGGTTCTCGCGCAAGATCGCCCAGGCGGTGTCGCTGCGTCGTGAGGTGCTGAAGCTCGATGCGGTGTCCGACGCCTGGCGCGTGGTGCACAGCGAGGGCGATGGCCTGTCCGGCCTGGTGGTCGACCGCTACGGCGACCTGGTAGTGGTGGAGTTCTTCGCCGCCGGCATGTTCCGCCACCGCGAATGGATCTACGACGCCCTGCGTGAACAGTTCCCGGGTTGCCGCTTCCACAGCTTCGCCGACGAACACGTGCAGAAGCAGGAAAGCTTCGATTTCCACGGCAACACCACCACCGAAGCGTCGGTGATCACCGAGTACGGCATCAAGTTCCGTGCCGACCCGGCCGGTGCGCACAAGACCGGTTTCTTTGCCGACCAGCGCGAGAACCGTGAGTGGCTGAGCCAGCAGGTGGAAGGCAAGAGCGTGCTCGACCTGTGCTGCAACACCGGCGGTTTCGCCGTGTACGCGGCCGCGCGCGGTGCATCGGAAGTGGTCGGCATCGACATCGATGAGGACGTCATCCAGATCGCCAAGGGCAATTCACGTCTGAACAACGTGCGCCCGAAGTTCGTCCAGTCCGACATCTTCCCGTGGCTGCGCGATGCGGCCAACCGCGGTGAGCAGTACGACGTGGTGATCCTGGACCCGGCGAAGATGACCCGCGACCGCGACCAGGTCATCACCGCGCTGAAGAAGTACCTGGACATGAACAAGCTGGCGCTGGGCGTGGTCAAGCCCGGTGGCCTGTTCGCCACGTTCTCCTGCACCGGCCTCGTGGCCGAGGACCAGTTCCTGGACATGCTGCGTCGTGCGGCGTACTTCTCCGGCCGCACCATCCAGATCCTGAAGGTGGCCGGCGCCGGCCCGGACCATCCGTTCATGGCCCACGTGCAGGAATCGCGTTACCTGAAGGCCGTGTTCTGCCGCGTGGTGGACTGACCTACGGGGTGTGGAGCCGGGCGATGCCCGGCTCCCCCACACAGCGCCGAAGACTGCCCCCGCGCGCCAGCCTCAGGGCTGCGCGCGTGGCGGCGCAGGAACCGGCTGCAGCTGCTGCAGCAACCCGTTGATCACCTCGGACCTGCGCCGCAGATGGTGGCCGAGCACGATCGCCACCGCGCCCAGCGCCAGCAGCGCCGGAACCGCGAGCAGCGCGAGCACCCAGCCGACGTCGAACAGAAGCCAGCCCAGCAGACGCTGCTGATGCAATCGCTGCGACCGTTCAGAGCGGGGCAGCCCTGCTGCCTTCTCGAAGCGGGACTGCATTGCCGGCGATACCGGAACACCGATGTCTTCGCCATTGGCCAACGCACGGGCAGTGGCGACCACGGCCGACGAGGCGACGCCGTAGGGAAGCTCCTGCTGTGCACGCAGATAGGCCTGCCACTGGGGGCTGAAGCCGCTGAAGTCTGGACTGGCGATCAGCGCGTCCAGCTGGCGATAGTCGAGGCGATCGCCCTGGCCGATGGCGGGTGCGGTGATGCCCATGCTTCCCCAGGCACCGCACAGCAGCATCGAACCCAGCGCGAATGACCAGGCGAAGCGGCGAAGGCGATGGCGGCTGAGCAGGTCGCGCACGCCGAAGAACATCCACACCAGCAGCAAGGGGGTCATGACCAGCAGGATGAGCAACTGCCTGCCCGTGTCCTTCGACCCATAGCCGGCCGGCACCTGTGCCCACGACGGGGGGCCCAGCTCGGTGCCGGTAAATGCCAGCGCCATGCAGGACAGCGCCGTTGCCGCCAGCGGAAGGCAGGCCAGGCCGAAGACCCGCAGCAGCGAGGCCCGCCGGTAGAACGCGCGCAGGCCCGGAACAGCCTCCACCCGCGCCTGCAGATCCGGCGGGATCTGCAGCGGATCGCGTACCGGCGCGCTCATGCCGGCACCGCCGATGTGCGCAGCAACTGCTGCAGGGCCTGTTTCAGCTGGTCCTGTGCCTGGGCCGCGCTGGCGATCATCTGCGGGCTGGCGTTGTCGCTGTTGTGCAGCGCCTGGATGGTCTGGCGCCAGATCGGCAACAGGATTTGCACCGTCTCGCTGTAACGGTCCAGCAGGTCGATGGCATGGCTGCGTGCCAGCTGCACCTGCATCCGGCTCATCGAATGGCTGGCCAGCAGCGCGGTCAGGTTGGCTACGCGGCGTTGCAGCCGCTCGACCGGACGGTCGAGCACCGGCGCGCCATCGTCGCTGTCGACGGCCGCTGGCAGCTCCTGCAGGAACTGCACGCCTGCATCGATGTACACCTGCAGTCGCACCCCCTGCACGTCATGCTCGAGCAGCTGCGCATCCAGTCGATCGACGCTGGCCCGCACGGCGATGGCTTCGCGCTCGATCCTGGCCAGGACGTCGCCGTTGCTGCCCATGGCAATGCGACGGCGCAGGCGTTCTTCGATATCGGCACCGGTGAACCGCTCCCACCATCCCGCGCGCTGCAGCAGCGCATTGGGATCGTGTTCGGACAGCCGGCTGACCAGTTCGGCAAGCGCCTGGGCCAGTGCGTTGGCGCTGCCATCCTGCCAGGCCGGCTCGGCGCTGGCGCTGGCCAGGTCGGCCGGGCCATAGCGGCCGATGTCGGTACGCCCGGCAAACAACGTTGGCAGCACATCACGCTTGAGCTGTTCGACGGTGACCGTGCTGGCGGGGACGGGGGCCTGGCCCTGCGCGGGCAGCGCTGGAGGCTGGGAGTTCGACATCAATGCTTCCATTCCATGGTCGACGCAGCACGCGGTGCTGCACGCTGACTTATCGGCTGCCGGCGAGTGTAATGGAGCTGGCGGATCAATACGGCACTACCGGCGTTGGCCGTCGCGGCGCTATGGTCGTGTCCTTCCCATTGCCGGTGGATGCCCATGCCGTCGTTGCGTCGTCTGTCCCTGCTGCTCGCCCTGGCGCTGAGTGCGCCGCTGTCCGCCCATGCCATCGACTTCAGCGCGCAGGAGCTGGCCCGTGCCAAGGCACTGCAGCAGCGCCTGCTGACCCTGGACAGTCATCTGGATACGCCGGCCAATTTCGGCCGCGACGGCTTCGACATCGAGCAGCGGCACGACCGCAACGCACTCTCGCAGGTGGACTACCCGCGCATGGTCGAAGGTGCGCTTGATGGCGGCTTCTGGGCGATCTATACCGACCAGGGCGACCGCACGGCCGCCGCGCATCTGGCCGAGCGCGACCACGGCCTGCAGCGGTTGCTGGAGATCCGGCAGATGCTGGCCGCCAATCCCGAGCGCTTCGCATTGGCGCTGACCGCCGATGACGCGGCGCGGATCAAGGCCGCCGGCAAGCGCGTGGTCTACATCAGCATGGAGAACGCCAGTCCGCTGGTGGCCGATCCCAGCCTGCTGTCGTTCTATCACCGTGCGGGCCTGCGCCTGCTCAGCACCGTGCACTTCGCCAACAACGAGTTCGCCGATTCGGTCACCGATCCCAAGGGGGCTGAATGGAAGGGCCTGAGCCCGGCTGGCAAGGACCTGGTGCGCGAGGCGGTGAAGCTGGGCATCGTCATCGACCAGTCGCACGCCTCCGATGCCGTGTTCGACGATCTGCTGGCGATGATGCCGGTGCCGTTCGTGCTGTCGCACAGCTCGGCCAAGGCGGTCTACGACCACCCACGCAATCTTGATGACGCGCGCCTGCGCAAGCTGGCCAAGGCTGGCGGGGTGATCCAGGTGAACGCGTACGGCGGCTACCTGATCGACACCGCCAAGTCGCCCGAGCGCAAGCAGGCCGAAGAAGCCCTGAGCAAGCAGCTGGGTGGCTGGGAAGGCATGACCATCGAACAGGGCGTGGCGCTGCAGAAGGCCGAGCAGGCACTGGACCACGAACACCCGGTGCGCCACGCCAGCCTGGACGACTTCTTCGCCCATTTCGAGCACATCCTGAAGGTGGTCGGCCCCGAGCACGTCGGCATCGGTCTGGACTGGGATGGCGGTGGTGGCCTGAGCGACCTGCCCGATGTCAGCCAGCTGCCGAAGATCACCGCGTGGCTGCTGCGCAAGGGGTACAGCGAACAACAGATCGCCGCCATCTGGGGCGGCAACCTGTTGCGGGTGATGCGCCAGGCGCAGGACTACGCGGCAAAGCAGGGCGGTTAGCCGCCCTGCGGTAGTGCCGGCACGACCCAAAGACCGCCGGGCATGGCCCGGCGCTGCCTTTACCGGCCGATCAGCGCGTTGCGACGGCTGTAGGCGAAGTACAGCACCAGGCCGACCACGTTCCACGCCAGGAAGTACAGCTGGGTGGTGTGCGGCAGGCTGATGAACAGGTAGATGCAGCCCAGTGCCGCCAGCGGGCCGACAATGAAGGCCAAAGGCGTGCGGAAGGTGCGCTCGCGGTTCGGCTCACGCACGCGCAGCACCACCAGGCAGATGCCAACGGCGGTGAACGCGGCCAGGGTACCGGCATTGGCCAGTGCGGCGATCTCGTCCAGGCGTGCAACGCCGGCCAGTGCCGACACCACCAGGGCGGTGAACAGCGTGGTCGCCACCGGCGTGCCGGTACGTGCGTTGACCTTGGACAGGCCACGCGGCAGCAGTCCATCGCGGCTCATGACGAAGAAGATGCGGCTCTGGCCGTACAGGAAGGCCAGCAGCACGGTCGGCAGGGCGATGATCGCGATCACGCCGATCAGCATCGCGGCGGTGGGCTGGCCCAGCTGGCGCATGATCAATGCCAGCGGCTCGGCACTCTGGCCGAACACGGTGTAGCTCATCGCACCAATCGCAGCCAGCGCCACCAGCACGTACACGATGGTGCAGCCGACCATCGAGCCGATGATGCCGATGGACAGGTCGCGCCCGGGGTTCTTGGTTTCTTCGGCGGCGGTGGAGATCGCGTCGAAGCCGTAGAACGCGAAGAAGATGATCGCCGCCGCCGCCATCACGCCGCGCTCGACGCCATCCGGGCCCAGCGTCTTGGCGAATCCGTAAGGCATGAACGGCTGCAGGTTGTTGGCGTCGAACGCCGGCAGGGCCACCGCCACGAAGATCGCCAGCGCGATCAGCTTGAACACGACCAGGATCGCGTTGAGGGTGGCGCTTTCCTTGGTACCGGCCATCAGCATCAGGGCCACCAGCCAGGTGATGACGATGGCGGGCAGGTTGATCATGCCGCCATCGACGTGCGGGCCTGCCGCGAGCATCGCCGGCAGGCGCAGGTCCCAGCCGAACTGGGTATGCACCCATTCCAGGAAGCCGACGAAGTAACCGGACCAGCCGACCGCCACGGTACTCACCACCAGCGAGTACTCCAGGATCAGGCTCCAGCCCACCACCCAGGCAAACACTTCGCCCAGGGCACTGTAGCTGTAGGTATAGGCACTGCCGGCGGCAGGCATCATCGTGGACAGCTCTGCATAGGCCAATGCCGCGCAGGCACACACCGCGCCGGCGATGGCGAAGGAGATCAGCAAGGCCGGGCCAGCGCGGTCGGCACCCACGCCGATCAGGGTGTAGATGCCGGTGCCGACGATGGCGCCGATGCCCAGCGCGATCAGGTGCGGCCAGCTGAGGGTCGGGACCAGACGCCGGCCGGCTTCATGGACGGTGACGGAATCTAGGGACTTGCGCCGGAGCAGGGACATGCAGGCCTCGGAAGGGGTGACTGAGAACGACAAGTCCCCGAGTGTGACCGAACGCAGCGCAGCATTGCCACTGACGGGGGTCATGGCCGACACAGCGCGCGCTGGACGCTGGGCACTCTGCCGGAAACGGCACAAACGGCCTCAGCGCAGGCGCCTACCAGTGACAGCCGTCGTCCTGGAAGGCGTTGACGTCTTCGTCGAAGTCCGCGCGGCGACCGTCCCGGGCACGCACGTAGCTGAAGCTGTAGATCCGTGTGCCCTGCGTGCTCAGTGTGTAGTGACCGTTGATGCGACCGTCCACGCGCTCTTCCCAGACGGTGTCGAACTGGTAGGGGCGGTCTTCGTCCAGCACCGTGGTCTGTTCGGAGACCCGCCGCAGCGGCAGGCGCTCGCTGTGCCCGGCGTAGCGCACATCGGCGCGGCCATCGTCCAGCCAGCGCCATTCCAGGTGGATCGTGTTGTCGCGGCCATCGCTGAGGCAGCGGTGGTCCGGTGCGGCCGTGGCCGGTCCACTGGCAAGCAGCAGCACCAGGGCTGCTGCGACCGCGAGCGTTGGTGTTGCGGCCATGGCGCTTTTGTCCCACGAGGGGCGCCAGCATAGCGCGCCCCCATTGTTACCTGCCCAGCGCGCGTGGCTGCAGACGCGTACCGCCGCTCATCAGCATGCGTGGCAGCGGCATCTGCAGGAAGTCGTGCGGGAAGGCAGGCGCGACCGCGCTGATCGCATCCAGCCGTGCCAGCGCCTCAGCCGGCAGCGCCAGATCCAGCGCCGCCAGGTTGTGTTCGAACTGGTCCAGGGTGCGTGCACCGACGATCGGCATGGCCCCGGCCGCGGGTCGTTGCAGCAGCCAGGCCAGAGCGACCTGCGCAGCCGAGTGCGACAGTTCCGCCGCGACGGCAGCGACTTCCCCGGCGATGTTCAACGAACGTGGCGTCAACGCGCCATTGATGAGGGCCACGTTGCGCCGGGAACCGCCCGGCGTAGCCTCCGGCGGCTCGGCCGCGGTGAGATCAGCCGCGCTGTACTTGCCGGTCAGCACCCCGCTGCCCAGCGGCGACCACGCCACCACGCCCAACCCGAGCGCCTCGGCCATCGGCAGCAGCTCCTGTTCGACGCTGCGCTGGATCAGGCTGTATTCGATCTGCAGGGCCACCAGCGGCGCCCAACCGCGCAGGTCGGCCAGGGTCTGCATGCGGGCGATCTGCCAGGCCGGCGTGTCCGAGATGCCGGCATACAGCACCTTGCCGCTGCGCACGAGATCGTCGAAACCGCGCATCACCTCGTCCACCCCGGTGGTGTCGTCCCAGGCGTGCAGGTACAGCAGATCCAGGTAGTCGGTGCCGAGCCGGCGCAGGCTGTCCTCCACCGAGCGCATCATGCTCTTGCGGTGGTTGCCGGCGTTGTTCGGATCGCCGGGCACGGTCGCCAGGGTGTACTTGCTGGCGATCACCAGCCGTTCGCGGCGGCCCTGGGCGAATCGCCCGAGCAGCGTCTCGGCGCTGCCATTGGTGTAGTTGTTTGCGGTATCAACGAAGTTGCCACCGCGTTCGACGTAGGCATCGAAGATGCGGCGGGCCTCGGCTTCGTCCGCGCCCCACCCCCAGTCGGCACCGAAGGTCATCGTGCCCAGCGCCATCGGGCTGACACGCAGGCCGGAGCGACCGAGCAGGCGGTAGTGATCAAGTGACATGTGGCATTCCATCGGAGGAGGCGGTGTGCCGCCGGGAGGGAAAGCATCCGTCCGATGATCCTGTGGATAAACTGGACACAGCCGAACTGACAATGAAGGAACGCTTCACAATGGATCCCTCCGCACCGCTGTCGGCGGTGGTCGCGTTTGTCCACGTGGCCGACCACGCCAGCTTTACCCGCGCCGCAGATGCGCTTGGTGTCTCGACCTCGGCACTGTCACAGAGCGTGCGCGCGCTGGAAGCGCGGATGGGCGTGCGCCTGTTGCAACGGACCACGCGCCGGGTGGGGCTGACCGAGCACGGTGCACGCTTCCTGCAGCGCGTACGTGGCGGGCTGGCACAGATCGAATCGGCCTTCGAGGACCTGGACAGCGCGCGGACCGTGCCGGCCGGTCGGCTGCGCATCACCCTGCCACGCATCGTTGCCGAGCGCCGGGTCCTGCCGGCGCTGCCGTCCTTCCTGGCCCGGTATCCGCAGGTGGAGGTGGAATTGTGCGTGGAACCGGCGTTGACCGATCTGGTCGCCGAGGGTTTCGACGCAGGCATCCGCCTGGGGGAATCGTTGGCGCAGGGCATGATCGCGGTGCCGATCGGGCCGCCCGAGCGCCAGGTGGTGGTGGCCACGCCGGGCTACTTCGCGCGCCACGGTGTGCCGCAGAGCCCGCAGGAGCTGCAGGGCCACGACTGTATCGTCCATCGCCGCGCCAATGGCCGGCTGATGCCCTGGGAATTCAGCCGTGAGGGGCGTGACCTGGACGTAGCCGTCGAGGGCCGGCTGGTGTTCAACGATGCCGAACTGGCCTATGCGGCGGTGCTGGCTGGGCTGGGCATGGCGCAGGGGTTCGCCTCACTGGTCGCCGACGACCTGGCTGCCGGCCGCCTGCGCAGCGTGCTGGAGGACTGGCAGCCGCCGTTCCCCGGCTTTCATCTGTACTACCCGGCGCGCGAGCATATGGCGCCCAAGCTGCGGGTGTTCATCGACCACCTGCGCGCGGCCTGCCAGGCCGACGGGATCTCAGCCGTTCAGGCCCAGGCGGATGCCGAAGCCGACCAGGAACAGGCCGGCAACACGCCGTAGCGCATCGCTGACCCGCGGGTGCTGGATCAACCGGCGGCGGGCCAGGTTGCCGACCCAGATCAGCAGCGAGCAGTAGGCGATGCTGACCACGAAGATGATCCCGGCCAGCGCGGCGAACGTAGCGATGCCCTGGTGGGCCTTCGGGTCGATGAACAACGGCAGGAAGGCCATGTAGAACAGGATCGCTTTCGGATTGAGCAGGCTGACCAGGATCGCCTGGTGGAAGTAGCGTCCGGGCTGCATGCGCACCGGGCCAACGTCGGCACCGTCACCCTTGGGCGTGCGCAGCAGGCTGATGCCTACCCACACCAGATACGCCGCGCCGAGATACTGCACGGCATGGAACACCGTCGGATTGGCCTTCAGCAGCGCGGCCACGCCGGCCAGTGCCAGCCACATCAGGATCTGGTCGCCGACCAGCAGGCCGGCCAGCGCCGTGTAGCCGCCGCGCACACCGCCGCGACCGGTAGCGGTCAGCAGGGTGAAGGTGCCCGGCCCGGGCAGCGCCAGAAACACCAGCACAGCGAGCAGGAAGGTCCACAGATCCTGGATGCCCATCCACGGCATGGCGCGACTCTCTTACAACGGGGGAGCGCCATTGTCGGCCAGTGCTGGCGCAGGCGACAGGGGCGTGTCGCCATTGCCGGGCATGGCGGACAGCAGCGGTTGCAGATGCTGGCGCAGCTGCGCGTGCAGTTGCCGCACCGCCGGTGAGAACTGCTTGCGATGGGGGCAGACCAGCTGCAGGGGAATGTGGCTGCCGATGCCATCCAGCAGCACCTGCAGGCGCCCTTCCAGCACGTCGTCGCGGACGTCCAGCCAGGACTTGTAGGTGATGCCTTCGCCGGCGACCGCCCAGCGCCGCACCACGTCGGCGTCGTCGCAGACCAGCGGCCCGCGCACCGGGATCACCACGCGGCGCCCCTCGATCTCGAACGACCAGCGATCGTAGGCGCGGCCGCCGAGCTGGTAGACAAGGCAATCATGCTCGCGCAGATCTTCCAGGCGGCTGGGCGTGCCACGCCGCCGCAGGTACCCGGGCGACGCAGCCAGCACCCGCCGGTTCTGTTCCAGCAAGGGCAGGGCGACGTAGCTGGCGTCGTCGAAGTGGCCGATGCGGATGGCCACGTCGACCGGGTCGCGGAACACGTCGGCCACTTCGTCGGACAGGCGCAGGTGCAGGCGCAGCCGTGGATGCGCCGCGCGGAACGCGGTCAGCCACGGCAGCAGCAGGTTGCGGCCGAAGTCCGACGGCGCCGACAACTGCAGGGTGCCGTGCAGTTCGGCGTCCTCGCCCTGCACCCGCGCCTGGCCTTCGCGCAGGGTGCTCAGAACCTCCTGTGCGTAGGGCAGGTACAGCGCGCCTTCGGCGGTCAGCCGCAGGCTGCGGGTGGTGCGTACGAACAGACGCAGGTCCAGTTCGCGTTCCAGTCGCGCCACCGCTGCGGCAACCTGGCCCGGCAGCAGGTCGGCCTCGCGCGCGGCCTGGGAGAAGCTGCCCAGCGCGGCGGTACGGACAAACAGCTGCAGATCGTCGAAGCGGACCATTTTCATTGCTGCAGTGAAAGTGTTGACCGATTCTGCGCCTTTCCGCCCCCCTGCGCACGGCGCACGCTGTGGTCTCTCCTCCCTGGATATCCCCCATGCGTGCCATTGCCTACACCCAAGCCGGCCTGCCGATCGACGACCCGCAGGCCCTGATCGATCTCGACCTGCCCCTGCCCCAGCCGGGCCCGCGCGACCTGCGGGTGGCGGTGCGCGCGGTGGCGGTGAATCCGGTCGACACCAAGGTGCGGCGCGGCGCCGCCACCGACGGCCCGCGCGTGCTGGGGTGGGATGCGGTCGGTGTGGTCGATGCGGTCGGCAGCGAGGTGACCCTGTTCCAGCCCGGCGATGCGGTGTACTACGCCGGTGTGATCGATCGCCCGGGCAGCAATGCCGAGTACCAGCTGGTGGACGAGCGCAGCGTTGGCCGCAAGCCGGCCAGCCTGGACGATGCCGCCGCTGCGGCGCTGCCGTTGACCGCGATCACCGCATGGGAACTGCTGTTCGACCGCCTGCGTATTGCCGAAGGCGGCGGCGAGGGCCAGACCCTGCTGGTGATCGGTGCAGCGGGTGGCGTGGGTTCGATCCTGGTGCAGTTGGCGCGCCGGCTGACGAAGCTGACGGTGATCGGCACCGCCTCGCGCCCGGAGACCCAGGACTGGGTGCAGGCGATGGGCGCGCACCATGTGATCGACCACACCCGGCCGCTGGCCGAGGGCCTGGCCCGGCTGGGCATCACCCAGGTGGACCATGTGGCCAGCCTGACCCACACCGACCAGCACTATGCGCAGCTCGTCGAGCTGCTGGCACCGCAGGGGCAGCTGGGGCTGATCGATGATCCGGGCCAGATCGATGTGATGGCGCTCAAGCGCAAGGCGCTGTCGCTGCACTGGGAATCCATGTTCACCCGGCCGCTGTACAGGACCGCGGACATGCAGCGCCAGCACGAACTGCTGAACCGGGTGGCCGATCTGGTCGATGCTGGCGTGCTGCAGACCACGCTTGGCGAGCACTTCGGGCGCATTGACGCGGCCAACCTGCGGCGCGCGCATGCGCTGCTGGAGAGCCACCGGGCCAAGGGCAAGATCGTGCTGGAAGGCTGGTAACGCCGGGCTGCGCCCGGCACCCGCAGAGGCGACAGCAACAGCCAAAGCCAAAGCCAAAGCCAAAGCGGGGCTCCTGCGGGTTGGCGGGACGGTGTGGGCAGGCAGGACACGCCGTAAACCCGTCCATGGGGGCTCGATGGCGCCATCCATGGCGCCAACGGTCCTGCCAACCCACACCGCCCCGCCTTCGACGGTTTCCCGCCGCTGTTGGTAGGTGTCGACCTTGGTCGACACAGTAGCTCCACGCCATGCGTGGATGAAGCCAAGCAAACGGGCTACGCCACGCCGTTGTCTACATGCTCGTTGAAGCCCGGCCGGGGGCGCAGGCGTTCGAACCAGGCGTCTACGTGGCGCAGCACAGGTTTGTTGCCGGGGGTGCTGCGCCAGCGCTGTGTCGACAGGCCGAGGACGATGTCGGCCAGGCTGAAGTCGGTGCCCGCCACGTAGGCATTGCTGGCGGCAAGCTGGTGGTCGAGCACGGTCATCAGGCGGTTCCATTGTTCCAGGCTTGCCTCGGCGCGTGCGTCGTCCGCGAAGTCGGGGTGCTGGCGCACGCGGGCCATGAACACGTGGCGCCAAGCGCTGTTGAGGTCGCTGGCCTGCCAGTCCATCCACTGCTCGACCTGGGCACGGGCTTGTGCAGCGGCCGGCAGTAGATCGTCTCGTCCCTGCCGGGCGGCCAGGTAGCGGCAGATGCTGTTGGACTCCCACAGCACGAAGTCGCCATCGCGCAGCACCGGTACCTGCAAGTTCGGATTCAGCGCAGCCAAGCGCTCCGGCGCAGGTGCCGGATCATGGGAGAACGACAGATCGAGTTCGGCGCACAGCCACAGCACTTTGCGCACGTTGATCGAGGTGGGCTTTCCGTAGAGAACAAGCATGGGCGGGTCCGTCGTGGTCCAACCAAGGCTAGCGCAGCGGGGCTACACTGGCCGCATGAACATCGAAGTCCTCATGATTGTCGCCGTGGCGCTGCTGCTGGCGACGCTGCTGGTGCTGGTGCTGTTGTGGCGTCGCGCATCCACCAGCGCACCCGCTGCCGAAGTACAGCAACAGCTGGTTACCGAACGCGAACAGCATCGCCTCGCACTGGTTGACGCCGGCCAACTGAGAGGGCGGCTGGAAACCTTGCTGGCGGAGCTGGAAAGCGAGCGCGGCCGAAGCCAGCAGCACGCCCAGCTTGTCACTACCCTGACCGCACGCGTGGAGCGGGAGGCCGCGTTGGCGTCCAGTCGTGAAGCGATGTTGGCCGAGCGCGAAGCTGCCTTGGCGCAGGTACGGGCCGATCTGGCCCAGTCCAGCACGGAGCTGCAGCAGGCGCAGCAGCGTTACCAGCAACTTCATGGCGAACACGCGCGCGCCCTGGCCAACCTGCAGCATTCCGAACGCGCCAGCGCCGAGCTGCGCAGCTATCTGGATACCGCCAAGGAAAAACTGTCCGGTGCCTTCGCGGAACTGGCGGGCAAGGTTTTCGACGAACGCGGGCAACAGTTCGAAAAGAACGTGCGCCAGGCCACGGTGCAGTCACGCGCGGACATCGAAGGGCTGCTCAAACCCTTTGCCGACAGGCTGGGGGATTTCCGCAACCGGGTCGACACGCTGTACGGGGAAGAGGCGCGGCAGCGTGCCAGCCTGCTTGGCGCGGTGGGCGAACTGAAGACCCTCAACCAGGACATGGCCGCACAGGCCTCGGCGCTGACCAATGCACTGAAAGGCAGTGCCAAGGTACGCGGCGACTGGGGTGAGCTGATGCTCGACAACGTGCTGCGTGGCTCAGGCCTGGAGGAAGGCGTCCACTACCAGCGGCAGAAGCACGCGGTGGATGATGAGGGCGCGCGCCTGCGGCCGGACGTGGTGGTGCAGTTCCCCGATGAGCGCAGCGTGGTGATCGACAGCAAGGTCAACCTGATCGCTTGGCAGGAAGCGATGAATGCCGCCACGCCGGAACAGTCCGAAGATGCACTGCGCCGCCATGCGGTGGCGCTGCGCCAGCACGTCAAGGATCTGGGCGAAAAGAACTATCCGAAGGCTCTTGGCAGCGAGACCCTGGATATCACCATCGCTTTCGTTCCCATCGAAGGCGCACTGTCGGCGGCACTGGGCGCGGATGGGGCATTGCAGGCTTATGCCTTCGACAACCGCGTGGTGTTTGCCTCGCCCAACACGCTGATGGCCCTGTTGAGGGTGGCCGAGCGTCTGTGGACACGTGACAAGGTGCAGAAGCAGGCATTGAAGATCAGTGAAGCCGGTGGACTGGTGCTGGATGCCCTGACCGGATTCCTGCAGGACTTCAATGCCATGGGCAGGAAGCTCGACGATGCAGGCAAGGCTTACGCCGACGCGCGCAACCGCCTGATCGATTCGCCGCAGTCAGCCATCAGCCGTGCCCGCCGACTTGCCGAACTGGGCAGCAAATCAAAGCGCGCGTTGCCCCCTGAGCTGACCCCCGATCCGTTGCAGCAGTTGACCTCTGCCGACGGAGAGGAAGACGGCAACGCCGGCTGACACGCCACCTGCATCGCCGGGTGCGTATGCTGGCGCCGTCCTCACTGACCAGGTACCGCCATGCGCCTCCGATTCCTTGCCAGCGCTGCCTTGGGCGCGCTGCTTGCCGCCTGCAGCAGTGCTCCACCCGCCAGTGACGATGCAGGCGCGGCAGCCACGGTGGCCGACAGCCCTGAAGCCGCTGCAGCCTATGAAGAAGCACGCGATGTGGACTGCCGCGCGGCGGGCGGTACCCTGCAGCCCTTGGGCCGCCTGCAACGGGTGCAGTGCGTGATTCCCTATGCTGACGCGGGCAAGTCCTGCAGCAGCAAGAGCGACTGCAGCGGCCAGTGCCTGGCGTCCGCCGAGGTGACCGCAGGCGCGGTGGCAACCGGCACCTGCCAGCGTGATGTCAGCCAGAACTTCGGTTGCCGGCAACGCATCGACGGTGGCAAGGCACAAGGCACCCTCTGCGTCGACTGACGGTAGTGCCGGCCGCTGGCCGGCAGCTGCACGAYCGTTCCCGAAGAKTCATGAGGCTGCCGGCCAGCGGCCGGCACTACCGGTCACGTGCGGCGGTATGCTGGTGGGCCTTTCCCCACTGTAGCCGGAGCCCCGCGTGAGCACCTCGATCCAGGATATTTCCCTCACCACCATCGACGGCCAGCCGTCCTCTCTTGCCGACTACCAGGGCAAGGTGCTGCTGCTGGTCAACGTGGCGTCCAAGTGCGGCCTGACCCCGCAGTACGAAGGCCTGCAGGCGCTGTATGCGGAAAAGCACGCGCAGGGGCTGGAAGTACTGGGCTTCCCGGCCAACAACTTCCTCGGCCAGGAGCCGGGCAGCGAGGCGGAGATCCAGCAGTTCTGCCAGCTGACCTACGATGTGAGCTTCCCGATGTTCGCCAAGATCAGCGTGGCCGGTGAAGATACCCACCCGCTGTACCAGCAGCTGACCGCCGCGCAGCCGCAGGCGATCGGTGAAGGCCCGCTGCGCGAGCGCCTGGCCAGCAAGGAGATTCCGATCCACCCGGCACCGGCGGTGCTGTGGAACTTCGAGAAGTTCCTGGTTGGCCGCGATGGCGAGGTCATCGCCCGCTTTGCCCCGGACGTTGCCGCCGATGACGCGCGCCTGCGCGAAGCGGTCGAGGCGGCGCTGGCGGCCTGAAGACGACGTGCCAACCAAGGTTGGCACCTGCCGGAAGGTGGGTGGACGTCGGTAAAACAAAAAACCCCGCCGAGGCGGGGTTTTTTCATGCGTTGCCGGCAGCGGTCAATTGGTCCACTGCGGCATCGGCATCGCATCGACCGGGATCGGCGAGTTCGCATCGTCGCTGCCACGCTCGCGCTTGCCACGCAGGTCGTTCTCGATCTGGTAGTTGCGGCGCTGCATCCAGGCATCGCGGACCAGGGCGTATTCGTCCACCGCGGTATCGCGCAGGTCGTCGATCGCCAGCAGCTGCGCGCGGGTATCGACCAGCTGCAGGCCCTGCAGACCGATGCGGTACTTGTCGCTTTCGATGCGGCGGATCGGCGACAGCGGGATGTCACCGGCCAGGCCGAACACATCACGCACGGTACGCGGGCCGAAGAACGGCAGTTCCACGTAGCGCGAACGACGCCAGCCCCAGGCGCCCAGGGTCTGCCCGAAGTCCTCGTTGCGTCGCGGCACCATCGCCTTGCTGGCCGGGTCGAACAGGCCACCGATGCCCAGCGTGCTGTTCATCAGGAACCGGCCCAGGCTGTCCCAGGCGTCGCCGGGGCGGCCCTGCAGCAGCTGGTTGGTGATGGTCAGCGGCGCACGCAGGTTGCTGAAGAAGTTGCTCACGCCGGTACGGGCAAAGCGCGGCACCACGTGGGTATAGGCGGTTGCCAGCGGGCGAGCGATACCGCGGTCGACGGCGTTGTTGAACCCGTGCACCTTGCGGTTGAAGGGTTCCCACGGGTCGTACGCGGTAGTGCTGGTGGTGCTGCCATTGGCGCCGTACAGCGCGTCGAAGTCGTCATCGCCGCCCGGTGCGGCGGCGGTGGCATCACTGCCGGTTGCACCCTGCGAGGCGGTAGCCGGTGCCGGCGCGGCCGCAGCAGGTACGGGGGCGTCGGCTGCGACGCTCGCAGCAGGCGCATCCGCACCAGCAGCGTTGTCGACCGTGGTGGTATTCGTCGCCGGCACCACGGTGTCGGCGGTCGGCGCGTCGCTGCGCGCCGGCTTGCCGGCACAGGCGCTGAGCGCGGCGGCCAGGAGGATCAGAGGGAAAACGCGCACGACGTTCATGTCAGCTCGCAGCAGAAGTAGCGTTGAAGTCCAGGTCGGGCGACAGCCGGTAGGCCGCGCTCAGCTCGTTGTAGCCGGCGGGGGCGCCGGAGATTGTCAGCGGATGGCCGCCCTGGCGCGCGCGTGCGGCCAACTCGGCCAACAACGCCAGGCCGGCGCTGTCCACGCGCTCGACCTCCGCCAGTTCCAGCCGCGACAGCTGCGCAGGCAGGGCCTGCAGTTGCGGCCACAGCGCGATCACCGCTGCACGGTCGAGCACCCCGCGCAGGCGCAGGGTGTCACCTTCCAGCAGCGCCAGCGCCTTATTTGCCATTGCCGGCCGGCCCAGCCTGCATGCTGCCGCTGCGCAGTTCGGTGGCCACCTGCTTGATGCCCTTCTGTCGCAGCGGGGCATCGAACTGGTTGCGGAAGGTCTGCACGTAGGAGATGCCTTCGATGTTCACGTCGAAGATCTTCCACTGGCCGCCTTCGTTGCGCATCCAGTACTCCACCGGCGTCGGCTCGCTGCCGGCACGCACCAGCTCGGTGCTCACGCGCACGCCGCGGTTGCCCGGCAGCGGGCTTTCGCCCTTCAGGCGGAAGCTCGGCTTGCCCTGGATGTTGAGCAGGGTCGAGCCATAGCGCTGCATCAGGTTGTCGGCCATCGCATTGGCGAACAGCTTGATGTCAGCGTCCGCAGCGCCGCGGGCGTGCGTGCCCAGCACCAGGCGCGCGGCATAGTCGCGGTCGAAGGTGCGGTTGAGCTCGCTGTCGATATAGCTGCGCAGGCTGGCCGGGTTGCCGCTGAATTCGGCACGGCGCTGCTGCAGGGTGGTGAGGATGCGCGTGCTGGCGTCGATCACCACCTTGCCGGCCTGGCCCTGGGGGGCGGCGGCAGCGGGGGCGGCGGCCTGCGCCTGGGCCAGGAACGGGGTAGCCAGCAGCAGCGACGAGGCGAGCAGGGCCGGGATCAGTTTCATCTTCATGGTTGCGTTTCCGTTGCAGGCGCCTGCGCGCCATCGTTGGGCTTCGGAGCAGCGCCGCCACCGGCGCCGCCACTGAACATGTATTTGCCGACCAGCTGGATCAGGTCCACGGCCGGCTGGGTGAAGACGATCTCTTCGCCGGGCTTCAGCACGTCGGGATCGCCGCCGGGCTGCAGACCGATATAGCTCTCGCCGAGCAAACCACTGGTGAAGATGCCCGCCGAGGTATCGGCCGGCAGATCCTTGACCTTGCTGTCCATGCGCAGGGTCACGATCGATTCGAACTTCACCGGGTCCAGATCGATCGCTGCGACCTGGCCGACGGTGACACCACCGATCTTCACCGGCGCCTGCTTGCGCAGCTGGCCGACCTGGGAGAAGCGTGCCTTGAGTTCATAGCCTTCGCCACCCCAGCTCCAGCGCTGGTTGGTCGAGGCGACGGCCAGCACCATCAGCGAGGCCAGGGCCAGCAGCAGGAAGGCGCCGACGGAGAATTCGAGTCTGGGACCGCGGATGGCCATGTGGATTACCTGATCAGTCGTGGTGGCCGCGCGCCGATGCGCACCGCCGATGGAGGGGTTAGGTGAACAACATTGCCGACAGTACGAAGTTGAACATCAGCACCAGCAGCGAGGCGTTGACCACCGCACGGGTGGTGGCGACGGACGTGCCTTCGATGGTCGGTTCGGCGTGGAAGCCGACATAGGCGGCCACCAGGGCTGCGGTACCACCGAAGATCGCCGACTTCAGCATCGCCACGCCGAAGTCGTCCCAGAAGTCCACGCTGCCACGCAGCGCCGACCAGAACACGCCGTTGTCCAGGCCCAGCACGTGCACGGCTTCGAAGTAGCTGGCACTGATCGCCAGCGAACAGAAGATGCCGGTCAGCAGCGGCACGGTCAGTACCGCCGCCCAGAAGCGCGGTGCCACGGCCTTGGCCACCGGGTCGATGGCCATCAGTTCCAGCGCCTTGATCTGGTCGGTGGCGCGCATCAGGCCCAGCTCGGCGGCGATCGAACTGCCGGCGCGGCCGATGAACAACAACGCGGTCAGCACCGGTGCCAGTTCGCGGTACAGCGACAGGCCGAGCAGGGTGGACAGCGCGTCGGCCGCACCGAAGGTGGTCAGCGTGCGGTAGCCCTGCAGGGTCAGCACCAGGCCGACGAAGGCACCGCCCACGGCGATGATCGGCAGCGAGCGCGCACCGATCTTGTAGATCTCGCGGGTCAGCTCGGCCAGGAAATCACGGGTCGGCAGCGAACCGCGCAGCACGGTCAGCGAGAACAGGCCGGCACGACCCAGCGAGCGGGTGGCTTGCACGAACGGCATCAGGCAACCCTCGCGCGCGGTGCGGCATCAAACGGGATGGGACCATCGGGCTGGCCATGCAGGAACTGCTGCAGCAGCGGGTCCTGGCTGGTCTGCAGCGCCTCCGGCGTGCCCTGGAACACGATGCCGCCATTGGCGATCGCGATTACCTGGTCGCAGATCGGCAGAGTCTCGTGCACGTGGTGGCTGACGATGATGCTGGTCAAGCCCAGGCTGTGGTTGAGGCGCTGGATCAGGCTCATGATCACCCCCGAGGCGATCGGGTCCAGCCCGGTCAGCGGCTCGTCGTAGATCATCAGCGGCGGGTCCAGGGCCAACGCGCGGGCCAGTGCCACGCGCCGGGCCATGCCACCGGACAGCTCACGCGGCCAGGCATCGGCGGCGGCCAGCAGGCCGACCGAATGCAGCTTCATCTGCACCAGCCGGCGCAGCACCGGTGCCGGCAGGCGGGTGTGGGTGCGCAACGGCAGGGCGACGTTCTCGGCCACGGTCAGGTCGGTCAGCAGGCCATTGCCCTGCAGCAGTACGCCGACGCTCTTGCGCATCTCCAGAAGTTCGGCGGTGCGCTGCGGGATGGGTTTGCCGAACAGGGTGACGTCGCCTGCAACCGGACGCAGTTCGCCGGTCAGCGCCGCCAGCAGGGTCGACTTGCCGCTGCCGGACGGACCGAGCACCGCGGTGATGCTGCCCTTGGGCACCTGCAGCGAAACGTCGCGCAGGATCGTGCGCCCGCTCCGGTCGATGCGGACGTTGGACAACTGCACCAGACTGGGAGTGGAAGCCGACATGGGCACCCTTAACGTTTTTTCGACATTGAAGCATCGGGTCAGACTGCTGAACATAAGCAGACTGGACGGTGCAGTATTGTTGCACGGTCGGACCGTCGCCAGACCGGGACAATTCCGAAAACGACCGGAACAATCCGTCGCGATCACCGTACCCCGGGATTGAATACGGGCGGGTGTGCTGCACACTGTGCACGATGAGTGACCCGGGCAGCGACTTCCGCCTCTACCATTCCAATTCGCTGGACGTGCTGGCTGCCCTGCTGGCGCGCAACGTGCGTGTGCCGGTGCCGGGGCAGTCGCTGCTGGCGCCGGAGGTGGTGCTGATCCCGCAGGTGGCGATGCGGCGCTGGCTGCAGGCGACACTGGCTGCCGAGTATGGCGTGGCCGCCAACCTGGAATTCCTGACCCCCGGTGAGTTCGTCGCCCGTGCGCTGAACGCCAATGTCGAGGGCGAAGCCGACGACCTGGACGCGGCCGCCCTGCACTGGCGCCTGTACCAGGCCCTGCGCGATCCGCAGCTGCTGGCACAGCCACCGATGCGCGCGCTGCAGTCCTATCTTGCCGGGGGCGACGCGCTCAAACCCTGGGCCCTGGCCGGCGAACTGGCCTCGGTGTTCGAGAAGTACCAGGCCTGGCGCCGCGACTGGCTGCTGCGCTGGGAAGCCGGCGCCGACGCGGCCGATCCGCAGGCCATCCTGTGGCGCAGCATCGCCGCCGGCCATGGTTACCGCGCGCGCCGCATCCAGGCGTACCTGGACCGCTTCGAGGGCGCCGGCCAACCGCTGCCGCAGGGCCTGCCGCCGCGGATGTCGGCGTTCGCCACCCTCAACATCTCGCCCGACGTACTGCGGGTGATGGCCACCCAGTCGCGGGTGGGCGAACTGCATTTCTATCTGCCCACGCCGGTGCAGTCCTACTGGGGCGACCTGCAGACCCTGGCAGAGCGCCTGCGCAGCGGTGCGCCGGACCCGTTCGGCGAGGCCGCCGGCGAGAACCGCCTGCTGGAAGCGTGGGGTGCGGCCGGCCGCGATTTCATGGCGGTGCTGGGCAGCTATGAAGTGGTGCATCCGGCCGGTGAGATCGCGGCCTATTCCGACCCCGAGCAAGACACGCGGCCGACGATGGACCAGGGCGGGCTGTCCGACAGCCTGCTGCATCGCCTGCAGCGCGACCTGTTCCACCGTCGTGCCTTGCCTTCCGGTGAACTGCGCGATGGCCTGCGCAGCGACGACCCGAGCCTGCAGGTGCACGCCTGCCACACCCGCCTGCGCGAGCTGCAGGTGCTGCACGACCAGCTGCGCAGCCTGCTGCAGGACCCGCGCTTCGACCCGCCGTTGCAGGCGCGCGAGATCGCCGTGCTGGCGCCGGACATCGATCCGTATGTGCCCTATCTGGAAGCGGTGTTCGGCGGACGGGGGGGCGAGGACGAACACATTCCCTACGCGCTGGCCGACAGCAGTCCGTTGGCTGGCGAGCCGCTGGCCGACGTGTTCGTGCACCTGCTTGGCCTGCCGATTTCGCGCTTCGGCCTGAACGAGGTGCTGGATCTGCTGGCCAGTGCACCCCTGGCCGAGGCCGCCGGCCTGGAAGCGGTGGACTTCGACCGACTGCATGGCTGGTTGCAGCAGGCAGGCGCACGCTGGGGCCTGGATGCCCAGCATCGCGACCAGCTGCAGGCCCCCAGCGATGACGCCTACACCTGGCAGTTCGCGCTGGATCGCCTGCTGCTGGGCCACGCCACCGGCAGCGAGGTGGATCTGGTCGGGGTGGCGCCGTGGATCGAACTGGAAGGCGGGGCGCTGGATGCGCTGGACCGGCTGCTGCGCCTGCTGCGCGTGCTGGCCGTCTACCAGCGCCGGCTGGGCGAACTGTTGACCCCGGCACAGTGGCGGCAGCGCCTGCTGTCGCTGCTCGATGCCCTGCTGCCGACACCACCCAGCTCGCCCAACAGCCAGCGCGCGCTGGAGCGCCTGCGCAAGCTGCTCAACCAGTTCGCCGAAGATGCGTACAAGGCCGGGTTCGTCGATGGCGTGCCACCGGAGGTGGTGCGTGCGCACTTCGCCGGTGCGCTTGCCGAGGCCGATACGCGCGCGCCGTTGCTGACCGGTGGCATCAGCTTCGGCCGCATGGTGCCGATGCGCCTGCTGCCGTTCCGGGTGATCTGCGTGCTCGGCCTCAACGATGGTGATTTCCCGCGTCGCGACCCGGCCGCCGGCCTCAACCAGCTCACCGCCGAACTGGATACGCCGCGCCGCCGTCCCGGCGACCGCTCCACCCGCGAAGACGATCGTTTCCTGTTCCTGCAGTTGTTTGCTGCTGCGCAGGACGTGTTCTACCTCAGCTACCTCGGCGCGGACCCGCGCGATGGCAGCGTGCGCGAACCCTCGGTGCTGGTCAGCGAACTGATCGATGCCGCCGCGGCCTATCACCTCGATCCGTCGACCGCCACGCGGGACTTCACCGTGCGCCACGCGCTGCAGCCGTTCTCGCCGGCCGCCTTCGGTGACGGCGATCCACGCCGCTTCAGCTACCGCCGGCAGTGGCACCCGGCCGCCGGGCGGCTGGGCGGGCAGCGCGGCGGCCTGCTGCCGTGGTTCGACGCCGCACTGCCGCCGCCGGTGGACGACGCGGTGGAAGAAGAGGTCTCGCTGGAGAGCCTGCGTCGTTTCCTGTGTGATCCGGCCGGGCAGTTCCTCGCACAGTCGCTGGGCCTGCGCCTGGCCGACGACGTCGAGGACGTCGACGACCTGGAGCCGCTGGTGCTGTCCTCGCGTGGGCCGGAGAAGCGCAGTGTGCAGCTGGCCGTGGTGCAGGCCACCCTGGCCGGTGACGGCGAGCCGCTGTACCCTCGGCTGCGCGCACGCGGGCTGCTGCCGTCGGGCATCCTCGGCGAGCGCCAGTTTGAAGTGGAGCGGCTCAAGACCCGCCCCTATGCCACGGCCATGCTGGGCTGGTTGCAGGGCACGCCGCTGGAGAGCCGCCGCTATGAAGTGGAGATCGACGGCGTTCGCCTGCATGGCCGGGTCGGTGATCGCCATCCCGAAGGCCTGGTGCGCCTGCGCGCCGGCGCCCTCAACGGCAACGCGGTGATCCGCCAGGGGCTGGACTGGCTGCTGGCCAACGCCGCCGGCGATGCCTTGCCGCTGGTGCAGTTCTACGACGGCGGTGATGCCGGCCCCGGTCCGCATGCATTGCCTGCCTTGACCGTGCCCGCAGCACGCGCGGCATTGCGCGCGCTGCTGCAGCTGCGCCAGCGCGGGCTGCGCGAACCACTGCGCTTTGCGCCCTATACCGGCTGGGTGCTGTTCAACGCGCCGGTGGAAAAGCAGCGCAGCGAAGGCTGGAAACAATGGCATGGCAGCGACCGCAGCTGGGGTGAAGCCAACAGTGATGCCTGGCAGCTGCTGCTGCGTGGCGCCGACCCGTTCGCCGACGACGCCAGTTACGCCGACCTGCTGCGCAACAGCCAGGTGGTCTTCAGCGCCGTGCGCGAAGGGCGCAGCTTCGGCAATGATCCACAGGCGGGCCACGCATGAGCAGCGGTGCCGAGGGCGCTACCATCAACACGCATTGCCCCGACCCTTACCTGGCGTTGCCGCTGCACGGCACGCGACTGATCGAAGCCAGTGCCGGCACCGGCAAGACCTTTACCCTGGCGACGCTGTTCACCCGTCTGGTGGTCGAGCAGGGCCTGCGTATCGGCCAGATCCTGGCGGTGACCTTCACTGACGCCGCCACCCAGGAACTGCGCAAGCGCATCCGCGAGCGACTGGCCCTGGCTGCGCGCCTGGTCGACCTGCCGCCCGGCGACGATGAAACACCCGATGCGCTGCTGACCCGGCAGGTGCTGCAACGTCATCTGCAGGACGGCACGGAAACCGCAAAAGCGTTGAAGCGGCGCCTGCAGGTAGCCGCCGACGAGATCGACCTGGCTGCGATCTTCACCATCCACGGCTTCTGCACCCGCGTGCTGCGCGAACATGCGCTCGAAAGCGGGCATACCTTCGACCCGCCCGAGCTGCTGGCCAGCGATCGCGAGCTGCTGGAAGAACTGGCGGCCGATCTGTGGCGGGTGCATGCCAACGATCCGGCAACGCTGGAACCGCTGACCTGGTTGTGGTCCCACCCGGATGCGCTGGCGGCTGACCTGCGCGCGCTGCTGGCATCGCCACCGCTGCACCCGCCACTGCAGCCGCTGGCCGTGGACGATCCGCGCCCGGCGCTGCAGGGCGCGGCGGCGGAACTGTCGATGGCCGTGCGCGAGCACGGTGAGCGCTTCTTCCTGGACCTGTGCGAAGCGGTCGACAACAAGTGGATCAACGGCGTTTCCTACAAGCTGGGCTGGCTGCACCCGCTGGGCCGGCAGCTGTTGGGCTGGGCCGAGCGCGGCGACGCAGCCGAACTGTTGTCCAGCGACCGCTTGCCGGCGCTGCTGCCCGATGCGCTGGTGGCCAAGACCAACAAGAAGTCCGCCGACCGCACACCGTCCTCGCCGCTGCAGGCACCGCTTGAGCGCTACGTGGCACTGCTGGCGCAGCGCGAACAATGGCTGCGTGCCACGGCACTGAACTTCCTGCACGCCCTGCGCGAGGAAGCCACCCAGCGCCTGTCGGTGCTGAAGCGCGTGCGCCGCGTGCAGACCTACGACGATCTGATCGACGGCGTCGCCCGCGCGCTGGAAGGCCCGCAGCGGCTGGCCCTGGTCAAGCAGCTGCGGGCGCAGTACCGCATCGCCCTGGTCGATGAATTCCAGGATACCGATGACCGCCAGTGGGGCATCTTCCATACCGTGTTCGGCGCCTCGCCGGAGGTGGACGAACTGGGGCTGCAGCCGGCGCTGTTCCTGATCGGTGACCCCAAACAGGCCATCTATGGCTTCCGTGGCGGCGACATCCATACCTACCTGAAAGCCAAGCAGGTGGCCGAGCAGGCACCGGCGCTGGACCAGAACTTCCGCTCGCGCCCGGCCGTGCTGCGCGCGCTGCAGGCGCTGTACGACAACGCTGGCGAAGATGCCTTCCTCGAACGCGACATCCGGTTCGAGCCGGTGCGGCCCGGTGGCGTGCGTGTCGATGAGGACTACCTGCGCGATGGCCGGGCCGCACCGGCGCTGACCCTGCGCCTGCTGCGCAGCGACGGTGAAAAGGCCCTTGGCGCCGATGCGTCGCGCGACGCGGCGACCCAGGCCTGTGTGGCAGCGATCCACCAGATCCTGCTGGAGGCGCGTGCCGGCACCGCGCTGCTGCGTGGGCGCCCGGTGCAACCCGGCGATATCGCCGTGCTGGTGCGCTCGCATCGCGAAGCCACGCTGGTGCAGCGTGCACTGGCCGCAGTCGGCATTCCCGCGGTGGCGGCCGGCAAGCAGAGCCTGTTTGCCACCAGCGAGGCCCGTGACCTGCGTGCGTTGCTGCTGGCGTTGCTGCAACCGGCCGACGAAGGGCGACTGCGTACTGCATTGGCAACGGTGCTGCTGGGGCAGCGCGCAAGCGCGATTGCCAGCATGGAGCGTGAGGGGGACCTGCAGCGCGGGTTCCAGGCACAGCTGCTGCACTGGCGCGAGCGCTGGCAGCGTGGCGGCCCGTTCGCGGTGGTGGCCGATGTCTGCGCCGCGCAGGGCGAGCGCCTGCTGGCACTGATCGACGGCGAGCGGCGCCTGACCAACTACCTGCAGCTGGGCGAACTGCTGCAGGAAGCCTCCGCGCAGGCACTGGGCATGCACGGCCTGCTGGACTGGCTGCAGGGGCAGATGGCCAATGCCGACCAGGATGACGAGCAGCAGCTGCTGCGGCTGGAGTCCGACGCGCGACGGGTGCAGATCATCACCCTGCACAAGAGCAAGGGCCTGGAATACCCGCTGGTGTTCCTGCCGTTCGTGGGCATCGATGGCGGCGCGCCGAACACCGCCACGCACTGCACCGTGCACCTGGAGGGTGAGCGCCAGCTGCATTGGAAGCTGGACAGGGACGATGCCTGGGACGCGGCCAGCAGCCAGCGCGAGCGCGAACAGCGTGCAGAAGACGCGCGCCTGCTGTACGTGGGCCTGACCCGCGCCGAGCATGCCTTGTGGATCGCCACCGGCGATCTGGCAGGCCATGCGAAGACCCGCCTGGCGCCGTTGCTGGGCGACCTGCAGGCGCTGCGAGCGCACGCGGACGTGGACCTGGATGACAGTGCGCCGCCGGGCCGCCTGCCGCAGCTGCTGGCCGAAACCGAAGGTGAGCTGCCTGCGGTGCGTGCCTTGACCCGCCGGGTGCCACATGACTGGTGGGTCTACAGCTTCACCCAGCTGGCGCATGCCGACGCTGGCAACGGCGACGATATCGAAGCGGCGGCCACCGAACTGCCGGCACCGGCTGCCGACGAACCCGCCGGTGCCGAGCTGCCGCTGGAACCGGCGCTGCCGGACGCTGCCGCAGAAGACACTGCGCCGCCGGATCCGCGCTTCATGGGCAGCCGCTTCGGCAACGTGCTGCACGATGCACTGGAGAACGTCGACTTCGCACTGTGGTCGCACTGGCAGCCGCAGCAACCGGCACCGGAGGGACAGGCCGACGTTCTGCGCCGCTCGCTGCACGACGAAGGCTATGCCGACGAGGATCTGGACGATGGCGTGGCGGTGCTGGTGCCGCTGGTCGGCCACACCCTCACCGTACCGCTGCCCGAAGGCGGTGCGCTGTGCAGCGTGCCCGAGCATGAGCGCCGGGCCGAAATCGAGTTCCACTTCGCCATCGAGCCGACCGCAGTACCGGTGCTGCTGCAGCTGCTGCACGAGCACGGCATCTCCAGCGCACGGCGCGGTTTCGGCCTGCGCAGAAGGCTGGAAGGCCTGATGACCGGCAAGATCGATCTGACCTACGTGCGTGATGGCCGCTGGTATGTGCTGGACTACAAATCCAACCGGCTGCCGGGTTACAGCCCGGACCTGCTGGAGATCGCCATGCGCCACAGCGAGTACGACCTGCAGGCGCTGATCTATACCGTGGCCCTGCATCGCTGGCTGCGCTTCCGCCTGGGTGCGGCATACGACTACGCGCGCGACATGGGCGGTATCCGCTATCTGTTCTGCCGGGGCCTGGATATCGCCGGCAACGGCGTGCACGTGCAGCGCTTCGCGCCTGAGCTGGTGGATGCGCTGGATGCCTTGTTTGCGGGCGGCGAAGCAGCCCAGGCCGAGATGGCGGCGCGCGCGCGCGGAGAAACCGCATGAACCTGCTGCGCGATCTGCATCGCAGTGGCCAGCTGCGCACCCTGGACCACGCCCTGGCCATCAGCCTCAAGCGCCTGCGCGAAGACACGCCGGACGACGTGGCACTGGCCGCCGCACTGGCCTCGCTGGCCGTGGCGCAGGGGCACGCTGGTTTCGATCCGCGCCAGCCCCAGCGCGTGATCGATGGCATCCCGGCATGGCCCGAACCTGCGCAGTGGCTGGCGCAACTGCAGGCCTCGCCCTGGGTGGCGACCCCGCAGGATGCCAACGCCGCCGCCGCGGAAGCGCCGCTGGTGCTGGAGAACGGTCTGCTGTACCTGCGCCGCTACCGCGAATACGAGCGGCAGTTGGCTGTCGGTCTGCAACGCATCGGCCGCCATCCGCTGGCTGCACCGGACATGGCCGCCGTGGCGCCCCTGTTCGCGCGTCTGTTCCCGCACGCCGCAACGGGTGAGGACCACCAGGCCCGTGCGGCTGGCGTAACCCTGCGCCATCCGCTGGCCCTGGTCACCGGTGGTCCCGGTACCGGCAAGACCACCACCATCGCCCGCCTGCTGCTGCTGTTGGCGGCACAGGCGCAGCACCAGGGCCTGCCCGTGCCGAAGGTAGCGTTGGCTGCACCCACCGGCCGCGCCGCCGAGCGCATGGCCGAAAGCCTGCGCCTGGCCGTACAGCGGCTGCAGGGGCAGGGGCTGGATCCGGCGCTGTGCACCGCGCTGCCCAGCACAGGCACGACCCTGCATCGCCTGCTCGGGGTGATTCCCGATTCACCGCGCTTCCGCCATCACGCCGACAATCCGTTGCCGGTGGACGTGGTGGTGGTCGACGAAGCTTCGATGATCGACCTGCCGCTGATGGCCAAGCTGGTCGACGCGATCGCCAGCGGTACCCGCCTGATCCTGCTCGGCGATCCCGACCAGTTGCCATCGGTGGAAGCCGGTGATGTGCTCAGCGCCATCCTGCGCGCCAGCGGCGATGGCATCGGCACCCGTGCCGACGATGCGCAGGCGCTGCATGGACTGCTGGCAGCGGCGACGCTGCAGCCGCAGGCACCGCCGCGCGCGTTCGCAGGCCGCCGCGTGCAGTTGCAGCGTGGCTACCGGCAGAGTGATGCGCTGGACCTGGCGCCGCTGGCGCAGGCCGTGCGTGGCGGTGACAGCGGTACCGCCCTGCGCCTGCTGCGCAGTGGCGGGCTGGCTGGTGTCCGTTTCCATGAAGGCGAGGCGGACCCGTTGCGTGGCCAGCGCGAGCATCTGCTCGACCACTGGCGCGCACTGGCCGACGCAGTGGACCCGGCGCAGGCACTGCAGCAGGCCGGTCGCTTGCGCGTGCTGACCGCACTGCGCGAAGGCCCGCAGGGCGCGCGTGGCCTCAACAGCCGTATTGAACAGCTGCTGGCTGGCAACACCCCGGGCTACTTCCAGGGCCGGCTGCTGCTGATCACCGAAAACAGCTACCGCCACCGCCTGTTCAACGGCGATATCGGCATCTGCCTGCGCGATGGCAGCGGTGCGATGGTGGCCTGGTTCCCCGGCGAGACCGCCGACCAGCCGCGCGCCTTCCACCCGGCAGCGTTGCCCGCACACGAGAGCGCGTTCGCGATGACCGTGCACAAGGCGCAGGGTTCGGAGTTCGAGGAAGTGTGGTTGCAGCTGCCGAGGCAGGACAGCCGCGTGTTGTCGCGCGAACTGGTCTACACCGGCCTGACCCGCGCCCGCCAGCGCCTGCAGGTGGCCGGCAGCGCCGAGGTGCTGGAGGCGGCATTGAAACGACATGCCAGCCGCCTTGGTGGGTTGGCGTGGCGACTGGGTGCGGAAGAGGTAACCGAGGAACCGGCGCGCGGCGAAGAACCCACCGTGCAAGGCACGTTGTTCTAAACGCCAGCCTTACCATCACGTCGGTCACCTTCATCCACGCACGGCGTGGATCTACCGTGTCGACCAAGGTCGACACCCACCAGRAGCAGGCCMTGCCATTYCGACAGATCGCGGRRAACTGTCGAAGGCGGGGTGGGTCCGGTTGMGGGGGTGTSMGCGGCATGGATGCCGCGRCCAAGCCCCCATGGATGGGTTTACGGCGTCCCCCTCAACCGGACCCACCCCGCCAACCCACGGAGAGCACGCATTTGATGTTGACGTTGCCGTTGCCGTTGCCGTTGATTCGGCGGGTGCAGGGCGCAGCCCTGCCGCCAAATCTATTCCGGCATCAACACCAACCCATCCGGATACACGATCGCCGCTTCATCCGCACTGACATCGAAGAACCCCACGCCGTGCTTCTCGGCCAGGTCCTGCACCCGCCCATGCGCGCGCTCGGCCACCGAGTACGCGAACGCGCCATAGATCACATGGCGGCCGATGCTGTACTCGGTCACCTCGGCGCGATCATCATCGTCATTGCTCAGCGGGCCGTTCATCGGCGGAAACTCCTGCGCCATCTCCGCGAACCATGCCTGCAGCGCCGGGCTGCTGACCGCCGGGTCGTCGTACTCGTGGCTCTCGCCCCACTGCGCCTGCTTCTCGAACCAGGCGATGAACGCCGCCGCTTCACGCGGGGCGACGCTGGCCTCGAACACCATCATGTCGTAACTCATTGAACCGTCCTGTTGCCGTGGCGTAAGGACGCCGGGCATGGCCCGGCGCTACCGGATGACGATGGTAGCGCCGGGCCATGCCCGGTGGATCGCATCAGACGGACGGCGCTGCGGCGTCCGCCAATCCCGGCGCCAACGCCTTCGCTTCCGGGAACAGCGCAAACCGCAGGCCGACCAGGCCCATCAGCGCCTCGTCGCGTGCCTTGCAGGCGGCCACACTGCCGACCCGGCCCAACGAGGTGTCCAGCCGCTCGCGCAGCGCCTCGGCCGCCACAATCGGCTTGCGCGCGGCGATCTGCCGGCGATAGTGCACGGCCACTTCCTCCAGAATGTGCTCGACCGCCTCGCGGCTGCGCTCCGGCAGCTCCAGGCGGGCGCGGCGCAGCTGCAGGATGTTCAGGCCGATGCGCGCCTCGTTGAGCATGTCCACCGAGGCGATGTCGCTGCCTTCCGGGGTCGCCGCCAGGCGCGGTGCCAGCAGGCCGAGCAGATCCAGCATGCGCGCGGCGAAGCGCTGGCGATCCTGCTGGCCACGGCCTTCGGCCGCCTCGGCCAGCGTGGTCCAGCCCTGCCGTACCAGCCGGCGCGCGGTCCATTCGGCACCCACCGAGCGGAACAGCCGGGTCATCACCACCGCAAAGCCAATGCCGATGAACATCGCGATCGACGAGTTGGCGAAGGTCTGCACGTTGGCACTGTAGGTGTTCTGCAGGCTGAGCAGCGCAGCCAGGTTGACCGTCAGCGGCAGCGCGAACAGCGCGCTCTTCGGGTGGTGCAGCAGCAGGCCCAACGGCAGGAACACCACTGCCAGCACCAGCGCCAGCAGGCCGAAGTCGTGCACGGCGGGGAACACGCCGAACAGGTACACGCCGGCGACCAGCGAAGCCACCATCGCCCACACCAGGAACGAGACCATGCTCGGCGCCGGGTCGTCCTGTGCCGCGAAGAACGCGGCGGTCACCGCGGCCATCATCGCGCCGTTGCCACCGCCCTCCCAGCCCAGGCCGATCCACAGCACGCAGTAGCTCATCAGCGCCACACCGGCGCTGAGCGCGGAGAACAGTGCCATGCCGTAGTCGACGTGCTTGTCGGTGGCGGCGCGTTCGGTGCGGATGCGGTAGTGCGCACGGTCCAGCGGCGCGGTGCCCTGGTCGATCGCGTGCTGCAGGGTGCGGCAGTCCTGCCACAGGTCCACCAGCTCCTCCAGGCGCAGCAGCAGGCTGGCCAGCTGCAGGTGCTGCAGATCGCGGTCCACCTGTGGCTTCAGCGCACTGATGCGTGCGCGCAGGCGCGCGTAGTCGCTGGCACTGGACGGCGTGTCGATCCAGTCGTGGATGTCATCGACCAGCGTCGGCAGGCCCTCGGGCAGGGTCTGTCCATCGCTGCGCAGCGCACTCAGGCGGTCGGCGATCGATGACAGCACCGGCAGCAGCAACAGCATGCGTTCGCGCAGGCGCTCCATCGAGACGGCCGCGCCGGCATGGCGTGGGTCATCGCGGCGCAGGAACTCGATCAGTGCCTCGAACTGCACCAGGTCGGCGGCCAGCCGGTTGCGTGGGGCATGCGCGCGGCCGCGCTCGAGGATCTGCCGGCACCACTGCGCTGCGTCCTCCATCCAGTTGCCGATGCGCGCGCCCAGCATCGGCCGCACCGAGGCCGGGAACAGCAGCGAGGCGAACAGCACCGCTACCACCGTACCGAGGATGATCTCCTCGCTACGCGCCACCACGGTGTCGAAGATGGTCTCCGGCGAGGTCACCGCCGGGAAACCGATGAATGCAGTGGTATAGCCGGCAAGCAGGAACGCGTAGCCACGTGGGCCACGGTTGAGCAGGGCCAGGAACAGGCAGCCGGCCAGCCAGATCGACATCGCCGCGCTCAGCACCAGCGGTGTTTCCACCAGGGCGGGCAACATCAGCAGGGTGGCCAGGCCGGCGGCCAGGGTGCCGAGGATGCGGTACACGCCCTTGGCCCGGGTCGGGCCCAGCAGCGGCTGGCTGACGATGTACACCGTGCCCATCGCCCAGTACGGGCGCGACAGGTTGCCGGCCATGGCGATATACAGCGCGACGATCGCTGCCAGGTAGGTCTTGATCGAGAACAGCCAGGCCTGGCGGTCGGTCAGCCCGTTCATCGCTTACCTCGCCGCCGTCGGCGCAGACGCAGACGCGGCACTGTCCTGCCAGCCACCGCCCAGTACCAGGAACAGATGGATCTGGTCGCGCGAGACCTGGGCTTCGGCCGCGGCCAGGGTGGCATCGCTGCTGGCCAGGCTGCGGTCGGCATCCAGGCTGGACAGGTACGGCGTGCGGCCACCCTGGTACAGCCGGCGGTTCTGCTCTGCGGCCATCGCAGCCTGCTCCTGCGCCACGCGCAACGACTGCAGGCGGCGCAGATCCTGCGCATAGCGGTCCAGTGCGGTCTGTGTTTCGCGCAGTGCCTGCAGCACGGCATGGTCGAACTCGGCCAGCGCCGCATCGGCGCCAGCCTCGGCGGCGTGGATGCGTGCATGCGTGCCCGAGGACGGCAGCGTCCACGAGATCAGCGGGCCGAACGACCACTGCTGGGTCATCGGCTGGCCGAAGTCTTCCAGCAGGCCGGCGGCGCCGACCGAGGCGCCCAGGCGGATGTCCGGGTACAGCTCGGCAGTGGCGACACCAATCCGTGCGGTGGCCGAGGCCAGCTTGCGTTCGGCCTGGCGGATGTCGGGACGGCGCTGCAGCAGCGCGCGGCCATCACCGACCGGCAGCGGCTGGGCAAGGGTGGGTGCGTGCGCGCAGTCGATCACCCCGGCCGGCAGCTGGCCCGGGGTCTGCCCAAGCAGTGCCGCCAGCGAATAGGCGGCGGCCGAACGCTGCGCCTGCAGCGGGGGCAATGCGGCTTCCAGCAGCGCGACCTGGGCATTGGCGCGCGCCAGTTCCGGCGGCGTGCCGCGGCCTGCGCTGATCAACCGCTGGGTGACCGAACGGCTGCGCTGCTGCAGCTGCAGGGAATGCTCGGCGACATGCAGCTCATGGTTGGCGTGGCAGATCTCCAGGTAGCTGTCGGCCACCTCGGCCACCACGCTCACCTGGGCCAGGTCACGTGCAGCGGCCACCGACTGTTCGTCGGCGCGGGCTGCTTCGGCACCGCGCTTGAGCTTGCCGAACAGGTCGAACTGGTAGCTCACCGCGAACTTGCCGTCGGCCAGGTTGATCACCGGCAGCTCGTGCTCCTGCAGGAACGACTCGGCCGACAACTGTGCGCGGCTGACGCCGGCTTCGGCCTCGTACTCGAAGCCACCGGCGTCCATCGCCTGCTCGTACACCGCAGCAGCGCGGCGCAGATGCGCGTCGGCAGCCTTCAGTTCGACGTTGTCGCGCAGCGCCTGGGTGATCAGCCCATCCAGCACCGGGTCGTTGTACAGCGACCACCAGCGTGCCGGCAGTGCCTGGTTGGCAGCCACTTCGGGGTTGTGGGTATCGATGAACGCGGCATTCGCCTGCGGCCGCTTGAACGCCGAGCCCTCGGGCAATGCGTAATCCGGGCCGACGGTTCTGCACGCAGCCAGGCTGGCCAGCGCGACGATCAGGCCAAGGCGGGGCAGGGCGGCGTTCACAGGCCCGCCTGTGTCGGCGCAGCGCCGGCCTTCTTGTTCTGCACGTGGCGGCCGGTATCCACGGTCACCGTGGCGGTGCGCCCGGCGATCAGCTCCACGCCGGCAGGCACCTCGTCGATGGCGATGCGCACCGGGATGCGCTGCGCCAGCCGCACCCAGTCGAAGGCCGGGGTCACGTTCGGCAGCAGGGTGCTGCCATTGCTGCGGTAGCGATCCTCGATGCCGGCGGCGATGCTTTCGACATGGCCGTGCAGAGGGGTGTCCTCGCCCATCAGGCGGATGTCCACGCGCTGCCCCGGGGCCACGCCGCGCAGGCGGGTTTCCTCGAAGTAGCCATCGATGCGGAACGAACCGGTATCCAGCAGTGCCAGCACCGGCTTGCCGGCCACCACGTAGTCGCCCACGCGCATGGTGCGGTCGTTGACCCGGCCATTGGCCGGTGCACGCACTTCGGTGCGGGCCAGGTTGAGTTCGGCCAGGTCGACCGCGGCCTGTGCGGTGGCCAATGCGGCCTGTGCGGCCTGCAGCTTGGCCCGGCGCACTTCGGCGTCCTCGGCGGCCACCAGATCCTGCAGGCTGCGGTCGCGTCCTATCTCACGGCGCAGCTGCGCGACCGATGCCTGGCGTTCGGCCAGGCTGGCGCGGCTCTGCTCCAGCGCGATGCGGTAGCGCGCGCGATCGATCACGAACAGCAGGTCGCCCTTTTTCACTGCCTGGTTGTCGGCTACCTGCACCGTTTCGACCAGGCCGGACACATCCGGCGCGACCTGCACCACGTCGGCGCCGACGTGGGCGTCGCGGGTCCACGGCTCATCCATGTAGTAGACCCACAGCTGGCGCAGCACCAGCAGGGCGACGATCACGGCTGCGCAGGTAAGCAGCACCGGCAGAGTCTTCTTCACGATCTTGTTCACGATTGCATCCAACGCAGGAGGTGGAACAGCAGGCCCAGCACGATCCCGTACAAGGCCAGGTTGAACAGCGCCGGGTGCCATACGTGGCGATAGGCACCGGCACGCTGCAGCAGCGCGTGCAGGCCGCTGTTGACCAGGTAGGCCAACACCATCAACCCGAGCAGGGTCGGGACGAACACTCCGTGGAGACTGAATTCACCGGGCATCGGTAGGGGCGGGGACGGTAGGGGAAGGGGAGGTGGAACAGGACAACGGCAACGGGCAAAAGCCGCTGGCGCATGCACGGCAGCGGCGGTATTCACCGACAACGGGCTTACGTGATGCGGTCGGCAGCCTCGGCCAGCAGGCGCCATGCCTTCAGCACGGCATGCAGTTCATCCATGGAAAGCTCGCCGAACACGTCCTGGCGCAGGCCGATCAACTGGTCTTCCAGTTCGCGCACCAACGCCTGGCCTTCCTCGGTCAGCCACAGCAGGTTGGCGCGGCGGTCGCTGGCATCGCATTCGCGGCGGACCAGCCCACTGGCGCAGAGCTTGTCCAGCAGGCGCACCAGGGAAGGGCCTTCCATGCCCAGCTGCTGCGCCAGCGCGACCTGGCGGATGCCACCGCCGGAGCGGCCGATCATCAGCAGGGGCATGGTGCAGGCGGTGGAGATGCCGTAGCTGCCCAACCGGCTGTCGGCCAGGCGCTGCCACTGCCGCCCTGCGTACAGCAGGCCGGAGCTGAGCTGCATCTGCAGCACGGTGCGCTCGTCGAGGGGTCGGTCCATAAGTAATAGATAGGATACTACTAATTTCATTCCTATCAATAGGCTTTGCTGAATGGGTTGGGTGTATTGAGGAAAGCGTTGCGCCTGCTGGCTATCGGTTGGGGTGGCGGAGGGCCGGGCGGGGTAGGACACGCTGCAAGTACGTCCCTGTAAGCTCGATCGGCGCATCCATGCGCCTCACGGTCCTACCCCGCCCGGCCCTCCGCCACCCACCCCACATCCCGCGGGCGCGGAGGGTTGGCTCTTCAAGAACAAGAGCGGTAGCGCCGGGCCATGCCCGGCGGCTCCTGGTGGCACCCGCTCCGCTCGCCGGGCATGGCCCGGCGCTACCAGATCACTCTCCGAAGCCATGAACCCCCAGCTTTTGACCCCGCTTTCGGGCGGTCCGGCCGCGCCCGCAGGAAACTGTCGGGGAGGGGGTGAGGGGGCTGCGCAGGACCGTTGGCGCCATGGATGGCGCCATCGAGCCCCCATGGACGGGTTCAGGGCGTGTCCTGCGCAGCCCCCTCACCCCCTCCAGACCGATAGCAATGACGCACCACGACGACCCCCGATGAACCGTCCCCAGAGGACGACCCACCCCCCGGTCGGGTACGATGCTCGCCCCCCGTTCGGGCGCTGTATGCAATGAGCAAGAACAACGAAAAGGCCGCCCCGCAGGGCGAAGTGACCCAGGTCCAGGCCGAGGATGCCGTGCGCACCCTGCTGCGTTGGGCCGGTGAGGACCCGACCCGCGAAGGCCTGCTGGATACCCCGCGCCGCGTGGCCGAAGCCTATGGCGACTGGTTCAGCGGCTACCGCGACGACCCGCGCGCCTACATGGAACGCACCTTCGAGGAAGTGGCCGGCTACGACGAGCTGATCGTCCTGCGCGACATCGAATACGAAAGCCACTGCGAGCACCACATGGCGCCGATCATCGGCCGCGTGCACGTCGGCTACCTGCCGGCCGGCAAGGTGGTGGGCATCAGCAAGCTGGCACGCGTGGTCGAAGCCTACGCCCGCCGCTTCCAGGTCCAGGAAAAGATGACCGCGCAGATCGCCCAGTGCATCCAGGACGTGCTGCAGCCGGTCGGTGTCGGCGTCGTTGTCGAAGGCGCCCATGAGTGCATGACCACCCGCGGCATCCACAAGCGCGGCGTCAGCATGGTCACCTCGAAGATGCTGGGCAGCTTCCGCGAGGATGCCCGCACCCGCGCCGAGTTCCTGCGCTTCATCGAAGTGGGCGGCAAGCGCTGAGCGCCGTCGCCTCCCGGTGGCGGCCGCGCGTGGCCGCCGCTTTCGCCGTGCCTGCGCCGCGCCTTTGCGCGCGCGCTGGCCGCCGCGCCCTTCCGACCGATCTCGCTGCATGAAGCACCGCGAACGTATCACCCGTTATCGCCACCTGCGCGAACAGCCGCAATGGAAGCTGCTCGCCGCCGACCACGCACCGGAAATCATCGGCCTGCTGCAGGGCCTGCTGATGGACGGCGATCGCACGTTGCCGGCATCGGTCCTCAACGAGCGCCTGCAGCGTGCGCTGGACCAGCTCAACGGCGACGAGTTGTCGCGCGAGCTGCCGCGGACCGCGCAGGCCTACGTCGCCCATTGGCTCGCGCAGGGCTGGCTGGAACGCCGGCTGCCTGAAGGCGCCGACCAGGAGCAGTACGAGCTCTCGACCCAGGCGCTGCAGGCGATCCGCTTCGCCGACAGCATGGAGCAGGCCCGCGTGGCCGCCACCGAGAGCCGTCTGGCACTGGTGATCGAGCAGCTGTCGCAGCTGGCCGCGCAGACCGAGGCCGACCCGGACGCACGCCTGTCCGCACTACGCGACGAGCGCGATCGCATCGATGCCGAGATCGCCCGTGTCAGCGCTGGCCGTGTGACGGCCCTGGACGGCAAACGCGCGCTGGAACGTACGCGGCAGATCATCGGTCTGGCCGACGAGTTGACCGAAGACTTCCGACGCGTGCGCGACGACTTCGAACAGCTCAACCGTGATTTCCGCGAACGCATCATCGATGACGAAGGCGAGCGCGGCGACGTGCTGTCCAAGCTGTTCGAAGGCGTGGACGTGATCGGCGAGAGCGACGCGGGGCGTAGTTTCCAGGCGTTCTGGCGCCTGCTCAACGACGCCGAACAGAGCGCCCAGCTCGATGCCGCGCTGGAAACGCTGCTGGCCCGTGGCTTCGCCCGGCGGCTGGATCGCAACGAGCGCAACTTCCTGCGCGGCTTCACCAGCACCATGCTCGAGCGTGGTGGCCAGGTGCATGACGTGCTGCAGAACTTCGCGCGCAGCCTGCGTGGATTCGTGCAGAGCCGTGGCTACCTGGAACAGCGCCGCCTCAACCAGCTGTTGAAGCAGGCGCAGTCCGAAGCACTGGCACTGCGCGATGACTTCCCGGCGCAGCGCGCCATTGGCCGCGACCTGCAGCTGACCACCAGCCGCCTGCGTTCGTGGTCGCAGTGGAAGCTGCACGACCCGCGCAGCGCGCAGGTCGATGGCAACGTCGAATACAACGATGCGGCCAGCATCAGCCTGGAAAGCGTGGGCGATCTGGTGGCGTCGTCGGAAATCGATTTCCGCACCCTGCGCCGCGACCTGCACGACCTGCTCGACAGGCAGCCGAAACTCAGCATTGCCCAGGCCCTGTCGCAGCGCGAAGCGCCGCAGGGGCTGGGCAGTGTCATCGGTTACCTCTCGCTGGGCACGCGCTTTGGCAGCGTGATCGCCGGCGAACAGGAGCTTGCCGAATGGCGAGGTGGCGACGGACAGATCCGTCGTGCCCGCATCCCGCTGGTTTGGTTTACCCAGGAGAGACGCCATGAGCTGGCATGAAGACCCCATCGATGCACCGCATGCCGACCTGGCCGAAGACGCGTACCAGGCCGAACCGGTGGCGACCGTGGCCCAGCCCCGGCGCGGCAACGACGTCTACTACATGGGCGATACCGGCCGCCTGCCGCTGGATGCGCGCCGCGCGCTGTGCCAGCTGCTGATCGGTCCCAGCATCGACCAGCTGCGTCACGCCAAGCTGTGGCCGGCACTGATCCGCAGCGAAGCCGGTATCCGCTCGGCGCTGTCGGACCTGTTCCTGGAACTGGTGCTCGACCGTGACAGTGGCGTGGCGTTCACCCGCCAGGCCGACACCGAAGATGTCGATGCACCGGTACTGCTGCGCACCTCGCCGCTGACCTTCATCGATTCGGTGCTGCTGCTGTACCTGCGCCAGCAACTGGGCGAAGCCGATGCGCGTGGCAACCGCGCCGTGGTCGCCGATGCCGAAATGGCCGAAGCACTGGCCATCTACGAAAAGAACCTGTCCACCGACCGCGCCGGCTTCAACCGCCGTGTCGCCTCGGCGGTGCAGAAGATGAAGGACAACCACATCCTGACCCGCCTCGGCGGCCAGGAAGATCGCCACGAAGTCTCGCCGGCGTTGAAGCTGCTGTTCTCCGCCGAAGACGTATCCCAGCTGTCGGCGGTTTACCGCCAGCTGCGCGAAACCCCGGCCGCTGAAGCCTGAGAGACCCGAGCACCGCATGGCCATTTCCAAGCACACTCCCGCCCTGTTCAACGAAGGCCTGCCGGACCCGCGCCTGCAGCAGTTCCGCATGCGCCGCCTGCAGGTGCACAACTGGGGCACCTTCAACGGCCTGACCGAAGTGCCGATCGCCGAGCGCGGCTTCCTGTTCGTCGGCCGCTCCGGTTCGGGCAAGTCGACCCTGCTCGATGCCATGTCCGCCCTGCTGACGCCACCGGCCATCGTCGACTTCAACGCCGCAGCGCGTGAAGCCGAACGCAGCGGCCGCGACCGCAACCTGGTGTCCTACGTGCGCGGCGCGTGGGCCGACCAGCAGGACAGTGGCACCGGTGAAATCGCCACCCAGTACCTGCGCAAGGGCGCGACCTGGACCGCGCTGGTGCTGGAGTACCGCGCCGGCGATGGCCGCGTGGTCAGCCTGGTACGCCTGCTCTGGATCGCCGGCAGCAGCACCTCCGCCGGTGACGTGCGCAAGCACTACATGATTGCCGAGCGTCCGTTCGACATCGCCAAGGATCTGGGCGGCTTCGATCTGGACCTGCGCAAGCTCAAGCAGAAGTTGGCCGACGTCCATCACTTCGACACGTTCTCCGGCTATGCCGAACGATTCCGCCACCTGCTCGGCATCGACAACGAGATGGCGCTGCGGCTGCTGCACAAGACGCAGTCGGCGAAGAACCTGGGTGACCTGAACGTCTTCCTGCGCGACTTCATGCTCGACACGCCGAAGACCTTCGACGCTGCCGAACGACTGGTCAGCGATTTCGCCGAACTCGATGGCGCGCACCAGGCCGTGGTCACCGCGCGGCGTCAGGTCGAAACCCTGCAGCCGGCGCGCGAGCACTATGGCGATCTGCAGGCGATGAGTCGCCGTCGCGGCGACGACGAAGCGCTCAAGCTCGGCATCGACAGCTTCCGCGAAAGCCGCCGCCAGTTGCTGATCGAAGCACGCCTGCGCGAGATGGACACGCGCGATCGTGGCCTGCTGGGCGAAGAAGCGCAGCGTCGTGCGGCGCTGGACAACCACACCGAACGACTGGCCGAGCTGGAACTGCAGCGCCGCCAGCAGGGTGGTGAGCGCATCGAGGAACTGGAACGCGAGCAGGGCCGCGCCGAAGCCGAACGTGATCGCCGCCTGGCCAAGCAGGCGCAGGCGCGTGACGCCGCACAGAAGCTGCAGGCCGCGCTGCCCGAGGATGCACATGGCTTCGCCGAGCTGGTCGAGCAGGCGCAATCCGAACTGGAAGACCGTCAGCGTGCGTCGAGCGCCCTGGACGACGCCATCAGCGAACGGTTGGGCGGCAAGCGCGACGACGAGCGGCGCTTCTCCGAAGTGCGTGGCGAACTGGAGGCGATGCAGCGCACACCCTCCAGCATTCCTGCGCCGATGCAGAAGCTGCGCGCACGCCTGGCCGAAGAAACCGGCATCTCCGAAGCGGCCCTGCCGTTCGTCGGCGAACTGATCCAGGTCCGCTCGGAAGAGCAGAGCTGGCAGGGCGCGATCGAGCGCGTGCTCGGTGGTTTCGCGCAATCGCTGCTGGTCGATGACAAGCATTACAACGACGTCGCCGAATGGGTGAACCGCACCCATCTGGGCATGCGTTTCACCTACTACCGCGTGCGTCGCAATGATGATGCGTTCGCCCGCGAACCGTCCGCCAAGTCGCTGCTGCACAAGCTGGAACTGCGTGATCACGTGTTCGAAAGCTGGCTGCGGCGCGAGCTGGGCAAGCGCTTCGACTACGAGTGCGTGGACGCCAAGCAGCTGCGCAACGTCGACCGCGGCATCACCCGCGAAGGCCAGGTCAAGCATCCGGGCGATCGCTTCGAGAAGGACGACCGCAGTGCGGTCAATGATCGCCGCCGCTGGCTGCTGGGCTTCAGCAACCGCGACAAGCTGGCCGTCTTCGAGAAGGAAGCCCAGGAGCTGGCCGCCCGTATCGCCAGCTGCGATACCGACATCGCGCGCCTGCGCAGCCAGCGTGACCGCGACAACGAACGTCGCCTGGCCTGCCACCAGCTGGTCGGCATCAGCTGGAACGAAATCGACGTCGCCGCGCCGCAGCAGCGCCTGGCCGACATCGAGGCCAGCCTGCACGCCCTGCGCGAAGGCAATGCCGACCTGGCCAGGATCGCCCAGCAGATCGACGCCACCCGCGCCGATATCGAGCAGGCCCGCCGCACTTACGAAGACACCCGCGTCGAGCGCGGCCAGCTGGTGCGCGAACGCGACCGCCTGGACCGTGCCCGCCAGCAGAGCCGTGCACTGGTCCTGCCAGCGCTGGCCGAAGACCAGGAAGCCGGCTTGGCCGAGCGCCTGCAGGAGCAGGGCCCGCTCAGCCTGGAAACGCTGGAAGCGCACATGCGCCAGGTCAGCAACGCGCTGAACGAACAGCTCTCGTCTTCGCAGCAGGACGTCAACCGCATCGAGAACCTGCTGCTTGGCTGCTTCCGTCGCTTCATCCAGCAGTGGCCGGAAGAATCGGGCGACTTCACCGTGTCGGTGGCCTCGGCCGAGGATTTCCTCGCTCGCCTCGAACGCCTTGAACGCGATGGCCTGCCGCAGCACGAAGAACGCTTCTTCGACCTGCTGCAGAACCAGAGCAAGAACAACCTGCTCGCGCTGCAGCGTCACAGCGCCGAGGCCCGCAAGTCGATCGGCCAGCGCCTGGACGAAGTCAACGCCAGCCTGGAGCAGGTGCCCTTCAACCGTGGCACCCTGCTGACCATCGAACTGAACGACCGGCGCCTGCCGGAAGTGCAGGAGTTCCACCAGCAGCTGCGCGAGGTGTTGTCGCAGCAGCAGACCGAGCAGCGCGACCTGGCCGAAACGCAGTTCACCGTCCTGCGCCAGCTGGTCAACCGCCTCGGTTCGCAGGAAGGCGAAGACAAGCGCTGGCGCGAAGTGGTGCTGGACGTACGCCTGCACGTGGAGTTCATCGGCGTGGAGCTGGATGTGGAAACGCGCCAGCAGGTCGAGATCTACCGCAGCGGCGCCGGCAAATCCGGTGGCCAGCGGCAGAAGCTGGCCACCACCTGCCTGGCGGCGGCGCTGCGCTACCAGCTCGGCGGCGCCGACAGCCAGCTGCCCAGCTACGCCGCAGTCGTGCTCGACGAAGCCTTCGACAAGGCCGACAACGAGTTCACCGCGCTGGCGATGAACATCTTCGACAACTTCGGTTTCCAGATGGTGGTGGCCACCCCGCTGAAATCGGTGATGACGCTGGAACCGTTCATCGGTGGCGCCTGCTTCGTCGAGATCAGTGGCCGCCACGATTCGGGCGTGCTGCTCATCGAGTACGACGAAGAAGGCAAGCGCCTGAAGCTGCCGGAGCGCAGCCGCCAGCAGGCCGACGAACCGGAAGAAGCCGAAGCCTGACCGCTCTGGAAACGCTGTGCCAACCAAGGTTGGCACCTACCGGGTCATGAATCCCGATAGTGGTGGTGCCGGCCGCTGGCCGGCAACCGCGTTTACGCACTGCGGAACGTATCCCACGCCATCCGCGCGATCAGCACCACCACCAGGCCCACGAACAGTTTGCGGATGAACGGCGTGCCGCCCTTCAGCGCCAACCGCGTGCCCACCACCGAACCGATGATGTTGGCCGCCGCCATCGGCAGCGCGAACAGCCACAGGATGTTGCCGGTCGGTACGAAGAACGAGATCGCCGCCACGTTCGTCGCCAGGTTCACCACCTTCGACGCGGCCGACGCGCGCAGGAAGTCCAGCCCGAAGAAGCGCACGAACAGGAAGATCAGGAAGCTGCCGGTGCCGGGCCCGAAGAAGCCATCGTAGAAGCCGATCGCCGCACCGATCGCCAGCGCGATCACCAGCTCGCGGCGGCCGATGTCCTGCGGCCGGTGCAGCGCGCCGAAGTCCTTCTTCCACAGCGTGTAGGCCAACATCGCCACCAGCAGCACCAGCACCAGTGGCCGCACTGCGTCCTTGGGCAACAGGCTGACCGCCGTAGCGCCAAGGAAGGAGAACACGAAGGCCGTACCGGCGGCGAACAGCACCGGCTTCCACGGGAAGCGCACGTTGCGCGCATAGCGCCATGCCGCTGCGCCGGTGCCGAACATCGAGCTGAACTTGTTGGTGCCAAACAGCATCGCCGGGGTCTGCTGCGGCAGTACCGTGAACAGGCCGGGCAGCTGCACCAGTCCGCCGCCGCCCACGGCCGCATCGACCAGGCCGGCAATGAAGGCGATCACCACCAGCCACCACAACTCAGGAGGAATCAGTTCCAGCACGGCGATCGATCGAAGTGGGGGCGCGACAGCATACGCCTGTCACATTGCCGCCGCCCACGCGACAATACCCGAATGAGCCGAACCGCCCCCGATCCCTGTCCCTGTGGCCTGGCCGCCGACTACGCTGCCTGCTGCGGTCGCTTCCATGCCGGCGACGCCGCGCCGGATGCCGAGCGCCTGATGCGCTCGCGTTACAGCGCCTATGTGCGCCACCTGCCGGACTACCTGCGTGCCACCTGGCACCCGGACACCCGTCCGGCAGAACTGTCGCTCGATGATGCCCCCGGCCAGCGCACCCAATGGCTGGGCCTGACCGTGCAGGACCACCAGGTGACCGGCAGCGACAGTGCCGAGGTCCGCTTCACCGCCCGTTACCGCGTCGGTGGCGGCAGCGCGGTGAAAATGACCGAGCACAGCCGCTTCCTGCGGGTCGAGGGTCGCTGGTACTACCTCGACGCCGTCTGAGCCTGGCTGCCGCGCACGGCCAGCACGCGCTGGCCGCCATGCGCGCACACGCGGTTGCGGCCTTCCTCCTTGGCCGCATACAGCGCCTGGTCGGCCGCTTTGACCACCCCGGCAGGGCGCCGATCGACCCGGCTGTCGGCCAGGCCGATGCTGACGGTTACCTGCACCACCGCACCGCCACCGCCGCGCCCGCGCTGCTGCTGGCCGAGCGTATCGTCGCGGGTGCGCGTGCTGCGGTCGCGCAGTTGCATGCGGCTCTGCTCGATGCCCTGTCGCAGCGCCTCCACCGCGTCCACGCACGCCGATGCCGGGCGGTCGAGGAAAACCACGGCGAATTCCTCGCCGCCATAACGGAACGCACGGCCGCCGTCGCCCACCCGCGACAACCGTGAGGCCACCAGTTTCAGCACGTCATCGCCGGTGTCGTGGCCGTGGGTGTCGTTGAATTTCTTGAAATGATCCACGTCGATCATCGCGATGCTGTAAGTGCCGGTGGCGCGCTTGAGGGTCTCGTTGAACGCACGGCGACCGGGCAGGCCGGTCAGCTCGTCGCCGAAGGCCATGTGGAAGGACTCCTGCAGGGTCGCGCCCAGCATCAGCAGCAGCGCCGCTACGCTCAGCGCCGGCAGCAGTGCCGGCTGCAGGAAGATCCGCGGCAGCATCCACCAAAGGCACAGCAGGGCCAGCAGCATCGCCGTATGCAGCGGCCGCGGCTGGCGCCACGCCTGCCATGCCAGCGCAGCGGTGGCCAGCAGGAACAGCACGGCAGGCAGCTGCGCCAGCGCGTTCCAGTCGCTCGGTATCCAGGGGAAGTGCCGGTTCGACAGCAGGTCGTGCATGCCCCGTGGCTGCTGTACGGCAAGCAGGATGAAGATCGCCACCGCAACACCACTGGTCGTGGCCCTCAGCAGCAGGTCCTGGCGGCGGCGGCCACGTTCGGGCCACAACGCATGGACGGCGAACAGCAACGGCAGCCAGGTCGAGATCGCGTGGAAGCGCAGTGGCGTCAACGCCGTCACCCGGCCCTCGCGCAGGTAGTGCCCAAGGTCCTGGTGCAGCACCGCGAAGGCCAGCGCCACCAGCAGCAACAGGCACAGCGTGCGCACCTGGTTGTACAGCAGCGCCAGCCCTGCACCCAGGCAGGCCAGCAACCACGGCAGGATGCGCTGCCCGGCGCGGCCGACATCATCGCTTTCCAGGCTCGCCCACAGCACCAGCGCGACCAGCACGGCGGGCAGCACGAACAGATAGTGCACAGGCTGTCGAAGCGGATGATGGGACACACGGAATTCCAGCGCGGTCACGACGCGGCCGCAGCACTGCCGTTAGCGGCGCAACGGTGCCCTTCTTGAATGCGCGCAGCCTGATGTGAACACCGCGGCACCGGGCCATGACATCGCGCTCACCAGCCGCGGTCGAAGCTGGTCGCATGGACAGCGTACCCGCCGCCGTCGCTGCCCCGCAGCGTGACCTCGCCCGCCACTTCACCCATGTGCGGGGGCGCAGCGTGCAGCTGGCCGCACCCCTCAGCCCGGAAGACGCCCTGCTGCAGAGCATGGCCGATGCCAGCCCGGCCAAGTGGCACCTGGCCCACACCACCTGGTTCTTCGAACGCTTCGTGCTGGCCAGCCAGCCCGGCTACACACCTTGGGATCCGGCCTGGGACTATCTGTTCAACAGTTACTACAAGAGTCTCGGCCCCGCCCACGCACGGCCTCAGCGCGGGTTGCTGTCGCGGCCCTCGCTGCAGCAGGTCCACGCCTACCGCCAGCATGTGGATGAGCAGGTGCTGGCAGGACTGCGCGATGGCGATCTCGGCAGCGACGCCCTGCAGCACCTGCAGCTGGGGTTGCAGCACGAACAGCAACACCAGGAACTGCTGCTCACCGACATCAAGCACGCCTTCTGGTGCAATCCGCTGCAGCCGCCGTACCGCGAAGACCTGCCCATCGCCGTCAGCGCCCTCGGCACGCAGGGTTGGGTCGAACAGGGCGAGCGCATCGTCAGCATCGGTGCGTCCGCCTGGCCGCAGCACGCAGCCTTCGCCTATGACAATGAATCGCCCGTGCATCGCGTGCTGCTTCCTGCGCATGCCATCGCCGAACGCCCGCTCAGCAACGCCGAGTACCGCGCCTTCATCGACGCCGGCGGCTACCGCGATCCGCGCTGGTGGCTGAGCGAAGGCTGGGCGCTGCGCGAGGCCGAGCAGTGGCAGCATCCGCTGTACTGGGATGACGACCTGCTGCGCGAGTTCACCCTGGGTGGCTGGCGCGAGCTCGATCCGCATGCGCCGGTCTGTCATCTCAGCTACTACGAAGCCGATGCCTGCGCCCGCTGGGCCGGCGCCCGCCTGCCCACCGAATTCGAATGGGAAGCGGCCGCCGCCTCGCAGCCTGTCGAAGGCCACTTCGCCGACGACGACCATCTGCACCCGATGGCAGGGCAGGGCGACGGGCTGCGCCAGTTGTTCGGCGACGTGTGGGAATGGACCAGCAGCGCCTATGGCGCCTATCCCGGCTTCCGTCCCTTCGCCGGCAACCTCGGCGAATACAACGGCAAATTCATGTGTGGCCAGTGGGTCCTGCGCGGTGGCAGCTGCGCCACGCCGCGCGGCCATGTACGGGCCAGCTACCGCAACTTCTTCATGCCACCGGCGCGTTGGCAGTTCTCAGGCCTGCGCCTGGCAAGGGATCTTTCATGAGTACCGTCCAGGATGCGCTGCAGGCGCTGACCGACCTTACCCCCGGCCGCCAGCAGATCCTTGCCGACGCCGTGGCGGGGTTGTCGCACGCCTCTCGCCAGCTGCCTTCCAAGTACTTCTACGACGCGCGCGGCTCGCGCTTGTTCGAGCAGATCACCCACACCCGCGAGTACTACCCCACACGCACCGAACTGGCCCTGCTGGACCGGGTGTTGCCGGAGATCGCGCAGGCGGTGGGTCCGCGCGTGCATGTGGTCGAACTGGGCAGCGGCAGCGGCCGCAAGACCGCGCGCCTGCTGGCTGCCCTGCAGGACCCGGTGGCCTACACACCCATCGAGATCTCGCGCGCGGCGTTGCTGTCCAGCATCGACCATCTGGCCCCGGCGCTGCCGGACGTGGAAATGCTGCCGGTGTGTGCCGACTTCACCCGCCCTGTGCAGGTCCCCGCGCCAGAGCGGCCTGCCGCGCGCCGGCTGCTGTTCTTCCCGGGCTCCACGCTGGGCAACTTCGCCGATGAGGATGCGATCGCGCTGCTGCGCGCAATGCGCCAGACCATGGGCAAGCACGGCCTGGCCCTGGTCGGCATCGATCTGCACAAGGACCCTGCACTGATCGAGGCCGCCTACAACGACGCCGACGGTGTCACCGCCGCCTTCACCCTGAACCTGCTGGCGCGTCTCAACCGCGAGGTCGGCAGCGATTTCGATCTCGACGGCTTCCGTCACCAGGCCCGTTACAGCACCGCGCGCCTGCGCATCGAAACCGATCTGGTGAGCCAACGCGAGCAGGACGTGCATCTCGACGGCCGCACCTTCCACTTCAGCGCTGGCGAACCGATCCGCGTGGAGTACAGCCACAAGTACACCGATGCCAGCTTCGGCCACCTGCTGCAGCAGGCAGGGCTGGAGGTGGCGGCATCCTGGAACGCGGACGATCCCGCCTATGGCCTGCGCCTCCTGCGCCCCTCACCCTAGGCACAGGTAGTACTGGCCGCTGGCCGGCAATCTCGACCAACCTTGCCGCCCCTCCGCGTTACCATGGCTGCAGCACCGGCAACACGGAGGACGCCATGCCCATTCTGACCACGCTCGGCCTGGCCGCCGCGCTTGCCATGCCAGCGGCCGCGCCGCCGGTCGCAGCGGCAACCGCTGATCCCGCGTTTGCCCGCTGCATGGCGGGCCTGCAGGCGACGGCTGCCAGCCAGGGCATTGCCGCTGACCGCTTCAATGCGATCACCGCCGGACTGCAGCCCGACCCTACCGTGCTGCCGCTGCTCGATGCGCAGCCGGAGTTCACCACGCCGATCTGGGACTACCTGGCCGCACTGGTCGATCACCAGCGCGTGGACGACGGTCGCGCCATGCTGCAGCAGCACCGTGAGCTGCTTCAGCGCGTATCGGCGCAGTACGGCGTCGATCCAGTCACCATCGTCGCCGTATGGGGTGTGGAGAGCGACTACGGCCGCGTGTTCGGCAAACGCCCACTGCTGCAGTCGCTGGCTACGCTGTCCTGTGCCGGCCGCCGGCAGCCCTTCTTCCGCGGCGAACTGCTGGCGCTGATCAAGCTCATCGACCAGGGCGACCTGCAGGCGCAGGGCCTGACCGGTTCCTGGGCCGGTGCCTTCGGCCACACCCAGTTCATGCCCAGCACCTACGCACGCATTGCCGTTGATGGTGACGGCGATGGCCGCCGCGATCTGGTCGGCAGCATTCCCGATGCATTGGCTTCCACCGCCAACTATCTGAAGCGTGCCGGCTGGCGAACCGGCGAACCGTGGGGCATGGAAGTCCGTGTCCCGGCCGGATTCAACGCCAGCCAGGCGGGACGCACCCAGCGCCGGTCACTGGCCGACTGGCGCGCACTGGGCGTGACCGGTCTGGACGGCAGCGCGCTGGCGCCGGCTGGCCTGCCCGCTGACGCCCGCGCCGCGCTGTTGCTGCCGGCCGGGACAAAAGGCCCGGCGCTGCTGGTGTTCCGCAATTACGACGCGATCTACAGTTACAACGCGGCCGAGAGCTATGCGTTGGCCATCGCTACCCTGGCCGACCGCCTGCGCGGGGGCAATGGACTGGTCACCGCTTGGCCTACCGATGATCCTGGCCTTGGCCGCGACGAGCGCCGCCAGCTGCAGACCCTGTTGCTGGCGCGCGGCCATGACATCGGTGCCGCCGATGGCATGATCGGTACCGCCAGTCGTCGTGCCATCCAGGTCGAGCAGCGCCGGCTCGGGTGGGCCGACGCCGATGGTCGCGCCGGCCAGCGCATCCTGCGCGCGCTGCAGAGCGAACCGCAGGCGAAGGTTCCGGCCAAGCCCACCCGCTTCAGCCTTCCCACCAACTACAGTGCCGCGCAATCGCCGGCCATCCGGAGTCGATCCAGCGTGCAACAGATAAAGGGTGTCAGCAGCGGCCAGTTCCAGGGACTCGACGCCTGGCTGGTGGAAACTCCCCAGGCCACCGCCGCGATCAGCGTGTTCGGCGGCCAACTCCTCTCGTTCGTGCCCAAGGGCCAGCCCGATGTGATGTGGCTCTCGCCCAAGCGTGCTGCGCTGCCCACGCCGATCCGTGGCGGCAGCCCGGTGTGCTGGCCCTACTTCGGCCGCCAGGGGCAGGGCGACGACGTGCCCGCCCACGGTTTCGTGCGCACCTTGCCCTGGGAACTGCAGCAGGCGCGCCGGCTCGACGATGGCAGCATCGAGCTGACCCTGGCCCCGCCGGCGTTGGACAACCTTGGCCTGCGCCTGACCATGACCGTCCGTGTCGGCCGTGAACTGCGCCAGCAGCTGGTCACCGAGAACACCGGCAAGGCTCCGGCCACCATCACCCAGGCGCTGCACAACTACTTCCGTGTCGGTGACGCCAGCAAGGTCGATGTCGACGGCGTCGACGGCCTGGACTACCTCGACAAGTTCGAGAACTACGCCCAGCCGCGCCGCCAGCAGGGCCCCTGGTCGCTGCGCGATCCGCGTGACCCGGGCCGCAGCGACCGCATCTACACCCAGGCCGGCGGACACTATGTGCTGCGCGACCCGGTGCTCAAGCGCCGCATCGACCTCCGTACCGAAGGCAGCCGCTCGCTGGTGGCATGGAACCCTGGCGCCGAAGGTGCCGCCAGGATGGCCGATGTCGGTGACGGCTGGCGCGACTATGTCTGCCTGGAAGCGGCCAACGCCGGGCCCGATGTGGTCACCGTGGCACCGGGCGGGCGTCATGTTCTGCTTCAGATCCTGTCCAGCGCGCCGCTATAGCGGGCTTCCCCCTTGGCACGGATGGCCAGCATGAGCACCCTCGATCCGCAGACCTCGCCCGGTAGCGAGAATCCCTATCTGGCGCCTGGCGCTGACGCCGATGTAGGCACTGCACTGGAAGATGCCGACTACCTGACGCTGGTGGTCGGGCCCAATGCCGCCGCCTACCGTCGTTTCTGGCATGTGGACAGTGCGCTGCCGAAGCCTCCGCGCCGCTGGAACTGGCCCGCCTTCCTGTTCGGCATCCTGTGGATGGTGCATCGCCGGATGTACCTGGCCGCCATCGGCTTCTACCTGGTCACCACGCTGCTGCCGATCCTGATGCTGCTGGCCGACGCGGGCATACCGCAGATCGCCTTTGGCATGCTGCTCCCGCGTATCGCCCTGGCCATCTTCGCCAACGCCCTGTACCTGCGCCATTGCAGCCGTCTGCTGGCGAGGGTGCAGGCGACCCACGCCGGCCAGCCGAACCGCATCCGCGCCGAGCTGCTTCGCCGTGGTGGCACCCGCGCCTCGGCCGTGGTGGTCTGCCTGGGCCTGATCTACGCGCTGCGTTACATCACCCAGGGCCTCCTGCAGACCTATCACTGAGCCGGCGAACGCGGCCGCAGCACCCACAGGCAGAGCGTTCCGGCGACCAGGCCCCAGAACGCAGAACCGACACCGGCCAGCGTCATGCCCGAGGCGGTCACCAGGAAAGTGACCAGCGCGGCCTCGCGGTCGCGCTCCACTGCCAATGCACTGGCCAGGCTGTTGCCGATGGTGCCGAACAGGGCGATGCCGGCCACACAGGCCACCAGTTCCTTGGGAAAGGCAGCGAACAGGGCCGCTACGGTGGCCCCGAACAGGCCGATGACGATATAGAAGGCGCCGGCCGCCATCGCCGCCGTGTAGCGCCGTGCCGGGTCTTCGTGGGCATCACGGCCCATGCAGATCGCCGCGGTGATGGCGGCCAGGTTCAATGCGTAGGCACCGAAGGGCGCCAGCAGCGTGTTGACCACGCCGATCCAGCCGATCACCGGTGACACCGGCGCGTCGTAGCCGGAGGCGCGCATCACCGCCACACCGGGAATGTTCTGCGACGCCATGGTGACCACGAACAGGGGCAGGGCGATGCCGACCATCGCCGTCCACGATAGCGAGGGAGTGACCCATTGCGGTACCGCCAGTTGCAGGTGCACCTGCTGTGCATGCAGCAGACCCTGGCTGGCAGCGATACCGATGCCGACCAGCAGGGTGGCGATAACCGCATAGCGGGGGAACAGGCGGCGGCCCAGCAGCCACGTAGCGAACATGGCCAATGCCAGCACGCGCTGGATGTTCATCGCCACGAACACGTCCAGCCCGAAGCGCAGCAGTACACCGGCCAGCATGCCGGCGGCCAGGGCCATGGGCACGCGTTTCATCAGCCGGGCGAACACTCCCGAGAAGCCGGCGAGCATGCCCAGCACTGCCGCAAGCAGGAACGCACCGGTGGCCTCGGACAGAGAGGCGCCACCCGCACCGACGACCAGCATCGCCGCCCCAGGCGTCGACCATGCGGTGACCACCGGCACCCGGTAGCGCAGTGACAGGCCGATGCAGGTCACGCCCATGCCCAGCCCCAGCGCCCACATCCACGAGGCGATGTGGGCCTGGTCGGCACCCACGGCCTGCGCGGCCTGGAACACGATCACCGCCGAGCTGGCGAAGCCGACTAGCACGGTGATAAAGCCGGCGACGATCGCCGGCATCGAAAGATCGCGCCACCATCCCTGTCGTACCGTCGTGTCCATCGTCCTCCTTCCTGTATGCATCCCACTATAGATAGCGCCTGCGGCGTTGACCGCGCAACGCGCGGGCAACGCCGCCGTGATCGTTGCACGCCCGTTGTGCATGCAGCAGCCGATGCGTTGTCATGCTCCTGAAAAAAATGTGTTGACGAATTCTGCAGGATCTCTAGAATTCGCTCCCTTGCTGCAGCGCGGCGACTTCTTCGGAAGCCAGCAACGCGAACAGCAACGCCACCACCGCCGGACGAGATCATCGAACGAAGGTGTTGACGGACTCGAAAAGTCCGGCATAATAGGCGGCTCGCAACGACGAAAGGCCTTCGGGTCCAACGACGAAGCAGCATCGGCAACAACGTCCACTTCGGTGAGACGGCCTTGAAAAAAGGTGTTGACGAAGCGGAAAAGCCGGCTATAATGGGCGGCTCGCTACGAAGGAAACTTCGCAGCACACGGGAATGGCGCTGAGGCCACTTCCCCCGATCTTTGAAAGTATGCGCAGGTATCTTGTGAAGGCGCCTGCAGGAAGGATGAWTGTCCATCTTGCAGACGTTTGATCAAGCAACTATTAATTGTTTTAAAGCAAGCGATACGTTGCCAGAATCATTCATCTGCAGCTTTAAATTTTTGTCTTCGGACAATGCAGTTTTAAGTGAAGAGTTTGATCCTGGCTCAGAGTGAACG
>NZ_JBFTIX010000008.1:0-348779 GCF_056395105.1 Stenotrophomonas sp. 10L48 | reverse complement strand
CTGCAGATGAATGATTCTGGCAACGTATCGCTTGCTTTAAAACAATTAATAGTTGCTTGATCAAACGTCTGCAAGATGGACAATCATCCTTCCTGCAGGCGCCTTCACAAGATACCTGCGCATACTTTCAAAGATCCGGGGAAGTGGCCTCAGCGCCGTTCCCGTGTGCTGCGAAGTTTCCTTCGTAGCGAGCCGCCTATTATGCCGGACTTTTCGAGTCCGTCAACACCTTTCGTTCGATCATCTCGTTCGTCGGTGGTGGCGTGCCTTGTGTCGCTGAAGCCCCTTGTTGGCGACCCCTGCGACGGGGGAGGGAAAGTATGTCCCTATTCGCGGCCTTTGTGAAGGGGGTGTGGCAACTTTTTTCATCGGATGTTGCATCCGTTCATGCAAAGGCGCCGCCACAGGCCCCGCAAACAGCGGCAGAGCGTCAGCGCCGCTCTGCAGGAGCAGAAGCAGGGGCCGGCTGCGCCGGCCCCTGCCTCCGGTCAGGCAGCGACCAGGCGCACGCGGGCGAAGGTGCGCTTGCCGACCTGCAGCAGCCCCTCGAAGCCGGGCTGCAGTACCTGTTGGCCGTCTTCCACCACTTCACCGTCCACCTTCACCGCACGCTCCTTGAGCTTGCGGTTGGCCTCGGAGTTGCTCGGGGTCAGGCCGGCGGCGGTCAGCAGGGCCGCGATGCGCAGGCCCTCGGCCGGGATGGCCACATCCTGCAGCGGCAGCTGGGTGATGTCGCCCTGCCCGGTAACGGCAGCTTCCCAGCCGGCAATCGCCTGCTCTGCCGCTGCGGCATCGTGGAATCGGGTAGCCAGTTCACGGGCCAGGCGCAGCTTGACCACGCGCGGATTCAGGCCGGCGGCGATCTGCTCGCGCAGGGAGGCCGCTTCGGCCTGGCTGATATCGAAGGACAGCAGCTCGATCCAACGCCACATCAGGGCATCATCGACCTTCATGGTCTTGGTGACGATGTCGATGGCCGGCTCGCTGATGCCGATATAGTTGCCCAGCGACTTGGACATCTTGTTGACGCCGTCCAGGCCTTCCAGCAGCGGCATGGTCAGCACCACCTGCGGCTTCTGGCCGTGGTGTTCCTGCAGGCCACGGCCCATCAGCAGGTTGAACTTCTGGTCGGTACCGCCCAGCTCGACGTCCGCTTCCAGGGCCACCGAGTCGTAGCCCTGCACCAGCGGGTACAGGAATTCGTGGATGGCGATGGACTGCTGGGCGGCATAGCGCTTGGCGAAGTCGTCGCGCTCGAGCATGCGTGCCACGGTGTGCTGGCCGGCCAGGCGGATCATGTCGGCCGCGCTCATCTTGCCGAACCACTCCGAATTGAAGCGGACCTCGGTGCGGCTGCGGTCCAGCACCTTGAACACCTGTTCCTCGTAGGTACGGGCGTTGGCCAGCACGTCGTCACGGCTGAGCGGCTTGCGCGTCAGGCTCTTGCCGGATGGGTCGCCGATCATGCCGGTGAAGTCGCCGATCAGGAAAATGACCTGGTGGCCGAGGTCCTGGAACTGACGCATCTTGTTCAGCAGCACCGTGTGGCCCAGGTGCAGGTCAGGCGCGGTGGGGTCGAAGCCGGCCTTGATGCGCAGCGGGCGGCCTTCCTGCAGGCGCGCGCGCAGATCCTCGAGCTTGAGGATCTCGTCGGCACCGCGGCCGATCAGGGCAAGGGCTTCTTCAATCGAGGACACGTGACTACTCCCGGCAACGCCGTTTCTTATGTGGGGTGTTAAAGCGAAGTTAACCCGATCGGCTTCACAAAAGCCAATAGGCACAAGGGTTTGACGCGAATTTGTTAGGTGTCTATGTTACCGGCGTTTGGGCCCGCGTTCCCGGGTCAGCCAGAGACCGACATCTGATGCTCAATTCCGATCAAGGCCGCGCTCGCAAGCAGCGCTTCCAGGAACGACTCCACGTCCTGCACGACAACGCCCTGCACCGGAAGCTGAGGCAACACCTTCCCGCTGCGTTCAATGAGCGCTGGACGCGGCGTCATTGGATGCACGCCAGCCTGTTTGTGACCATTGGCGCGCTGGTGGCCACGATCGTGCCGGGCTTCTCGCACACCATCGATGCGCCCTACGCCGACAGCCACACCAGCCTGGCACTGCCGTTGCCGCCGTTGGCAATGGCCCGCCAGCAGCAGATCCCCGGCGACAGCTGGCAGGTGCTGCGGGTGCAGCGCGGGCAGACCCTGAGCGACCTGTTCGACAAGGCCGGCATCTCCGCCACGACCCTGCACCGGGTGCTGGACCATCCGGGTGCGCGCGAATCGCTGACCAAGCTGCGCCCGGGTGCCGAGATCGCCTTCGACATGCCGCTGTCCGGTGACCTGCGCAGCATCCGCTTCGACCGCGATGCCGACAACCGGGTCGAACTGAGCCTGAGCGGCGATGACATCAAGGAAACGGTGACCAAGCGCGAGACATCCACGCGCACGGTGGTCACCAGCGGCGAGATCACCAGTTCGCTGTATGCGGCCGCGCGCCGCGCCGGACTGTCACCGTCGGCGATCGCGACGATGACCGACGACATCTTCAAGTACGACATCGACTTCTCCAAGGACCTGCAGCCGGGCGACCGCTTCAGCGTGGTGATGGATGAGACCTGGCGCGAGGGCGAGAAGGTCGATACCAGCAAGATCCTGGCGGCGACCTTCACCACCGGCGGCAAGACCTATTCCGGCTTCCGCTTCGACCGCAACGGCAAGTCCGAGTACTACGACATCAGCGGCCGTTCGCTGAAGAAGAGCTTCATCCGCATGCCGATCCCGTTCGCACGGCTGAGTTCGACCTTCGGCGCGCGCAAACACCCGGTGCTGGGCAAGATGCGCATGCACAAGGGCGTGGACTACGCCGCGCGCACCGGTACCCCGATCATGGCCGCCGGCGATGCGCGGGTGCAGTTCGTCGGCGTGCAGCGCGGTTATGGCAACGTGGTGATCCTCGACCACGGCCGTGGCCACACCACCCTGTACGGCCATATGTCGCGCTTTGCCGGGATCAAGAATGGCCAGCGCGTGGCCCAGGGCACGGTGATCGGCTACGTCGGCTCGACCGGCCTGGCGACCGGCCCGCACCTGCACTACGAATTCCGCGTCAATGGCGAGCACCGCAACCCGCTGACGGTGACCATGCCGCCGCCGGAGCCGCTGAAGGGCGCCGAGCTGGTGGCCTTCCGGGCGCAGACCGCGCCGGCGATGGCCCGCATCCAGGGCATGGAGAAGCTGATCTACGCCGACGCCAGCCCCGCGCCGGCCGCCGAAAGCGCGAGCACCGAGGTGGCCAGCGCCAAGGACAAGGCGCCGGCAGGCCGCAAGCGCGGCTGAGCCCTGCGTTGACGAAGGAGGACACGGCAGCACAAGCTTGCCGTGTCCTTTTTTTATGCCCGCCATGAACACCACTGCCGATCCGTCCCTTCCCCTCTACCTGGGCCTGATGTCGGGCACCAGCGCTGACGGCATCGATGCCGCGCTGGTGCAGTTCCCGGCCGATGGGGGGTGCCGCTTCGTGCACGGGCTGACCGCCCGCTGGGAGCCGGTGCTGCGGGCGCGGCTGGTGGCCCTCGGCGAAGGCGGCCCGCTGCAGTCGCTGGAGGAGCTGGGCGAACTGGACGCGCGGATTGCGATCAGCTTCGCCGCCGCCGCCAACCAGCTGCTGGAAGAAGCCGGTGTCGACCGTTCGCAGGTACGAGCCATCGGCTCGCACGGGCAGACGGTGCGCCATCGACCGTTGGCCGACCCGGCCTTCACCGTGCAGCTGGGTGACGGCAACCGCATCGCCGAGCTGACCGGCATCACCACCGTGTGCGATTTCCGCCGCCGTGACGTTGCCGCCGGTGGCCATGGAGCGCCGCTGATGCCGGCTTTCCACCTGGACATGCTGGGTGCGGCCGATGAGGACCGTGCGGTGCTGAACCTGGGCGGGATCGCCAACCTGACCCTGATTCCCCGCGAGGGCGTCGTGCGTGGCTTCGATACCGGCCCGGCCAACGCGCTGATGGATGCCTGGTGCCAACGCCATACCGGGCGCAGCTTCGATGCTGACGGCGCCTACGCAGCCAGCGGTGCGGTGGATGACAGCCTGCTGGCCGGCTGGCGCGCGGATCCGTGGTTCGCGCTGCCGCCGCCCAAGAGCACCGGGCGCGAGCAGTTCCACCTGCCGTGGGCCGAAGCACACATGGAGGAAGGCCAGTTCGCCGCAGCAGATGTGCAGGCGACACTGCTGGAGCTGACCGCGGCGACGGTGGTTGATGCGCTGCTGGCCCAGCAGCCGCACACCCGGCGGGTGCTGGTGTGCGGCGGTGGCGTGCGCAATACGCAGTTGATGCGGCGGCTGGCGGCGCGGTTGCCGGGCGTGGTGGTGGAGTCCACGGCGCTGCACGGGCTGGACCCGGAGTATGTGGAGGCGATGGGGTTTGCCTGGCTGGCGCAGCGGACGATGGACGGGCTGCCGGGCAACCTGCCGAGCGTGACCGGGGCGACGGGGCCGCGGATTCTCGGGGCGATCCATCCGGCGTGAGGTGACGCCATCCGCCGGGCTCCGCCGGGCCATGCCCGGCGACCCGACATCAGATCAATCGAAGCCCTGGCCGGCCGGCAGCGCCTGCAGTGCGGCGATCGCGTCGGAAAGCGCGTCGACTTCGGGATCGCCGAAGCCGGAGCGGACCTCCAGTTCACTGCTGAACAGGCCCTGCTCCAGCAGGACCGCGCAGGTCTGTTCGTGGGTCCAGCCACGGGCCACCGAGACCCGTTTGATGCGTTCCAGCAGCAGCGGGTCCAGGTCCCGCAGCACTACGTCGGCCATGCTCACTTCCCCGTTCGCAAGGCACCGCCCCCTCGGCGCGTCGGGGCGATCATCCCGCAGTAAGCGCACACAGGCAATCAGGCGGCGGGAGACGGCCCACGATCAACGATGCGTGGCCACAGCCAGGCCAGCAGCAGCATGGTGGGCACCACCGTGACGGCGCTGAGCATGAAGAAGGTGCTGTACGAGGTGGCCTCCACGATGTAACCGGAAACGCCGCCGACGAACTTGCCCGGCAGGTTGGCCAGCGATACCAGCAGGGCATACTGGGTTGCGGTGAAGTTGCGATCGGTCAGCGAAGACATGAAAGCCACCAGCACCGTGCCGGCAAAGCCCTGGAACAGGTTGTCGGCGCTGAGCGCGGCGTAGAACGCCCACAACTGCCCGGGATTGTGCGCCATCAGCAGGAAGGCCAGATTCGACAGGGCCACGCCCAGCGCCGCGACAAGCAGCATCCGGCGGAAACCGAAGGCGGCGACGGCGATACCGCCAAGGAACGCCCCACCAATACCCATCCACACGCCGAACAGCTTGGAGACCGTAGCGATGTCGGCCTTGTCGAAGCCCGAATCGAGATAGAAGGGTCCGGCCATCACGCCGATGACCTGGTCGGGAAACTTGAAGAACCCGACGAACGCCAGCAGCGCCAGCGCCAGTGCCATGCCGTTGCGGGTGAAGAAGCTGGTGATCGGCTGTACGAACGCTTCGGCAATGTCGATGCGGCGCTGCACGGCGTTGGCCGGGCGCTCCGGTTCGCGGCAGAACAGCGTGGTGATGATCGGCAGGATCATCAGTGCGGCCATGGCCAGATAGGCAATGATCCAGCCTTCGAACTGTGCCAGGTACAAGGCGCCGGCACCGGCCAGGATCAGGCCGATGCGATAGCCCAGCGTGTACGTGGCGGCCAACGCGGCCTGCGCGGTCTGCGGCGCGATCTCGATGCGGTAGGCGTCGACCACTGAATCCTGGGTGGCACCTGCAAACGATGCCACCAGTACCCAGGCCACCAGCGGCCACACGCCCTGCTCTGGCCGCACGAACGCCAGTGCCACCAGGCCCACCAGCACCAGGATCTGCGAGACCAGCAGCCACGAGCGGCGGCGACCGAGGAACCCCAGCAACGGAAACGCGTAGCGATCCAGCAGGGGTGCCCAGACGAACTTGAGCAGGTAGAAGAAGCTGGCCAGGCTGATCAGGCCGATGCTGCCCAGATCGAGGCCGACATCGCGCAGACGGGTGGACAGGGTCTGCGAGGCGATCAGCAGGAACGGCAGGCCACTACCGAAGCCCAGCAGGGCCATGGTCAGCGCCGAGGGCGTACCGAACGCACGCTTGATGCCGGCCCAGCCCTTGTAACCGGCAGGCTTGGCAGCCTCGGTCACAGGTCGTAGTCCACGATGAACGGCGCGTGGTCGGAGAAGCGCTGGTCGCGGTAGATCGAGCAGCTGCGCAGGCGGTCACGCAGGCCCGGGGTGATGAACTGGTAGTCGATGCGCCAACCAACGTTGTTGGCGCGGGCGGCGCCACGGTTGCTCCACCAGGTGTAGTCCTCGCCGGTCGGGTTGAGCAGGCGGTAGGCATCGGCCCAGCCGCGACCTGCGCCCACATCGGTGGCCTGGCCATGGTCGGCACACAGGGCATTGAGCCAGTCGCGTTCCTCGGGCAGGCAGCCGGAGTTCTTCTGGTTGGACTTCCAGTTCTTGATGTCCAGCGCCGAGCGAACGATGTTCCAGTCGCCGCACAGCACGTAGTCGCGGCCACTGCGCGCCCATTCCTCGAGGATCGGCCGCAGCCACTCCATCACTTCAAACTTGAAGCCCTGGCGCAGGTCGCCCGAACTGCCGGACGGGATATAGAAGGAGACCACGCTGAGGTTGCCGAAGCGGGCCTCGATGTAGCGGCCTTCGTCGTCGAACGGGGCCCAGCCCAGCGAGGTGATGACCTGGTCCGGTTCGCGCTTGCTGTAGATCGCCACGCCGCTGTAGCCCTTCTTGGTGATGGCATCGCGGTAGAAGCAATGGTGGCCGTCCGGGCGGAACATCGGGTCGGTCAGCTGGTCTTCCTGGGCCTTGGTCTCCTGGATGCAGAGGACGTCGGCGTCCTGGCCACGGAACCAGTCGAGGAAGCCCTTGGTGGCGGCCGAGCGGATGCCATTGGCGTTGAAGCTGATGATGCGCATGCGGAAGAACCTACGGCGGGAAACCGGGCAAGCATACCGGTTGCCTGCCGGGCTGAGCAGCCCGCGGGGGCAGCTGCGGATACCTGCGTGAAGGGGCCGGACGAGCGCAGAAAGCCCAGCTGGATTAGGATTTGCGCTCCAAATGAAGATGAATCGAGTTTTGATGAGCGACCACCGTCACCGTTTCCTGCAGCTGGCCCTGACCGCCGACGCCCTGCGCTTCGGCCAGTTCACCCTCAAGTCCGGCCGGCTGAGCCCCTATTTCTTCAACGCCGGCCGTTTCGACTCCGGTTCCCTGCTGTCGCAGCTGGGGGCGTGCTATTCCGACGCCATCGACGCCACCGGGATCAAGTACGACGTGGTGTTCGGCCCGGCCTACAAGGGCATTCCGCTGGCCACCGCAATGGCCTGCGAGCTGGCCCAGCGTGGCCGCGATCTGCCGCTGTCGTTCAACCGCAAGGAAGTGAAGGACCATGGTGAAGGCGGCCAGTTGATCGGCGCCGACATGACCGGCAAGCGCGTGCTGATCGTCGACGACGTGATCACCGCCGGCACCGCCATCCGCGAGGCGCTGGCGATCATCCGCGCTGCGGGCGGTATTCCGGCCGGCATCGTGGTGGCCCTGGACCGCCAGGAGATCGCCTCGGACAGCGACCATCGCTCCGCCGCACAGGCCGTGGCCGAAGAGGCCGGCATCCCGGTGATCGCCGTGGCGACGCTGGCCGACCTGCTTGATTTCGCGTCCGGAAATCCGGAACTTGTAGGCTACCGGCAGCCGCTGGAGGCCTATCGCGCCCAGTACGGCGTCCGTTCCACGCGCTGACCATCAGGGGGAAGGTCGCATGTTCCGAGTTCCTGCCATCGTTGCTGCCAGCCTGCTGCTGGTGATGCCGCAGACGCTGCTGGCACAGTCCAGCGGCAAGGCCGCAGACAAGAAGCTGTACTGCTGGAACGAGGGCAAGGAGCGGATCTGCAGCGACGCGCTGCCGGCCGATGCGGTCAACCACGCCCGTGATGAGTTCAGCGCCAACAGCGGCCTGCGCAACGCGCAGGTGCAGCGCGCGTTGAGCGATGAGGAACGCGCTGCCGCCAGCACGGCGGCGGCGCAGGTCCAGCTGGATCAGATGGCCGAGCAGACCCGGCAGCGTACCGAACAGGCGATGCTGACCACCTACGGTGATGAGAATGCGCTGCGGCGCGTGTTCGCCGAGCGCCAGGAGGTGCTCGACAACAACCTCAAGACCGCCCAGTACAACGTGGCCAGCCTGCGCGAATCGCTGGTGGCCCTGCTTGCTGCCGCCGGCGACCGCGAACTGGCCGGCGGCAAGGTGGCCGACAAGCAGGCCCAGGCGATCGGCCAGCGCCATGCGCAGCTGCAGTCGCAGCAACGGCTGCTGGCCAGTTTCGAACAGCAGCAGCAGGCATTGAAGGTCGAAATCGAAAGCAGCCTGCAGCGCTATCGGCAGCTGAAGGGATTGGCGCCGGTGGACGTGCCGGCACAGACCCCGGCGGGTTGAGCGGCGCGCTGTTCGCCCGGCATGGCCCGGCGCTGCCGCTTGCCGGGTTACGGCCTGGACCCTGGAATTTATGCACTCTTTACGCGTCGGCCCTGTCCGGCGCGTAGTGCGTTTATGGGGGCGGGGACGACGATGACGGCCTGAGGTGGAGGGGTTCCACCAGGTCTCAAATTCCATGTCCCCCTGGCTGTCGTTGCTGTGTGGCGTGCTGGTGCTGGTTGCCGCCGCCTATCTTGTTTATGTCGTGCTGCGGCCCGAGTCGTTCTGAGCGGAGCCTGCCATGACTGAAATTCTTGCCATTCTTGCCGCCAGCCTGCTGCTGGCCTGGCCCCTGGGCCTGTACCTCGCCCGGGTGATGCGCGGCACGCCGATGAAGGTCGACGTGCTGTTCCACTGGATCGAAAAGCCGCTGTACAAGGTGCTCGGCGTTGATCCTTCACGTTCGATGTCCTGGCGTGGCTACGTGCTGGCATTCGTGCTCAGCAACGTGGTGATCGCGGTGCTGACCCAGGCCGTGTTCATGACCCAGGCGTGGTTGCCGTTGAATCCGGACCAGATCCCGAACATGCGCTGGGACACGGCGCTGCACACGATGATCTCGTTCCTGACCAACACCAACCAGCAGCACTATTCCGGCCAGGCCCAGCTGTCCTACTTCTCGCAGATGACCGGCATCACCGGCCTGCAGGTGGTGACGCCGATGATGGGCCTGGCGCTGGCCGTGGCCACGTTGCGTGCATTGTTCTCGCGCGCGCCGAAATCGGTTACTGCGCCCGCCGCGGGCGATGACCGCCAGGTGGCGGTGGGCAATTACTACGCCGACGTCGTGCGCCTGTGCGTGCGCTTCCTGCTGCCGCTGTGCCTGGTATGGACGCTGCTGCTGACCAGCCAGGGCGTGCCCTCCACGATGGCCGGTGGCCCCCAGGCCACGCCGATCGATGCCAGTGCCGGCATGGCGCAGCAGAAGCTGCCGCTGGGCCCGGTTGCGGCGATGGTCGCGGCCAAACAGCTGGGCGCCAACGGCGGCGGCTGGTATGGCCCGAACAGCAGCTTCCCGCTGGAGAACCCGACCCCGGTGTCGAACATGCTGGAGGTGATCGGCATCCTGCTGGTGCCGATGGCGGTGATCTTCATGATCGGCGCGTTCACCGGGCGCCGTCGTTTCGGCGCGCTGGTGTTCAGCTGCATGCTCGGCATGTCGCTGCTGTCCACCGGTGCGATGGTATGGAGCGAGGGCCATAGCGCCAGCGCGGCCACGCCGCTGCTGATGGAAGGCAAGGAAGTACGCTTCGGCGCCGATGGCACCGCGCTGTGGGCGGCGGTGACCACCCAGGTCTCCAACGGTTCGGTCAACGGCATGCATGATTCGCTGAGCCCGCTGTCCGGCGGCCTGGCGATGGTCAACATGCTGGTCAGCGCGATCTGGGGCGGCATCGGCTGCGGCCTGCAGCAGTTCATCGTGTACCTGCTGCTGGGTGTGTTCCTGGCCGGGCTGATGACCGGCCGTACACCGGAACTGTTCGGCCGCAAGCTGGAAACGCCGCAGGTGCGCCTGCTGGCACTGCTGGTGCTGCTGCAGCCGATCACCCTGCTGCTGTTCACCGCGATCACGCTGGCCGTGCCGGGTCTGGCGGGCACCTCCAATCCCGGCTTCCATGGCATCAGCCAGGTGTTCTACGAGTACGTCTCGGCCTACGCCAACAACGGCTCGGGCTTCGAGGGACTGGGTGACGCCACGCCCTGGTGGAACCTGAGCTGCTCGCTGGTGCTGCTGCTGGGCCGCTTCCCGCTGCTGATCATCCCGCTGGTGGTGGCCGCACAGCTGGCCGCCAAGCGGCAGGCCCCTGAATCGGCCGGCAGCCTGCAGATCGAAACCCCGACGTTCGCCCTGACCCTGGTCTCGGTGATCGTCATCCTGACCGTGCTGCAGTTCATGCCGGCGCTGGTACTCGGCCCGATCGCCGACCACCTGAGCCTGGGACTGCACTGAGGACACCCCATGAGTAGTCACGCAACCGCAAACCGTTCCTCTTCCGTGGCTTCCCGCCCGGCCCTGCTCGATGCCGCCGGCCTGCGCCGCGCGCTCATCGAGGCCGTACGCAAGCTGTCGCCGATGCATCTGGTGCGCAGCCCGGTGATGGCGGTGGTGATGGCCGGCACGATCGTCGCCGCGATCATCACCCTGACCGGCAATGCACCACTGGGCTTCGGCCTGGCGGTGACCGCGATCCTGCTGGTCACCGTGCTGTTCGGCAATTTCGCCGAGGCCGTGGCCGAAGCACGTGGCCGTGGCCAGGCCGCCTCGCTGCGCCGCGCCCGCCAGGACCTGGTGGCGCGTCGCCTGGCGTCGGCGCAGGCCGGTGCCAGCGAGACCCAGGTGCCCGCCGCGGAACTGCGCCCCGGTGATCATGTGATCGTCAGTGCCGGCGAGCTGGTGCCGGCCGACGGCGAGATCGTGCAGGGCCTGGCCACCATCAACGAAGCGGCGGTGACCGGCGAGTCGGCACCGGTGCTGCGCGAGGCGGGTACTGATCGCTCCGGCGTGATCGGCGGCACCAAGGTGCTGTCCGACCAGATCGTCGTGCGCATCACTGCCGAGCCGGGACACAGCTTCCTGGACCGCATGATCGCGCTGGTGGAAGGCGCCAACCGTCAGAAGACCCCGAATGAAATCGCGCTGACCCTGCTGCTGGCGGCGATGACGCTGACCTTCCTGGTGGTGGTGGCGACGCTGCCGGCGATCGGTGCGTCGGTGGGCGTCAAGGTGGATCCGCTGCTGCTGATCGCGCTGCTGGTGTGCCTGATCCCGACCACCATCGGTGGCCTGCTGCCGGCCATCGGCATCGCCGGCATGAACCGCGCGCTGGCGGCCAACGTGCTGGCCAAGTCGGGCAAGGCGGTGGAAGTGGCCGGTGACGTCGACGTGCTGCTGCTCGACAAGACCGGCACCATCACCTACGGCGACCGCCAGGCCAGCCACTTCCACGCACTGGCCGGAATCGACGCCGACCAGCTGCGTGAGGCGGCGCTGCTGTCATCGCTGGCCGACCCGACCCCGGAAGGCAAGTCGATCGTGCGCCTGGCCCGCGAACAGGGCTGCACCACCGCCGAGCCGGACCAGGCCGACTACCTGGCCTTCAGTGCGCAGACCCGCATGTCCGGTGTCGACCTGATGCACGGCCGGCAGATCCGCAAGGGCGCTGCCGATGCGATCCGCGCCCATGTGCAGGCGCTCGGCGGCACCGTACCGGCCGAACTGGCCGGGCGCGTGGACCAGGTCGCGCGCAACGGTGCCACGCCGCTGGTAGTGGCCGAGGGTCGCCATGTGCTGGGCGTGATCGAGCTGTCGGACGTGGTCAAGCACGGCATGCGCGAGAAGTTCGCACAGCTGCGGGCGATGGGCATCCGCACGGTGATGATCACCGGTGACAACCCGCTGACGGCTGCTGCGATCGCCGCCGAAGCCGGCGTGGATGACTACATCGCCGAGGCACGGCCCGAGGACAAGCTGGCCCGCATCCGTGCCGAGCAGGCCGGTGGCCGCCTGGTGGCGATGGTCGGCGACGGTACCAACGATGCGCCGGCGCTGGCCCAGGCCGACATCGGCCTGGCGATGAATTCGGGCACGCAGGCGGCCAAGGAAGCCGGCAACATGGTCGATCTGGATTCGGATCCGGCCAAGCTGCTGGCGGTGGTGGAGGTGGGCAAGCAGCAGCTGATCACCCGCGGCGCGCTGACCACGTTCTCGCTGGCCAACGATGTGTCCAAGTACTTCGCGATCCTGCCGGCGTTGTTTGCCGCCACCGTGCCTGCGATGGCCGCGCTGAACGTGATGCAGCTGTCGAGCCCGCGCAACGCGGTGCTTGCGGCGCTGATCTTCAATGCCCTGGTGATTCCCGCCCTGATCCCGCTGGCGTTGCGCGGTGTGCGCTTCCGCCCGGCCACCGCAACGGCGCTGCTGCGCCGGAACATGCTGGTGTACGGCCTGGGTGGCGTGCTGCTGCCGTTCGCGGCGATCAAGTTGATCGACCTCCTTCTTGTCCTGGTATTCGGCGCATGAACCGTTCTGACTCCCCTTCCCTTTCCCGCGAGCTGAAGCGCGAGGCGCGCGTGGCCACGCTGCAGGATGGCGCCAGCTGGCGCCCGGCCATCGGCCTGGGCGTGGCCACCCTGCTGCTGGCCGGTGCGGTCTACGCCGGCATCGCCACCGGTTTTGCCGGCCTGTCCTTCCCGGCGCAGGCCGAAGGCAGCCTGCTGCGCGATGGCCGCGGCCAGGTGCGTGCGTCGGCATGGCTGTCGCAGCCGTTCACCGGCGATGGCTACTTCCAGGCGCGACCGTCGGCCGCCAACTACGACCCGATGGCGGCGGCCGGCTCCAACCTGGCCCGCAGCAACCCGGCGCTGGCCGAGCGTGTGGCGGCGAGCACCGCAGCAGTGGCCGCGCGCGAAGGCGTCACGCCCGCGCAGGTGCCTGCCGATCTGGTCACCCAGTCCGGCGGCGGGCTGGATCCGCAGTTGTCGCCGGCGGCAGCGCAGCTGCAGGTGGCCCGGGTGGCGCGTGCGCGTGGCCTGCCCGTCGAGCAGGTGCAGGCACTGGTGAAGGCCAACACGCAGGGCCGGCAATGGGGCGTATTCGGCCAGCCACGGGTGAACGTGGTGACGCTGAACTTCGCACTGGACCACGCGGCACGCGCGCCGTGATGCAGGGCTGCACCCGCTGCGCGCACAATGGCGGCCATGACAGCGGCTCCCATGACTGATCTGCGGACCCGCCAGGCCAACGCCCTGGTGGAAGGACTGCAACGCGAAGCCGGTGGCAAGCTCACCGTGTTCCTGGGCGCTGCGCCCGGCGTCGGCAAGACCTACGCCATGCTGACCCGCGCGCAGGAACAGCTGCGCCGTGGCGTGGACCTGGTGGTCGGGCTGGTGGAGACCCACGGCCGTGCCGATACCCAGGCCCTGCTGGAAGGCCTGCCACGGCTGCCGCTGAAGGACGTGGCCTACCATGGCCACGACCTGCAGGAGATGGACCTGGACGCCGTGCTGGCGAGAAAACCAGCGCTGGTGCTGGTGGACGAGCTGGCCCATCGCAATGCGCCGGGCAGCCGCCACGAACGGCGCTGGCAGGACGTGATGGAACTGCTGGACGCCGGCATCGACGTCTGGACCACGGTCAACATCCAGCATCTGGAAAGCCTCAACGATGTGGTGATGCGCATCACCGGCGTGCGTGTCAGCGAGACCGTGCCCGATGGCGTGCTCGACCGCCTGCATGACATCGTGCTGGTCGACCTGCCGCCGCGCGAACTGATCGCGCGCCTGCAGCAGGGCAAGGTGTACGTGCCCGAGCAGGCCGCGCAGGCCCTGCAGGCGTTCTTCTCGCCGGCCAACCTGACCGCATTGCGCGAGCTGGCGATGCAGGAGGCCGCCGACCGTGTCGACAGCAGCCTGCGCGAAGCCCGCGCCGCGCGCGGCGAGAGCAATCTGCCGTTGCGGCGTGGCGTGCTGGTGGCGATCGACGGCGGTGGCCAGAGCGAATACCTGGTGCGGGTGGCACGGCGCATCGCCGAACGCCGCGATGCACCGTGGACGGTGGTGACGGTGCAGGGGCGCCGCCAGGACGAAGCGACCCGGCGCGAGATCGATGCTGCGTTCGCGCTGGCCCGCCGCCTCGGCGGCGAAGCCGAGCTGCTGCATGGTTCAAGCATCGCCGATGCATTGCTCGACCACGCCGCGCACAACGGCGTATCGACGCTGGTGCTGGGGCGTACCCGCGAACGGCCGCTGGCGCGGATGTTCAACCGCACCCTGACCCAGCAGCTGATCCAGCGCGGCGCGCACTACGAGATCACCATCATCAGCACGCCGCAGGCGCGTGCGCGTTCCCGTCGAGAGGGGCTGCTGCCACCGATGCGCGGGGTCAGCCACGAGCCGTTGCAGGCCCTGATCGCCACCGCCCTTGCCTGCGCGGTGGCGTGGCTGGTCGAACGCTGGGTGGGCATGGCCGATCTGTCGATGGTGTTCATCGTGGCGGTGGTGCTGGTGGCTGCACGTACCCGCGCCAGCGTCGCGGTGATGGCGGCGATCCTGTGTTTTCTCGCTTACAACTTCCTGTTCATCGCGCCGCGCTTCACCTTCGCCATCGGCGCGCGGCAGGGCGTGATCACCGTGTTCCTGTTCCTGGCGGCGGCGCTGGTGGCCGGACGCCTGGCGTCGCGCCTGCGCATGCAGGTGATCGCACTGCGCGCGGCCAACCGCCATGCACGCGCACGCCAGCAGCTGGGCCGGCAGCTGGCCAGCGCGGCCGGCAATGGTGAAGTGGCACAGGCCGGCCGGCATGCGCTGGAACAGGCCATGGACGTACCGGCCTGGCTGCGGATCGGCGCCGATACCGCCGCCGGTGGCCGCAGCCTGCCCGGTGATACCGATCTGGCGGCGGCCGACTGGGCCCTGCGCCATGGCCAGCCCAGTGGCCGCTTCACCGATACCCTGGCCGGCGCGCAATGGTGGTTCCTGCCGCTGCTGGACGGCGAAGACCGCGCGATCGGCGTGGCCGGCCTGTACCTGCCGGGTGCGCAGGCGCGGCTGCTGCCCGAACAGCGCCAGCTGGCCGAAGCGATGGTCGACGACATCGCCCAGGCCGCGTTGCGCACGCGCCTGGTGGCCGAGCTGGAACAGGCGCATGTGAGCAACGAGACCGAGCGGCTGCGCTCTGCCCTGCTTTCCTCGGTGTCGCACGACCTGCGTTCGCCGCTGGCAGCGATGATCGGCTCGGCCGACAGCCTGGCCAGCTACGGTACGGCGATGGATCTGGCCGACCGCCGCGCGTTGCTGGACACCATCCTGGTCGAAGGCGAGCGCCTGGACCGCTACATCCAGAACCTGCTGGACATGACCCGGTTGGGCCACGAGGGCCTGAAGATCAACCGCGACTGGATAGGCGTGGACGAGCTGATCGGTTCGGCCGCCCGACGCCTGCAGCGCTACCAGCCGAAGGTGCGGCTGGAGCTGGATATTCCGGCAACGCTGGCACCGATATGGGTGCATCCGGCACTGGTGGAACAGGCGGTGTTCAACGTGATGGAGAACGCTGCCAAGTTCTCGCCAGCCGATGCCGCCGTGCAGGTGCTGGCGCGCGAACTGGACGGTCAGCTGCGCATCGACGTGATCGATGCCGGCCCCGGCATTCCCGACGACGAGCGCGCGCGCATCTTCGACATGTTCTACAGCGTCGAACGCGGCGACCGCGGCCGCCACGGCACCGGCCTGGGCCTGACCATCTGCCAGGGCATGATCGGCGCACACGGCGGCAGCGTGCAGGCGCTGCCCGGGCGCGACGGTCGCGGTACCCTGATCCGCATTACCCTGCCCCTGCTCAAGCCAGCCTCCCACGATGAGTCCGACCCCGACTGATGCCAGCGCGCCGGCCCCGCGCGTGCTGGTGATCGACGATGAAACACAGATCCGCCGGTTCCTGGACATCAGCCTGCGCGCGCAGGGCTACCAGGTGCGCCAGGCCGCGACCGGCCAGGAAGGCCTGCAGATGGCTGCCAGCGAGGACATGGACCTGGTGATCCTGGACATCGGCCTGCCGGACATGGAAGGCCACGAGGTACTGGAGCAGCTGCGGCAGTGGAGCCAGGTGCCGGTGATCATGCTGACCGTGCGTGCCGGCGAAACCGAGAAAGTGCGTGCACTGGACAACGGCGCCAACGACTATGTGACCAAGCCCTTCGGCACCCAGGAACTGATGGCGCGGGTGCGGGCGCTGCTGCGCACACGCAGCGTGCCGACCGATGGCACGCCGCCGGTGTTCGACGATGGCCACCTGCACGTGGACCTGGTGCGCCGTGAAGTGGCGATCGATGGCGAGCTGGTGGCATTGACCCGCAAGGAGTACGCATTGCTGTCGCTGCTGCTGCGCAATGCCGGGCGGGTGGTCACCCAGCCACAGATCCTGCAGGAAATCTGGGGGCCCACCCACCAGCACGACACCCACTACCTGCGCATCCTGGTCGGCAAGCTGCGGCACAAGCTGGGCGACTCGGCGCTGGATTCGCGCTACCTGTTCACCGAACCGGGCGTGGGGCTGCGGTTCAAGGGGTGAGGCGTGCCGACCCTCGGTCGGCACCCACCAGACAAGTAGATCCACGCCATGCGTGGATGGACATCATCGAAGAGCATCCACGCTTGGCGTGGATCTACTGTGTCGACCAAGGTCGACACCCACCAACAGCACCGGGAAATTGTCAGAGGTGGGGCGGTGTCGGAGTGCGGGGTGTCAGCCGCATGGATGCGGCTGCCAAGCCTACAAGGACGTACTTGCGGCGTCCCCGCACTCCGACACCGCTCCACCAACCCACGGAGTGCCCGCTGTTGCTGTTGAGGTTGCCGGCCAGCGGCCGGCACTACCGCGGGTGCCGGGCGCAGCCCGGCCTCACCTCAGAACCCCAGCGGGGTGTCGCCCAGCACCGGCTGCAGCTGGCTGCGGAACAGCGCCTGGATACGCTCCAGTGCTGCTTCGTCGTTGCCTTCGAAACGTAGCACCAGCACCGGCGTGGTGTTGGAGGCGCGAACCAGGCCCCAGCCGTCGGCGAAGTCCACCCGCAGGCCGTCGATGGTCGACAGGCGGCCGCCGACATACGGGTTGTCCGGCGACTGCGCAGCGGCCACCAGCATCGCCACCAACGCATGCGGGGTGCCCTCGGCCACCGGCACCTTCAGCTCCGGCGTCGCCACCATTTCCGGCAGTTCGGCCAGCACTTCGTCCGGCGTTTCCTCGCGCTGGGCCAGGATCTCCAGCAGGCGTGCAGCGGCATACAGGCCATCGTCAAAGCCGAACCAGCGTTCCTTGAAGAAGAAGTGGCCGCTCATCTCGCCCGCCAGTTCGGCGTCGGTCTCGCGCATCTTCGCCTTCATCAGCGAGTGCCCGGTCTTCCACATCAACGGGCTGCCGCCGTTGCGCAGCACGTGATCGGACAACCTGCCGGTGCACTTCACGTCGTAGATCACCATCGCGCCCGGGTTGCGCATCAGCACGTCGGCGGCGAACAGCATCAGCAGACGGTCGGCGTAGATGATCTTGCCTTCACTGGTGACCACGCCAAGGCGATCGCCATCACCATCGAACGCCACGCCGAGGTCGGCGCCAAAGCGCTTGACCGTCTGCACCAGGTCTTCCAGGTTGGCCGGCTCGCTGGGATCGGGGTGGTGGTTGGGGAAGGTGCCGTCGACATCGCAGTACAACGGGATGACTTCTGCGCCGATCGCTTCCAGCAGCTGCGGGGCGAAGGCACCGGCCACGCCGTTGCCCGCGTCGGCCACCACTTTCAGTGGTCGGTCCAGCTGCACGTCATCGGCAATACGCTGGATGTAATCGGCGGCGACCTCGCGCTGCTGGTAATCACCCGGCTCCGCAGCCTGCACCAGACGGCCTTCGACAATGCGCTGGTAAAGGTCGGTGATCGCATCGCCGGACAGGGTCTCACCACCGATGACGATCTTGAAACCGTTGTAGTCCGGCGGATTGTGGCTGCCGGTGACCGCTACACAGGTACCGGTGCGCAGATGGAAGGCGGCGAAATACACCACCGGGGTCGGCGCCAGGCCGATATCGATGACCGCACAGCCGGCACGCCGCAGGCCTTCGGCAAGACCGGCCGACAGTTCGGGACCGGACAAGCGCCCATCGCGACCGATCACCACCTCGCGCAGGCCCTGCTCAAGGGCGACGGTGCCGATGGCCTGGCCGATCAGCGCGGCGGTGCGCGCCGTCAGCTGGCTGCCCACGACGCCGCGGATGTCGTAGGCGCGGAAGATGCCTGCAGCCAGCTCGTCGGCCGGAACCGGTGGCGGTGGAGGTGGCGCAGCCTCGGCCACCGTCTCGCCGGGCACAGTTGGCGGGACCATCTGCAGGCTTTCGCGCAGGGTCGGGCCGTGATCGGCGTCGGCCACCGCGCTGCGCCGGCTGGGCAGCGGCAGTGATTTCGGCAGCCGGCCACGACCTACCACCAGCAGTACCGCGATGAAGCCCAGCAGCAGGGCGACAATCGCGCTGGCGAGGGCTCCCAGCCCCAGCGGGCCGGGTTCCACATTGGGCACCCCGGCGGCCAGCCGCAACGGCGTTCCCGCCACCGGGCGCGCCATTGCTTCGGCGCTCTCGGACAGGCCGGTATCGCCCTGCACCACGATGTTGTGTGCTCCCTGGCGCAGCGCCAGGAAGCCATTGCCGGGGGCGCTCACCTGATCCAGCGGCGCGGTCAACCGCAGCAGCGGCTGGCGGACATACACCACCGCCGGCCCGACACCGGCCAGTTGCACCGGCGCGGCCAGACCCAGGCGGTTGCCGCCGCCATCGTGGACCACGCGCAGGGTTGCCTTGCCTTCGGCCAGCGCAGATTCCAGCAGGGCCAGGCGTGCGAATCCAAAAGTGGCCGCATCGGCATAGCCTGCGGCCAGGTCAGCGCCCAGCACCTCCACCTGCTCGACGCCGGTCCAGCTTTCCCGCAGCGCCAGCGCGGCGCCGGCGGCATCACCGGCCTGCAGCGCCTGCTGCACGCGGTCGCCCTTCAACTGCTGCTGCAGCTGCTGCAACTGGCCGGAGGCAGCCTGCTGCAGCCCTTGCACGGCCTGGTCGCGCGCCTGTTCCAGCGCGTCCCCGCTGGCGGCCTGCCGCCACTGCTGCACCGCGCTCCAGCCGAACCAGGCGGCCAGCAGTACCAGCAGCACGCCCAGCAATGGCGCGCTGCGTCCCAACGTCGTTCCCCGCTGTGCTTCCCCGATGCCGCTCATCGATGTCCCCTGTCAACGCACCCCGGTATGGCCGAATCCACCCGTTCCCCGCACGCTGTCGGTGAAAGTATCCACCACCTGCAGGCTGACGCGGGCAATCGGCACGATCACCAACTGGGCGATGCGATCGCCCGGCTCGATGGTGAAGGCCTCGCGGCCACGGTTCCAGACACTGATCAGCAGCGGCCCCTGGTAGTCGGCGTCGATCAGGCCGGTGCCGTTGCCGAGCACGATGCCATGGCGATGGCCCAGGCCCGAACGCGGCAGGATCACTGCGCACAGATGAGGATCGGCGATATGGATGGCCAGGCCGCTGGGAACCAGTGCGGTATCGCCCGGCTGGAGGGTCAGCGCGGTTTCCAGCGCCGCGCGCAGATCCATGCCGGCGCTGGCTTCGGTGGCATAGGCCGGCAGCGGCCAGCTGTCGCCGAAGCGGGGGTCGAGCAGCTTTACCTGCAACGGTTGCGGGGAGAGTCCGTGGGTGTTGCTTGCCTGGGTCATGCCTGAAGCCTCCGCGCGATCAGCGCCAGCAGTTGTTCGGCCAGCTCACGCTTGGAAGTAGCCGGGAATACCTGTTCGCCATCCTGCCAGAAGGCCGTGGCGGCATTGTTGTCGCTTTCGAAACCACCGCCGCTGATGCCCACCTGGTTGGCGATCACCAGGTCCAGGCGCTTGTCGACCAGCTTGCCGCGCGCATATTTCTCCACATCGTGGGTCTCGGCGGCAAAGCCGACCACCAGCTTCAACGACTGCGTCTGCGCGGCAACCTCGGCCAGGATGTCCGGGGTGCGCACCAACTCGATCACCAGCGACTGGCTGTCGGCGGTCTTCTTCAGCTTCTGCGCGGCCACCTGGCGCGGGGTGTAGTCGGAAACGGCGGCAGCACCGATGTAGATGTCGGCCGGCAGCGCATCCAGCACCGCTTCGCGCATCTGCGCGGCAGAGCGCACATCGATGCGCTGCACGCCGGGCGGCGTCGGCAGCTGCACCGGGCCGCTGACCAGCACCACCTGGGCACCGAGCCCGGCGGCAGCGGCGGCCAGCGCGTAGCCCATCTTGCCGCTGCTGCGGTTGCCCACGTAACGCACCGGATCGATGTCTTCATAGGTCGGGCCAGCGCTGATCAGCAGTCGCAGGCCCTGCAGGGCGCGCGTTTCCGGCGCTGCGGCAGCGGCAGCGCCGTTGGCGGCCAGGGCGGCGACGATGTCGGCCGGCTCGGCCAAACGACCGGGGCCGGATTCGCCTTCGGCCAGCGGCCCATCGACCGGACCGATCACCTGCGCGCCGCGCTGGCGCAGCAGGGCGATATTGGCCTGGGTGGCCGGATGCAGCCACATCCGATGGTTCATCGCCGGGCACACGGTCAGCGGTGCGGTGCTGGCCAGGCACAAGGTGCTGACCAGGTCGTCGGCGTGGCCCTGGGCCAGGCGGGCCAGCAGGTCGGCGGTGCCTGGCGCGATCACGATGCGATCGGCCCAGCGTGCCAGTTCAATGTGGCCCATGGCCTGTTCGGCGGCGCTGTCCCACAAGGTAGTGCGGGTCGGCTGGCCGGAAAGGGCCTGGAAGCTGAGTGGGGTGACGAACTGCTGGGCGCCGGCCGTCATCGCCACCTGCACCAGCGCACCGGCATCACGCAGGCGTCGAACCAGTTCCAGGGCCTTGTAGGCCGCGATCCCGCCACCGACACACAAGAGCAGTTTCTGGCCTTCCAGCGCGCGGGTCCGCGTCGGGGAAGCGTTGGGAGAATCAGCCACCTGGAATTCCTGTGCAAACGAGGGCGTTAGCTTACCCGAAGGCCAGCAACCTCCCGGTGCACGCGGCACATAGCGGGCGGCTATCAGCACATGGGCGGGGGCCGATGGAGTTTTCCGGGTTTGCTGCGCGCCGATTCGGAACTTTCCTATACCTCTTCGCGTCCCCGCTTTGCAGAATCATTGCTGGCCACCGAGGTGTGCCGTTCGATTTCCCAGGAGTTCCCCGTGCAACCGCGCATCATCATTGCCGACGACCATCCGGTCGTCCTGCACGGCATCCGAATCGTGCTTGAGCGTCACCAGATGGACGTGGCCGGTGCCGCTGCCGACGGTGCCGGACTGCTGCAGCTGCTGGTCCAGCAGCCCTGCCACGCCGTACTCACCGACCTGTCCATGCCCGGCCCCGGCCCGGACGGCCCTGAACTGCTGGCCGAGCTGCGCCAACGCCATCCCGACCTTCCCGTGGTAGTGCTGACCGGGGCCAGGCACCCGGGCTTGCTCGATGGCCTGCTGCGCGATGGCGTACACGGCCTTGTCGACAAGAGCGCCGACTTCGCCGAACTACCGCAGGCCCTGCATGCCGCCATGGCCGGGCAGGTGTTCGTTTCCGACCAGCTGCGGCGCCACCTGCAGGCCCGCGATCTGCTGTTCCCCCATCCACCGGCTGCGTTGTCGACACGCGAACTGGAAGTGCTGCAACTGCTGACCGATGGCCTGAACATCAATGCCATCGCCGACCGCAGCGGGCGCAGCCCGAAGACGATCAGCCGGCAGAAGGCCGAAGCCATGCGCAAGCTGGGCCTGCAGACCAACCAGGAACTCTACGACTACCTGCAGACCCGGCGCGACTGAGGGCTTGGCCGACCCGCAGGTGCGGCAAGGGCTTATGGGAGCGGTCGGCGATGATCGCCATGATGGGTGCCATGCCCATCCATGAATGGCCCGAAGAAGAGCGCCCCCGCGAGAAGCTGCTGGCCCGCGGTCCCACTTCACTGTCCGACGCCGAACTGCTGGCCCTGTTCCTGGGTTCCGGCATTGGCGGCCGGGACGCCGTACAGACCGCGCGCGACCTGTTGCTCGCCCACGGCCCGTTGCGCGTGCTGCTGGACCGCTCCGCCCGCGAACTATCGAAACTCCCCGGGTTGGGGCCGGCTCGCAGCTGCACGCTGGCCGCAGGGCTGGAGCTGGCCCACCGCTACCTGGCCGCTGAACTGCAACAGGGCGAAGCGGTCGGCAACAACCCTGCCGCCGTCGGCCGTTACCTGCAGCACCGTCTGCGTGGGCAGGCACGGGAACTGTTCGTGGTCCTGTTCCTGGACAACCGCCACCGCCTGATCGCCTGCGAGGAACTGTTCGCCGGTACCATCAACGCGGCCCCGGTCTACCCCCGTGAAGTAGTGCGCAGAGCCCTGCTGCACAACGCCGCCGCGGTCATCCTCAGCCATAACCATCCCTCTGGCGACCCGGAACCCTCGGCCGCCGACGCGCAGATCACCGAGGAACTGCAACGGGCCTTGGCACTGGTCGACATCCGCCTGCTGGACCACTTCGTGGTCGGCGAGGGGCGTCCGGTTTCGTTTGCTGAACGGGGTCTTCTGCCACCGCTCCAGGCCCGCCTGGTCGGATGAGCCCCGCAGCAGCACGCCGCGACGCGTGCCCTGGCAGGCAGGCCCCGGTCAGCGTTGAGGCCGGCATCTGCGCTAAAATGGGCGATTCCGCCGCTCATTCTCACAGCAGGCCTCGTGAAAAATCTCCTCCGCGCCCTGATCAGCCAAGGCATCGAAGCCTTGCGCGCCAATGGCACCCTGCCCGTCGACTCCCTGCCGCCGGACTTCGTGGTCGAGCGCCCGAAGACCCGCGACCATGGCGACTTCGCCACCAACGCCGCGATGCTGCTGGCCAAGGCCGCGCGCAGCAATCCGCGCGCACTGGCACAGGCGCTGGTCGAGGCACTGCCGCGCAGCGAAGACGTCAGCAAGGTCGAGATCGCCGGCCCCGGCTTCATCAATTTCCACCTGGCGCCGGCCGCGTACCAGCGTGAAGCCGTCACCGTCATCAAGGAAGGCGCCGATTACGGCCGCAACCTGTCCGGCAATGGCCGCACGGTAGGCGTGGAGTATGTGTCGGCCAACCCGACCGGTCCGCTGCATGTCGGCCACGGCCGCGCCGCGGCCATCGGCGACTGCGTGGCACGCGTGCTCGATGCCAACGGCTGGAATGCCAAGCGCGAGTTCTACTACAACGATGCCGGCGTGCAGATCGAGAACCTGGCGCTGTCGACCCAGGCCCGGGTGAAGGGCATTGCCCCGGACCAGGAAGGCTGGCCGGAAGGCGGCTACCGCGGCGACTACATCGCCGACGTGGCACGTGCCTACATGTCCGGCGCCAGCGTCGACCTGGAAGGCACCCTGGTGGTCGGCGCCAAGGACCCGGACGACCTGCAGGCGATCCGCCGCTTCGCCGTGGCCTACCTGCGCAACGAGCAGAACCTGGACCTGGCCGCGTTCGGCGTGGATTTCGACATCTACTTCCTGGAAAGCTCGCTGTACGCCGATGGCAAGGTCGCCGAGGCAGTGGCCAAGCTGCAGGCGTCGGGCCATACCTATGAGGAAGGCGGCGCGCTGTGGCTGCGCAGCACCGACTTCGGTGACGACAAGGACCGCGTGATGCGCAAGTCCGACGGCACCTTCACCTACTTCGTGCCGGACGTGGCCTACCACCTGTCGAAGTGGCAGCGCGGCTACGAGCGCGCGATCACCGAACTGGGCGCGGACCACCACGGTTCACTGGCGCGCGTGCGTGCCGGCCTGCAGGCCATGGAAGTGGGCATCCCGCAGGGCTGGCCTGAATACGTGCTGCACCAGATGGTCACCGTCATGCGCGGCGGCGAGGAAGTGAAGCTGTCCAAGCGTGCCGGCAGCTACTTCACCCTGCGCGACCTCATCGAAGAAGCCGGCCGCGACGCGACCCGCTGGTTCCTGATCGCACGCAAGCCCGATTCACAGCTGACCTTCGACATCGACCTGGCCCGTCAGCAGAGCAACGACAACCCGGTGTTCTACGTGCAGTACGCACATGCCCGTGTCTGCAGCCTGCTGCGCCAGGCGCAGGAGAAGGGTCTGGTCTACGAACAGGGCACCGGCCTGTCCAATCTGGGCCGCCTGGCCGATGACGCATCGCTGGCCCTGATGAACGAGATCTCGCGTTATCCGGAAGTGGTGGAAGCGGCCGGCGTGGCGCTGGAACCGCATCTGGTCGCGCAGTACCTGCGCGAATTGGCGCACGCCTTCCACACGTGGTATCACGGGACGCCGGTGCTGGTGGACGACGCGACCGATCGCAATGCCAAGTTGACCCTGGCCTGCGCGGCGCGCCAGGTACTGGCCAACGGCCTCGACCTCCTGGGCGTTTCCGCCCCGGAAAAAATGTAAGCCTCAGGAGACGCAGTAGACATGGCAGCACGACGCGGCAAGACACAGGCTCGGCGCAACAGCAGCCAAGGCACGCCCGGATGGGTGTGGCTGGTTGCCGGCGTGGCGATCGCCGCCGTGGTGTTCCTGGCGGCGCCGAACCTGTTCAAGGGCGAGGGCGATGGCTTCCTGCGCGCCGGTCCGCAGCCGAACCCGAACGCGCAGCCGGCGCCGGTGGCCGATGGCGAAGGCGATGTCGGCACCCAGCCGGCCGCACAGCCGGTCACGCCGAAACCGGCTGAGCCGGAAAAGCCGGCCGCCACCCAGTACGACTTCTACACCCTGCTGCCTGGCAAGGAAGTGGAGATGTCCGACGCCGAACTGGCCGCCAGCGCGCGCGCCGAGGAACAGCGCCGGAGCAAGGCCGAAGCGCAGCGCGCGCAGGCCGCACTGGAAGGCAAGCCCGTGCCGGCGGCGGTTGCGGCCGCAGCCCCTGCGGCGACGGCGAGCGTTGCCAGCACCGCGCCGGTGACCGCCACCAGCCGTCCGCTGCCGACGCCGGTGAGTGAACGCCCGACGACCGCCGCGCCAGCGGCCACCACCGCGCCGGCCAGCACCAGCACCGTTGCCGCCGCTCCTGCGGCACGCAGCGAAACCGCGCCGGCCACCGCCAGCACTGCAGCAGCCCCGGCACCGGCCGACAACGCCCGCTACATCCTGCAGGCCGGTGCGTTCGGCGCGTCCGGCGATGCCGAAGCGACCAAGGCCAAGCTGGCGATGATGGGCCTGGCCGCACGCGTGGAGTCGGCGCAGATCAACGGCAAGACCGTGTACCGCGTACGCATGGGGCCCTATGGCACCGCCGGTGAGCTTTCCGAAGCCAAGCAGAAGCTGGATGGCACCGGCCTGCAGGCGATGGCGATCAAGGCGCAGTAAGCGTGCAGGCATAATGAAAAAAGCCGGGCATTGCCCGGCTTTTTTTTTGCCCGTGCAGCGCCGGGCTCGACGCTGCAGACAGCGGATCAGCTCTCGCGGGCAACCTGGAAACCGGCGAACGACTGGCTGACCGGCATCAGTTCCAGGCGATTGATGTTCAGGTGCGGGGGCAGGCTCGCCACCCAGAAGATCTGCTCGGCGATGTCTTCGGCGGTCATCGGGTTGGCGCCGGTGTACAGCTTGTCCGACGCAACCTGGTCGCCATGGGTGCGGACCACGGTGAACTCGGTTTCGGCCATGCCCGGCTCGATGGTGGTCACGCGTACACCGGTACCGTGCAGGTCCGAACGCAGGCCCAGCGAGAACTGGCTGACGAACGCCTTGGTGCCGCCATAGGCGTTGCCGCCCGGATACGGATAGACACCGGCCACCGACGAAATGTTGATGATGGCGCCCTTGCGCTCCACCAGCTGCGGCAACAGGCGATGGGTCAGGGTGACCAGCGCGGTGATGTTGGTGTCGATCATCGTCGTCCAGTCCTTCAGACTGGCGCTCTGCGCCGGCGCGGTGCCCTGGGCCAGACCGGCATTGTTGACCAGCAGATCGATGTCACCGAAGGCCGGCGGCAGCGCCAGCAGTGCCGCTTCCATCGCGACCGGATCACGCACGTCGAACACGGCCGCGTGCACCACCTCCTTGCCGTAGCGCTCGACCAGCGGCTGCAGGCGTTCGCTGCGACGGCCGGTGGCGATCACTTTCCAGCCCGCCTGGGCGAAGCGGTGTACGGCAGCGGCGCCGAAGCCGGAAGTGGCGCCGGTAATCAGGACGGTTCGGGTCATCAGACAACTCCGTGGGAAACCAGACCGCCATTCTGGCACCGTCGGCCCACGGCTGCGTTGCCTGATCGGCCCGCTGCGGTGCGCGCGGTCAGCGCAGGCGGAACACGCGTGCCTTCGGCAGATCTTCGTCGACCTGCAGGAACCAGCGTCCGGCGATACCCGGAATCACCTCGATCTGCGGTGCCTGCAGGGTCTTGCGCAGCTTCATCTGGCCCTTCATCACCTGCCACTGCTGACCGTTGTCGAGGGTGAACACCGAGCCCGGCTGCCAACCCGCGACGTCGCCGACCACGCGCGCGCTGACTGGCCCCTCTTCCAGGCCCAGGTGCATCGCCGCCGGGGCGGGAACGTTGGCCGGCAACGGCGCGCCGGTGTTGGCCGCAACCGCCGCCCGCGTGGGTACGGGCGTAGATGCCTCGGCCTCGCGCAGCACGCGGTTCAGGGTCTGCAGCTGGGTCGCGTCCAGGCCCACTTCGGCCAGCTGGGCCGCGCTGAGACGCTGCTCCACGGGCACGAAACGGTCCTGGGCGGTGGCGGCGAAGCTGCTGGCGGCCAGCAGAACGGAAAGGAGGTACCGGCGCATCGGAGAGGGTCTCTGCAGAACAGCGCTCACGATGCTGCAATCCGGTGACAGTCCGGTTACAGCCGCAGGGCCGGTACAATGGGCCATGATCAATAATGATGTACTGCGCAGCGTGCGCTACTCCCTGGACCTCGGCGACCACCACGTGGTGACCCTGTGCCAGATGGCCGATCCGGCGTTCGAAGTGGATGTCGACCAGGCCAAGGCCTGGCTGCTGCGTGAAGACGAGCCGGGTTTCCAGCCGATGAGCGACAGTGCGCTGGCGCACTTCCTCGATGGCCTGATCCTGCACCTGCGCGGTCACGATGAGGGCCAGGCGCCGCGCGCGGTGGAAACCCGCATCGACAACAACCTGGTGTTGAAGAAGCTGCGCGTGGCCTTCCAGCTGCGCGATGTCGACATGATGGAGATCTTCACCAGCATCGGCTTCAACGTCTCCAAATCCGAACTCGGCGCGCTGTTCCGCCAGCCCGGCCACAAGAACTACCGGCGCTGCCTGGACCAGATGCTGCGCAACTTCCTCAAGGGCCTGAGCCTGCGCCTGCGCAGCTGAGCACGGCGTCGACGAAGGCGCGTGCGGCCGGCGTCGGCAGGCGCTGCCAGACCAGATGTACGCGCCGGGTCGGGGTCGGTTGCAGCGGCACCTGCACCACCCCTTCAAAACCGTCGGCGATCCGCACTGGCACGATGCCCACCGCAAGGCCGTGGCGGACGAAGCGCTCGACCAGTTCCATCAGGTTGACCTCGAAACGCACCTGATGCGGCAGGCCCGCTGCGGCGAACGCATCATCGGTCTGCCGGCGCGCGCCGGTCCCCCGCGGGAAATCGACCAGGGCCTCATCCTGCAGCGCCGCCAACGGCAACCGCTGGCGCGTGGCCAGCCGATGCTGCGGCGCCAGCACGGCCACCAGATCCTCTTCCTGCAGCATCTGGTGGCAGACGCCCTCCAGATGGGCCGACGGCGCCAGCCCCACCAGCGCCACGTCCAGTGCGCGCGACTGCACCTGCTGCAGCAGGGTCTCGCTCTTGTCCACCCGCAACTGGAACTCCACCTGCGGGTGCTGCTGCTGGAAGGCAGCCAGCATGGCCACCACGTCGACGCCGGTCAGCGACGAGATCTGCCCGATCGCCAGCAGTCCGCGCACGTCACCACTGACGGCAGCGACGTCGGCACGCAGGTGGCGCAGGCTGGCCAGCACCTGCCGGGCGTGCACCAGCAACGCCTCTCCCGCCGCGGTGGCGCGCACCTGGCGCGGCAGCCGCTCGAACAACACCGTGCCCAGCTCCTGCTCCAGATGGGCAATCTGATGGCTCAGGGCCGACTGCACGACGTGGCAGCGCGCGGCCGCACGGGTGAAGTTGCCCTCTTCAGCCAGGGCCACGGCGAACTCGAGCTGCTTCAGGTTCACACCCGTATCTCAATTCCAGATGACAGCGATGATGATGATTCATTTCCATCATGACCGCAGCAGGCAGACACTGTGCTGCCCTGCTTCACGGAACATCGCGTGTCTCCTTCCCTTCCTCCCCTGCAGCGCTGGCAGATCCTGTTGATGTCGGTCGCCACCGGCGTCGCGGTGGCCAGCAATTACTACGCGCAGCCGTTGCTGCATACCATCGCCGATGCCTTCGGCGTGCCTTTCGGCCAGGTCGGCATGGTGGTGACCGCTGCGCAGTTGAGCTACGCCGCTGGCCTGATCCTGCTGGTGCCGTTGGGTGACCTGTTCGAGCGCCGCCGGCTGATCGTGGTGATGACGTTGCTGTCGGCCAGCGGGCTGGTGATCAGCGCGTGCGCGCCGTCGTTGCCATGGCTGCTGGCCGGTACCGCGATCACCGGGTTGTTCTCGGTGGTGGCGCAGGTGCTGGTGCCGTTCGCCGCCACCCTGGCCGCACCGGAGCATCGCGGCCGCGTGGTCGGCACGCTGATGAGCGGGCTGCTGCTGGGCATCCTGCTGGCACGCACCGTGGCCGGGCTGCTGTCGAGCCTGGGCGACTGGCGCCTGGTCTATGCGATCGCTGCAGGAACGCTGGTGCTGACCGCGCTGGCCCTGCAGCGCGGCCTGCCGCGTTTCCACCACAGCGCCGGGCTGAGCTACTTCGCGCTGCTGCGCTCGATCGGCACGCTGTTCGTGCAGGAACCGGTGCTGTGCCAGCGCACGCTGCTCGGCGCGTGCAGCTTTGCGATGTTCGCGATCTTCTGGACGCCACTGGCCTTCCTGCTGGCGCAGCCGCCGTATGCCTACAGCGACGCCACCATCGGCCTGTTCGGGCTGGTCGGTGCCGCCGGTACGCTGGCTGCCGGCCTTGCCGGGCGCATGTCGGATCGTGGCCAGACCGGCCGGGCCACGGCCATTGCGCTGGTGCTGTTGCTGCTGTCCTGGCTGCCTCTGGGGCTGTCGGCGTATTCGCTGCTGGCGCTGCTGGTCGGCGTGGTGGTGCTGGACCTGGCCGCGCAGCTGCTGCATGTCAGCAACCAGAACCTGATCTACGCACTGCAGCCGGAGGCACGCAACCGCCTCAATGCCGGTTACATGACCGGCTATTTCATCGGGGGTTCGCTGGGCTCGCTGCTGTCGGCACAGGTCTACCAGCGTTTCGGCTGGACCGGCGTGTGCGTGGCCGGTACCGCGGTGGCGGTACTGGCCCTGCTGGTGTGGCTGCCCAGTGCCTGGCGCGCACGCCAGGCCGCGTCGGCCGACTAGAAGCTGCCCTGCAGCGCCAGTTCCCAGCGTCCACCGGCATTGCCCGGGAACAGACGCTTGGCGGCGCTGTCGGTGTCATGCACGGTGGCGCGCAGTTCCCAGGCCGGCGTCAACGTGGCAATGGCACTGAGCTGGCCATGCAGGTAGTCCGGCCCCTGCGCGGTGGCCAGCCAGTACTGCCCCACCGCCGCTTCCAACCGCACGCGCTCGTTCAACGGCACCCGCACGCCCAGCTGTGCGTAGGTGCCGCGACGGCCGCCGGCCAGGGCATCGTTGGAGTGGGCAACCTGCAGCCAGGCGCGTTGCTTCCAGGTGGTGGTGACATTGAGTTCGGTCCAGTCCAGTGCGCGGCCAGTGCCCGGATAGACATACCGGGTGAGGTTCGCATCCAGGCTCCAGTCCGGCGACAGCGCGCCGGACCAGCCGGCGACGAGATCGAACTCGCTGCGTGCCCCGCTGTCCGGCGTGAACGAGACATTCGATCCCCATGCGCTGGCATACCAGCCCGAACCCACCGTCACCTTTGCCCCCACCTGCGCGGCCGGATCGCCCTCGCTCTGCGAACTGCCGCGCCAGACATAGTCGCTGGTCAATGCCGCCGTGCCACTCACCTGCACCTGCGCCTGCACGCTGCCGGCGCACAGCAGCCCCGCCAGTGCGGCCGCGCTGGCCATGATCATCCCCTTGCTCTTCACTGCACTCACTTCCTCGTCGAAGGCGGTCTGTCCGCCGGGACGGCAGTGTCGATGGCAGGGCCGTAACGGTTCGATGGCGATGCTGCCGTGCCAGCGCAAATTCAGCGTAAATCCGCGCTGCGGTGGGCGCGGTATCATGCGGGCCTATTTCCAGGAACCAACCACGTGGACGCCATCCTGACCCCGGTATCGATCGGCGAGCTGATCGACAAGATCACCATTCTCGAGATCAAGGCCGAGCGCATCGACGATGCGACCAAGCTGGCCAACGTGCGCACCGAGCTTGACGGCCTGCTGCCGCTGCTGCAGCAGCAGCTTGACGCGCAGCCGGCACTGGCCGCGCTGAAGACGCAGTTGAAGGCCATCAACGAGCGCATGTGGGAGATCCAGGACCAGCTGCGCGACAAGGAAGCGGCGCAGGTATTCGACGAGGCGTTCATCCAGCTGGCGCGCGGCGTGTACGGCACCAACGGCGAACGCGTACAGGTGAAGAACGAGATCAACCGTGTTGCCGGTTCGGCGTTGGTCGAGGAAAAGCAGTACCAGGGCGAGTAAGCGCGCCCGTCAGCCACACTCCAGCAGGTGGCGGATGCGGAACAGTTCGACATCGCTGCGGATGCCGAGCTTCTGGTAGGCCGCTTTCTTCTGCGTGCTGATCGTGCTGGCCGAGCGCTGGAAGCGCCGGGCCACTTCGCCGGTGCTGCACCCCTGCAGCACCAGCCGCAGCACTTCGCGTTCACGCCGGCTCAGTGGCGTCAGGCTGGGCGCCGACATGCGCCGCGCGCGCGATCGATTCAGCTGCGTGCGCAGCTCCGGGGGCACGAACCGCCCACCGCGGGCCACCACGTCCACCGCGCGCAGCAGCATTTCCGGCGTGGTCGCCTTGGACAGGAAGCCGCGTGCGCCGGCCTGCATCGTCGTGGCCACGGTGCTGGCATTGCAGTGCGCCGACAGCACCAGTATCGGCAGGCTGGGCCAGCGCCGGGACAATCCGCGCAGCAGCTGCAACCCGTCGCCAAGATCCCCCAGCGGCAGCGCATCGATCACCAGCAGGTCAACGCAGCCGGGTTCGCGTTGCAGCAGTTCCACCAGGTCATCTTCGTTGGCGTAGCTGCCGCGCACGTGCACGCCGCTGTGCTGGTGCAGCAGCACTTCCACCCCCAGCCGCAGCACCGGATGCGGATCCAGCAGCGCCAGACGGCGCGGCCGGTCGGGGAGCAGCGGTGGGAGTACGGGCGGCATCGCGGTGTATCCGGCAGCACGGGATATCCACCGTAGGCCGCCACTGGCGGTGGCGGAATCCAATTCATTGCAATGCAACATGACGCCGCGCATCGCAGTCAGACTCTGTTCTGATTCCCACAACGCAACAGGCCCGGCAATGCCGGGCCTGTTTCAGCACGAACAGCGCGCGGGCGCGCCGTAGATGCAATTACCAGCTGAAGCGCGGGCCGACGGTGTATTCCTTGTCGCCGTGGCGGTTCATCTTCAGCTCGCCGTTCAGGCCCCAGTTCTGGTTCAGCTTGACCTGACCACCCAGACGGCCGTACCACTGGCTGTCGATGTCGACGCCGTGCTTCTTCGAATAATCTTCGTAACCGACCAGGCCGTAGACCTCAGCGTGGGCACCGAACGCGGTACGGATACCGGCTTCAGCGCTGTAGCCGTTGAAATCCAGGCCGTGCTTCTGGTCGAACTTCTGGTAGGCGACGCGGGCAACGAAGTCGGTCGACGGAGCGATTTCGACGTTGTAGCCGGCACCGACCTTCCACTGGTCAACCTTGATGTTGGTGTGGTCGACTTCCTGACGGCTGTACTCGCCGAAAGCGTGGAAGTTCGGCAGGAAGCCGTAGGAACCCTTCACGCCCCAGCCATCAGCCTTGATGCCGTCAACGTCGGTCTTGGCGTAGTCAGCCTCGGCGTAGTTGTAGGACAGGTTCTCGGCGGCCGAAGCGGTGAACGGCAGGGCAGCGGCCAGAGCCAGAGCAATCAGCGAATTCTTCATGGGGGTACACCTTTACTTTCTTATGGTGTGCAGCAGCGCCAGGGCGCCATCGCATCGGGAATGTAAATTCTCCGTTATTCGCCACAACGCTCCCTGAAAACAGCGGTCTTCGCATTGCTGAATTTTTTGCATTGATTCAGCAAGGCTCAGGCATACGCGCGCGGTACGCGCACGCGCTTCGATTCAATGGCGCGGCAATCGATGTCGATTTGCCGCGCCCTGAAGCGTCGACTCAATGAAGGCCGTGCACCTGGCACGGTCCATTCCGGAGGCAAGCGATGAGCTACATCGATGGTTTCGTCCTGGCGGTGCCCACCGCCAACAAGGAGAAGTTCCTCGCCCACGCGCGCAGCGGCGACGTGGTGTTCCTCGAACACGGCGCGCTGCGCGTGGTCGAGTGCTGGGGCGATGACGTGCCGCACGGCAAGACCACCGACTTCTTCGGCGCGGTGAAAGCCACGGCGGAGGAGACCGTGGTGTTTTCCTGGATCGAGTGGCCGGACAAGGCCACCCGCGATGCAGGCATGCAGAAAATGATGGAAGACCCGCGGTTGGACCCGTCGAAGAATCCCATGCCGTTCGACGGTGCACGGATGATCTACGGCGGATTCGAGCCGATCTTCGAACTCAAGCGCTGACCCGGGCGGGCGTCCTCAGCGGGCGCCCGCTTCATCCTCACCGGCCGCGTGGCCGGCACCCAGCGCAGCACCGGCACCAACACCCAGCCCGCCCATTCCGGCACCCATGCCGCCGCCACCGCCGCCACCTCCACCGGTGCGACCGCCCTTGGCGTCGCCCTCGTTGCGGCCCTTGCCACTTCCGCCACCGCTGCCCGCAGGGCGGGTAGGCCCTTGGCGCGGGATCTCCAGGTCGGCCGGTACCGGCGCAAGGTCCAGCGCCTCGCGGACGAAGTCGCGCAGCGAGATCACCAGTTCGTGTGTGTGCACCGCACGCCCCTGTGCCAGTTCACTGGCAGCGCGCGCGGCCAGCCGTACCTGCTCGTCGGTGCCCAGCAGCAGGATGTCCGACAAGGCCGCTTCGACCGCATCGCGGATGCGCCGGGCCCGATCCGAGCCCGGCTCGGCGATGCCTTCTTCGTGGGCCCGCTGGCGCAGGTCGCGCAGGTGGGTTGGATCGACCCCCAGCTCACCGGTGAAGGAGCCGCCCAGCGTCTTGTAGGCCGCCATCAAGGTACGCAGCCGCTCATTGATCTGCCGATTCTCTCGTTCGCGGCGCTGCTGCAGGGTCTGCATCACCAGCAGGCGGATGCCCACGCCGAGCAGGGTGATCAGGACCAACCCGGCCAGGGTGGACAGCACGCCCTGCCAGGAACTGAAATCGATGCCGCGCATGGTCAGGGCTCCTGCGGAAGACCTTCATCTTGCCCCAGGCTGCTGCCGCAGATCCACGCCAGGCAATGATCAGTCCCCCCCCCCGAAAACGCAGAAGGCCCTCCCGCCCGATGAGCGGAAGGGCCTTCAAACCACGCGCGATTACTTGCGCTTGGCAGCCTTGCGCACGGCCTTCTTGGCCGGAGCCTTCTTGGCCACGGCCTTCTTCAGCGGTGCAGCCTTCTTGGCGACCGTCTTGCGGGTAGCAGCGACCTTCTTGCCGACAACCTTCTTGGCAGCAGCGGTCTTCTTGCCGACAACCTTCTTGGCAGTGGCGGTCTTCTTGCCGACGACCTTCTTGGCAGCGACGGTCTTCTTGCCGACGACCTTCTTGGCAGCGACGGTCTTCTTGCCGACGACCTTCTTGGCAGCGACAGTCTTCTTGCCGACGACCTTCTTGGCAGCGACGGTCTTCTTGGCCGCAGCCTTCTTGGCGGTAGCGACCTTCTTGCCGACGACCGTCCTGGCGGCCACGGTCTTCTTGGCCACAGCCTTCTTGGCGGTAGCGACCTTCTTGCCGACAACCTTCTTGGCAGCAGCGGTCTTCTTGGCCACAGCCTTCTTGGCGGTCGCAACCTTCTTGGTGGCGGCCTTCTTCACGGTAGCGACCTTCTTGCCGGCAGCCTTGGTGGTCTTCTTGGCAGCAGCAACCTTCTTGGTCACGGTCTTGCCGGCAGCCGCCTTCTTCTTGGCCACTTCCTTCTTCAGGGCAGCAGCTTCGGCCTTGGCGTTCTTCTTGGCCGCTTCCAGCTTCTTCTTGGCGTTGGCAACGGTCTTGCCGACCGACTTGGCAGCCTTCTCGGCCTTCTTGGCAACGGTCTTCTCGACCTTGGCCACGACCTTCTTGGCCTTGGCGACGCGGGTGGTGGCAGCCTTGCGGGCGCGCTTGACGGTCTTCTTGACCGACTTCACTGCGTCTTCGGCGGCGTGGGCGATGGTCTCGCCGACGTTGGTGGCGGTTTCTTTCACGTTCTCGACGGCGTCGGTCACGACCGACACACCATTACCGTTGCTCATGTTGCCCTCCTAGGGGCCTGGATTGTCAAAACGGGGCGATGCTATACCGACAATGGCTATCGTGGAACGGGCACGGCCGGCCAATCGCATCCTGTGCGACGCAACTGGAGTAAGCGATAGCGGCGGCGGACGTGCCCCGCAGTCAGGAAATCCCTTTTTTTAAGCAGTGTGCTGCGCAGCCTGCCTGCTGCTGGCGTGCCGATGCAGGCACTGGCAGCAGCCACACATCCGCGCAGCACTGAGCGTCATCGCAAGGTCGGGATGCGCGGAACTGCGCAAGTGTCGCGGTGTATCAGGGCGCTGCCGGCGTGCCTTGCGGCACTCGCTCGCGGCTGTCGCGAACAGCGTTGTGGTGCGCGCGTCAGCTTTCCGGCGCCTGCGGTGAGGGTCGGATTTTCATGGGGCATTTATCCAGATCGCGACACACTCATTCAGCTTGTTCTACCGTATGCGTCAACGGCCCCAACCTCAGCCTGCGAACCGACTCCCATGCGACCGCTTCCCACCCTGCTTACGCTCGCAATCGCCGCTGCCTTCGGCGGCTTCGTTGCCACCGGCCTCAATGCGCACCTGGACAACCGTGCCGATGCCGCTCCGCTGCCGGCGGTACTGCCCACCTCCGCAGCGCTGCCGGCCGCGGTCGCCGGGCAGGCGGTGCCTTCGCTTGCACCGATGCTGGAAAAGGCGATGCCGGCGGTGGTCAGCGTCAACACCAAGCAGGTGGTGCGGGTACGCAACCCGTTCTTCAACGACCCGTTCTTCCGCCGCCTGTTCCCGGACATCCCGCAGGAGCGGATCAACGAGTCACTCGGTTCGGGCGTCATCATCGATGCCACCGAAGGCCTGGTGCTGACCAACCACCACGTCATCGACAACGCTGATGACGTGCAGGTGACACTGGCCGATGGGCGCACGGTGAAGGCCGAGTTCCTCGGCTCGGACCGCGACACCGACATCGCGCTGATCCGCATTCCGGCGCAGAACCTGACCGACATCAAGCTGGGCAACAGCGACCAGCTGCGGGTGGGCGACTTCGTGGTCGCCATCGGCAATCCGTTCGGTTTCAGCCAGACGGTCACCTCGGGCATCGTCTCGGCGGTGGGCCGCAGTGGCATCCGCGGGCTGGGCTACCAGAACTTCATCCAGACCGATGCATCGATCAACCCCGGCAATTCCGGTGGCGCACTGGTCAACCTGCAGGGCCAGCTGGTGGGCATCAACACCGCCAGCTTCAACCCGCAGGGCAGCATGGCCGGCAACATCGGCCTGGGCCTGGCGATTCCGTCGAACCTGGCCCGCAGCGTGGTCGACCAGCTGGTCAAGCATGGTGTGGTGGTGCGCGGCACGCTGGGCATCGAAAGCCAGAACCTGAGCGCGCAGATCGCGCAGGGCCTGGGCCTGGGCGAAACCCGTGGCGCCCTGGTAACCCGCGTGCTGGCCGGTTCGGCCGGTGCCGCCGCAGGACTGAAGCCGGGCGACGTGGTGGTATCGGCCAACGGCCAGCGCGTGGACAGTGCCGAAGCACTGCACAACGTGGAAGGCCTGGCGGCGGTGGGCAGCGTGCTGACTCTGGACGTTCGCCGCGAAGGCAAGCCGCTGCAGATCAAGGCAACGCTGAAGGAACAGGCGCGCGTGGTCAGCGGCGAGAGCCTGGACCCGCGCCTGACCGGTGCCAGCTTCGTCGACCTGCCCGAATCGCTGCGTCAGTCTGGCGTGGGCGGCGTGCTGGTCAGCGAGGTCAAGCGCGGCAGCCGCGCCGCGACCAATGGCCTGCAGCAGGGCGACATCATCACCGACGCCACGGTGGGCGAGTTCGCCGACCTGGCCAGCTGGCGCGCCAATTTCCAGCAGCGCCCGCCCACCCTGGTGCTGCGCGTGCTGCGCAACAATGGCCAGCAGCAGGGCCAGTTGGTGATGCGCTGATCGCCTGGCCGTAACGCCCCCTATACCCACGTGATGCTATTGCTGTACGTCCAGGTCGGCCAAGCGCCGATCGCCCGTTCCCCCATCGCAACAGGAGTGATTCGATGAGCCCCACCAATACCGAGAACCTGAAGGACCACCTGGGTGAAGCCGGTTCCCACCTGAAGCAGGCCGCCAGCGCTGCCGGCGGTGCGATCAAGGGCGCTACCGGCGCCGCGACCGATGAACTGCGCATCGGCAAGGCCAACGTCAAGGCTGAACTTTCCGACAGCGCGCTGTCGGGCCTGGCTGCTGCCGAGTTCGGTGGTGCCGCCGCCAAGGAACAGGTCGACGCGCTGATGGACAAGGGCAAGGACCTGATCGACAGCGCTGCTGAGCTGATCCGCGAACGTCCGCTGGCCTCGTTCGGCGTGGCCTTCGCTACCGGCTGGATCATCGCCAAGCTGGCCCGCGGCAGCGACAAGTAAGCTGCGGCGTGAGCGAAGACACCACGCAACGTCCTGATCCGGCGGCCACGCCGCCGTTGGACGAAAGCATCCGCCAGGTCGGCGCAGCCGGCCAGGCGACTGCCGATTCGGCCAAGCACTCACTGCGTTCGCTGCGCCGGTTGGCGTCGGCGGACTTCGCGCTGGCGCGCAGCGCATTCGGCCGCGCATTGGCCTGGGCCGGCGTCGCCATCGTGTTCGGTGCGTCGGCCTGGCTGTTGCTGGCCGCCACCCTCATCGCCCTGCTGCAGAGCTTCGGCCTGAGCTGGCTGCAGGCCCTGCTGATCACCTCGCTGCTGAGCCTGGCCGTCACCGGCTATGCGATCTGGCGCGTTTCCTACTTCTTCCACCACACCGGCATGCACGCCACCCGGCGTCAGTTGTCCCGGTTGGGCCTGTTCGATGAGCCCACCGATGATGATCCCGATGCCGGCGTGCAGATCCCGGAGGGCAAGCCATGAAGTTCGGTGCACTGCAGCGGCGTGTGAAACGTTGCGAACAGGTGATGGCCGTGCGCCTCGGCGAGACCCAGGACCACTGGAACGTGCTCAGCCAGGTCTGGCGACAGGGCTGGTCGCCACTGCGCATCGTGGTGGTGGGTCTGGCCGGCGGATTCATCGCCGGCAAGCTGGAGGTTCCGGGCAAGGTCAACGGAGCGCGTTGGCTGCAGATGGTCGGTTCGGTGTCCAGCCTGTTCGCCAGCGCCCAGGCCGCGTTTGCTTCGGTGGTGGCGGCGCAGGCGGCGGAAACCGCAGACGATGCCGCCGACCAGGTGGATGAGGCGGCCGGGCCGCCACCCGCCGCTGCGGCACGACCGGCAGCACGCCCGGTGGCCGAGCCCGAGCTGCGTGAGCCCCGTCCGGCCGAAGCGGCGACCGAGATGTCCGAACGTTGACGAACCTTACCCGCCGCGTTGATCGCGGCGGGCCGATAATGGGCTTCTCTTTCTGGTCGGTGCGTCGATGAGCGAGTCCCTGTTGTCCCCGTCGTCGCCTGCGCCGGACGAGTCCGCACCCCTGCCGCCGCCCTCGCGCCCACGTGGCCCGATGTCGCTGGTGATCCTGGCGACCCTGGCCGTGGCGTTCACCCTGTGGGCGGCGCAGGACATCATCCTGCCGGTCCTGCTGGCGATGTTCTTCGCCCTAGTCGGCAACCCCATCCTGCGCCTGCTGCAGAAGCTGTGGATTCCGCGCGCGCTCGGCGCCCTGCTGGTGCTGGGCGCCGGCCTGGGCGTGACCGGTGCGCTGGCGGTGCAGCTGATCGGCCCGGCGATGGACTGGGCACAGGAAGCACCGCAGCAGCTGCGCAAGGTTGCGCGCCAGGTGCAGGACCTGACCAAGCCGGTGCAGCAGGCCAACCAGGCCGCAGAGAATTTCGCGCGCGTGGCCGGCGGCGACGGCAACCGCAAGGTGCAGGTGATCCGCACCCAGCTGGACGACCCCTACCGGATGCTCACCCGTGCGCCGCGGCTGGCCGCCTCGGTGCTGGCCGTCGTGCTGCTGACGCTGTTCTTCATGATCTACGGCCAGAGCCTGCAGCGTGCAGCGATCGCCCTGTTCCCGAACCGGCAGCAGCAGCGTTTCACCAGTGACATCCTGCGCTCGATCGAGCATGAGGTGTCGCGCTACGTATTGACCATCAGCGTGATCAACACGGTGGTCGGCCTGCTGTTGGCCGGGGTGCTGATGCTGCTGGGCATCGGCCTGCAGGAGGCGCTGCTGTGGGGAACCGTGGCGGCGCTGCTGAATTTCGCGCCCTATGTCGGTCCGCTGCTCGGCGTCGCATTGATGCTGCTGATGGGCTTTGTCGAGTTCCGCGACCCGCTGCAGGCACTGCTGCCTGCGGCCGCCTACCTGGCCCTGCATACCCTGGAAGGGCAGCTGGTGACGCCGATCGTGCTTGGTCGGCAGATGAAACTGTCACCGCTGGTGCTGATCCTGGCGCTGATGGTGTTCGGCTGGGCCTGGGGCATGATCGGCCTGCTGCTGGCGGTGCCGCTGCTGGTCTGCATCAAGCTGGTGCTGGCGCGGCTGGACGGCATGCACGGCTGGGCGCGGCTGCTGGAGTGAGGCGCGCTCCATCGACGGGCGTGCGGGGAGAGGAACGGTGGGACGGCGAAGGCTGGCAGAATATGCGCCCGCTTTTTCCCAGGATGGAACCCTCCCCATGTTCTCTTTCGCGCGTCGATGCCTCGCCCTGACCTGCCTGGCCGCCCCCGCCTTCGCCGCCGCCCCGCCCAGTGCGGAAGTGGCCCGCACCCAGCTGGTGGAGGCCATCACCTGCCAGCGCCATCTCACGCCCGAACAGTTCGATGCCATGGCCAAGGTGCTGATGCCCGCCGGGGCCAAGACCAGGGACGAGTACGACGACGGCTACACACTGGCCTCGCCGCTGATGGTGCTTGGCCTGCCGGTGACCCATGTGACTTCCTACGACGGCTCCAGCGGCGAGGATGGCGTGGACAGTTACACGGCGTACTTCGGCAGCGCGGAAATCAGCAAGGTCGCCGCCTTGGCGAAGATGCCGCCGCCGGTGGCCGGTGGCTACCGGCGCGAAGTGGGCAGGCATGACCTGAGCGTCGATCGCGTCGATGGCCAGACCGTCCTGTACTGCTCCTACGACCTGCGCAGCCACTGACGGCGGCGGCGCCTGCCCGCCGCGCGCATGAAAGCCCGCGCGGGCAGGCGTAGAATGGCGGGGTGAAATTCCCTGTCCTTGCCATCACCCTCGACCTCGACGATACGCTGTGGCCGTTCGCTCCGATCGGCGCCCGCATCGACCAGGTCCTGTTCGACTGGATGCGCGAACACAGCCCCGCCACCGCCGCGATGTATCCGGTGGCGGCCATGCGCGAACTGCGCGAGCGCTCGTTCCGCGACAACCCCCACCTGCATTTCGACCTGAGCGCGCTGCGCCGGCTGACGATCCAGGAGGCGCTGGAAAACAGTGGCGCCAGCCTGGATCTTCTGGAACCGGCGTATGAAGTGTTCTACGCCGCGCGCAACCAGGTGGAGTGCTACCCCGATGCGCTGGACGCACTGGCGCGTATCGCCGCGCGGGTGCCGGTGGCCGCGTTGAGCAACGGCAACGCCGATCTGGAACGGATCGGCCTGGCCCATCACTTCAGCTTCCAGCTGGGCGCGCGCGAGCATGGCGCGGCCAAGCCGGAAGCGAGCATTTTCCACGCTGCCTGCGACCGCCTGGGCGTCGCCCCGGCGCAGGTGCTGCACGTGGGCGACCACGTCGAGATGGACGTGGCCGGCGCGATGGCTGCCGGCCTGCGCGGCTGCTGGATCAACCGCGAAGCGGCCACCTGGAACCATCCGCAGCTGCAGCCTGACCTGCAGTTCGACACCCTCACCGGCCTGGCCGATTGGCTCGATGCCAACCTCGACGCCGCCGACGCTGACGCATCCCGGAGTACCTGACGCATGAGCGAGATCACTGGCTTCACCGCCGACACCACCGCCGCACTGCCGCTGCACGTGCTGGACCGCAGCCAGTTCGAGGCGTGGAAGAACAGCCAATCTGCTGCCACCCAGGCGTGGTTGAAGTCGCAGGGCTTCACTGCGGGCGCGCATTCGGTTGCGCTGCTGCCCGGCGCCGATGGCCTGGCTGGCGCGGTGATCGGCGTCGGTGATCGTGCCGATGCCTACAGCTACGCCCATGCACCGCATGCCCTGCCGGAAGGTAGCGTGTGGCAGCTGGCCAGCGAACTGCCGGCCGCCGAGCAGGCGCTGCTGCAGCTGGGCTGGGGCCTGGGCAGCTACCGCTTCGACCGCTACCGCAAGCGCAACCGCGCGCCGGCCCAGCTGGTGGCTGCACCGACCGGCGAAGTGGCCGACCTGATCGCCGCCAGCCTGCGCGTGCGTGACTGGGTCAACACGCCGACCGAAGACATGGGCCCGCAGCAGCTGGAAGACGCCGCGCGTGCCCTGGCTGAAGCGCATGGCGCGCAGGTGGAAGCCATCACCGGCGACGAACTGCTGGCGCAGAACTTCCCGGCCATCCATGCGGTGGGCCGTGCCTCGCACCGTGCGCCGCGGCTGATCGTGCTGCGCTGGGGCAAGGAGACCGACCCGGCGCTGGCACTGGTCGGCAAGGGCGTGTGCTTCGATACCGGCGGCCTGGACATCAAGCCGGCCGATGGCATGCGCAACATGAAGAAGGACATGGGCGGCGCCGCACACGCGCTGGCCCTGGCCGGGCTGGTGATGGCCCAGCAGCTGCCGGTGCGCCTGACCCTGCTGGTACCGGCGGTGGAAAATGCGATCGGCCCGGATGCCTTCCGTCCGGGCGAAGTGATCGCCACCCGCAAGGGCCTGAGCGTGGAGATCGACAACACCGATGCCGAAGGCCGGGTGATCCTGTGCGACGCGCTGACGTTCGCCGGTGAGCAGAAGCCGGACCTGGTGCTGGACTTCGCCACGCTGACCGGCGCGGCACGCATCGCGCTGGGCCCGGACCTGCCGGCGCTGTTCAGCAACGATGACACGCTCGCCCAGCAGTGGCTGCAGGCTGGCGACGCCACCCGTGACCCGGTGTGGCGCATGCCGTTGTGGCGCCCGTACCTGCGTTACCTGAGCAGCGGCATCGCCGACCTGGCCAACGCCGGTTCGCGCATGGCCGGCTCGGTCACCGCCGCGCTGTACCTGGAACGCTTCCTGGAAGACGGACAGCGCTGGGCACATCTGGACGTGTATGCCTGGAACGATGGCGAGCGCCCGGGCCGCCCGGCCGGTGGCGAAGCCCTGGCCCTGCGTTCGGCCTGGACGATGCTGAAGGCACGTTACGGCTGATGGAGCCGCCGGGCATGGCCCGGCGCTGCCCATGCCGGTGGGTGCCGACCTTGGTCGGCACTGCATCAACCTGCAAATCTGACGAAAAATTGAATTTCGGCCCCGGCCGGGTTCTGCGAGGATGGTGTGGTCGCCCACCCACACATCCGTGAAGGCAGGACTCCGACCATGTCGCTCTTCCGCTACACCCGCGCCGGCCAGGAGCCGGGCGCGCCGCGCCGGCATTCGCCCTTGCCCTGGATCGCGCTGATCGCACTGATCCTGGGCATCGTTGCCCTCGCCTTCGCCTGGCTGGCCGGTTGGATCGGCCGCGACCGGCTGACCGCACAGCGCTTCACCGACACCATCGAGGCCACCGGCCCTGCACATCCCGGCTTCCGCCGCGCGCACAGCAAAGGGGTGTGCGTGAGCGGCTGGTTCGAACCCAGCGCACAGGCGCCCACGCTGTCCAGCGCACGGGTGTTCTCGCAGGCGAAGGTTCCGGTGCTGGGCCGGCTGTCGATCGGCGGCGGCGATCCGCACGGCGCCGATGGCAGCGCGCGCGTGCGCAGCATCGCCGTGCAGCTGGTGGGCGATGACGGGCAGGAATGGCGGATGGCGATGAACAGCTTCCCGTTCTTCGCCGTGCCCACCGCCGAGGCGTTCTACGAGCAGACCCGCGCGCAGATTCCGGATCCGGCCACCGGCAAGCCCGACCCGCAGAAGATGGCGGCCGTGCTGGCCAGATACCCCAGCGCACAGGCCTTCCAGCAGTGGGCCAAGAGCGCACCGTGGACCAGCAGCTGGGCCAACACCACCTTCAACAGCGTCAACAGTTTCTGGTTCACCAACGCGCAGGGACAGAAGCGCGCGGTGCGCTGGCGCTGGCAGCCGCAGGCGCCGCTGGTGGAGATGGATGCGGAGGCGCGCAAGCAGGCCAATGTCGATTTCCTCAGCCAGGAACTGCAGCAGCGCCTGGCCACCGGCCCGGTGCGCTGGAACCTGGTGGTCAGCCTGGCCGCGCCGGGCGATGCCATTGATGATCCCTCGGTGCCGTGGCCTGAATCGCGCGAACAGGTGGTGGCGGGCGTGCTCAGCCTCGACCGCATGCAGTCGCAGGAAGAAGGCGCCTGCGGCCAGCTCAACTTCGATCCGCTGATCGTGCCCAGCGGCGTGCGCGGCAGCGACGACCCGATCCTGGCTGCGCGCTCGGCGGTGTATTCGCAGTCGTTCAACCGCCGCGAGCGCGAGCGCGCCAGCGGTGCGGCGGCACAGACGAAGGGGGAAGCACGATGAGTACCGGCAACGGCCACTTCAACCTGCTCGCCCGGGTGCTGCACTGGTCCATGGCGCTGATGATCATCGCCATGCTGTTCATCGGCGTGACCATGGTCGCCTCGCTGCACCTGCGCCCCATGCTGATCGACCTGCACCGGCCGCTGGGTATCGCCATCCTGCTGCTGGCGGTGCTGCGCCTGTACAACCGCCTGCGCCACCGCCCACCGCCGCTGCCAGCGGATCTTCCCGCGTGGCAGGTGCTGGCCGCGAAGGCTTCGCACTGGATGCTGTACGCGTTGATGCTGGCGATGCCGCTGATCGGCTGGGCGATGCTGTCGGCCGGCGGCTACCCGATCGTGCTGGGCGGTGGCCTGCACCTGCCGCCGATCGTGCCGCACACGCCAGCGCTGTACGCCGCGCTGCGCAATGCGCACAGCCTGCTGGCATACGTGTTGTTCGCCACGGTGCTGATGCACGTGGGTGCGGCGCTGTTCCACCTGTGGGTGCGCCGCGATGGCGTGTTCCAGGCGATGGCACGCGGGAAGGATTGAATGGGTTCGCCGGGGGTTCCCGGCTGCCCTTTTCCGCGACTGCGGAGGGGTGTCACTTTTCTTTTCGCGCGAAAAGAAAAGTAACCAAAAGAAACGCGCCGCCAGCCGCGAGCCGGCGTGCTTCGCACGCCGGTGCCCTGTGCTCCTCGGTCCGTCGAGGGACGGCGCGGGAACTCGCTGCGCTCAGACACCCGCGCCTCTTCGCCCTCGCCGGACCTGCGGTGCTCGGCTCGCTTGAAGGCGGACCCAACGTCAAAAGCCGCAGCTGCACCCAGTAGATCCACGCCATGCGTGGATGCCTTTGCCGTTGATCTTGACCTTCCATTCCGCCTTCTAGCGAGCCGAGCATCGCAGGGGAATCAGGGGCGAAGAGGCGCCGATGTCTGAGCGCAGCGAGTTCGGCGCCGTCCCCTGATTCACCGAGAAGCGCAGGGTACTGGTGCGCAGCACCGGCTCGCGGCCGGCGGCGTGTTTCTTTTGGTTACTTTTCTTTTCACGCGAAAAGAAAAGTGACGCCCCGCTACAACCACCCCTTCTGCCGTGCCAGCCGATACGCCTCAATCCGGTTGGCCACGCCCAGCTTGCCGATGCATTCGGACAGGTAATTGCGCACCGTGCCGTGCGACAGCCCCAGCTGCTCGGCGATCTCACTGGCGGTGCGGCCCTCGCCTGCCAAGCGCAGTACGCGGCGCTCGCGGTCGGTCAGCGGGTCGGCCTGCGACCACGCATCCAGCGCCAGCTGCGGATCGATCGCACGGATGCCCTGCTTCACCTTGCGCAGTGCCTCGGCCAGGTTCTCGGCCGGTGCATCTTTCAGCAGATAGCCCAGTACACCCGCTTCCAATGCGCGACGCAGGAAACCGGCACGGGCGAAGGTGGTCACGATCACCACCTTGATCGGCAGTTCATGGCGGGCGATGCGCTGGGCCAGTTCCAGCCCGCTCAGCCCCGGCATCTCAATGTCGGTGACCAGGATGTCCGGCTGCAGCTGCTGCAGCATGCGCCAGGCGGCTTCGCCGTCGGCAGCACTGCCCAGTACCTCGATATCCGGTTCCAGGCCCAGCAACGCCGACAATGCGCCACGCACCATCGCCTGATCCTCGGCCAGCAGGATGCGGATCATGCCGCGCCTCCCTGTGCCAGCGATGCCGGCGACAGCGGCGTAGTCGCGGCCACCAGGGGCACGCGCACGGTCAGCAGCGTGCCTTCCCCGCGCGGCGACTGCAGCGTCAACTGGCCACCCAGCGCCGCTGCGCGCTCACGCATGCCACACAATCCGTTGCCCTCGGCCTGCACACCACCACGGCCGTCATCGCGTATCTGCATCACCAACTGTCGGTCCTCAAGCATGAAATCCACCTGCACCCGGGTCGCCTGCGCGTGGCGCACGATGTTGGTCGCCGCCTCGCGCAGCACCAGTGCCAGCCCACGCTCTACCTCCACTGGCATCGGTGGCGGCGGCATGTACTGCAGGTGTACCTGTTGGCATTCCAGCAGCAGGCGTGCCGAGGCCAGCTCGCCGGCCAGGTCGCTGGCGCGGATGCCGGTGACCGCACTGCGTACCTGCGCCAGCGCCTCGCGGGCAATCTCCTCGGCCTCGCCGATTTCCTGCCGGGCACGCGCGTCATCGCGGTCGTACAGCTTGCGCGCCAGTTCCAGCTTCAGCGTGATCAATGACAGCGTATGCCCCAGCAGGTCATGCAGATCACGGCCGATGCGCTCGCGCTCGGCGGTGGTCGCCAGGCGCCGCACCTCGTCCTGGGACAGCTGCAGGGCAACGTCGCGCTGATGGCTCAAGGCCTCCACGTTGACCACCAGCCCGACAATGAACGACACCGCCGGCATCCACACCATGGCCTGCCACGGATAACCGAAGTAGAGCGCGGTGCTGCAGAACAGGAGATTCAGGCCAGTGAGCTGCAACAGGTACACCCACCAGCCGCCGCGGCTGCTCATGCGGATCATCACGCAGCCGAACACGAAGTAGCTCAGTCCCGACGGATACCACGGCAGCAGCACCAGGGCCATCGCAATCATGCCCAGCGCGTAGCGCCAGGCGTGGTGCCGTGGCGCCAGCATCACCCTGGCATAGAACAGCAGGAACAACGGATAGCTGGCCAGCGTCAGCAACAACCAGCGCAGCGTGAAGCCATTCCCGAGCACCGGGGTAAGGAAGATCCAGACCGACCACAGCAGGTGGATCGCACCACTCCAGGGCGACTTGCCACGCCGCAGCAGTTCGGCCACCGCCGAATCCGGGGCAGGGCGCAGCAGGGACGCAAGCCAGCTCGGTGGCACGGAAGATTCCAGGCGGGGACGATCGCTGCCGATCATGCCAGTTCAGCCGACCCGGCGCAGGCGCCGACACGCCTGCGCCACCAGTTCATCCACCTGCAGCATCGGCGGCAGGCTGGTGCTCTGCAGCATCACGCCGAGGCCGAGCCGCTGATCGCGCTGCTGCGGATCACCGCCCAGCAGCTCGACCTGGCCGGCGTCGGCACGGCGCAGGCCCAACAGCACGCTGATCGCGGTACTCTTGCCGGCACCGTTGCGGCCCAGCAGGGCCAGTACCTGGCCAGCGCGCACCTGCAGGTCGATGCCGTGCAGGGCGGTATGGTCGCGGTAACGCACCTGCACCTGCTGCAGGCGGGCCAGCGACGGAGCGATCGTATCCATGGGCGGTACCGGTAGCGGGGACGTTGCCATCCTGTGCCGCCGTGGTCACATTTCGCAGTTGCCGCCGTCAATGACATCGGATGACAGCTGTCACTGCCATCGCCGATGCACCTGCCTTCATGCTGTGCCGCACGCTCCACCGCCGGAACCGCCGCTGCCTGCCCTTCCGGTCACACCCGCCCGAACGCCTGTGATGGAACGAATGAACGCTTCTGCCGAGCTGTTGAAGGAACTCCGTATCGACCGCAAGTCGCCACCGCCCGCCTCCAGTGGCGGCAGTGGTGGCCGCCGCTGGCTGTGGATCGCCGTGGCCGTGATCATCGTGCTGCTGGCCGGTGGTGCATTCGCACTGTTCGGCCGCGCGCCCACCGTGGAAGTGGACACCGCGCCGGCGGTGGCCATCCAGCAGGGCAGCGCCAGCAGCTCGGTGCTCGACGCCAGCGGCTACGTGGTCGCCCGGCGCATGGCCACGGTGTCGGCCAAGATCACCGGCAAGGTGCGCGAGGTGATGATCGAAGAAGGCATGCGGGTGGAACAGGGGCAGATCATGGCCACCCTGGACCCGATCGATGCCGACGCGCAGCGCAACCTGTACGCCTCGCAGCTGCAGGCCGCACGCAGCCAGGTGGTCGGCCTGGAAGCCCAGCAGAAGCAGGCCGCCGCTGAAGCCAGCCGCCTGCAGGCGCTGGTCGGCCAGCAGCTGGTCTCGCGTTCGCAGTACGACCAGGCCGTGGCCCAGCGTGACAGCCTGCGTGCGCAGCTGGAAACCGCACGACGCAACGTCAAGGTTGCCAACGACCAGCTGTCCATCGCCGACCTTGGCGTGGACAACAACATCGTGCGCGCGCCGTTCTCCGGCGTGGTCACCGCCAAGGCCGCGCAGCCCGGCGAAATCGTCTCGCCGCTGTCGGCCGGTGGTGGCTTCACCCGTACCGGCATCGGCACCATCGTCGACATGGAATCGCTGGAGATCGAAGTCGAGGTCGGCGAAGCCTTCATCGGCCGCGTGCAGCCGAAGATGCCGGTGGAAGCCACGCTCAACGCCTACCCGGACTGGAAGATCCCGGCCGAGGTGATCGCCATCGTCCCCACCGCTGACCGCGGCAAGGCCACGGTGAAGGTACGGGTCACACTGAAGGTGAAAGATCCGCGCATCGTGCCGGAGATGGGCGTGCGGGTCAGCTTCCTGGAACAGGCCAAGCCGCAGACCGAAGCCAAGCCACAGGGCGTGCGCGTTCCGGCCACTGCGGTGGTCGAGCGTGAGGGCGCGTCGGTGGCCTTCGCACTGGGYGATGACAACCGTGTGCAGCAACGCACGGTCGAGGCGGGCCAGGCGATGGGCAAGGACCGCCAGATCCTCAAGGGCGTGAGCGCGGGGGAGTCGGTGGTGGTCAACCCGCTGGACACCCTGCGCGACGGCACCAGGGTCAAGCAGAAGCAAGCGCAGTAACGGCCCGGCGCCCGCATGGCGCCACCGGCAGTACCGCTGGAAAGCACCACTGTTCGACGCGTGCCGGCCGTTGGCCGGGACGCATCCCCGTTTCCCGCCTTTCGTGGAGAACCACCCATGTCGACCCTGGTTTCACTGCGCAACATCACCAAGACCTACCAGCGTGGCCCCGAAAAGGTGCAGGTGCTGCACGGCATCGACCTGGATATCGCCAGCGGCGATTTCGTCGCGCTGATGGGCCCGTCCGGTTCCGGCAAGACCACCCTGCTCAACCTGATCGGCGGTCTGGACAACCCCACCGGCGGCGAGATCAGCATCGAAGGCGAGCGCATCGACCAGATGAGCGGCGGCCAGCTGTCGACGTGGCGCAGCCATCATGTCGGCTTCGTGTTCCAGTTCTACAACCTGATGCCGATGCTGACCGCGCAGAAGAACGTGGAACTGCCGTTGCTGCTGACCCACCTCAGCGCGGCGCAGCGCAAGCGCAATGCCGAGATCGCGCTGACCCTGGTCGGCCTGGCCGACCGCCGCAGCCATCGCCCCAACGAACTGTCCGGCGGCCAGCAGCAGCGCGTGGCGATCGCCCGCGCGATCGTCTCCGACCCGACCTTCCTGATCTGCGACGAACCTACCGGCGATCTTGACCGCCAGTCCGCCGAAGAGATCCTGGGCCTGCTGCAGCAACTCAACCGCGAACACGGCAAGACCATCATCATGGTCACCCATGACCCGAAGGCTGCCGAGTACGCCACCCACACGGTGCACCTGGACAAGGGCGAGCTGGCCGACGCGCCGCTGGCCCACTGACGGAGGCCACAGCGATGAAATACTTCTCGTTGGTCTGGGCGCAGCTGTTCCGCAGCCGCACCCGCACCCTGTTGACCCTGCTGTCGGTGGTGGCCGCGTTCCTGCTGTTCGGCATGCTCGACTCGGTGCGCGTGGCGTTCTCGTCCGGTGGCAGCGTGGAAGGTGCCAACCGGTTGGTGGTGGCTTCGCGCCTGTCGATCACCCAGTCGCTGCCGATCCGCCTGGAAACGCAGATCCGCCAGGTCAGCGGCGTGCGCGATGTCACCTACGGCATGTGGTTCGGCGGCATCTACCAGGACCCGAAGAACTTCTTCCCCAACTTCTCGGTGGCGCCCAACTACTTCGATGTCTACCGCGAGCTGCAGATCGACCCGGCGCAGCTGCAGGACTGGCAGCAGACCCGTACCGGCGCGATCGTCGGCGAGACGCTGGCCAAGCAGTTCGGCTGGAAGATCGGCGACACCATCCCGCTGCAGGCCACCATCTTCCCGCGTGGCGGCAGCAACGACTGGCCGCTGGAACTGAAGGGCATCTATCGCTCGAAGGATCGCGCACTGGCGGCCAATGAAGAACGCCAGTTGATGATGAACTGGAAGTACTTCGATGAGTCCAACGACTACATCAAGAACCAGGTGAGCTGGTACACGGTGACGCTGGACAACCCGGAGCAGTCGTCGAGAGTGGCGCAGGCCATCGATGCGATCTCGGCCAACTCCGACCACGAAACCAAGACCCAGACCGAATCGGCGTTCCAGCAGGCGTTCGTGAAACAGTTCGCCGACATCGGCATGATCGTCACCTCGATCATGGGCGCGGTGTTCTTCACCCTGCTGCTGTTGACCGGCAACACCATGGCCCAGGCGGTGCGCGAGCGCGTTCCGGAACTGGCCACGCTGAAGACGCTGGGCTTCAAGGACGGCACGGTGCTGACCCTGGTGATGGTCGAATCGGTGCTGCTGATCGGCCTCGGTGGACTGATCGGCATGGGCCTGGCGGCGCTGATCCTGCCGGCCATCAGCCCCAAGAGCATGGGCATGCTGCCGCCGCACGTACCGACGCCGACCTGGCTGGTGGGCATCGTCCTGATCGTGGTGATCGGCATCGTGGTCGGGCTGCTGCCCGCACTGCGCGCCAAGCGCCTGAAGATCGTCGACGCGCTCGCCGGCCGCTGAAGAGGACACCGACATGAACAAGCTCAAGAAGTGGCTGGGGAACGCGGTGACCGTGCTGCTGCTGGTCGTTGGCCTGGTGGTTTGGATCAGCCTGCCGTGGATCGGCGTCGCTGCCATCGCGGTGCTGCTGGGGCTGTGGCTGGCGCTCACCCGCAGTGGCCGGCTGGCCCTGGCCGCCACCCGCATCGGCATCGCCAGCCTGCCGCAACGCTGGGGTGCCTCCTCGGTGATCGTGGTCGGCATCGCCGGCGTGGTCGGCGTACTGGTCGCGATGCTGGCGATGGGCGAAGGCTTCCAGGCCACGCTCAACAACACCGGCGATGACACCACCGCGATCGTGCTGCGCGGCGGTTCGCAGGCCGAGACCAACTCGGTCATCACCCGCGAACAGGTCCCGACGCTGTCCACCCTGCCCGGCATCACCCGCGATGCGCAGGGGCGGCCGCTGCTGTCGCCGGAACTCTCGCAGGTGGTCAACCTGGTGTCCAAGGCCGATGGCACCGACGTCAATGCACAGTTCCGCGGTGTCGGCCCGCAGGCGTGGGCCGTGCATGACAAGGTCAAGATCGTCGAAGGCCGCCGGTTCGCCGCCGGCCTGCGCGAGATCGTGGTCGGCCAGGGCGCCAGGAGCCAGTTCCGCGACATGGATGTTGGCAAAACGCTCACCCTGGGCAACCAGACCTGGACGGTCGTGGGCGTGTTCGCTACCGGCGATGCGCATGACTCGGAACTGTGGACCGACGCCGACACGCTGGCCACCACCTACCAGCGCAGTGCCTGGCAGTCGATCAGCGTGCGTACCGACGGCAAGGCCGGCTTCGAGCAGTTCAAGGCCGCCGTGGCCGCCGATCCGCGCCTGAAGCTGGACGTGGAAACCACCCGCGTCTACTACAGCAAGCAGGGTGGTGGGTTGACCAAGCTGATCGACATCCTCGGCAAGGTGATCGGCACCATCATGGCAGTGGGCGCCGTGTTCGGTGCGCTCAACACGATGTATGCCGCCGTGGCCACACGCGCACGCGAGATCGCCACCATGCGTGCGATCGGCTTCCGTGGCCTGCCGGTGGTGACTGCAGTGATGCTGGAAACCATGCTGCTGGCGCTGCTCGGTGGACTGCTGGGATGTGCGGTGGCGTGGCTGCTGTTCAACGGCTACAGCGTGTCCACCATCGGCAGCAACTTCAGCGCGGTGGTGTTCAAGTTCCATGTATCGCCGGAACTGCTGTGGAGCGGGTTGAAGTGGGCGCTGGGCATCGGCCTGGTGGGCGGGTTGTTCCCGGCGCTGCGCGCGGCACGCCTGCCGATCACCACGGCGCTGCGCGAGACCTGAGCATCACGCATTGATTTATTGAGCGTTGCGCAGGGGACGGGGCGAAAGCTCCGTCCCTTTTTCGTTCCCGGAATTCAGAAGTCCACCGACGTGGCTTCAGATGGCGGGGTACGCGAGGCCAGATGCTGACGCAGGGCTTCCTCCGGCGCACATGCCGTGCACAGCGGGTGCTGATCGCCCGTATGCCTGTCGAAGAAGATCGGTCCATTGCCGGCCAACGCATCCGATATCTCGCCGGATTGCAGGTAGCGCAGCGATTGGAAACAGAACAGCCAGCCTTCGACGACTTCATGCTCGTGCGTGATGACAACCGGTTCATCGTCGGTGGCAAGTGCAGCCTCCACTCGGCGGCGTGCCTCTTCGAGGTGGATCATCCCTTCATCTCCTTCTTTCGACGACAACGCGAAGAGCGTTTCATGCGGGACGGAGTACCACAACTGATAGCTACGTGCGTACTGCGATGCGTTGTTGCAACCACTCAAGCGTGCCGGGTTCGTGCCGCTATCGGTGCCTCTGCCCATCGCAAACGCATCGCGCGTGACGTTGCGCACAGTGCACCTGTGGATTGTTGGTTGCGATTCATTTTCGCGGCGTTACAGCGCGCGCGGACAAACAGTTACCGATGAAAACACTCTAGAATCCGGCCCCCACGTTGGTTTGCAGCACCCCACGCGTCCATAGAACGGACGCATGTTTTTTCTGAAACACGAGATTTCACGGATGTCCCTGAAGACCACCCCGCTGCGCAACGCGATCGTCATCGCGCTGGCCGCCAGCTGCACCACGCCCGCTTTCGCACAGGAAGCCGGCGATACCCCCACCAACCTCGACCGCATCGAGATCACCGGCTCGCGCATCCGCCAGGCCAGTGTCGAGACCGCGCAGCCGGTGGTGGCACTCAACCGCGCCGACATCGAGAAGAAGGGCTACGTCAACGTTGCCGACATCCTGCAGGACGTCACTGCAGCCGGCGCACCGAGCCTGAGCCGTTCGTCCTCGCTGAGCTCCTCGCGCGATTTCGGCGGCATGTATGTCAGCCTGCGCAACCTCGGCCCGGAACGCAGCCTGGTGCTGATCGACGGCCGCCGCATGGGCGTCAGCGCCGGCGGTTACTCCGACCTGGCCTCGATTCCGTCGGCGATCGTCGAACGCGTCGAAGTGCTGACCGATGGCGCCTCGGCGCTGTACGGCTCGGACGCCATCGCCGGCGTGGTCAACATCATCACCCGCAAGAACTTCGACGGTGGCGAAGCCAGCGTCTATGTCGGCCAGTACGGTGAAGGCGACGGCCAGAAGCGCTCCTACAGCGCCACCTTCGGCAAGACCTTCGACCGCGGCTGGTTCAGCGTCGGCGCCGAGCGCACCAAGGAAGACGAAATCCTCGGCGATGCGCGCGAGTTCAGCCGCTACCCGGGTGGCCCGCGCCATGCCGACGACGTCGACGCGCTGAGCCCGACCACCCAGTGGGGCACGGTCACCGTCGGTGGCAAGCCGCTGACCGTGGGCCCGGGCGGCGACCCGAGCAGCGCTGGCAACTTCCACACGCCGGATCCGGCTGACGGCGCCAACGCCAAGACCAACATGAGCCTGCTGAGCGGCCTGGAGCGCACCTCGGTGTTCGCCAACGGCGGCTTCTCGATCACCGACAACCTGCGCATCGTCGCCGATGCGCTGTACAGCAAGCGCGAGTCGACCAAGCACCTGGCCGGCTACCCGTACTCGGTCTCGGCTGCGCAGTCGCGCAACGGCACGCGCGCTGCGCTGTCCAAGGACAGCACCTTCAACAAGTGGGGCCAGGACGTGCTGTTCTCGCACCGCACCGAAGAGCTGCCGCGCGGTACCGAGAACACGCTGGAAACCAAGCGTGCCAGCCTCGGCCTGGAAGGCAGCTTCGAAACCGGTTCGCGCTACTGGGACTGGAACGTCAGCTACATGTACAACCGCAATGAAGGCGAGCGCGTTGGCACGGGCAGCATGTACCAGCCGAACGTCAACCTCGCCGTCGGCCCGTCCTTCATGGACGGCGACGTGGCCCGCTGCGGTACGCCGGGTGCGGTGATCGCCGGCTGCGTGCCGTGGAATCCGGCTGCGCCGATGGGCTACACCGGCCCGGGCTCGCTGGGCAACCAGGACGTGCAGGACTACCTGTTCACCCGCTTCGTCGACAAGATGCGCAGCACCACCAAGGTCGCCAGCGCCAACATCTCCGGCTCGCTGTTCAGCCTGCCGGCCGGCGACATCATGGGCGCGATGGGCTTTGAGCACCGCAGCGAAGAAGCCAGCTACACCCCGGACCTGATGGTGCAGAAGGGCCAGATCGCCGGCACCACCGGCCAGCCGACCCGTGGCGACTACTCGCTCAACGAGGTCTACCTGGAAATGCAGGTGCCGCTGCTGGCCGACATGGCCTTCGCCCGCGAGCTGTCGCTGGACCTGGCCGGTCGCTACACCGACTACAACACCTTCGGTTCGACCACCAACAGCAAGTTCGGCCTGAAGTGGAAGCCGATCGACAGCCTGCTGGTACGCGCCACCTACGGCACCGGCTTCCGTGCACCGACCGTGGACGATCTCTACGGCGGCGCGGTTTCCAGCCGCGATTCGTTCACCGATCCGTGCGATACGAAGTTCGGCATCGCCGCCAGCAGCCCGACCGTGGCAGCACGCTGCCAGGCGCTGAACGTGCCCGCCAACTTCCGTCAGCAGACCGGTTCGGACGGCAACCTTGCCAACCGCCCGGGCCAGCAGGCCACCTCCGATTTCAACTCCGGTTCCAACCCGGAACTGAAGCCGGAAACCGCCAAGACCTGGACCGTCGGCCTGGTCTACAGCCCGGAATTCGTGCAGGGCCTGGACGTCAGCCTGGACTGGTGGAAGATCCGCATCGACAACGCCATCGTGGGCGAGTCGGCTACCGACATCCTCAACCAGTGCTACGTGCAGGGCGTGGATTCGGCATGCGGTCGCTTCACCCGTTCCACCGCTGCGGCCACCCGCGGCCAGGTCTCGGCGCTGGATCGTTCGCTGGTCAACGCCGGCTACCGCGAAACCGCCGGCTATGACATCGGTGTGCGTTACCGCCTGCCGGAAACCGCATACGGCAAGTTCGCCATCAACTGGAACACCACCTACACCGACTACCTGGAGCAGCGCAACGACAGCGCCGCCACCACCCCGGTGGAGCAGCGCGTGGGCTGGGCCGGTGACTTCCGCGTACGTTCGACCTTCAACCTGGATTGGCAGTACGGCAACCTCGGCATCGGCTGGACCGCCCGTTACTACTCGGGCATGAAGGAAGCCTGCTCGTACGATCTGGGCGGTGGCCCGGACTGCAACATGGCCGACTTTGTTTCGCCGTATACCGATGCACAGCCGAGCCGCAAGGTGGGTTCCAACACCTTCCACGACCTGCAGGTGCGTTACAGCCTGCCGTGGGATGGCACCGTGTCGTTGGGCCTGAACAACGTGTTCGACCACCAGGGTCCGATCATGTACAGCCAGCCCAACAGCAGCTTCACCTACTACGGTGGCTTCGACATCGGTCGTTTCATGTACATGAAGTACCAGCAGCGCTTCTAAGCCTGCAACCGCGTTCCCGCCCCGGCCAACTCTCTCCTGGCCGTGGATGGAAGCAGAACGGCGCCCCTCGGGGCGCCGTTCTTTTTTGCGGCGTCGGATCCCTTTGCATCGCGAAGGGATCTGACCCCGGAGGCGCTACCGTTTCGCGCCGCGCATCGCCCGTACGTTGTCACCGACGTACAGGACCAACCCGGCCCAGATCGCCGCAAAACCAATCGCCTTGCCGGTGTCGAACGCTTCGTGGAAGAAGAACACGCCCAGCAGCAGCTGCAGGCTCGGTGCGATGTACTGCAGGATGCCGACCAGCGACAGCGGGATGCGCTTGACCCCGTAGGCGAAGCCGATCAGCGGCACCGCCGTGATCACCCCGCCGAAAATCAGCATCAGGTCGTTTGCCCAGCCCCAGCCACCGAAGAAGCCACCGCCATGGCCGTTTTCCGACCACAGCGCGAAGCCCAGCGCGGGCAGGAACAGGTACAGGCTTTCCACGCCCAGCCCGGCCACCGGATCGACCGACACCAGCTTGCGCAGCAGGCCGTACAGGCCGAACGAGCACGCCAGGCCCAGCGCGATCCACGGCGGCGTGCCCGCATCGATGGTCAGCCAGGCCACGCCCACCGCGGCGATGGCTACCGCCAGCCACTGCACGCGGCGCAGGCGCTCCTTCAGCACCAGCACGCCCAGCAGAACGTTCACCAGCGGGTTGATGAAATAGCCCAGGCTGGTTTCGATCACATGCCCTGCGTTGATCGCCCAGATGTACAGGCCCCAGTTGAAGGCGATGGTCAGGCTCGATACCGCCAGGATCGGCAGCGCGCGCGGTTGCGCGGCGATCTTCTTCCACCAACCCAGCCGTGATGCGATCAGCAGCCAGGCCACCACCAGCACGGTGCTCCAGATGATGCGGTGGGCGATGATCTGGAACGAAGGCACTTCGTTGAGCAGATGCCAGTACACCGGCACCAGCCCCCACAGCACGAAGGTGGAGGCAGTGATCAACAGGCCCCGTCGCTGTTCTTTCTCGTCCATGCTCATCGCTTGCGTGTCCTTGCCATCGTCAGTACCACCACACCCAGAAGTATCACCGCCATGGCCAGGAAGTCGCGCCAACCAAAGCGTTCACCATTCAATGCAGCCCCCAACAGGACAGCAATCACCGGATTGACGTAGGCATAGCTGCCGGCCAGCGCCGGGCGCACGTTCTGCAGCAGCCAGACGTAAGCGGTGAACGCCACGATCGAACCGAACACGCACAGGTAGGCCATCGCCAGCAGGCCACCGCTGTCGGGCAGGGTGGTGGGGCGCTCGCCGACGACCAGGCCGATCAGCACCAGCAGCACGCCACCGCAGATCATCTGCCCGGCGGCCGTCATGAACGGCCCCGGCAGATCCTGCCCGCGTGCCCACACCGAGCCGAACGCCCAGCCGACCGGCGCGATCAGCAGCAGCACCAGCCCGGTGGGCGATGCGGTCAGGCTGCTGCCGGCGTTGAGCCAGACCACGCCGACGAAGCCAACGGCGATGCCCAGCCATTCGCCCTTGCTGGCATGCTGCCCGCGCAGGGCCGAGAACAGCGCCATCCACAACGGCACCGAGGCCACCGCGGTAGCGGCCAGGCCGGATGACACCTCGCGTTCGGCCAGCACCACCATGCCGTTGCCCAGCACCAGCATGGTCACGCCCATGATGACCAGGTTGCGCCACTGCCGCAGGGTGGGTCTGGGCATCTTCCAGAACAGGCGCAGCGCCAGGTACATCAGGCCGCCGGCAATGATGAACCGGCTGCCGGAGACCATCGTCAGTGGCAGCGCGCCGCCATGCAGGGCCTTGGCGATACCCAGGTAGGTCGAGCCCCAGACCACGTAGACCAGCAGCAGTGCCAGCACGACAAGGCCGCCCCGTGGGGCAGCCGCAGACGGAACGGGGGGAGCCGACATGACGCACCAGGGAGCTGGGGGAACACGGATTTTAGGACGTTTTGGTTATGGTCCGGCAGCCCATGTAGTGGCACGCTGTCATCCATCCATGCCCCGCCCGCCCCTTCCGGCACCCGGCGTTGACGTGGGTTGCAGTACCAAGGAGGCTGGCCGGCAGCGCACCGCGCGCCTGGCAGCGCAATTTCCCGCATGGACGCACCGCATCGAGGATCCCCACCCGGATGAGCACTACGTCCCAATCCGCTGTCCCCAGCACCGACGGCGCCGCCCTGCGGCGTTCCATCTCCAACACCCTCAAAGGCTCCGCCGGCAACCTGGTGGAGTGGTACGACGTCTACGTGTACTCGGTGTTCGCCGTGTACTTCGAATCGCAGTTCTTCTCGCCTGAAGACAAGAACTCCACCCTGTACGTGTGGGCGATCTTCGCCGCGACCTTCCTGATGCGCCCGATCGGCGCATGGTTCTTCGGTCGCTTCGCCGACCGTCATGGCCGTCGCCTTGCATTGACCGTGTCGGTCACGCTGATGGCCTTCTGCTCGTTCATCATCGCCATCACCCCCACCGCTGCCAGCATCGGCATCTGGGCGGCGATCATCCTGCTGTTCGCGCGCCTGCTGCAGGGCTTCGCCACCGGTGGCGAGTACGGTGCCAGCGCCACCTACATGTCCGAGGCCGCCATTCCGGGCCGCCGCGGCTTCCTGTCCTCGTTCCACTACGTCACCCTGGTGGGCGGCCATGTGCTGGCACAGCTGACCCTGTTCGTGATGCTGACGTTCTGGGCCAAGCCGGAAATCTCCGAGTGGGGCTGGCGCATCGCCTTCGGCATCGGTGGCATCGCCGCCGTGGTCGTGTTCTGGCTGCGCCGTGGCATGGACGAGTCGCTGTCGGAATCCTCCATCGAAGCCGCGCGCGAGGGCAAGGACAAGAAGTCCGGCTCGATGTACGAACTGTTCGTGCACCAGTGGCGTCCGCTGCTGCTGTGCTTCCTGATCACCGCCGGTGGCACCATCGCCTTCTACACCTACTCGGTGAACGGCCCGAAGATGATCCAGAGCGCCTTCGCCGGCAACGACCCGATGACCGGCACCCTGATCAACCTGGGCGTGCTGGCCTTCCTGATGGTGTTGCAGCCGGTCGGCGGCTGGCTGTCGGACATCATCGGCCGCAAGAGCCTGCTGGTGTTCTTCGGTGTGGGCGGCGTGCTGTACAGCTGGTACCTGATCACCCAGCTGCCGCACCAGCACGATGCCACCCTCGCCTTCCTCACCCTGGCACTGGGCTTTGTCATCCTCACCGGCTACACCTCCATCAACGCCGTGGTGAAGGCAGAGCTGTTCCCCACCCACATCCGTGCGCTGGGCGTGGGCTTCGGCTATGCATTGGCCAACTCGCTGTTCGGCGGCACCGCACCGCTGCTGTACCAGGGCGCATTGAAGACCGGCCACGTGGACTGGTTCGCCATCTACGTCACCGCGACGATCGCGGTATCGTTGGTGGTCTATGTGTTCTTCCTCACCAACAAGGGCCCCAACTGGCTCGACGGCACGCGCAAGTAAACGCGCCGTAGTGATCGCGGCCACCGGTGCAATGCCGGTGGCCGCCGCGTCTCCTGCCACGCCGCTGGTATGGCTCGCACTGGGCCTGGGCGCGGCGACCCTGCTGGCATGGCTGATCCGCCGGCCCGACGCCCAGGCGAGTTGGCCACGTATCGGCTTCGGTATTGCCCTGCTGGCGTTCTGCGTTGCCCTGGTGTTGCAGCTGGCAGTGGATCTGGGCAGCGGTGCCAGCACCCTGCATCTGCGTCTGAGCCGGGGCATCAACCCCGCACCGGTGGCCAGCCTGCGTACGATGGTGGCGTGTTACCTGGGCGCGCTCGTCGCCGCCGGTTGGGGCGCGTGGAAGCTGCTGCGGCCACGTGGCTGAAGATGCGGTAGTGCCGGCCGCTGGCCGGCAATTGCACATCCTTTCGGAAGGTTCATGAGGTTGCCGGCCAGCGGCCGGCACTACCATACGTAAGGTTGCCGGCCAGCGGCCGGCATTGCCGTGCGTTTACCGGCGGGCGGCTTCGCTTTTCTCGCGGGCGCCGTGGAATTCCGATTCCTTCTCCCACTGCGGCCAGCGACGGCTGTTGGCCAGTTCGGCGCCCAGGTCATAGACCAGCAGGGTGTCGGCCGCGTGGCCCGCCGGATCCCAGCTCGGCGTCCATGCATCGCAGGCCTGGTGGTAGCAGTCGGCGAAGTACTTCTCGCGCAGCGCGCGACCGGCCTCGACGCCGCCCTCAAGCTTGTCCAGGCCCGGGCCGATGGTGATCGCCGGAACGCCCAGGCGGGCGAAGGCGAAGTGGTCGGCACGGTAGAAGAAGCCGGCTTCCAGGTTCGGATCCGGGCTGTAGCTGCGGCCACGGGCCTTGGCCACGCGTTCCAGGTCGCCTTCCAGCGACACCCGGCCCTTGCCCCACGAGGCGATGTCACGGGTGGCACCATCCGGGCTGAACATCTCGATGTTCAGCACCGCAGCGGTCTTGTCCAGCGGCGCCAGCGGGTGCGCGGCGTAGTAGCTGGCGCCCAGCAGGCCCTTCTCTTCGGCGGTCAGGGCGACGAAGTACAGGGTGCGCTGCGGCTGCGGGCCGGCGGCGAACACCCGGCCCAGTTCCAGCACGGTGGCCACGCCGGTGGCGTTGTCGATCGCACCACGGCGGATACGATCACCCCTGGCGTCGGCCTGGCCGATGCCGAAGGCATCCCAGTGCGCCGAGAAGATCACCGCCTCATCGGCGTGCTCGCCGCCGGGCAGCTTGGCCACCACGTTGCGGGTCACCACCTGCTCGCGCTTGAGCGCGAAATCGACGCTCAGCTTCGCGTTGTCCAGCGCAACCGGGCGGAAGTCCGCACTCATCGCCTTGCGCTTCTCTGCATCGAAATCCAGGCCGGCGTCGGCGAAGATCTGTTCGGCCAGCTCACGCTGCATCCAGCCACGCAGCGGCGTATGCTGGGCCATCGCCTCGGCCTGGCCGCGCTCGATGTCGAACAGCGGCGAGGTGCCCGAACTCTTCACCGTGGCCCAGCCATAGGCGGCCGGTGCGGTCTCGTGCACGATCAGCACGCCTTCGGCACCCCGGCGCGCGGCTTCCTCGAACTTGTAGGTCCAGCGGCCGTAGTAGGTCACCGCCTTGCCATCGAACGCACCTGGCGCGTCGGCTTCAAAATCGGCATCGTTGATCAATACCACGGCGATCTTGCCGTGCAGGTCCACGTCCTTGTAGTCGTTCCAGTGGCGCTCGGGCGCATCGATGCCGTAGCCGACGAACACCAACGGCGCCTCCTTGATCTGCACGCGCTTGCGCGGCTGCAGGCTCTGCAGGGTCACGTCCACGCCATTGGCCAGCGCGCGCTTGCCGCCCTTCAGGGCGAGACTGGCCTTGGCCTGGCCGTCCAGCTGCGCGCGCACCAGCGGCACCGGCTGTACCCAGCTGCCGTCCACGCCACCCGGCTGCAGGCCGTAGCTGCGGAACTGCTCGATCAGGTACTGCACGGTGCGTTCTTCGCCTTCGGTGGCCGGTGCACGGCCTTCGAATTCGTCCGATGCCAGCACGCGCACATGACGCGACAGCGCCTGCGGATCGATGCCGCCGCCGGGCAGGTCATTGGCCGCATGGGCCAGGCCACCGACGAACAGGCAGGACGACAGCAGCAACACGCGCATCGGGTTCACGGCAACACCACGGCTAGCTTGAAAGTCACCAGAGTGTAACGTGGTCGTGACATCGCGGCGCGGCCCGGGACCGTGTCATCCACGCATGGCGTGGATCTACCAGGGGCGCAGCGGATCTCCGCCGCCAGGGAGTGCGCAGGTCAGCGCGATACACGGTCCAGCCAGCAGGCCAGGCCCTGCGCGTTGAGTTCGATATCCATCGCCAGTACTTCGCCCACTGCAGCCTGGTCCAGCGCGCAGCCATGCTGCTGTGCACGCTCCAGGTACAGCGCCTGCAACGCGGCCAACAGGCAGCGATGACGATCGGGGCGACCGTCGCACTGGCGGCCGATTGCCGCCATCGCATCAATCTGTTCGAACAGATCCTCGGCCAGCTTTTCGACCTGTTCGACACGACCGTAATGGGTCAGGTACATCGCCCGCGGTGCGTAACCGAGCATGCGCTGGATCGACGCCTTCATCGCGTCCGGGTCGAACTGCACCGGCGATGAGGTGGGGAAGATGAAAGCGCCCTGCGCGCTGTCCAGCTCGCGGTAGGAGATACCGAAGGTATCGCCGGTGAACCAGCTGCGGCTGCGCGCATCCCACACGCAGTAGTGGTGCAGCGCGTGGCCCGGGGTATGCAGCAGCACCAGCTCGCGGCCGGCCAGGTCGATGCACTGGCCGTCGTCAGCCACCACCACGCGCTGCTCGGGAATCGCTTCGATGCGGCCATAGCTGCGGGCGATTTCCTCAGCGCCATAAACGGCCGTGGCACCGGCGATCAACCGGGTCGGATCGATCATGTGCGGCGCGCCGCGCGGATGCAGCACCGCGCGCGCATTGGGCAACTGCTGCATCAGCAGGCCAGCGCCACCGGCATGATCCAGGTGCACGTGGGTCAGCAGCAGCCAGTCCACCGCCTCCACGCCCAGCCCGTTGTCGGCCAGGGCCTGCAGCATCGCTGGCACCGACAGGCCGGTACCGCAGTCGACGAACGCGGCGCGACCGTTTTCGATGATCAGGTAGGCGGCATCGAAATCAGGCCGTTGGAAACCGGTATCGATGGTGTGGATGCTGGGATCGGCGGTCATCGACGCGCACCTGGCAGGATCGGGAACAGACACCCATGGTAGGCGCGCCGGCATGGCGTGATCGATGCGGCTTTGGTCGGATGGTGCCGGCCGCTGGCCGGCAACCCCSGGTTAGCCAGTTGAATGCAGTTGCCGGCCGGCGGCCGGCACTACGATCAGCTGCAGCGCAAAGCGAACCGCGGCCGCAGCAGCAGCGCCAGTACCAGCACCGCCAGGAACGCCCCATAGGCATACAGCACCGCCAGCACCTGCGGCCAGATGGGCCCGGCGCCCGGTTGTACCAGACCGATGTGGTGGCCCCACAGCATCGCCACGATGCTCAGGGCCAGCGCCAGTGCCAGCGTAGCGCCATCGAACAGGCGTCGCCGCGCGGTACGCGGCTGGCGCGGAAACAGCCAGTACAGGCTGCCCAGCAGGATGAACCAGGGCAGGAACAGCAGCAGCGACAACCAGGCCATCGCAGACTCCATGTCATCGCGCCGAAGGCGCGCGGACATCATGCCATGGGTGCACTGCCGTGGTAGTGCCGGCCGCTGGCCGGCATTTCGCCCTCAACAGCGCCGACCAAGGTCGGCATCTAGCTATCAGTCGGCGCGCAGCACAGCCAGCGCCGCCAGCACCGCATCCACCTCGGCTTCCAGCTTGAACAGGTCGCTCTGCAGCTGGTCACCCTGCTCGGCCTGCTTCAGCACCGCGATCAGCTGGCCGGCATCGCGCGGCGAGTCGAAGCCTTCGCTCTGGATCAGCAGCGTGCCGTCACCGGCGGTCAGCTTGAAGTAGAAACGGCCGTCCTTCTCGCGGTACTGCTTGAACAGCGGCGGAGCGGCGCGGGCTTCACCGGCATCTTCGCTGGCGATGTCGCCGGCATCGGACAGATCACGCAGGCCCACCGCATGGCGCAGTTCTTCCAGCAGCGGTGCCGCCAGCTGCTCACGCAACTGCTGGCCACGGCGCTTGAGCAGTGCTTCGATCTTCTCCGGCTCGGCCATCAGCGCGTTGTAGCGCTCGCGCAGCGGCGACAGTTCGCTGTCGATGCGCTCGAACAGCTGCTGCTTGGCATCGCCCCAGCTGATGCCATCGGCGAAGGCCTTGGCGAAGGCAGCGGTCTGCTCCGGGGTGGCGAACGCCTGGTACATCTGGAACAGCGCCGAACCTTCGGTGTCCTTCGGCTCGCCCGGGGCACGCGAGTCGGTCAGGATCGAGAACACCAGCTTCTTCAGCTCCTCGCGCGGCACGAACAGCGGAATGGTGTTGTGGTAGCTCTTGCTCATCTTGCGGCCATCCAGGCCCGCCAGGGTTGCCACCTGCTCGTCGATCACCACGTCCGGCAGCGGGAAATATTCCTTGCCGTACACATGGTTGAAGCGCTGGGCGAAGTCGCGCGCCATCTCGATGTGCTGGATCTGGTCACGGCCCACCGGTACCTGGTTGGCCTTGAAGATCAGGATGTCGGCCGCCATCAGCACCGGGTACATGAACAGGCCGGCGCTGACACCTGCGTCCTCGTCCTGGCCTTCCTCCCGGTTCTTGTCCACCGCCGCCTTGTAGGCATGGGCGCGGTTGAGGATGCCCTTGCTGGCGATGGCGGTCAGGAACCACATCAGCTCGGTGGTCTCGCGGATGTCACTCTGGCGATAGAACCACACGTGTTCCGGGTCCAGGCCACAGGCCAGCCAGCTGGCAGCGATCTCCAGGGTCGCGCGCTGGGTGCGCTGCGGGTCCTGCGACTTGATCAGGCTGTGCAGATCGGCCAGGAAGAAGAAGCTCTCGATGTCCGGCGCGCGGCTGGCCGCAATGGCCGGGCGGATGGCGCCAACGTAGTTGCCCAGGTGGGGCGTGCCGGAGGGGGTGATACCGGTAAGGACTCGGGTCGTCATGACTGCGTGCGGAAACCTTCTATGAACGCGGCCAGTTTACCGTGCACACGGTCAACCCCGTCAGGGCCTCCGGCGCGTTCATTCACCCAACCCCGCTGGAGACGCCCGATGAAACGCCTGCTGCCCCTGCTGCTTATCCTGCCTCTGGCCGGCTTCCGCCCGGCTCCGCTGCCCCCGCCGATGCCGCAGGACGGCCCGGTGCGCGTGGCCCTGGTCGACCGCGACCGCGGCACCGAGCTGCGCAGCTACCCGGCCGACGGCCAGCGCTGGGTGGCCGGTGAGCGCGGCCACCGCTATGCGGTGCGCCTGTACAACGACAGCCCGCGACGGGTGCTGGTGGTGCTGTCGGTGGACGGGGTCAACGCCATCTCCGGCGAAGACGCCGATCCCTCGCAGACCGGTTACGTGCTCAACCCTGGCCAGCGCGCCGATATCACCGGCTGGCGCAAGACCCAGGACGAAGTGGCCCAGTTCGTCTTCAGCAGCCCCAGCGGCAGCTATGCCAGCCGCACCGGCCGCCCGGACAACGTCGGCGTGGTCGGCGTGGCGGTGTTCGAGGAAGCGCGTCGCTGGTACCCGCGTCCGCAGCCGATCCTGCGCGGTCGCGCCGGGCCGGCACCGGCGTCGGCCGAAGCCTCGGCGGCGGCCGACGCCAGCGCCAGCCGCATTGAAGGCTATTCGGCCAAGTCGCAGGCACCCGCGCTGGGCACCGGGCATGGTGCGCGCGAAAGTTCTTCGGTGCGCGATACCGATTTCGAACGCGCCACCCGCAGCCCGGCACAGGTGCTGCAGCTGCGCTACGACAGCGCCCGCAACCTGCGTGCACGCGGCATCCTGCTCGATTCGCCCTCGCGCCTGGACCGCCAGCCACAGGCCTTCCCCAACCGCTACGTGCCCGACCCGCCGGCGCGTTGATCTGCACACAGCACAACGCCCGCACCTTCCGGCGCGGGCGTTGTCGGTGGGGGCATAACGCGGGCGTTCGACGCCCGGTTACTTGTAGTCCGGGTAATCCTTGTGCATCGCTTTCTCGAAATCACGCACTTCGGTTTCTGCGCGGTCCTTGGCCCAGCCATAGCGCTCCTGCAGGCGGCCCGCCAGATATTCGGCATTGCCCTCGGCCACATCGAAATCGTCATTGGTCAGATCGCCCCACTTCGCCTGGGCCTTGCCCTTGAGCTGGGACCACTTGCCGGAAATGATGTCTTTGTTCATTGCTGAGGCTTCCTTGGAATGCAACGGCGTTGTTACCGTGGCTGCAGCATCGCGCAGTGCACGTTGAAGCACGGTCAACCGGCCATGAAAGCGCCGCTCACCTGCTTGAATGGTTCACTACCGGTCGACACGCGGCGTCCACACGCAGCAAGCGCGCATGAAAAAGGCCGGGAAGATCCCGGCCTTTTCCGTAGTGCGCACCACCTCAGGCTCAGTTGCCCTTGGCGGCATCCTCAACCTTCTCACCAGCCTTCTGCACGTCCTTGCCGGCACCGGCAACGGTGTTGCAACCGGCCAGCAGGGCCACCGAGAACATCGACAACAGCATCAGGGCAACTACGCGCTTCATGGGCTTCTCCTTGGGTTTGCCGCTACACCGCTCAATCACGGGGTTCGGTTGTATTGATCGGGGCGGCAGGCTGGCTCGAAGCCAACACTGCCGCGTGAGGTGCAATCTGGCGGCAGGGGCGTGGAGCGCGTGTGAACGGTTCGTCCAACCGTTCAGGCTGGATCCTCTCAGTCGCGCATCAGGGTCGATTTCCCGAACAGGCTTTCGACCAGGTCCACAGCCAGTTCGGCGGTGCTGTTGTGGTTGTCCAGCAGCGGATTGAGTTCGACGATGTCCAGCGAGCCCATGCGGCCACTGTCGGCGATCATCTCCATCACCAGCTGCGCTTCGCGGTAGTTCACCCCGCCCGGGACGGTGGTGCCCACGCCCGGGGCAATACTCGGGTCGAGGAAATCGACGTCGAAGCTGACGTGCAGGTGGGTGTTCTCGTCGATGCCGGCCAGCGCCGCTTCCACGGTACGCTTCATGCCGTTCTCGTCGATGTAACGCATGTCGTAGACATCGACCTTGTGGGTCTTGATCAGGCGCTTTTCTTCCGGGTCCACCGAACGGATGCCGATCTGGTGCACCTGTGAAGGCTGGATCGCCGGCGAAGTGCCGCCCAGCCTGGTCAGCGCATCCGGGCCGAGGCCGCACAGGCAGGCCACCGGCATACCGTGGATGTTGCCCGACGGGGTCACCTCACTGGTGTTGAAATCCGAATGCGCATCCAGCCACAGCACGCGCAGGTCCTTGCCCTGCTCGCGGCACCAGCGCGCGACGGCAGTGATCGAACCGATGCCCAGGCAGTGGTCGCCGCCCAGCATGATCGGCATGCGGCCGGCCTGGAGTTCGGCGTAGCTGGCTTCCATCAGCGCGTGGTTCCACGCCACCACCTCGTCCAGGTGGCGATAGCCCTGCACCGGCGCAGTCCACGGGTTGCGCGGGCCGTCCAGGTTGCCGAGGTCGCGCACGTCCACGCCACGCGCTTCCAGTGCTTCGGGCAGGCCCGCCACGCGCAGGGCTTCCGGCCCCAGCCGGGCGCCGCGATGGCCCGCCCCGATGTCGGTGGGGACGCCGATCAGGGTAACGGCGGGATGATGGGCCATGGGTGCCTCCTGCGAACGAAAAAGAAGCACAGTCTAGCCAGACGCATGTGACACCACTCGCGGCGGTGCAGCAGGAAATGGCGGCGCCATGGCGCAAGTGGGCAACGGGCAACCACGCGTAGGACTTACCCGGCCTTGTGAATCAGAAATTCTTCCGCCTGTGATGGGGCTCACCACACTGACGGATACGGCTCTATCGCTTTCCCGTCAGCGCAGCGAAGGTGCTCGCCCCAAAATAGAGGCAAGGATGTTCCTGCGTTGAATCGAAGAAAACTCTTACCCAGCTTCTCGACGCTGTTCAGCAAGCGATTATGTATCGGCACGCTGACAGTGTTGACGGCGTCCTGCTCGGTATCTGGCGGCGACACCTCGGCAGGGCACGCGCCACTTCTGGAGATGAAGCGTGCCGCATCAACCCATGAAATGGCCGATCCGCGTAGTGCAAGGACCGATGAACAGCCATCCACCGGGACGCTCAATACGCGCATAGCATTAGGACCCAAGGCGTTTCTGATCGACATCAAGAGTCCCGAGTACATAGGAGATGCAACAAGCTACATCGACGAGAGAGTACAGCGATCGAAAGCAGGCGACAGCCAGGCAAGCTACGAAATACACGCAAGGGTTGCCAGTTGCAAACGCGCCCTCGATCCCGGTGACGACGGTGAGTACAAGGTGTACTCATCCATGGGTCTTGCCGAGCAGTTCTCGAGGCGTATCGAAGAAGAAATCGAGAACTGCAAGGCGATTGCCGAACGAACCGACATCACGGGAGAAAACTGGCTGTCACTGGCAGCCGCCCAAGGGTCGATTGAAGCCCGACTTATGTACGCCCAGAACCCTCGTGCGGCCATCGGCGATCTCACTGACGTTCTGTCAGACCCCAGCAGGCTGATCGACTATCGCCGGAACGCTGTGGAGTATCTAAGCGAATCTGTTTCCTCAGGGAACGTGGATTCGATCGAAGCTCTCGCAAACATCTATGACAGAGGAATAGTCGCCGAGCGCTCCTACACCAAGAGTCTCGGCTACTGGATGGCCCTGCAGCGCGTGCATCCAAGCCAGTACTCCGCGGAATCGATAAGCCGCCTGTCCAGCAGCATGCAGACAGAGCAGATCATTCATGCGCAAGAGCTCTCAAGTGATATCTACCGATCATGCTGCGAACGACTCTCGATTGATAATCCTACGCACCAAGAATAGACAGACGGCTCAATCATGTGAAGACGAAGATACTTATTGCGGCAATCGCAGTCCTGGCAGCAGTCGTCGCACTTCCATTCGCGCATGCGACCTGACCCCTCGGAAACGCTTCATCCGTATTCGGCCCAGCGTCCTGCGCGCAGTGCCGTGGACAAACCCCACTTCCAGATACAGCAACCAGAGTTTTTCTGACCAGATACACGCAGGTGACGAACAAGAACAATTCTGGAACCTTCAAGGAATCCATTCAACCAGGCTCCAAGGTCATCGTCTGCAACGCGTCCCACTGCGTGACCTACCAAATGACCGATAGCCAGGACTGGAATGGGGCTTCGCGTGAGCCCATCACGACGAGCCATCCCCCTCGCGGCGGCGGCGGGAATGGGAATGGCGGCGGAGGCGGCGGCGGCGGCGGCGGTTACACCGGGCCCATCAGTGGCGGCAGCCATGGCGGAGGGGGCGGCGGAGGGTCCGGCAAAGTCACCGTCGGGCCGGCCAAACCGTCCCGCCCCACCCACGAGGATTGACGGAGCTACGCGATAGCGTCATTGGCCTGCTTCTGCAGGCCAATTCACGCGCGAGCAGCCACATACCCGACTGCAAAGCATGGGACACAGACTCAGCGCCGCTTGATCGGCGTCACGCTCTGCACCCGGCCGTCGTTGCGCATCATGCACAGGAAGCGGCCCTCGGGATAATCGATGATCAGTTCCTGGTAATCGGTGCCGACCGGCACCTGGGTCACCAGCGTGCCCTGTGCGCCTTTGCTTGCATTGCACGAACCGAGCGCGGTATCGCCCGCTGGCGCGCGGACTGCGGCCTTGGACATGTTGCGGAACGTCGCGCGGCAGCCGCCATTGACCCAGACCGAATGCCGCGACAGGCCCCAGTTGCTGCCCTGCTCGCAACGGGTACGGCTGAGCTGGCGCACGATCTCCACATTGCCACGCGTGTCCATGTCACAGGACACCTGGCGCTGGTCGGTGGATTCGCAGGTCACCTCGCGTGGCAGTGCTGCATCGTCATCGCGATCCTGATCACGGTGGTGCCTGCCGCCTTCCACGGCAGCCGCCGGCGTGCCGTTGTTGCTGACCTGGCAGATGCCGTTGGCACCGCCGCGTCCGGTGTAGCTGACCTGCGGCGTACCGTCGTCACCGGTGCTGATTGAAAGCGTGGTGCCGCTGCTGGCATCGCGCGCTTCGAAGTAGCGATCGTTGAAGCGCTTGAGCGTGGTTTCGCGGCCCTGCACGTAGACCGGCCCGCCTTCGTCTGCATGGACATCCAGCCCACCGGGGCAGCTGGCATTGAAGAACGGCACGGCGGCCATCGCCGGTGCTGTGAAGGCGCTGGCGAGCAGCGCGACGGTCAACGGCAAGCGGTGGCGGCGCATGGTCAGCTTCCTTGTGAGGAGTGAGCGGAGGGCGCCAGTATGGGGGCTGCCGGAGTTGCTCGACCGTGAGGAATATCAAGCAACCGATCACGGACTGCAGACCACCGCCATCAGGCCAGCGCTATCATCGGGCGCATCACACGGACGTCCGGTATGCACACATGACAGCTCCTCCCTTCGACCACGCGCAGCAGCTGCTGCTGGCGCTGCAGCAACGCATCCACGCCTTCACCCTGGACAGCGCGGCTGAGCATGAGCTGGACATCGAGGACCCAGCCAGCCCGCTCTGGGAAGACCTACAGGAACGGGTGACCGTGGCGCCATTGTACGGCGGCCTGCACGTGGAGTTCTTCGGCAACCCATGGGAAGAGCCATTCGCATGGACGCTGGCCTGCCTGTCCGACCAGCGCGTGGCCGATGCGATCATGTCGCTGTCGTTCACCGGCCCGGACGAAGGGGCCAATGGCACGCGAGTGGGCGTTCACCGCGCTGCTGGACAGCGATGTGCGTTTCCCGCGCCTGCGCGCATTGTCGATCTCCCCCACAGAGCCGGCCGACCACAACATGTCGCTGGTGCAGCGCGCGGGCACCATCATGGAAGAAGACGGCGAGATCGCCCGCTTCGTTTCCAAGGCCCCGTATCTGAGCGAACTGGTCGTGCCGAATGCACCGGACGCCGCGTTCTTCGAGGTTCCGCTGCCACACCTGCACAGCCTGCGCATCGGCGGTGGCTCTGACACCCAGCGCTTCATCGACAACCTCGCCGCATCACGCAGCCTGCCTGCCTTGGGCCTGCTGGATTTTTGCGAATCGACGGAGCTGCAGTTCTCCTGGGCCGACGCGCGCGTGGCTGAAGCGGTCACGCCTTTCGCGGCCTATGAGCGCTTGTTCGCCAGCGATGCCTTCGATGCGCTGCATACCTTCCGGTTGCGAAACAGCGCGTTGGATGTGGCGCAGCTGCAGACGCTGCAGGCCATGCGCCCACGGTTGTCGTTCATGGTCATCCAGGCCGCGACGGGGGGCTATGTCAGCCATTTCGCCAAGGATGTGTTTCCGTGGCGCCACCTGGTGCCGGGTGATCCGGGGACGCGTTGATCGCCGCGCGGGTGCGTATGATGGTTGAGTGGGCCGCTTGGTGACGCGGTTAGGTTGGCTTGACACGGCACGGCGGCGTTACGCCGCACGATCGCGGCGCTACGGCCTGCTTCAGGCTCTAATAGTACGCCGCGCAGGATGTCGTTTTTGCCTTGGGATTGGCCACGACAAGCCAATTGCGATAATTCATTTTTCCTTTCAAACAGCGCGATGCCATCGGAACAATCGACTGGCACCCCGTGATTCTGCGTGCGCATGATGAATCGCCATCGACAACGGATGGCCGGGGCTTCCAATCCCGAATGAGTTGAGTTGTTTACGCTTGTCAGCCGGCGCCACCACCTCGGGGGTGGCGTCGGCTGGCAATCCGTCTGCTGCGTTACGGCGGGCGGTGCGTGGGGGCCTCGCGCCCACCGGCTTCTCAACTCACCGGTATTGGAAACCACGCATCGTCCGCCACCCCCTGCGGTGGCGCCTCTCTTGTACCCGAGGATGCCCACATGCCCGTTCCTGACTATCCCTATCTGACCGCCACGCTGGGCGACGCCGCCGAACGCCTGCCCCCCGAGCTTGCGCAGCCGTTGGAAGCCGCGTTCGCCGCCGCCGTCGATGTCCCGGACCCCATCACGTTGCAAGGCTGCCTGCTGCGCATCCGCAATGGCGATGGTGCCGACGGTCAGCCGTGGCGCGGGCCAACGCTGACACCCGGCCAGGGCATGGCCATGGCACGCGCCGACCGCGCCGCTGCCGGGCTGACCACCTTGCTGGAAATATTCCACGCCGCCGAGCGCGTGCGGGTCGATGGAGGCGACGAGCAGCAGATCGGCGACGGAACGCGCGAAGGGCTGCTGCTGGCGTGCCGGGGATTGGCGGAGTATGTGGAGCTGCAGCTGCATGCGGCGTAGGCACACAGACACTAGCCGGCCCCATGCAACAAAAGGGGCAAGGGAGATTGTCGGGAGATGGTGCCGCTTATCCGAATCGAACGGATGACCTACTGTTTACAAGACAGTTGCTCTACCAACTGAGCTAAAGCGGCACGGGGTGAAACGCCGACGGCAGCGCCGTGGTTTGGGAATTCTAGCGCAGTCGCGTGCATTCCAGCGACCGTTGCTGCGCGGCGCCACTGCGCTGCTGCGCCTGGGCCGGTTCGCTGCCGGTGGCCAGCTGCCCTTCCAGCCACCATTGGCCGGCATCGCCACTGGCCACCAGGCGCGGCTGGAAGCCGGCGGCCTGCACCGCGGCCATGCGCCGTTCGGCGCCCTCGCGGTTGCGGTACTGGCCCAGCGCAATGGCGTTGGTCTCGTCGCCCTGGCTGATGATGTAGTAGTCGCTCAGCCCGGCAGCGACGATGCGCTTGACCGTGGCCTGCGCGTCATCGCGGCTGGCGGCGGCGGGCAGCAGCACGCGGTAACGGGCGCTGCCGCTGGCGGCGGGCTGCTCGCGCAGGCGCACCTGGCCCAGCAGGTTGCCCGCACGACTCTGCGCAGCGCTGGCAGCGGCGCGGTCGGCGAACGGGCCCAGCGCCAGGCAGCGCGGCGGTACGGCCGGGGCTGCGGGTTTCTCAGCCACCGGTTCGGGCGCTGGCTTGGCGACGGCGGCCATCGGCTCAGGCGCCTTCACTGGTTCGGCTGGCTTGCTGGGTGCTGCAGGTGTCGCCGCTGCGGGTGTGGGTACAGCGGCCACTGCGGTAGCCGGCGCCGCCTCACGCTCCACCAGTGCTTCAGTGGGTGCCGCTGCCGAGGCCTGCGCGGCCACGGCCGCATCGGTGCCACCGGGCAACCAGCGCAGCTCGGCCACGCCGGTCGGGGGCGGTGGCAACGGCGCGCGCGCGGGTTCATCGCGCAACAGCCACCAGGTGGCAACACCAAGATTGAGGATCGCCAGCACGACGATCAGGGCACGGGTCAGCATGCGCCGATACTAGCCTGCGGGCTGGTGCACCGCCCAGCGGGCGAGGCCATCCAGCACCAGCGAGGGGTGGTAGTCGGCGCCGTCCAGCAGCGGCATCAGCGCGGGTGCGCCACCGCCGTGCACCAGCAGCGACGGCATGACGCCCAACAGCGCCTGTGCCTGGCGGGCGCTGCGTTCAACCAGCGCCACGGCGGCACCATCGCAACCGGAGGCCAGCGCATCGGCGGTGTCGTTGGCGAATTCGCTGTAGTCACCGCCGCTGGCCGGCAGCTGCACCGCGCGCGCGTGCAGCGCCTCGCGCATGGTGGTCGGCGAGGCGGAAATGCGTCCACCGTGATGCTGGCCGTTGGCATCAAGCAGGTCGATGGTCAACGCGGTGCCGACACCGACCACCAGCACCGGCCGCTGTGCCTTGGCGGCAGCCAGCAGCGCCAGGAAGCGGTCGACACCGAATTTTTCCGGTTTGGCGTAGGCAATGCGTACACCCGCACACTGGGCGCTGGTGCGCACTACATGCACGTGCTCGAAGCGACGCTGCAGCTGATCCAGCATCGCGCTGGTCAGCGATGGCGCGGCGACGCTGGCCACAAACGCGGTGCCGCCACTGGGCAGGCTGTGCGGCGGTTGCCCGGCCATGCCTTCGGCGCCATGTGCCCAGGCCTGCACATCACCGGCACGGTCACCCTGCAACGGCGCGAACTTGAAGCGCGAATTGCCCAGATCGAACAACCAGTCGCTCATGCTTTTCTCACACTGACTTCGCCGGCATGCAGCAGGCGCTCGCGGCCATCGATGCGCACGCGCAGCGCGCCATCGTCAGCCAAGCCGAGCGCGGTACCGTGCTGCCATTCGCCATCCAGCTGCACGCGCACTTCGCGCCCGGCCAGCATGTCGAACGCTGCGTAACGCAGCAGGAACGGCGCCAGCCCTTCCCGGTCGAATTCCTCCAGCGCCGGTAGCAGCCGTGCCAGCACCGCGGCCACCACCGTGTTGCGATCCACCGACGCGCCGGCCAGTGTGTCCAGGTCCACCCACGGCTGGGTGATCTGTTCGGCGAAGGCCGGCGGCATGTGCACGTTGATGCCGATGCCGATCACTGCACGCGCCGGGCCGGCGTATTCGCCACCACCCTCGGCCAGCAGGCCCACCAGCTTGCGGCCATCGACCAGCACGTCGTTCGGCCACTTCAGCTGCGCCTGCGTGTAGCCCAGGTCGTGCAGGGCTTCGGCCACGGCGACGCCGGCGACCAAACTCAGCCCGGCCAAACGGCCCAGGCCACCCTCGAACAGGCGCAGCACCGACAGATACACATGGGCGGCCAGCGGCGACGCCCAGGTGCGCCCGCGACGGCCACGGCCGCCAGTCTGGCGCTCGGCCAACAGGACGCTGACACCGCGCTGGGGCGCGCTGCAGCGCAGCAATTCGGCGTTGGTGGAGTCCACCGTCCAGGCCACCTGCAGGTCGTGCAGCAGTGCTGCGGCCTCCTTGGGCAGGCCGGCGCGGATGGCCCCGGCGTCCAGCAGGTCGACCGGCCGGGTCAGCCCGTAGCCCTCGCCTGCGCGACCTTCAACCTCGACGCCAGCGGCCCTAAGCCCTTGAATTCGCTTCCAAATGGCGGCCCGGGTCTGGCCCAGCTCACGGGCCAGGGCGTCGCCGGACAGGCGACCGGCAGCGAGTTTGGCCAGCAATTGGCGATCGTCCACGGCAGCCTCCACAAGGTCAGGACGGAATTATGCGGGAAACCCGCCAGCGGCGCCCGCCGGCCCCGGTTCCGGCGGGCTTCCAATCTGGCTCCGGGTTCGGGCTAGAATCGGGAACTCACCTTCCCTTAACGTGGATGTCGTCAATGCGCCGTTATGCCCATTGCCTGATCCTGCTGACGATGCCCTTCGCGGCATCTGCCACAGCAGCGCTTGATGACAGCCGTGGCGCCTGCGTCTACTCGGCCAGCGATGCAGCCTCGCAGCGCACGCCGACCACCGCGCCGACAGCGACGGCCGCCAAGCCGGCACCGGTACGTCCGGCCGCCGCGACCAGCAGCGGCGGTGGCGGTGACGACGATGTACTGCAGCGCATCCGTGCGCCGAAGTGGCACAGCTACCTGCCGGGTATGTTCCGCTGATCAAGTCGTTGCTGCAGTGGTTGCGGCCCGCGCCGCGACCGATCGAAGACGCACACTGGAACGATGCCTGCCACCGCGCAGCGTGGTTGCGCGGCCTGGACGACGAACGGCATGCACGCCTGCGCGCGCTGACCACGCGCTTCCTGCATGAGAAGACCATCTCCCCCATCGGCGACCTGCAGCTGCAGCCGGCCGATGGCGTGCTGCTGGCCGCACTGTGCTGCCTGCCGCTGCTGGAGTTCGGCGAGGTGGGGCTGGAAGGCTGGTCGCAGCTGATCGTCTACCCCGATGCGTTCCGCGTGCATCGCAGCCATATGGACGCCGCCGGCGTACTGCATGAGTGGGATGACGAGCTGATCGGCGAGTCGTGGGACAGCGGTCCGCTGATTCTTTCGTGGGCCGATGTGCAGGCCGACCTGGCGGCACCGCATGAGGGTTACTGCGTGGCCGTGCATGAGATGGTGCACAAGCTGGATGCGCTCGACGGTGCGATGGACGGCACGCCACCGTTGCCGCGTGCGTGGCAACGCGAGTGGGCAGCTGACTTCCAGAGATCGTACGACGCGTTCTGTGCGCAGGTGGATGCCGGCGTGGAAACACGGATCGATCCGTATGCGGCCGAGGCGCCGGAAGAGTTCTTCGCGGTGGCCAGCGAGTACCACTTCTCTGCGCCGGACCTGCTGGCCGAAGCGTTGCCGGAGGTGGCTGCGCATCTGCGGCGGTTCTATGGTGAGCCGCCGGCAATGGTCGGGTGATTCATCCGTCCGCCGGGCATGCCCGGCGCTACCCGAGGGTCTACGTCGACCGGATCGGGTTGCAACGGATCGTTACGGCCCCGGCGGCAGCCGCACTTCGAAACGGGCGCCGCCCAGTTCGCTGGAACGGGACACCTGCAGCTCGCCGCGGTAGTCCTTGATCAGGTCCTGCACGATCGACAGGCCGATGCCGTGGCCCTGTACGCGCTCATCGCCGCGCACGCCACGCTGCAGCACCTTGCCGATGTCCTCCGGAGCAATACCCGGGCCATCGTCATCCACCGCCAGCAGCAGACCGGCGCGACGCGCATTCGGCGCCGGCAACGGCTGCGCGGTCAGCAGCACGCGGCGCTTGGCCCACTTGAACGCGTTCTCCAGCAGGTTGCCCAGCAGCTCCTGCAGGTCGCCCGGTTCGCCGTGGAAGCGCGCGGCCGGGTCGATGTCGAATTCGCACAGTACGCCCTTGGACGCATAGACCTTCTCCAGGCCGCGCACGATTTCCTCGGCGTTGGATTCGATCGGCAGCGGTGCCGAGAACAGCTTGTGGCCCGACGAGGCCGCGCGTGCCAGCTGGTAGGACACCAGGTTGTTCATGCGCTGCAGCTGCACGTCCAGCTCTTCGCGCAGGGCGCCATCGCCAGCGCCGCTGTCCATCTGCGTACGCAGCACCGCAATCGGCGTCTTCAGGCTGTGCGCCAGGTCGGCCAGGGTATTGCGCTGGCGTTCCAGGTTCTCACGCTCGCCCTCGATGAAGGCATTGATGCTGTCGGTCAACGGCTCAAGCTCGCGCGGGTGGCGCTCGCTCATGCGCTCGGTCTCGCCGCGCTGGACCTTGGTCAGTTCGGTGATCACCCGCCGCAACGGGCGCAGGCTCCACTGCAGGATGACTGTCTGCAGCAGCAGCAGGATCAGGCCGATGCCGCCCAGGTAGAACCAGACCCGGCTGCGGAACACGCGCAGCTGCGCGCCCAGCGCGCGCGAGTCTTCCATCACGTAGATGGTGTACGGGAATTCGGTGGCCGGGTCGGCGTCGGCATCCCACACCAAGCCTAGGCCATAGCGATACACCGAGCCCTGGCTGCCGTCGATCTGGATCATCGGCAGCGGGCCTTCGAATACTTCCTGGCGCGGAGCCAGCAGGCCGCCGCCGACGGTGGGCAGCATCGGGCCTTCGGCGGACATCGAATTGCCCTTGCCGTCGGGCATGACGACCTGCAGGTACAGGCCGCTGCCGGGCACGTCGAAACGCGGATCCGGCGGCTGCTCGCGGATGTACAGCGAGCGGTCGCGGGTGAAGTCGATGCCGGCCGCATAGGCGGTGGCATAGTTCTTCAGGCGCTCGCGCAGGTTCGCCTTCGCCGTATCGGCGAAGGCGGCATCAAGCGCGTAACCGGCCAGGGCCAGGAACGCGACCAGACCCACTGACGCGGCGAACATCTGGCGCGCCTGCAGAGAGCGCGGCCGCCAGCGTCGGAAGAACCACAGACGGCCGGACATCGTTTATCGCCTGTTGAAGGCCTCAGCCCTCGTTACGCGGAATCGCGAAGCGGTAGCCACGACCGCGTACGGTCTCGATCGGCTTCAGTTCGCCATCCGGGTCCAGCTTCTTGCGCAGGCGGCCGATGAACACTTCCAGCACGTTCGAGTCACGATCGAAGTCCTGCTGGTAGATGTGCTCGGTGAGGTCGGCCTTGGAGACCAGTTCACCGGCATGCATCATCAGGTACTCCAGCACCTTGTACTCGTAGCTGGTGAGGTCGACATTGCTGCCGGCCACGCTGACGGTCTGCGCTGCCAGATCCAAGGCAACCGGACCGCATTCCAGGGTCGGCTTGCTCCAGCCGGCGGCGCGGCGCAGCAGCGCGTTGACGCGGGCCAGCAGCTCTTCCACATGGAACGGCTTGACCAGGTAATCGTCGGCGCCCTGCTTCAGGCCCTCGACCTTGTCCTGCCAGCTCGAACGCGCGGTCAGGATCAGCACCGGGAACTTCTTGCCTTCGTCGCGCAGCGCCTTGATCAGCTCCATGCCCGACATCTTGGGCAGGCCAAGGTCGATGATGCCGACGTCGAACGGCACTTCGCGGCCCATGTACAGGCCTTCTTCGCCGTCCTGCGCTGCATCGACGGCAAAACCTTCGCGCTTGAGCCGGGCTGCCAGGGTCTCACGCAGCGGGGCTTCGTCTTCGACCAGAAGGATACGCATGAACTCTCCCTAGTGTGCTGGGTGCGGCCCGGAGGCCTGTGGGTACGGGTTGATAGCGACAACTATCCCTGTTCAGGGGTTATCGCCGCGTAGTGATGACATATCCGACCGCGGCGTGCGCGGCTGTGAACGTGCCGGGGCGGGGTCGTCCATGTAGCGGACCCGACCGCGGTCGTCCATGTATTTGACCCGGTTGATGTCACGACCATCGAACGGCACACGCTCGGCGCCCAGGATGTGGCCACCGGTGGTGCGCTGCACGCGGCGCACGGCATCGGACAGCGAGCGCTCGTTGCTGGCGCCACGGCCTCCACGCTCCATCATTTCTGCGCGCCCCTGTTCCCGCTGCGGGTCCTGCGCCAGCGCCGAAGACAGCGGGGCAGCCGCCAGGACCACGCAGGTGGCCAAGGCAATACAGCGGTGGAAGGGAGCGGAAGACATCGATGCGATCCTAGCCGAGCACGGCGATTCGTTCAAAAGTCGTAAATCCGGGCACCGGAATGGAACCCGGCGTTTTACAAATCTTTTGCAAATTCTTGGTTTCGGGCAGTGAATCCGGTCTGAACTTTTCCAGATGCTCCAGACCGTTGTTCAGCTAAGTGAACATTCGGGACGAAACGGCCGCCCTTGTCAAGTCAGGAATGTGACTGACGTCACGCAGCGGCGCGATCGGCTTCGCGTTCGGTGACTGCCAGCGCCTGCTCGATCAACGTCCAGTCGGCACCGGGACGATGGGCGCCCTCGCTCAGCACCTGGCGGAATGCGCGGCCGCCGGGCTGGCCGTGGAACAGGCCGAGGATGTGGCGGGTGATGTGCTTGAGGGCCAGGCCCTCGCCCAGGCGGGCTTCGATGTACGGGCGCAGTGCGCGCAGCAGCTCGCCGCGCGGACGCAGTGGCGCGCCGGTCTGCAGCGCTTCCAGCTGATGCAGCAGGTAGGGGTCGTGGTAGGCTGCGCGACCGAGCATGACGCCATCGACGTGCGCGGCCTGCGCCTGCACCGCCTCGATGCTGGCCAGGCCACCATTGAGCACCACCGGCAGTGCCGGGCGCTCGTGCTTCAGCCGGTAGGCCCAGTCGTACTTCAACGGCGGAACCTCGCGGTTCTCCTTCGGCGACAGGCCCTTCAGCCAGGCATTGCGGGCGTGCACCACCACCATCGCGGCGCCGGCCTCGACCTGGCGGTCGACGAAACTGGCGAATACCTCGTAGTTGTCGTCTTCGTCCACGCCCAAGCGGCATTTCACCGTCACCGGGATGTCCACTGCCTCGACCATGGCCGACACGCATTCGGCCACCAGCACCGGCTCGCGCATCAGGCAGGCACCAAAGCGCCCGGCCTGCACGCGGTCGGACGGGCAGCCGCAGTTGAGGTTGACCTCGTCGTAGCCCCAATCGGCGGCGATGCGCGCGGCCTGCGCCAGCAGCGCCGGATCGCTGCCACCGAGCTGCAGTGCCAGCGGTTGTTCGCTGGCATCGAAACCGAGCAGGCGCTGGCGATCGCCATGGATGACCGCATTGGCGTGCACCATTTCGGTGTACAGCCGCGCACCCGGCGCCAGCAGGCGGTGGAACACCCGGCAATGGCGGTCGGTCCAGTCCATCATGGGAGCGACGGACAGGCGCAGGGAATCAGCGTAACGGGCGGTGGCGGACGTCATCGGGCGGTTGATCGTGGAGACTGGCATTGCCAGTGAGATCAATAGTTTACACCGGGCGGATGAATGGCGGCGGGCAGCCGGGGATGCAGGCCGGGTTGCCGCTGCCGCCCTTGCGTGGGGATACTCGGTACGCGAGTTCCTGTTGCACCGCATCTGTTGGAAGGGAAGCCACAATGAAACCGACTGCATCCTCGCTGGCGGGCTCTGGCCTCGCCTGCCTCACCCTGCTGACGGTGCTGGCTTTGGGCAGTGGTTGCAGCAGCGTCCGCGACGCACGCCTCGCCGAAATCAGGCCGGGCCCACGATGCGACCTCACCGAAGGCGCCACCTTCGACAACCGGCCGTCCTACCTGTCGGAAGGACAGGAAAATGCGCCCGTCGGCGCGCTTTCCAGGCTCTTTGGCGTCTACAACAAGGACATCCACCAGGTCACGATCCGCCAGGAGGCGAGCCGGCTGGTGGCCCGCTTCCATGCCGCCGACGGCACCGGCATCGAGGCTGCAGGCAGCGCTGCCAGCAAGAGCTACAGCGCCGAAGGAGAACAGCTGGTCATCAACCGGTGGTCATCGTGCAAACCGGGCGAGGCCGGCGCCGGCTGCGTCTGGTCACGCGTGGAACTGTCCTGCACGGTGGAAAACGATCTGGTGGTGAAGCAGGTGGACGGAGGCGCGGTCCTGCTGGCCCTGATCATCCCGATGGGCCAACGCAGGACCCAGTTCGGGGTGTACCGGCGGGTCGACCCTGCAGAATGAATCGACAGAAGGCCCCGGGTCGTTGGGCCCGGAGACTTCGGCCACAGTGCAGCAGGCTTACAGGCCGCGGTTGCGCACCTGCTCCTGCTGCTGTTCCTGCACGCGCTGGTTGAACTGGACATCCAGTTCCTCGGTCTGGCGGGTGCTGGCCTCGACCGACTGCGACACGGCCTGTCGGCTGTCGACGAAGGTGCGCTGCGCAGCAGGGTCGCCGACATTGCCCTGCACGGCGAACAAGCCGCTGCCATCCGGGCGTGCGACCACATGGTCGATCTGGCGCATGCCGGCGACCTTGCTCTCGTAGGCCAGCTGGCCGGCGGCGCGTTCGGTTTCCTGCGCATTGGCGAACAGCGGGCACAGGCCAGCCTGCACGCGCTGCTGCTGCAGCTCCTGTAGTTTCTCCAGGGCCTGGTTGAAGCGCGGATTCTCGGCATGCGAAGGATCGCGCATGCTGGGCGCTGCCGGTGCGGTCGGTTCGGTGCGTGCCGGGGCGGCGGCGGTCTGTGCGCCGGCCTTCACTGCGGCCGGGTCGTCCAATCGGCCCAGGGTTTGGCGGCCAGCCTTGCCATCCTGCTCCAGGCCGTTGTTGGCCTGGAACTGCTTGACCGCCGCAAAGGTGTCCTTTCCGTAGATGCCATCGGTCGCCAGCGGCTTGCCGTCGGCGCCCACGTGGCCCAGTGCCGCCAGCTTGCCCTGCAGCGCCTTGACCTCATCGCCGCGTTCGCCCTTCACCAGCATGCCGTCGGCCATCGGCGCCTGCTGCGTGGCACGTGCGGCCTGCGCGGCTTCGGGCCCCTGCGCGTGTACCTTGCCGCCGAGGGTGATGCGGTCGTTGAGCATGTCGCCGAGGTAGCGGCGGAACTGCGCTGGCTCTACTTCGATATGCGCGTGCACCGCGCCGGGTGACCCCACATCGGACTGGCGCACCAGCGGCGCACCGTACTCGACGAAATCGCCGGTCTTGTACGGGATGGAGCCGACGGCGCCGTGCAACACCTGGCCCACCAGTTCGCGGCGGGTATCGCCGGCCGGGTGGCTGAAGATGCTGATGGAATTGGTGCCGTCCTTGTTGAGCTGGACGTAGCCAGCCACCGGACTGGGAATCATCAGGCTGCGCCCGCCGGCACGGTCGGTCAGGATCAGGTCCTTCTGCACCAGCGGAATGCCGTTGGTGTCGCCACGCTTGCGCACGGCCTCCAGTTCACCGTCGACCATGTCCGCGGTGCGGTCAACCTTGCTGGCATCGCCAGCGCGCACAGCGGCGGCATTCGTTTTGGGATGGTGGATCTTCAACTCACGGAACGCGTCCTCGCCGCTGATGCCGTGGCGAAGGACGCGGTTGCTGCTGCCGTTGCCGAAGGGTTCCACCACGGAAATGCGCTCGCCACCGGGCGCTGCGGCGCCTGCAGGGCCAGTGTGTTGCTGCGCTGCGGCTGGCGCAGCCCTCGTCGGGGCTGCCGGCACAGCCGGCGTGGCAGGGGTAGCAGGCGAAGGCGCGGCAGGGCGATGCTGTGCGGCCTCGGCATCGATCGTGCGACGCGTCTGTGCGTCGGCCATGCCGGTGGCCGGCAGATGGTGCTGCTGCTGGAACACATTGATGGCGTGCTGGCTGCCCGCCCCAAGGTAGCCATCGGCGGTGATCGCTTTGCCATGCGCATCGGTCAGGCCCAGCGCGGCCATGTCACGCTGCAGCGCGCGCGCCTCGCGGTCGATCGCACCCAGCGTGGTCGGCCCGGCCTTGCCGTCGACCGGAGTCAGGCCATGGTCACGCTGGAAAGCTTCGACGGCCTGCCGGGTGCTGGCATCGAACTGGCGATCAGGATGGATCGCCTGGGCACCCGCGCCGCCATAACCCAGCGCGTGCAGGTTGTGTTCCAGCTTTTCCACCGCGCGGCCGGTAGAGCCCTCTTTCAGCACCTGCGGGCCACCGCCACCGTGCTTGTGCGAGCGCGCCTGTTCCAGCGCTATGCGGATGTCGGGATCGTTGCCTTCGGTGGCCGGCGCGAAGTCGCGGCGCCCCACTTTCAGATGTGCGCGATCCATCTCCGCCGAGTGGCGGGGATAGGCATCTTCATAAGCAGCGGCGACGTCGGCGGCCGCCAAGCCGGCATAGTATTTCTTGTCCTGGCGGATCTCGGCCGCCTTGTCGCGCAGGTCCTGGTAATCACCACCCCGCTTCAGTACGGCTTCCAGCTGCGGCAGTGTCCCCGGCAACTGGTTGGCGGACTTGGCGATCAGCGCGATCGCTTCGAAACGCTTGTCTTCTGCGATACCACTACCGTGCTTGTCCAGCATCGTCATGGCGATGCGGGTGGCGTTGCGCACCTGCGGGTAGTCCACGTGGGTGTGGATCCACTGCTTGCCTTCGGGCGAACCGGCCCAGGCGTTGATGCTGTCGCGGGTCGGGACATCGATGAAGCGGATCGAGGAGCGTTTGCCCTGGCCGTCGCCGTGACTGAGCAGGTCCGCGCGCAGATCGGCGCGGTCGCTGGTGAAGGGCAGATGGTGCGCTTTGGCGTAGCTGCTGGCCTGCTGGATGACTGCGTCCACGTAGGTCGTCTCGCCGGGCTTCAGCGCACGCTCTTCGGTGGCGCCCAGCGGCCATTTGCCGCGCTGGCCGAAGTCGACCTGGATGGTCCCCAGCGAATAGCCACTGTTGGCGGCCACCGCGCTGACCGTGCCCCATTTCGGCTCATCCAGTCCCTTGGTGATGCCGGCGATGCTGAGGTGGTACGACGATCCGCCACCTTCGGTGCCGCGTCCGACAGCGAAAAACACCGCGCCAGCGGTTGCGTCAAGGTTACGGGTATCGATGTTGTTCGGCATGGCTCACTTCCTTGTCCGTGGAGGGATGACCGTGTTGCGGATTACGGACCGATCAGGCGCAGATAGGTTTCCAGCTGATCGGCGCGCGCGCGCAGGCGCTCGGTGTCATTCAATTTCTGCTGCAGGTTGCCCGGCTGCGAATCGTCGTACAGCACGGTTTCCAGTTCGCCATCGCGCTGGCGCGATTGCAGCCACGCCCGTTGCGCGGCCAGCAGGCGGGCCTTGGCCGAGGTGTCGAGATGTCCCTGCAACTGCTGGTATGCCTGGTTCAACCGGCGGTCCTGCCGGTCCGATTCGCTGGACAGGCAGGCGGCCTCTTCGATGGAGCCCTGCGCGCGGCCTGAGCACGCCTGGAAGGCCGCGCTCAGCGCGGGCGCTGCATGCACCTGGCCGGTGCACAGCACCGCCATCGCCGCTAACACAATGCCCGAGGTCCTGCTCGCCATGGTCTGCTTCCTACCGGTCAATGCTTCAATGCGTTGCACAGGACGAATGCCCCGTCAGGGGGCCAGCATGCGCTTCTGCAGCTCCACTGCGCGGTTGGCGTAGCGGTTGATACGGCACGACTGCGCGTCCAGCGCCTGGCCCACGCTCTCCGTGGCCACACCGCAGCGCTTGTCGGTGTCTTCGGCCCAGTTCGCCTGCTCGTCCATCCAGCGGTCCTTGGCCGGGCCGTCGGGGCTGTCCATCAGCCGCGCAACCTGTGCTTCCAGGAGCGCTTTGTGGTGGGCGAGCTCGGTCGTGTCGCAGACTTCCAGCTGATCGTCCATACCCCGGGCATCCTGCACGCACCGGGTGTATTCGGGCCGCAGCGTTGCCTGGGTATAGGAGGTATCGGGCGGGCCACTTTGCGCCATCAATGCGTCGGCACGGTTCGCCACGCGGAACAGGCGGCACTCCTGTGCCTTCTGCAGGTCATCCACACCGGCATTGGACGGAGCGGCGCAATGACGGTCGGTATCGCTGCGCCAGGTTRCCTGGGTGGCAAGGAACGCCTGCTTCGCAGCAGCGTCGAGCCCGGTCACAGCCTTGCTGGCACCCTCCTGCAGGCGCCCTTCCTGATAGGCCAGTTCATCCTTGCCGCAGGCCTGCAGCTTGCCCGCATCCTCCACGCCATCCACGCACCAGCCATAAGCCGGGCGCAGACGACCGTTCGTGTAGGACGCATCGGGGTACCCGGAGGAATCACCAGACGCTGGGTTGGGGGTCGCTGCCGGCGATGCCGCGGCGAGCGGTGCCGGGGTGGGCGCCGCTTCGGCCGACGCAGGGGAAGAAGGTGCCTGGCACGCGGTGAGCGCCAGGCACAGGGCCAGCACCTTCCAGTACCGACGGCCGAAGGCGATCTGTTCATTGCCCCGACGGGCATCCATTGCCTGCATTGCTTGTATCTCCCTTGCGTGTCGCCAGCGGTCGCCGGCCGGGAGGGGCCGTCCATCGGCCCCATCACGGTGGCAATCCTACGACAGCGGCGGTTTCAGATGGCTGACTGGATTCAGCTTGCGCGGACGGCGTCGCAGAAACTGCCTGGCCAGTTCGAGGCATGGAGCCGCGAGCGCGCGGTCAATGTGCGCTGCCCCTGCCCCCCACCTGTTCGATCAGCGTCTGGCTGGCCGCGTTGAGGCCGACAACACTGACTTCGGCGCCATGCGCGGTCAGCTTTTCCTGCGCGCGCTGCAGCGCGGCGACGGCAGTCAGATCCCACAGGTGAGCCTCCCGCAGGTCGATCTGTACCTTCGGCGCCACGTGCTGGTAGTCGAACGCCGCACCCAGCTGTCCGGCGGAGGCGAAGAATACCTGGCCGCGCACGCGGTAGACCTGCATGTCCATGTCCGCAACGTCTTCGCGTTGCACGTCGAGCATGCGGCCCACCTTGCGGGCGAAGAACAGGGCAGACAACAGCACGCCGCTGAGCACACCCTTGGCCAGGTCGTGGGTGACCACGGTGACCACCACGGTCAGCAGCATCACTGCCGACGAGCTGCGCGGATGCGTGCGCAGGTCGCGCAGCGAGCGCCAGCTGAAGGTGCCGATGCTGACCATGATCATCACCGCCACCAGTGCGGCCATCGGGATCTGCCGCACCAGATCGCTGCCGTATACCACCAGCACCAGCAGCAGCACGCCGGCCACCAGGCAGGACAGGCGGCCTCGACCGCCGGAGGTCACGTTGATCACCGACTGACCGATCATCGCGCAGCCGGCCATGCCACCGAGGAAACCGGTGACCGTGTTGGCCAGGCCCTGGCCGACGCACTCGCGGTTGCGCTCACTGGGCGTCTCGGTGATGTCCTCGACAATCTGCAGGGTCATCATCGATTCGAGCAGGCCGACCACCGCCAGCGTGGCTGACACCGGCAGCAGGATGCGCAGCGTTTCCCAGGTGAAGGGCACATCGGGGATGAGGAAGTACGGCAGGCTGTCGGGCAGCTGGCCCATGTCGCCCACGCTGCGTACATCGATGCCGAAGCCGATGACCACGGCGGTGAGCACGATGATCGCCACCAGCGGCGAAGGCACTGCGCGGTTGATGCGCGGCAGCAGGTAGATGATCGCCAACGCGGCGGCGCACAGCACATACACGGTGGGGCCGCGGCCGATCAGCTCGGGCATCTGGGCCAGGAAGATCAGGATGGCCAACGCGTTGACGAAGCCGGTGATGACCGAGCGCGAGACGAAGCGCATCAGCGAGCCCAGCTTGAACACGCCGGCCAGCACCTGCAGCAGGCCCGCCAGGATGCTGGCGGCAAACAGGTACTGCAGGCCGTGGTCCTTGACCAGGTCGACCATCACCAGGGCCATCGCGCCGGTGGCGGCAGAGATCATGCCGGGGCGGCCGCCTGCAATCGCGGTGATGACGGCAATGGAGAAAGCAGCATACAGGCCGACCTTGGGGTCGACGCCGGCGATCAACGAGAACGCGATGGCTTCGGGAATCAGTGCCAGGGCGACGACGGTGCCGGACAGCAGATCACCACGGAGGTTGCCGAGCCATTGCTGGCGCAGGGGATAAGAGGTTTGCATGGGAAAACTCCGCGCACACGTGGGCTGGGCCACGTGGCGCTGCAGTGAAAGACGCGGGTTCCTGAGCCGGTTGGGCCGGCTGCCGAGGGGCGGCAAGGGTCAGGGTGGCGTGATCACTGCAGTGCGTCGTCGGGGAGCGTGGAAGGGGCGCAGTCTACGGGAAGGGGCCGGGCGGCTCAAATGGCCGCCCGGCTGCGCGGCCGCGTCAGTAAGTGTGGGCCGCGATCAGGAAATTAGGTAGCTGCCCGGCAAAGCTCTGATAGGACGCTCCATTCAACGATCGTGGTCGGTTTTCCCGGCGGCGGCAGTAGTTCAAGCGTAGCTGCGAGCTATTCGGGGTATTGATGAAAGGCTGGTAGCGCATGTTGCCGCGCAGGGTTGGACCACTGCCATGGAAGGCATAGATGTCGTGGCAAAGGCCAATGTCGGACATGAGGTAGGCAAGGTTTTCCCCAGGGCCGTTGAACAGGGGCCCCTGACGCAAATTGTCGGTTGACATCTCGGTGAAGCTAGGCACGCTGGCGCCGGACTTGTCGACCAGGCCGGCTATGCGCAAAGGGCGATTGGACATGTCCCATTGAATGGAGCCATCTGGATTGAACACTTGCATACCGGTGCTCCCACTGACCGTTGCACGCCCCCAGGCCCACCAGTCAAAGCTGGTGGTGCCTTGTGCCATGTTCCAGGAAAAACCATTCGTGGAAGATGCCACCTGCGCGGATCCGCCATTGCAGCGGATGAACACAAGATACGGAACGCTCTGAGGCGGAAGGCTGACGTATCCGCCCACGCCATAAACAGATGGGTTGCTTGCAACCGCCTGCGTCCCCTTGGCGATAGCGAAAAAGACGAAAGAGTGCGCGTTCACCAGCACGGGGACGCCACTATCGTTGGTGACTTCAAGACCGACGGACATCAGAAGGTTCCATAGAAAATGTAAGTGGAGGGATTGGCGATCGGTGAGAACGTGAACCGCATCATCAGCGTGTTGCCCCCATCAATGAACGACATGACGCCCATGTTCGGGGCGGAGAACTGATTTCCGTTCTGGTCCTGCCAGCTGTCGGACGTCGGACTGGGAAGAATGGCAAATGGCTGCCCCAGCCCCGCCAGGCCGACCGGACTCTGGGAATTGCCGGTGATCGTCATGCCACCCATCACCTTTCCGGCCCGATCATTGGTGTCGAACCACATCTGCCCATCCGGGCCGAAAATCTGCATACCTGTTGCCATCACCAGATCCCCATGCGGACGCGCACGCGACCGCTGCTGTCGTAAACGTGGATGACACTGTCATTGATGGTCAGGCGGCCACCGTTCTCGGGGCCGCTCATCGTCAACGTGCCGTTCTTGTCGAGTCTCCATCGGGGCTGACCATCGGCCCCCACGGCGTTGGACTGGATCACATCGCCGATCATCGCGTTCTGGATCCAGCCAGTGCCGATCAGTGCCTGGCTGATGAAGGTCTGCCCGCCCTGTACCACGAACGGCGCACTGACCTGGCCACTGTTGGTGTTGAACAATGCGAAGCGATCGGCCTGCATCAGGATCTGGCTCTGGTAACTGCCATCGGGCTGCTGCTCCACGCCCAGACCCATGCCGGCCATGTAGATCTGACCTGCACTGCTGATCTGCGCCTTGACCGTATAGGTCGCGCTGACCTTGCCATCCAGATTCACCACGGCCTGCGAGACCTGCTGCACGGCCGCGCTGACGCCTTCGATCTTGCCAGGTACGCCATCGATGGAGGCTTCAACCGTGTCCACGCGCTTGGCCAGCGCCGCGTCCTTTTCGGCCATCACGCTGTAGACGGTGATGGCGCCGGCGGTAACGTCGTTCTCACCGACGTTGTAGTCCTCCTCGCCCGCACTGTGGTCGCTGACCTGGGCGAACAGGCCATCGACTTTCTGCCCCTGCGCAGCCACCTTGCCATCGACCTCGGTGACATCCATCTCAAGCTGATCGACCCGACCGACAATGGCACCGGCATCGGCGATCGCATCGCCCACATCCTTCCAATGCGTGCCCGGCGGCGTTTCGTTGCCCGCTGCAGTGTCCTGCCAGCTCCAGATCCGGCCGTCATGGATGACGGTCTGGCCCGCGGTATAGGTCGCCTCCGCATCCCAGACCAGCGGCAGCACCTCGCTGACGCGCTCGATCTTCTGCTGCAGTTGCTGGCCAAGTGCACTTTCGTTGATGCGACCGGCGAAGTAGGCGTCATAGTCCGCCTGGTTGCTGCTGGACTCTCCCAGTACGCCAGCGCCCACCGGGTGCCATGGACCTATGTTGCCGCTGCGATCAACCAGGCGACCCCAGAACCAGAAACGTGCGCCGGCCGCCAGGCCATTCATCTGGTGCCGTGCCTGCGGATAGGCAAAGTCACCGAGTTTGATGGCCGCTGCACGGTCAGGACTGGTGCTGTACCAGAGCTCGGTACGCTCGGTATCGGTAGCACCAACAGGGAACTGCCAGTCCAGCTCGATGCCGAAAACGCGACTGCGGACCGTGAGCGAAGACAGCGCTGGCGGTGGCGTGGTCTTGCCCTCAATCGTCGTCAGCGCGCTGACCATCGGCTGCGACACCGCTCCCAGCGCATTGACTGCACGAACCCGGGCCAGGTACTGGCCGGCGTAGATGCCGCGCACTTCCAGGCTCTGCGTACCCACGCGGCCGGCACGGACCCAGTTGAGATCACCACGACGCCATTCCACGTCATAGGCAATCGCCTTGTCCGCCGCGTCCCACTCGATGGTGAGTACGGAAGTGGCGATACCCTGGTCGACGACCACATGCGAGGCCATCCGCACGTTCGCTGGCGGCGGCTGCACGCTGGGTGGCACGATGCTGATCGGCGGCTGCTCCAGGCGCGTGCCATCGTCGATGGCGGCGTACTTGCCCGGCACATGCTTGAGCGCGGTGATCTGGTAGGTCAGCTCTTCGCCTTCACTGATCGACAGCACGCGGTACTGCTGCAGCGCCAGCTCCGGCGACTCCAGTGCCCAGACCGACTGCGCGACCGGTACTGCCGACCACGGCGCGGTGACGGTGACCGTCTCGCCATCAACCGACTGCACGGTACGTGCTTCGGAATGCCCATTGGGCAGCGTCGCACGCAGGGTATCACCGGCTTCAATCTTCTCCGGCGGCTGGTCCAGCACCAAGGTGCGCGCACCCGCGCTGCGGATGCGCCCTGCATTGCGGCGACCGGCGCGGTTCGGGTCGGCCACCTGGATGATGTCGCCGGGCATGCAACCCAGGGCATCCAGCCCCACCGAGAAGCTGATCGTCTCGGTTTCCAGCATCTCGGTGTGCAGGATGTGGTTGCCCACGCGCTGCGCCTGCGAACGCGAATGGCAACCCACCGCCGTCACTTCGGTCTGGTTGATGCCATAGCGGGCGACACCAGGCAGGTGCTGTACCACTTCGACCTTCTGCCGGCCGAAATCATCCGGATCGATCCAGGACACCAGAGCGACGGTGTGCCGCGCCGTGCGGCTGCTGCCTGCATAGTGGAAGCGACCCTCGATGACATTGGCCTGGCTGTAGGTCAGCAGCGGGTCCTTGGGCATGTCGGCCGAAGCCATGACCTGGCCAGCTGCATAGAAGCTGATGCCTCGGAACATGGTGGCGATGTCCTGCAGCACCCTGTATGCCTCAGCGCGGGTCTGCAGGTACAGGCTGCAGGTGAATCGTGGCTCCCTGCCGCCCTGGCCATCGCTGACCAGTTCGTCGCAGTAGCGGGCGATCTGGTAGAGGCGCCACTTGTCCACCCAGTCCAGCGGGATGCGATGACCCAGGCCGAAGCGATCGTTGGTGACGATGTCGAAGAAGACCCACGCCGGATTGTTGGTCCAGCCGCTCTTGAAGGTGCCATCCCACACACCGCTGTAGACGCGGGTGAGCGGGTCATAGTTGGACGGAATACGTACGATGCGCCCCCACAGCTGATACGAGCGCGTGGGAATGTTCTGGAACTGGCTGGCATCGACCTGCACCGCCGCCAGCGCGCAGTTGGGATAGCGCAGCTTGGCATCGATGATCTCGGTCATCGACAGCACGTTGACGGTATCGGCGATGGTGCTGCTGTTGGCGTTCGCGGTCAGCCGTCGGATGCGCACCTGCCACTGGCTGCCTGCCGGAAGATCGATGCGGCGGCTGCGTTCGTACTGGCTGGTGGTCTTGCCACTGAAAGCGTCGTTCAGCACGGTGCTGAACGGGCCGCCGTCGGTGGACAGGTCCACCGCATACATGATGCGATAGCCCTCGGTATCACCGTTTTCGGTGTTGGTCTTCTGCAGCGCGGGCACCGCAAAGCGGATGCGCACCGCCGACAGATCGGCGCCGGACACGGTGCGTACCACGGGCGCATCGCTGCGCAGTTCGACGTTGACGCCGACTTCGTTCTCGATCGAGGGGAAGCCGCTGATGTGCTCCTGGTCCTGGGTGCCTGAGCGCGTCTGCACGTCCACGCCGGAGAAGTTCAGCGTGCCGTCCGGGTTCTCGATCGGCACCTGGTCCAGGTAGATCGACTGCTTGCCCGCTACCAGCCCGCGGATCTCGCCTTCACTGGCCAGGTCGATGATGCGGGCCACTGCCATCGAGTGCAGGCTGTCCGGCGTTTCCACCGGCGTGCGTGCATTGCTGGCGCCCTTCTTTGCACCCACCAATGTGGGTATGGGTGCACTGCGCTCACGCTGTGCGGAATGAATGATCTGGTTCAAAACTGGTCCTCCGCCAGGATGCCGCCGCTGATCACGGCCGAGCCGATGAACATGCCTTTCTTGTCATGGCCGCCGTAAGCGACCGGTACGGGATTGCCCTGTGCCTGGGTGTTGACGGTGCCGTTCATGCTGTAGCTGGGCGCGTTTTCGGGGGAGTCTTTGGCGCTCAGGCCTCTCGGCTGAGGGGAGAGCATCTGAACAACGCCGCCGACCGCCATGCTTATGCCGAACTTGATGAAGGGTGTGCCAGCGGTTCCACCCGTCCACGCATTTACCACCACACCGACGACGATCAGAACGACACCCACGATTGTCTGCAACGCGCCACCCCGCTTGCTACCGACCATCACCGGCGCAATACGGATGTCATCCTGCCCCGGCGGGTCGTGCAACTGCTCCCGGGAGAGATTTTGTTTACCGTTGAACACGGCAAACTCCATGCCCTTGGCCTTTGCAGCCATCAGGTACTGCTGGAACCCAGGCAGCATCACGCATAGGGCATGCACGGCCTCGGCCGGGCTGTTCACCGCCAGCCGGAACTTGCGCCCGAAGCGCGCGCCCAGCTTGCCGTACAGGCGAATGGTACGAAGACGGTCAGTCATGGCGCACCTCGCGATGGCGGACGATGCAACGGGTGCGCTCGGCCCACATGCCGCCGTAGGGCACGGACTCGGAAAGACGACCGTGCAGGTGATGCAGCATCTGCCCGTTGCCCAGGTACACGCCGGCGTGATTGGTCACCGGCGAGCGGATCTGCATCAGGATCATGTCGCCACGCCGCGGTTCGCCTTCGATCAGGTCGAAGCCTTCCGCATGCAGTCGTTCAAGGCTGTACAGGTCCTGGCCCTTGTCCCACCAGTCGTCGTCGCGGGTGTAGTCGGACAAGGAAATGCCCAGTTCCCGCGCATGGAAGTCGCGCACCAGGCTGTAGCAGTCCAGCACGCCGTGGGCGAACTGGCGGCCGACCAGCGGCGCAACATAGCCGTTCGGCTGGATGGTCTGCAGGTCACCGCATTCGGGTGCCTCGCCATCCACCTGACCGACGCTGACGATGTGCCAGGTCAGGCCACTGTGCTCGCACATCACCCGATCCGCGTCGGACGGTGTGGCGGCTGCGTCGGGATGGCTGTGCACCAGGGCCAGCACCTCGCCCTTGTCCTCGGCCACGGCATAGTCCTCGGCCGGCAGGCGGAAGTGTTCACTGGGTGTGCCCGCGAGGTTGCGGCACGGCAGATAGTGCTCGTGGCCTTCGATGGCCACGATCAGCCCGCAGCACTCGCGCGGGTACTCGGCCACGGCATGTGCCTGGATGGCCTGCAGGGTTGTTGGTTGCATGTTTCACCCATGAAAAAAGCCCGCGCGAGCGGGCCTTGAAGTGGAAAGTCGGAGAGCGGGATCAGGAACGAAGCAGGCCAGCGGCCGGGAAGCCGCCATAGGGCAAAGGCTTGTCTTGGCCGAAACGCATCTTGCAGCTGCGCACACGGCCCCCGCACTGGTCGCGGGCGGGATCATCGGTGGCCACGTCGTCGCCATCGGCAACCGCCGGACCGTTGTAGCCGCAGTAGGGGCCGCGGTAGCCACCCCGCACCAGCCAGCCACACATGCCGGCGATGATCTGCCGACCAGGCAGCTGTTCGCCGTTGAGATCGATGGCCGTGGTCAGTTCGAACTCCACCGTCTGCTTGTCCTCACCGACCTTGCGCTCGATGAACCAGACCTCGTCGGGGAAGTGCTCTGCCGGATCGGCGCTGGAATTTCCCTCTTCGAAGTTGGCTGCATCCAGATACTTGGCGAGCGTCTGCCGACGGATGACACGGGCGCCGACCAGATCATCGAACAGCAGGCACATCGCGGTGATGCGGCCATCGATGTTGCTGACCCGAAGTTTGGGGTTCGGCGGCTGGTCGCTGGTTCGTTCAAAGCCGCTGGCTTCGATCGGCCAGGGGCCGTACTCCTGCCCCTGCCAGATGATCACACCGCTCTGCAGGTGCGCGTGGAAGAACAGCTGGTCGGCACCGAAACTGCTGGCGTCCAGTTCGAAGACGGTAATGCGGCTACCCGGCTCGAGTTGCTGGGCATCGGCGGTGATCATGAGGTGCGCTCCTGGGCGGTGGCGGGATGAGGCGGTACGGGATGGGACGGCTGACCGCAGGGCACGATGACACGGTGTCCGGGGCGCAGTGACGCATTGGTGGTGAAGCCGCTGACGCGGCCGGTTTCGGTCGTGATTGTGCTCATGGCTCAGAGCTCCGCGTCTGCGTGCACCAGGACCTGGGAGGTGGTCGACCACACCACGACTACTCCGTACTGCTGCATGCTGTTGGACATCGAGGACAACACGGCCGCGTCCACGGTGGACTGCCAGCCCGGATCGCCGCCGTTGAAGTTGATGAGACTGCCTTCGGAGCCGAAGCCCACCAGGTTGAGCGCGGTGGAGGGCGAGGTGATCCTGGGCGCCGAGCGCTTGCGTACCTTGAACGGGATGCAGGCGCGCGAATCGCCGTTGGCGGTGTAGGTGATTCCCAGGATCCGGTTCACATCAACTGTTTCGTAGTAGCGCTGGCACAGCAACAGTTCAAGCGCTTCGGGCCGGCGATCGAAATCGGTCGCGGTGTCACCCTCCTCGACCTGCATTTCAGCCAGATAGACCACGCCACTCTTCTGTCCCGCCCCGAACGCGCGACCGGCGAAGTTCGCGCCCGCGTCCATCCACAGGCTGAGCTGTAGATAGCTGTCGGCGCCCAGGGTCTGCCCTGCGATGCCAGGCACATCCACGGTCAACTGGTGCCAGCGCCACATCGTATCGAGCGTGACGCCGCCGCCGATGCTGTCCCTTGCCGTTGAGCCGCCGGTGCCGAACGACTGCTGGAATTCCAGGCCCACCTTGAAGTTGTCGACCGTGGCCCTCGCCTTGAAGCTGACGGTGACCCGCTTTCCCGCGAACGTACGCACGTCTTCGATGCGCTGCTGCACCAGTGCCATGCTGTCGGCGCCGGCAACACTTTCGACGACGAGCTTCAGCAGGTGACGGGAACCTGCAATCAGCCTTCCCGCCGCACCACCGCCTGCCGCAATGTCGTCGCGCGATGCAGAGAGAGTGGTCGCCTGCGCGTTCATCAGCCAGCGATCGGCGGTAGGACGGGCACCGGTAGATGCGGAAAACGCCGTACCCCTTTGCCAGACCCGGAAGTCACCGTTGATAAGGCGGTTGCGGCCTGCCATTCGGCTTTCCAGGCCGTCCACGGCGGCTTGTACGCCGTCCAGGCCTGCGTAGACGTCGGCGAAGTTGTCGTTGACCTTGGTGAATGCCGGGCGCTGTGTTTCACCCCGTTTACCATTCGCTTGAATGGTATCTAGGTCGATGATTTTTCTTGCCATGAACGCTCCTCTAGATTCCTGCGGGCCCGCGCTCCGGCGGACCGCCGTCGGAAGTCCCGCACACCCAGTCGAATGTCTCCGGCTGCGGTAGTTTCTGCCTGATCTGTTCCCAGGTCTGCGCATCTTCGGGCGATGCGATGGTCAGATTTGTCAATGCCAGATTGACTGCATCGCGCCACGCCACCATCGCTCGGGCCTCGCAGGAGAGTCCCGAGATCACGCTGCTGATGTAGCTACAGCAGCTTTCTATGGATGTATGCCCCAGTGTCTGGACGTACTCGCACATCCATTGCTCCGCCTGGCGGCGCAGCAGATGGAGGTGCTCGGTGGATCCCGCCGGGTAGGGCGGCGGCGCTGGCGAGGGCGCGTTGCCAGCCAGGATCCACGTCTCATAGTCTCGCCACATCCAGTGGCCACGCGGAATGAACGCTCCGGTGTCTGTGCACTTGATGATGTCCGGATCGTGCGTCAGTTGATACATGTCAAAGCTCCGCATCTGCAGTCCAGTGGAAGGAGGAACCCCAGTTCCCGGGTGCCGACACATAGTTGACCTGGGCTCCGGACTGGCCTGGGTTGACGATCGACGTCACCGTGCCGGCACCACCAGATGCACCAGAGACCTGGCTGACGGCACCGGTTGTGTCGTTGTAGACGGTGTAAGCAGGCGTCGCCCGCTTCAGTACGCGGCAGCGGATGTGCGAGGTACTGCCCACGCCGACCGAGCGGTCATAGAACTGGTTGTCCCGACCGGCCCCATCAGCGGTGCCAGGCGGTACATCTATGTTGTAGCTCTTCTCGAAGTAGCGCTGGCACAGCAGCAGCTCCAATGCGTCTGGTCTACGCTCGAAGTCGGTGGCTGCAGCGCCATCTTCCAACTGCACCATCGCGATGTCGAAGTTGCCTGTCTGATGCCCCAGGCCTGGAACCCGATTGCTGAAGTCCGGACCGGTGGACATCCACAGCGAGACCCATGTGCAGTGTCCGGCACCGTTGGTGTTCTTTCCGGAAACACTGGGTACATCGAACGTCATCGTGTACCTGCTCCAGGTTCCTGTCAGCGTGGCGATGCCAGCAAACATCTGTGTCGAGGAGTCCTGACCACGGAAATCCTGCTCGATTTCCACGGCAATCTTTGATCCGGGCGCTGCCTTCGCATAGAAGGAAAGCGTCAGCTTCCTGCCACTGAGCAGTGTTACGTCTTCGATCAATTGCGAAACGCGCTGGTAGCTGTTCCTGGCCGAAGAGGCGCCTACGTTGACATTCATGTACCAGCGCGGATTGCCAGGAACTGCGGTCTGTCCCGGCTCCAGCGGGAAGCGCGCCATTGAAAGCGTTCCGTTGCCGTTGTCACGCTTCCAGCGATCGGCCAGATAGTTCGAACCTGTGCCCTGTGCCAGGCCCCACCCGCGCTGCCAGAAGCGGAAGTCACCATTGACGAGGTAGTTCCTGGCCAGTGATCTACCGGCCAACGCTGCATCCAGGGCTGCTGGAATTGCCGTGACGGCCTCTTGAGCGTCCTTCAAGCCGCTATACACCTCGGCAAAATTGTCGTTGATCTTGGTGAACGCCGGCCGCTGTGTCTCGCCTCGCTTTCCATTCGGTTGAAGGGAATCGAGGTCGATAATCTTTCTTGCCATGTCGGGATCCTATTGTTCTGGTGAGAGACCGCTACGGATCAGAACTCAGCGTCGGCCCACCAATGCCACCAGCCGCCCCATCGGCCCGGGTTGTTCGACCAACTCACTTCATAGCTGGATGGCGAGGCGTAGTTCACTACGCAGGGAACACGGGAGATGTTGTCCTCGGCGATGTGTCCATCCTGCTGGGTGGTATCAGCCGAAATGATCATCACGTAGGGGTGCGCACGTTTTGCCACCAGGAAGCGCACGCTCTGGTAGTGGGCAACCCCCGGGTTGTTCAACGAGAATGCCTCGCGTCCTTCGTTGTGCGGCGTATTGGGCGGGACATCCAGGTTGTAGCTCTTCTCGTAGTAGCGCTGGCACAGGGCCAGCTCCACGCCGGGCGGCCGCCAGTCGAAGTTCGTTGCATTGAGCCCAGGTTCGACCTGGAACTGGGTAAAGCCGAAGGATCCATTCTGGCCTGCCAACGCCCCGCCATATCCACCGGCGCATAGATCGAAGACCACGTAAATGTGGTCGTTGCCGTTGGTTCCCAGCTTCTTCCCTTTCGTACTCGGCAACGTCACGGTGAGTGACTGACGCGACGCTCCAGTGCTCAACGTGAGGACGCCCGCCTCGGTGGAAACCTGAGGCGAAGGCGTCCCACCGGTTCCAAAGTCCTGGATGACACGCACACCCACCTTGCGCCCGGCTACGTCGCTGTTCGCCCAGACCGAGATCGTGACGGCGCCGCTGGCGCTTCGCACACCTTCGATTCTCTGGCCCATCCAGGCGCCGCTGTTGGCGACTGCACCGGATACCGTGCACACGAGGATGGCGCGGGTGTCTTCGGGATAGCCCAACTGTCCCTCGTACGGTACACGCTGGATGTCATGACTGCAGCTCAACGCGGAGTTGGAGAAGCGATCGGCAAAGAGCGTTTCTGCACCCAGTGTTCCCGAGCCGCTGCCGACACGTCCAGAAGTGCGACGCTGCCAGAACTGCAGGCCGCCATTGATGAAGAGATTGCGCCCGGGCAACCGCCCACTGATCGCGTGGTCCACCGTCTCTGGAAGCTTTTCCACCGCGGCCAGGGCATCGTAGACCTCTGCGAAGTTCTCGTTGATCTTGGTGAAGGCCGGGCGCTGTGTTTCACCCCGCTTTCCATTCGGTTGAATGGAATCGAGGTCGATGATTCGTCGTGACATTTCTGCTGTTTCCTTGTCTTTTCGGGGATTGCACCAAGCAGCGCATTCCGCAGCGGTGCTCGCGGATCTCAGATTTCCGCGTCCAGGATGATTCCGGTACCCGCGTCGGCGGAGTCTGCGCTCTGCAGGATCCCGGCCTGACCAGCAGCGGCTTCGTTCAAGGACCCGATGATGGTCATCCTCGTCGAAGACACTTCGACCGCGTTGAGCGCCGTCAGGCTCGTCGCCCCCGATCCCGTAAGGAGTCGCCACTGCGGCAGGTTTGAGAATCCGACCGTGGGGATGGTCCGCATCCGCTGGCTGAATGGATAGATCAGGTACACCTTGTTGTCACCACGGATGAGGCCGACACCGGCGTTGAAGCGAACTCCGCCGTCAAAGTAGGAACCCGTGGCATCGGCCTGGTAGTAGCGCCGACAACGCTGCACTTCTTCGTCCAGCGGACGCCACTCGAAAGCCGTGGCCGTAGCGCCGCGCTCCCACTGGAATTCTCCGAAGTAGACCTGGCCATGCTGCGCACCAAGGCCGGCGGTGCGGTTGGCAAACTGCGTGCCCGCAGATACCCACACGCACATCACGGCGGCACCTTCATCAGATAGTGTTTTTCCCGAGATGGAGGGCAGCGTCACTGTCTTGCGGATTCTGTTCAGGCCAGGAGCGAGCTCGAAAATCTCAGGTGCAACGGCCAGTACCGGGGCGCTGCCCGTTGCGCCGAAGGTCTGCGCGAACTCCAGTGCGATCCTGCGGCCCCCCGCACCTGCATTGAATACCAGGAAGGACACCGTGCTTGGGGTATCGGCGAAGGTTCGCACGTCCTCCACACGTTGCTCGAACACGAAGAAATGCTTCTCTGCGTCGGTGTTTCCACTCGAGCTGACGGACAGCGTGTACTTGCTCCGGGGAAAATTGTTGTCCCCCATAGCCGTGGGGTTCCGCCTGAACACAGGATCGGCGATGCCCTGCATCTGAAGGAACCAGCGATCGGCCGTGTACCTTCCCGATGTGTTGAAACTCGTACCCCGCTGCCAGCAGTCGAAATTGCCATTGATCAGGCGATTTCTTCCCGAGACCGCACGTGCGACCGCCTCGGGTACTGCATCCACCGCCAAGGCCACTTCCTTGAAATTCTGGTTGATCTTGGTGAAAGCGGGGCGCTGCGTTTCGCCCCGCTTGCCGTTGGGCTGGATGGTGTCCAGGTCGATCTGCTGAAGATCCATGTCCGCTCCTACGGCTGGTACGTCTGTTCGAACGTCGCAGTGATGCTGAACACCGATCCACCCAGATGGCTGTCGGTATAGGTGTCGCAGCCATACAGACCGGTGCCCAGCGGGCCCCGCCAGAAGAAACTCTGGCCCACATGGCCATCCAGGAACGCAACGATCTCGTTGATCGTGCTGCGATTACCGACGAACTGCAGCTGGTAGCTGCGCAGGCGGGCATTGAGCCCATCCGGTGCGGCTTGTGCGTATCCATCGCCGAAGCGCGCGCGCTTGACGGTGGCAGTGGTGGTGCCAGTGCTCTGGCTGGTTGCTGCCCAGGTAAAGGTGTCGGTCATCGTGCTGCACTCCTGCTGAGGACGCCGCCAGCCTTCATGTCACGCATCTGCAGGTCACGGTATTTTCGCTCCACGAACTGGCCGATCTCGTTGCCGAACTGCTGCAGCATGCTTTCGTTGCTGGTGACTTCCTTGCCACCGTTGTTGTCGATGCGGATATTGACTCCCACCCCGCCACCGCCGCCGGCGCCGTGTGCCGCCACTCCCAGGCGGCCATCGGGCCCGCGCTGCAGCGGCATGATCGCTTCAGGCCCCGCTTCACCGAACACGCCGGCGCCCTTGGCGAATGCGAACAGCTGTGGGGTGTTGTAGATACCGCCGGAGTAGGCCGACAGACTCGGCGATTGGTAGACACCACCCTTGGCGTTGGCCTCCACCCCCGTGCCATAACCGAGCATGCCCGTGATCTTTTTGACGCCCCAGACGATTGCCTGCTGGATGGCGATCATCTTGAGGTCGGCGATGATCGACTTGGCCAGTTCCTTGTAATTGGACTTGCCCGTCTTCACGAAGCTCTGCAATGCGGCCTCTGCTCCGGTGAATGCCTTGGAAAATGCATCCTGGGTGGTCTTGGCGGAGTTCTCGGTTTTTTCCATGTACTCGCCGAGCGCGCTGCCGAAACCCTTGCGGAACCCCGAAAACCCCTTGGCGTCCTTGTCATCCTTGCCGCCCTTGGTATCACCTGCCTTGGCATCGCCGGCCTTGGCATCCTTGGGAGCTGCCAGGCCTGCTGCAGCTGCCGCCGCGTCCGTCGCAGCTTCCTTGGGCGTCAGGTCGACCCCCATCAGGCCGGCGATCTTCCTCGCTCCCCAGACCAGAGTCTGCTGTGCGGCAATCATCTTCAGGTCGGACAGGATGGACTGGGCCAGCTCCTTGTACTTGGACTTGCCGGTGGTCACAAAGCTCCGCAGCGCCTCGTCGGCGCCAGTGAATGCCTTGCCGAAGGCCTTCTTGGCGGCCGTGGCGGTGTTCTCGGTCTTGCCGATATAGTCGCCGAGCGCACCGCCCAGACCCTTGCGGATGCCCGCCAGGCCCATGTCGTCCTTTTCCGCCTTCTCCTCCGTCTTCGCGGCCTTGCCGGCGTCACCGCCCGTTGCGGCCGTAGCAGACTTCGCCACCGCCTGCATTTGCGTGTTCAGGGCAGTCAGTTGCGTGGACAGGGCGGTGACCAGCGAGGCGCTGGTTGTCAGCACGGCGTTGAATGCCTGCTGCACCGTATTGATCTTTTCCAGCTGCCGCTGGAACTCCTGTGTGGTGCCGGTCATCTCGGTCATGCTGCGCCTTGCTGCCTGCATGGCCGTTTCCAGTGCATTGCTGGCGTCCACGGTGGCCCGTGTGCTGCCAGGCGATGTAGTGCTCATTGAGTGTTCCTCGGGAGAGTCGGCTCCGCATCGGCGGAGTCGGGACCGGGCATCGGCGTTGCCGCGATGGCCGGCTCATTCCTGCTGCATCTGCTCCAGGGCAGCGCGTTCGATGACGCGGATGGCCGCCATCACCTCGTCGTACTGGTCGCCATCGAGCGCTTCGCGCTCCAGCTCCCGGTAGACCACGTTGTAATCCAGCCCGATCGGGCCACCTGCGCCGACGCGCCACTGGGTGGCAACCCGCGAAAAGAGTTCGATGGGAAGCACGCACTCCGGCCACAGCTCAACCCGTGGCGGCGGAAAATGCTTGGCCTTCAATCCAAGCTGCATCAGCTCGGACTCGGTGGGGGCCCGCCAGTACAGGGCCCCCACCGCCTCGATCAGTTTCCCTTGCGTGCGACCTGCAGGGCCTGGGTGTAGCCACCGATGATGGCGCCATCCAGGCCGGCCTGCTGCTGCAGGGCCAGCTCGACGCCGGCAGTGTCCAGCGGCACGTCGGCATCCCAATCCACCACGATGTCCAGGATCGCCTGGGCCACGCTCAACGTGTCATCGCCCAGGCGCTCCAGCAGCTGCGCATAGTCGGCCACCGGCAGGTGCCGGTAGGTCAGGTTGAGCTTCTGCTCGCGACCGTGACCGACGATGGTCAGGGTGCTCTTGAAGCTCTCTGGCGCCTTTACCTGGAACATCAGGCGCCCTCGACCAGGATGGAGTCGGCCAGCGCGGTGAACGTCGCGGTGGTGCCCATCGGGGTGTTGGCGGCCATCGTCGGGTCGCCGTTGTAGCTCAGGTAACCGTACCAGTACAGCACGTCGCCACCGACCAGCTTGGCGCGCAGGATCACCGGTTCGCCCTTGGCGTCGACGTTCTTCAGGGCCGAGTACCACGGCTTCTTCGGATCGTAGAACAGCGGCAGGGTGATGGTCTTGGCGTTCTTGAAGGTCGGCATCTGCACCTGGCGACCGGTCGGGTCCTCCAGCAGGGTGCCGCTCCAGTACTGCTGCTCGCCACCTGCGGTGGTCGGGTCGCCCTGCTGGTCCAGGTCGACGAAGGCACCGGCCTTGCGCAGCACGCCGGCACCGCTGGTGGCGGGGAACAGCACGTTGTCGGTGGTATCGATGCCCAGCAGTTCAACGCTGCCGGTGGCTTCGGCACCGGCGCGGGTGGCGCGGTTGTTCAGGGCCGGCCAACCCGGCAGCTCGATGACCACCACATCGCCGGTGTCGACGCTGTTGGCGGCGACGCTGGCCAGTGCCGGCGCAGCCTTGGAGATCGCGCTGGTGGCGATGGCGGTGGAGACGACCGGTGCGAAGCCGAACTGGGTGCCCTTGGGAAGCTTGAGTGCCATGTTGCATTTCCTCATGTGGATTGAAAAAGACGAAGCCCGGCGTGTGCCGGGCTTCAGGTGGTACGTGGAGCAGTGGAACTACGGGTTGGCGTACCACAGCCCGAAATCGAGCCGTGCGCCGTACTTCCTGAGTGCCGGTTCATGCACGGCAATGGCGGCGCCAAAGGATTCAGACTTCGGCAGACCCGCGCAGACCTGATCTTCGATGTCACGGATCAGGGTGTTGGCCTGGGCACGAGTGTCTGCCCAGACGGTCAGCTGCACGCGAGCGTGCTTCTGGTCGGGGATGGACCCTTCGTTGAACCACAGCGCCTGCCCACCCACCTGCTGGTAGACCGCGCAGGGATAGGTGACTCGGTCCGGTGGAACATCCGGGTACAGGCGCCCCTGCAGCAATCCGCCAAGCAGTTGCTGCAACTTCGGTTCGTAACTCATCGCAGTGTCCTCGCTCAGGCGGTTGCAGCCAGCTGTTCGGTGAACAGCACGGCGGTGTGTCGCGTGCCAAGGTCGGGCACCACACCGGTAATATCGAACGTGTGGCCGTCGTGCACGATGCGCATTCCGATGCCAATGCCGGCTCGCTGCGCCGGCGCCAGGCGCACCTGGAAGCGCTGGCGGCGGATCGCTGCGGACAGCCCGCTGTCCAGCTTCACCCGCTGCACCGTGTCAGCACGTTCAAGAGGAATTGCCGCCCACAGATCGGCAACGCTCACCCACGCATCCAGAGGTTGGCCCCAGGCATCGACGCGCCCATCCTGGCGCTCGATGCGGATGCGACGGTTGAAGTGACCGGCGTTCATGGGGTCGCTGCCAGTCGGTAGGGATCGAGCAGTGCGGCGACGCCAAACGGCAGCTCCATCGCGATGGCGGCAGCACCGACCGGTACATCCAAGGCGTGCGTGGAAACCACCACCGCTTCCCGATGCGCATACAGATGGCCCAATAGCAGGCGCACCGCAGCGCGGATGCTGTCGTTGGCCGGCAGGCCCTGCAGCAGCTGCGCGCTGCGTTCAGTGGCCACGGCCAGGCGACGATCAGCGACGTCACGCATGGCCTTGGCCTTGGCCGCGTTGGTCTCGGCATTGGCGGCGGCGACCGCGGCTTCATGCCCGGTCACCGCCGCCGCCATGTCCTGCGGCAACTGGTCCAGCGCCAGATCCAGTGCCGCCTGGTCGGCAAACAGCGCCCGCCGCAGGTAGGCCGACGCCGCGTCGGTCGCCGCGGCCAGCAGGTCGTCCAGAATGGCGTCGTCGTAGTCGCCGTCGATACGGCAGTGCATGCGGCACTGCTCAAGTGTCAGCAGGGGCATCGAATCCTCCTTCGTTGATGGATGTTGGATGCCCCGACCCTGCGCACGCGGCTACGCCGCACGCTGTCATCAAGGACGGTGCGAAAAGGGCAGGGTCGGGGCGGAAACAGAAACGGCCCACCAGGACTGGCAGGGCCGCAAATACGATGACAAGGTGCCGACGGGCGGCATAAACGCAAAAAGCCCCCGGCGGTCGCCAGAGGCTTGTATGTCATCGTGGTTGAAAAGATACGCCTGAGGTGTGCACCCGTCAATCCGTAAACCGTCACCAGTCTGGTGACTTTTCCGGGCCCTGCGCCGGTGCAGTCACAGAGGCGAGCGGTGGTCTGGATAGAATGGTGCGGCACCGCTTCCGCGGCGCTTTCCCAGCCGGATTTCTGCATGTCTTCCCGTTCCGAACGTTTCCTCGATCCACGCTCCGAGCAGGGTGTGCTGCGGCTGTCCATCGCCGCCTCGCTGCTGCTGGCCGCCGCCGCAGTGGTATTCGGCCTGCTGGCCAATTCGTCGCTGATCATCTTCGATGGCATCTACGGCCTGATCGACGTGGTGATGACGTGGCTGTCGCTGCTGGTCGCGCGGCTGATCGCGCTGTCCACCCAGACCGACGCAGTGCAGTCGCGTTTGAACCAGCGCTTCACCATGGGCTTCTGGCATCTGGAACCGATCGTGCTGGGAGTCAGTGGCACGCTGATGATCGGTGCGGCGTTGTACGCACTGGTCAATGCGGTCGATGCGCTGATGTCGGGTGGGCGACAGATCGCGCTTGGCCCCGCAATCATCTTCGCGGCACTGTCGATCGTGGCTGAAAGCGCGCTGGCCTGGTTCGTGCTGCGTGCGAACCAGCGCATCGGTTCGGAGTTCATCGCACTGGATGCGAAGAACTGGGTGATCGCCGCGAGCATGTCGGCCTGCTATCTGCTGGCCTTCCTCGGTGGCGTGCTGGTGCGTGGCACGTCGCTGGCGTGGGTCGGGCCGTACATCGATCCGGCCATCCTCGCCTTCGTCTGCGTGCTGGTGATGATCGCGCCATTGGGCACGGTGCGGCGCGCGCTGGCCGGCATCCTGCTGGTTACCCCGCCCGAACTGCAGGCGCATGTGGATGCGGTGGCGCGGGCGATTGTTGCAAAGCACGGTTTCGTCGAGCACCGCAGTTACGTGGCGCAGGTGGGCCGTGGCGAGCAGATCGAGCTGTTCTTCGTGGTGCGTGAGGACGATCCGCCGCGGCCCCTGCTGGAGTGGGATCACCTGCGTGACGAGATCGGCGATGCGCTGGGCGAATCGTCGCCGGACCGCTGGCTGACCATCATGTTCACCACCGACCGGGAATGGACGATCTAGGCCGGCAGGACGTTCAATCAAATTTTTCGGATTTATTGCAACCAAAGGTGTGCAGAATCCGGGCAAAGTAAGCTCCAACGCACTACCCACCCACTGACCAGGAGCATCCCGATGTCCATCGAAAAGGTTCTGTACACCGCCCAGGCCACCTCCACCGGCGGCCGTGAAGGCCGTTCCGTCTCGTCCGACAACGTGCTGGACATCCAGCTGTCGACCCCGCGCGAGCTGGGCGGCGCTGGCGGCCCGGGCACCAACCCGGAACAGCTGTTTGCTGCCGGCTATTCGGCCTGCTTCCTGGGCGCACTGAAGTTCGTCGCCAGCCAGGCCAAGGTCGCGCTGCCGGCCGACACCACCGTGACCGGCAAGGTCGGCATCGGCCAGATCCCGACCGGTTTCGGCATCGAAGCCGAGCTGACCATCAATGTGCCGGGCGTGCCGCGCGAGCAGGTGGAAGAGCTGGTGCAGAAGGCACACATCGTCTGCCCGTACTCCAACGCGACCCGCGGCAACATCGACGTGGCGCTGATCGTTGCCTGATGCGGTGATGCCGGCCAGCGGCCGGCAGTACCAAGCGGCTGGGCAAAAAAATGGGCGGATACCGGTCGAAACCGGGCATCCGCCCATCCCAGCTTCGTTGTCCCGCAAGGGGGCATGAGGTTGCCGGCCAGCGGCCGGCACTACCAGGTCACTTCTCGCTCGTAATGAGCTGCACGACGCTGGAGAAATCCAGCTTGCCGCGGCCGGCCTGGTGGTTCATCGAGTACAGGTTGCGGGCCACTTCGCCCAGCGGGATCGAGGCGCCGACGCTCATCGCCGCCTCCACCGCCAGGCCCATGTCCTTCAGCATCAGATCGCTGCCGAAGCCGCCGCTGTAACCGCGCGACGCCGGCGCGTTTTCCAGCACACCCGGCCACGGGTTGCACACTTCGGTCGCCCAGCTGCGGCCGGTGCTGACCGCCATCATCTGCGACAGCACCTTCGGGTCCAGCCCGTGTGCCACGCCCAGGGCGATGGCTTCGCCGGTGACGGCCATGATCACGCCCAGCGCCATGTTGTTGCACAGCTTGGCGACCTGGCCGGCGCCACTGGCGCCCACATGGAAGATGTTCCTGCCCATCGCCTGCAGCACCGGGCGGGCGCGTTCAAGCGCGTCCTCTTCGCCACCGACGATGAAGGTCAGCGTGCCGGCCTGTGCGCCGGCAGTGCCACCGGACACCGGCGCGTCGATCATCTGCAGGCCACGTGCGGCGGCCGCTTCGGATACCTTGCGCGCGCTGGCCGGGGCAATCGTGCTGCAGTCGATGACCAGCGCACCGGCGGGAATCGCGGCAAGGATGCCGTCATCACCCAGGTACACGCCTTCAACATGGCGGCTGGCCGGCAGCATCGAGATCACCACCTCGGCCTCGGCCAGGGTCTCGCGTGCCGATGCCGCTGCGCTGGCACCCGCGTCGACCGCCGCCTGCACCGCGGCAGGCACCAGATCGAACACACGTACGGTGTGGCCGTTCTTGACCAGATTGGCGGCCATCGGGCCACCCATGTTGCCCAACCCAATGAATGCAACGCGGCTCATGCAAGGCTCCTTTCAGCGACAGGGGTGCCCAGGTCGGCCAGCGGATGCGCGGCATCGGCCCAGGGAGAAGCGAAGAACGTATCGGCCCATGCGCGGTCGGCATCGGCCAGCGTGGCCGGGTTCCACGAGGGATTGCGGTCCTTGTCGATCAGCAGCGCGCGGATGCCTTCAGCAAAATCACCATGYGCGGCGCAATGCAGGGCGGTGATGTATTCCAGCCGGTACACGCTGGCCAGATCCTGGCCGGCGCTGCGGCGCTGCAGTTCGAAGGCCAACCGTGCCGAACCCGGCGCACCGGCGGCAAGGGTCTTCTGTGCGGCCTGCAGCCACGCGTCATCGGTCTGCAGGGTGCTGATGCGTTCGACGACGGCGGCCAGGTCATCGCCTGCGCACAGCGCATCGACCTGCGTAGCGTTGGCCAGCAGCGGGCCGGTAGCCGCATCGCTGGCAAACGACAGCAGCAGCTGTGACAGGCGCTCGTGGTTGCGTGCGGCATCGGTCGACCACGCGACCTGCAGCAGCGCGTCGAACACCGCACTGCGGCGTTCCTCGGCCACATGCACGTCGGCCAGGCCGGCATAGATCGCATCGCCCGGGTTGAGCAGCGCACCGGTCAGGGCAAGGAACAGGCCACCGTTGCCCGGCACGCGCGGCAGCAGCCAGCTGCCACCCACGTCAGGGAACAGGCCCACGGTGATTTCCGGGAAGGCCAGCTTGGAACGCTCGCTGACAACGCGATGGCTGGCGCCGGACATCAGGCCGATGCCCCCGCCCATCACGATGCCGTGACCCCAGCACAGGATCGGCTTGGCGTAGGTATGGATCAGGTAGTCGACGCGGTACTCGACGTCGAAGAACTCGGCGGCGTAGTCGTTCCCGCGGATATCGTTCTGGCCGGCGTCGCGGTAGGCACGCATGCTCTGGTACAGGCTGTGCAGGTCACCGCCGGCGCAGAACGCCTTCTCACCGGCGCCCTGCAGCACCACCATGGCGATGGCATCGTTGTCGGCCCAGGCATTCAACTGCTGCAACAACAGGTGCGCCATCGGCAGCGAGAAACCATTGAGCGTGCGCGGTGCGTTCAGCGTGGCGATGCCGATGCGCGTGCCGTTGCCGGCCACGCGCTCTTCGAACAGCACCGGTGCTTGCTCGGCAACGGTGTCGGTGGTCATGCGTTCTTCCACTGCGCGGCGCGCTTTTCAAGGAAGGCACTCACGCCCTCGACCTGGTCAGCGGTGTCGAACAGATCGACGAAGGCCTCGCGCTCGGCCACCAGCGCCGACGCATGGGTGCCGGTGCGGGTGGACTGCACCAACGTCTTGCAGGCGGCAATGCTGGTCGGGCTCTGCTTGCCGGCCTTCTTCGCCCATTCCAGTGCCAGCGCCTTGGCTTCGCCCTTGCCGACCTTTTCTTCGGCAAGACCAATCCGCACGGCGGTTTCCGCGTTGATGCGCTCGCCGAGCAGGATCATGCGCTTGGCCCAACCCTCGCCGACAAGGCGCGGCAGGTTCTGGGTGCCACCGGCGCACGGCAGCAGGCCGACGGTGGCCTCCGGCAGCGCAACCTGGGCATGGTCTTCGATGATGCGCAGGTCGCAGGCCAGCGCGCACTCCAGGCCGCCGCCCATGGCGTAGCCGTTGATCGCAGCGATCGACACCCCACGGAACCCGGACAGCGCCTCGAAGGCTTCGCCGAAACGGCGTGCCGCTTCGCGTGCGGCAGCCTTGTCGCCGGAAGCGAACTGGTTGAGGTCGGCCCCCGCGGAAAAGAACTTCTCGCCATCACCGGTGATCACCAGCGCGTAGATGTCGCGGTCTGCATTGAGTGCGCCCACCAGGTCGCGCAGCGCCGACAGGCTGTGCACGGTCCAGGTATGCGCCGGCGGGTTGTTCAGGGTGACCACGGCGGTGTGGCCATCGGCCTCGACCTTCAGGCCCACGTGCTCCTGGGTACGCCAATCCTTCATCGCAGTTCCTCTTCGGTGTTGAGCAGGTGACGGGCAACGATCACCCGCATGATCTCGTTGGTGCCTTCCAGGATCTGGTGCACGCGGCTGTCGCGCAGCAGGCGTTCGATCGGATATTCGCGGATGTAGCCGTAGCCCCCGTGGATCTGCAGGGCTTCGTTGCAGATGGTGAAGCCGGCATCGGTGGCGAAACGCTTGGCCATCGCGCACCACACGTTGGCATCGCTGGCACCGGCATCGAGCTTGCGCGCAGCGGTATGCACCATCTGCCGCGCGGCAACCAGCTCGATGGCCATGTCGGCCAGCTTGAACTGCAGCGCCTGGAATTCGGACAACGCCTTGCCGAACTGGCGGCGCTCGCCCATGTAGCGGCGTGCGGCATCCAGCGCGCCCTGCGCAGCACCCAGCGAGCACGCGGCGATATTGATGCGGCCACCATCGAGCCCCTTCATCGCCAGCTTGAAGCCGCCGCCTTCCTCTCCCAGAAGGTGGCTGACCGGTACGCGGACGTTTTCGAAGGTGATGCCGCGGGTGGGCTGGCTGTTCCAGCCCATCTTCTCTTCCTTGCGGCCATAGCTGATGCCCGGCAGGTCGGCCGGCACCGCGATCGCGCTGACCCCGCCTGCACCGGCACCGCCGGTACGTGCCATCACCACCAGCAGCTCGGTGGCACCGGCGCCGGAGATGAAGGCCTTGGAGCCATTCAACACGTAGAAATCGCCATCGCGCACGGCGGTGGTCTTCAGCGAGGCCGCGTCCGAACCGGCGCCCGGCTCGGTCAAGCAGTACGAGGCCAGTTTGCTGCCAGAAGACAGGTCATTGCCCCACGCGTCGCGCAGCGCCGGCTGGCCCCACTTGGACACCATCCACGAGGCCATGTTGTGGATGCTGATATAGGCCGCGGTCGACGGGTCGACGTTGGCGAGCTCCTCGATGACGACGGCGGCGTCCAGTCGGCTCAGGCCGCTGCCGCCCACTTCCGGGTCCATGTACAGACCGCAGAAGCCCAGTTCACCGGCCTTGGCGATCGCCTCGCGCGGAAAGATGCCCTCCGCATCCCATCGCGCGGCGTGCGGCGCCAGTTCGGCCTGTGCGAAGTCACGCGCCGCTTCGCGGTACGCCTGCTGCGCTTCTTCCTGTTCCGTCGTCATCGAGTGGCTCATGGCTGCTCCCTGCGGTTACTTCAGGCTGATCGTGGTGTTGACGCCGTGGCTCAGCGTCTCGTCGTCGAACCAGCGCGCGGTGACGGTCTTGGTCTGCGTGTAGAACAGCACCACCTGCTTGCCGTACGGACCCAGGTCGCCCAGCTTGGAAGCGCGCGAACCGGTGAACGAGAACAGCGGCACCGGCACCGGGATCGGCACGTTGATGCCGACCTGGCCGACGTCGATGTCTTCCTGGAACCGGCGTGCTGCGGCGCCGGACTGGGTGAACAGCGCGGTGCCGTTGCCGTTCGGGTTGCTGTTGACCATGGCGATGGCCTCATCCAGCGTTTCCGCTTCGAGGATGACCAGCACCGGCCCGAAGATTTCTTCCTGGTAGATGCGCATGTCGGTGGTGACACCGGCAAAGATGGTCGGGCCAACGAAATTGCCCTTCTCGAAACCATCGACCTGCGGCTTGCGGCCATCGAGCACCAGCTTGGCGCCCTGCTCCACGCCCGACGCGATCAGGCCCTCAACGCGATCACGGGCGCTGCAGGAAATGACCGGGCCCACGTCGGTGCCGGCGACCGTGCCACCGCTGACCTTCAGGGTCTTGGCCTTTTCGACCAGGTCCTGCACCCAACCGCGTGCTTCACCGACCAGCACCAGGGTGGAGGCGGCCATGCAGCGCTGTCCCGCCGCACCGAAGGCCGCGCCGACCATCGCATTGAGGGTCTGCTCCTTGTTGGCGTCCGGCAGCACCACGGCGTGGTTCTTGGCGCCCATCATGCACTGCACGCGCTTGCCGGCCAGCGAGGCGCGGTTGTACACGTGGGTACCGACGCGGGTGGAACCGACGAACGACACCGCCTTGATGTCCGGGTGGTCGCAGATGGCGTTGACCACTTCTTCGCCACCGTGGACCACGTTCAGCACGCCCTTGGGAATGCCCGCTTCCAGCGCCAGTTCGACCAGGCGCATGGTGACCATCGGGTCCTGCTCGGACGGCTTGAGGATGAAGGTGTTGCCGGTGGCAATGGCCATCGGGAACATCCACAGCGGAATCATCGCCGGGAAGTTGAACGGGGTGATGCCTGCGCACACGCCCAGCGGCTGCATGATCGAGTAGGTGTCCACGCCGTTGGCCACGTTGTTGGCCAGTTCGCCCAGCTGCAGGTTGCCGATGGCGGCCGCGTGCTCGACCACTTCCAGGCCGCGGAACACATCGCCTTCGGCGTCCGGCAGGGTCTTGCCCTGTTCGGCGGTGAGGATGTGCGCCAGCTCGCTCATGTTTTCGCGGATCAGCTGCTGGTACTTCAGGAAGATGCGCGCGCGGGTACCGATCGGGGTCTTGCGCCAGGTCTTGAAGGCTTCCTTGGCGGCAGCCACGGCGGCATCGACTTCACCCGTGGTGGCGAACGGCACCTGGGCCAGCACGTCCTGGGTGGCCGGGTTGATCACGTCCTGCCAGTGGGAGGTGGCCGATTCAACGAACTGGCCATCGATCAGCATGCGGATACGGGGCGCTGCAACAGTCATGACGACAATCCACGGGGTGCGAAAGATTCTTGGCATTATTCACAGGCCACGCCTCGATTTCCGGCCTGAATCCGCTTAATCTGGCCAATGCCCGCCACGATTCCTGTTAATCCTGTGAATCATTCAGCCCCCCAGCGCCAGCTCGGCCTGCGTCTGCTGCGCCTGCGCGAGCAGCGCGGCTACAGCCAGGCCGAGCTTGCCCGCGCCCTGGGGCTGTCGGCCAGCTACCTGAACCAGATCGAGCGCAACAAGCGCCCGCTGACGCCTGCGGTGCAGAAGAAGCTGGGCGAGGTGTTGGGCGATGTTTCCACCCTGTTCGACGACGATGAGCCCGCCGCGCTGCAGGAGTCGCTGGGCGAGACGCTGCGCGATCTGGGCCTGGCCGACGTCAGCGCCACCGAACTGCGCGCGCTGGCCGGCAACCTGCCGCAGGTCAGCCGCGCGCTGCTGGACCTGCATCGCCGCCACCTGGCATTGCGCGAGCATGCCGCCGCGCTGGAGTTCCAACTGGGCGAGCCGGGCGCGGGCAGCACGTTGCCGGCCGGCGACCAGGTGCGCGAGTTCTTCAACCGCATGCACAACCACATCCCCGAGCTGGACGAACTGGCCGAGCAGCTGTTCGCCGAATGGGGGCTGGCGCCGGGGCACGTGGCGCCACGGCTGCGCCAGCTGCTGGCCGACCGCCATGGGGTGCTGGTGGAAGTGGCCGCGCTGCAGGCCGGGCGCGAGAAGCGCCAGTACGATGCCGGCAGCCGTACGCTGTGGCTGCCCGACTACCTGGAGCCGGGCCAGCAGGCGTTCCAGATGGCGGTCGAGCTGGCGCTGCGCGGCTACCTGCCGCAGATCGATGCGGTGATCGCGCGCACCGGCTTCACCGACGAGGCCCGCATCGCACAGGCGCGCATCGGCCTGTCCAACTATTTCGCCGGTGCGCTGGTGATGCCATACATGCGTTTCCTGCGCGCGGCCGAGGCCAGCGGTTATGACATCGAGCTGCTGGCGCATCAGTTCGGTGTGGGATTCGAGGCGGTCTGCCATCGGTTGAGTACGCTGGCACGCCGCAGTGCGCCGGGGCTGCCGTTCTTCTTCATCCGCGTGGACCGCGCCGGCAACGTGTCCAAGCGCCACTCGGCCACCGACTTCCACTTCTCGCAGGTGGGCGGTTCCTGCCCTTTGTGGATCGTCTATGAGGCGTTCAACCAGCCCGGACGCATCCTCACCCAGACCGCGCGCATGCCCGATGGCCGCCGCCATTTCTGGCTGGCACGGCAGGTCAGCAGCGGCCCGGTGGGACACGGCCAGCCACGCAAGACCTTCGCGGTGGCACTGGGGTGTGACCTGCAGCATGCCGATCGGCTGGTGTATTCGCTGGGGCTGGACGTGCAGAGCCCAGGCAATTCGGTGTCGATCGGGCCGGGCTGCCGGGTGTGCCCGCGCGAGGACTGCATGCAGCGCGCGTTTACCCAGTTGCCGGGGCGGTAGGGGGCGGTCCGGCAGGGCTGCGCCCTGCACCTGCGGAGGCAACGTCAACGTCAACGTCAAAAGCTGGCTATACCTGGCATGGCCTGCTGTTGGTGGGTGTCGACCTTGGTCGAAACGGTAGATCCACGCCATGCGTGGAGGCTCTTCGACGAATTGTCGAAATATTCGATTTCGATGGGGATTCATCCGCGCATGGCGTGGATCTACTAAACCTTCCGCGCGTCCGTTGCATCCCAGTTCAACGCCTTCACCGGAGACGACCATGTTCATGCTGCGCCCCTGCCTGGCCTTGCTGCTCGCTGCTGTCGCTGCGCCGGCATGGGCGACCTTTTCCATTGCCGCCTGCAACGAAGCCGGCGACTGCGGGGTGGCTGTCGCCACGCACAATCTCGCCGTCGGCGGTGTCGGCGTGCCGTGGGCGCAGGCGAAGGTCGGCGCGGTCGCCAGCCAGTTCGAAACCAACCCGACCTACGGCTCGAAGGGGCTGGCGCTGCTGGCCGAAGGTCGCACGCCGGCGCAGGTGCTCAAGCAGTTGCTGGACGAGGATGGCGACTTCGATGGCACCACCATCGCCGAGCGCCAGGTCGGGCTGGTCAGTGCGCGAGGCGGCAACGCGCAGTACACCGGCGCGACCGCGCAGCGGGCCGATTGGGCAGGTGCCGTTGGCGAGGGCAAGGTGAGCGTGCAAGGCAACGGACTGGCCGGGCCGGACGTGCTGGCGGCGATGCAACGCGCGTTTACGACCACCCACGGTGCGCTTGCCGCGCGCCTGCTGGCAGCGCTGGAAGCGGGACAAGCGGCGGGTGGACAACGCAGCGGGCAATGGTCGGCGGCATTGCTGGTGCGCACGCCTGGCGGCGACTGGCAGGACACCGACCTGCGCGTGGATGCCGATCCGCGTGCCGTGGCGCGCCTGCGCGAGCTGTACGACATGCGGCTTTCAAATGAAGCGATCATCCGCGCCGAGCAGCAGTGGGAACAGGGCGACGTGGCCGGCGCACATGCGTCGCTGGCCACCTCGCTGGCGCTGGCGCATGGTTGGGACCGGACATGGGCACGCGCGGCGCGGCTGGCGATATCGCACGATGAAACCGCATTGGCCCGCGAATACCTGGCGGGATTGCGCGCGCTCAACCCGGGATGGGTGAAGCAGGAATTGGCCTTGCCGTTGTATGCGCCATTGCGCGGCGATGCGGTGGTCGAGGCGTGGCGATAGCCAACGGTAGCGCCGCGCCATACCCGGCGAGCGCAGCGGCACACCGCGATCAATAGATCGGCGTCACCTTCATCTGTGGCAACGGCCGCGGCGAGCCGTCGGTGAGGTCCGGGCCAAGGTCATCCCAGCTGCGGCCCTGTTCCACCATCAGCCCCCACAGCTGCTGCGACGCCAGCCGCTTGTCTTCCGAACCCAGCTTGTACGACGGCGGTGGCGGCGTGCCGGTGGCCACCATCGCATAGGCCGCGCGATAGGCCAGCACCTGCTGCGCCGGATCATCGGTGCGCGATATCTCCAGCGTGTAGCGCTGGTAAGCCGAGGCCAGGTTGCGCCAACGAATCCAGTAATGGTTCTCGAACGAGAACGAACAGAAGCGCGCACCGGCCAGGCTGCCCTTGTCGGCGATGCGGGTCAGCACCTCCTGTGGCATGTCCAGGTTCATGCCACCCTCGTCGCCCTGCAGGCTCACATGCACGATGCGGTCGCGATACCCCGGCGCACGCGCCTGCAGCAGGTCGCGCCAGTTCTGCATGGTGGCCACCACCGCGAACAGGAAGCGGCCCAGCTCACCGGCCGCCAGCGGCGTGGCGATGGACTGGTAATGCCGCTGCCATCCATGCCGGTTTTCGGTGGGAAGGAACACCGCGCGTTCCAGCGCCTCGCGGTTGTCGCTCTCGCGCACCACCGGCTCGGGGCGTTGCGGATAGACCAGGTTGATGGCGAAGGTCGGCCAGCGCGGCAGTGCGGCATCGAACAGGTGGATCGGGAAGTTGCTGCTGATGCCGCCATCGGAGAACCAGCACACCCGGAACGCGGTGATCACCGGACCACAGGCCTGGCCCGCGCTGGTCAGCCCTTCCATGCTGTCGGCCACGTTGTGCCCGGCCTCTCCTGCAGCCGTCGACGTCGGCTCGCAGCGACGTTCGCGACGCGAGGGCTCATGCAGCGGCACCGCGCTGATCAGCAGCGGGAAGCTGAGGCTCATGCGCGTGGCCACCAGTACCGGCAGCGACGCGCCCTGCGGCAGATGGTAGTAGTTGCGGCCTTCAACCTCGCGCGGTGGACCGGCGCGGTCGACCATCCACTGCACCACACTGGCCGGGAACAGCTGCTCGAACTCCTCGCGCAGGAACCAGAACTGCGCCCCACCCAACGGCAGCGTGCGCGGTTCGTTGTGCGATACGCAGGTGGTGATCATCTGCAGGCTGATCGCATGCGGGCTGTCCGGTTCGCCTGCATAGCGCGGCGCGTCGTGCAGATCGGCGAAGGTCAGCGGTGCATCCATCGGCTTGCCTGACAGCTGCTGCAGGCTTTCATGCAGCCATTCAGTCAGCGCCGGCTTGCCTGCACTGCGGCTAAGCCCGCTGCATAGGCCCAGCAGGTTGCGCCGCGCCACCCGGGCCACCCTTAGCGCAGCGGCGGCCACGCCTGCGCCGTAGGCACACAGCAGCGACGGCAGCAGGGTCGCCGCCACGCCGCTCCAGCCACCGCCCCACCAGCCCAGGCCGAGCAGCAGTGCCAGCGACACCAGCACTTCCAGCGGCGCGATCTGGAACACCGCGATGGCCAGGCACAGCAGCTTGCGTGGCCAGCCGGCGTTGCCGGTCAGCACCACCAGCAGCCGATACGCAGCGCGCGCGCCGGCGGCGGGCTGGAACAGGCTGTAGATGAATCCGCGCCGCGACAGCTGCGCCGACACCGCCGACAGGCCGCCATAGCCTGCGTCGCCAGGCAGCTGTTCGCCCCGTTGCTGGTGGCGGTCGCCGTATGCCGCAGCGGCGGCCACGGCAGCGGCGATCGCACCGGCCGAGGTGCCGCCGATGCTCTTGAAACGGTATTCGCGGGCCAGTGCGAGCACCGCGTTGGGATACACGATGCCGCTGGTGATGCCGCCTTTCATGACCAGATCGCAGTACTTCGCCGCCACGAGCCACCTCCCGTCTGTCGGTGCCCAGTATGGCAAGAGGCACTCTCACAGCCTGAGAAACGCGCCACAGCCCTGCGTTTTCATCGGCCCTTGACCATTGCCGCCAACGCGTCCACCGTGGGCACGCCGAAGGTATCCCTGCCGTGGCTTCGATGGCGGCAGGGATTTAAACGGGAATCCGGTGAAGGCGCCTCACGCGCCCATTCCGGAGCTGCCCCGCAGCGGTGAATGGAAACGAATCCTGCCAACAGCACTGGGCTCGCGCCTGGGAAGCGGCAGGTAGTAGGTGGGCCAGCCGGCCCGTGTCCATCAGCCCGAATACCGGCCCCGGCCGGGGGACACGACAGTCCCCTGACTCGACCTGGAATCTCCGCGGGGAGGTTGCCGGGGCCGTCGTCGTCCTGCGCGTGCAGGCGATGTGGCCGCGCGCGTCCTGTTCACGGTTTCCGTCCAGACCCGCTGCCCACGCCCAGATGCACCCGACGATGACCGAGCTCCAACGCCCCACCCTGACCCTTCCCGACAACGGCCAGCGCCTGTTGCTGCACTCGTGCTGTGCGCCATGCTCGGGCGAAGTGATGGAGGCGATCACCGCCTCCGGGATCGACTACGCGATCTTCTTCTACAACCCCAACATCCATCCGGTGAAGGAATACGAACTGCGCAAGCAGGAGAACATCCGCTTCGCCGAACAGCACGGCATCCCCTTCATCGACTGCGACTACGACACCGACAACTGGTTCAGCCGTGCGCGTGGCATGGAGAACGAACCCGAGCGTGGCATCCGCTGCACCATGTGCTTCGACATGCGCTTCGAGCGCACCGCGCTGTACGCGCACGAGCACGGCTACGACACCATCAGCTCCTCGCTGGGCATCTCGCGCTGGAAGAACATGGCGCAGATCAACGACTGTGGTGTGCGCGCCGCCTCGCGCTACGAGGGCCTGCAGTACTGGGACTACAACTGGCGCAAGGGCGGCGGTGCCAGCCGCATGATCGAGATCAGCAAGCGCGAGCAGTTCTACCAGCAGGAGTACTGTGGCTGCGTCTACTCGCTGCGCGATGCCAACCGCCATCGTCGCGAGAACGGCCGCGAGCGCATCAGGATCGGCCTGCTGTATTACGGGCAGGACAACGACACCGCCAGCGGCGATTGACGTGCGCGCGAGGGGCGGCCACGCTGGCCGCCCATCTTCCGTTGTGCTGGACCTGCCATGACCGCCCTGCCCGCTGATGTCGCCCTGCTGGTGATCGACCTGCAGCCGGACTTCATGCCCGGTGGCGCCCTCGCCTGCGAACAGGGCGATGCGCTGGTGGCACCGATCAACGCGCTGCTGGCCGAGCGCCGCTACCGCACCGTGGTGGCCACCCAGGACTGGCACCCGGCCAACCACGCCTCGTTCGCCAGCCAGCACCCGGGCCATCTGCCTTTTGAAGCCATCCTGCTGCATGCACAGCCGCAGACCCTGTGGCCGGACCACTGCGTGCAGGGCAGCACCGGCGCCGCCCTGCACCCCGGCGTGGACTGGACCGTGGCCGACCTGATCCTGCGCAAGGGCAGCCGCCAGCAGGTGGATTCCTACAGTGCCTTCCGCGAGAACCACGGCCCGGACGGCACGCGCCCGGCCACAGGGCTGGCCGGCTGGCTGCACGAACGCGGCATCCGCGAGGTGCACGTGTGCGGGCTGGCCCGCGACTACTGCGTGCTGTGGAGCGCGCAGGACGCGGTGAAGTCGGGTTTCCGGGTGAAATTCCTGTGGGAGCTGACCCGGCCGGTGACCGAGGCCAATGACGGCATGGTGCGCGAGGCCCTGGCGAAGGCGAGGATCGCGATCCTGTAGGCAGCGTGTCGCCTCTGCCGCTTGTGCGCCCGATTCGCCCCCTGCAGAATCAAGACCATCCAGCCCTCCAAGTACGCCCCCCAACAGATCGCGGGACGGCCGAACCGAGGGCTTTTTCATTGGACGAAGCCAGGAGGGCAACGGTATGCCGACGGCAGTTCTCATTGATGGCGGCTATTTCATCAAACGCTTTCGCCGCATCGAGCCCCACAGCGCCTACAACGCTCAACGCGCCGCCGAGGTCGCTCACCGATGGGCCATCGCCCATCTGAAGCATGCAAGTGGCGAGCAACGCGATCTCTATCGCATCTTCTTCTACGATTGCCCGCCGCTGCGCAAGAAGATGCACAACCCGATTTCGGGGCTGTGCATCGACTACTCGCGATCCGACGAAGCACTGTTCAGATCCAGCCTGCACGAGGCGCTGAAGCAGAAGCGGAAGGTCGCCCTGCGTCTTGGCCACCTCACCGACTTCAGTTCGTGGACGACCGGATCGCGAACCTTCGACGACCTGCTCAAGGGCAAGCGGACCTTCGGCGATCTTCAAGCCGATGAGCTGCAGCCCGATGTGCGACAGAAAGGCGTGGACATGCGCATCGGCATCGACATTTCCTCACTCGCCCTCAAGCGCCAGGTCCGCCAGATCATCCTGATGGCCGGCGATGCCGACTTCGTGCCCGCCGCGAAGCTCGCCCGGCGTGAAGGGGTCGATTTCGTATTGGATCCGATGTGGTCATCCATTCCCAAAGGGCTGATGGAACATATCGATGGCGTGCGCTCCACCTGTCCCAGGACAGTCCAGCAGCAGCAGCGGGCGCATCGTGGGCAATTGCCGGGCTCCATCCCGGGCACTGCCCGCGTTACCTGAACACCACCGTGCGGTGCCCGTTGAGCAGGATGCGGTGCTCCACATGCCGGCGTACCGCCCGCGCCAACACCTGCGATTCGGTATCGCTTCCCAGCCGTACCAGCTCGCGCGGGGTCATCGCGTGGTCCACGCGGGCCACGTCCTGTTCGATGATCGGGCCTTCGTCCAGGTCTTCGGTGACGTAGTGCGCGGTGGCGCCGATGATCTTGACCCCGCGCGCGTGCGCCTGGTGGTACGGCTGCGCGCCCTTGAAGCTGGGCAGGAAGCTGTGATGGATGTTGATCGCCCTGCCCGCCAGCGCACGGCACAGCGTGGGTGAGAGAATCTGCATGTAGCGCGCCAGCACCACCAGGTCGATGCGCTCGCGCTCGACCAGATCGATGATCTGCTGTTCCTGCGCCGCGCGCGTGTCGGCGTTCACCGGCAGGTGGTGGAACGGCACCTGGTAGGACGCTGCCAGTGCTGCGAAGTCGGCATGGTTGGAGGCCACCGCAGCGATGTCCACCTTCAACTGGCCGCTGTGGGCACGGAACAGCAGGTCGTTCAGGCAATGGCCCTGCTTGCTGACCAGCACCAGCAGGCGCGGCCGGCGGCGGCCATCATGCAGCTGCCAGTCCATGCCGAAGTCCGCGGCCAGTGCGGCCATCGCCGCGTGCACGGTGTCCAGCGGCAGGCCCGCATCGCGGTCGAAGTGCACGCGCAGGAAGAAGCGACCGCTCTCCTCGTCGCCGAACTGCTGGGCGTCGAGGATGTTGCAGACGTGGTCGAACAACAGGCCCGACACGCGGTAGACGATGCCGGTACGGTCGGGACAGGAGAGAGTGAGGATGGAATCGGGGCGCATCGCCGGAGTGTAGGGCAGCGCCGCTGCGCGGTGAACGATGGTCACCGATGCAACCGACTGCTTGGGACAGACCCAAGCGATACTTGGCCTTCCGCATGGCAAGCTGGTCGGTCATGAACCTGTTGCAGCTCATCCGCAGCTTCACCCGCACCGCAGAGACCGGCAGCATTGCCGCTGCGGCGCGCACCCTTGGCATCAGCGCCACCGCCGTGGGCCAGAACATCAACCGGCTGGAAGCCCACCTGGGCGTGCGGCTGCTGAACCGCAGCACGCGCCAGCTGGCGCTGAGCGAGGCCGGCACGGTGTATCTGGCGCAGGTGCGGCATATCGAAGCCGACCTGGCGCGCGCGCAGGCGATGGTGACCGCCGGCGACGTGGAGCCGGCCGGGCCCCTGCGCATCGCCAGCAGCAGCGCGTTCGGCCGGCACGTGCTGGCACCGCTGCTGCCCTCATTGCAGCAGCGCTACCCGCAGCTGCAGCTGGAGCTGCGCCTGACCGATCGCGCCGTGCAGCACGGTGCCGAGGCGGTGGATGCCAGCATCCGCATCGGCGCGCAGCTGGAGGACGGGCTGGTGGCACGCCCTCTGGCACGCATCCCGTTCGTGTTCTGCGCCTCGCCGGCGTACCTGCAGGCGCACGGCACGCCGCTGCAACCGGCGCAGCTGGCCGCCCATCGCGGCCTGCTGCATCGCTTTCCCACCGATGGCCGGCCACTGCGCTGGGGCCTGCTGAAGGACGGCGAGCGGGTGGATGCCGCGCTGCCGCCGAGCATGGTCTGCGATGACATCGACGCGCTGGCCGAGCTGGCCGCCGCCGGTGCCGGCATCACCCGGCTGGCGGCGTTCGTGGCCGAGCCCTACCTGCGCGATGGTCGCCTGCAGTGCGTGTTCGGTTGCGGCACCGACTGGCAGCCGGAACCGATGGACGTCTACTTCTGCGTGAGCGACCGCCGCGATTTCACCGCCAAGATCCGCGCGCTGTTCGAGCACCTGCAGGCCGGCCTGCCGCCGGCCTGGCAGGTGTAGTGCTCAGCGCGGGCTGAACACGCCGCGTGCGTCGCGCGGTTCGCAGCGCAGGTACTGCGGTGCCGGCACCACGCTGTCGCCCAGTGCAGCAGCGGCATGCCAAGGCCAGCGCGGGTCGTACAGGATGCCGCGGGCCAGCGCGATGGCATCGGCCTGGTTGTGGCGCAGGATCGATTCGGCCTGCTCCGGCTCGGTGATCATGCCCACCGCGATCACCGGCATGCGCACCTTCTTGGCCTTGATCGCCGCCGCGAACGGCACCTGGTAGCCCGGGCCGACACTGATCTTCTGGCGCTCGTGCAGGCCGCCGCTGGACACATGCAGGAAATTGCAGCCGCGCGCGTCCAGCACCTGTGCCAGCGCCTCGCTCTGCACGATGTCCCACCCCCCCTCGACCCAGTCGCTGGCGGAGATGCGCACGCCTACGGCGACCTTGTCCGACACTGCGGCACGCACCGCGTCGAACACTTCCACCAGCATCCGCAGGCGGTTCGGCAGCGAGCCGCCGTAGCCATCGGTGCGGCGGTTGCTCAGCGGCGACAGGAACTGATGCAGCAGATAACCGTGCGCGGCGTGGATCTCGATCAGCTCGAAGCCCAGGCGCTCGGCGCGCACCGCACTGGCGGCGAAAGCGGCAACGACTTCGGCGATACCGGCCTCGTCCAGTTCCTGCGGTGCCGGATCGGCGGCATGGAACGGCAGCGGCGAGGGGGCCACGGTCGCCCAGCCCCGGGCATCATCGGCCGGCAGCTGGCCACCGCCGTCCCAGGGACGATTCACCGACGCCTTGCGGCCCGCATGGCCCAGCTGCACGCCCAGCGGCATCGGCGACCAGCGGCGCACGCTGGCCAGCATCTGCGCCAGGGCCGCTTCGGTGCCGTCATCCCACAGGCCCAGATCGGCCCAGCTGATGCGGCCGCGCGCTTCGACCGCGGTGGCCTCCAGGATCAGCAGGCCCGCGCCGGACTGCGCCAGGTTGCCCAGATGCATGGCGTGCCAGTCGCTGGCGCGGCCGTCTTCGGCGGAGTACTGGCACATCGGCGCGACGACGATGCGGTTGGACAGGGTCAGGGGGCCGAAGGAGATCGGCGAAAACAGCTGGCTCACGGCAGTGGGGGGTGTACCAAAGGGGGTGCGTATTGCACCGCTGTGCGGCCGATAGATCAACCGTGTGGGTGGATCGCTGTTTCGTGGGGGCGCGTTGTGGGTAGCGCCGGGCCACGCCCGGCGAGCGCACAGCGCGGCAGCCCGTTTCCGCCGGGCATGGCCCGGCGCTACCCGATGACGAACCCGGCCAGCGCCTCGGCGCAGTCGCGCTCGTCCTTGAACTGCAGCAGGTCGTCGGCACGGGTGCGGCCACGGTTCAGCGCGGCCACCGGCAGACCCGCCTTGGCCGCGGCCTGCACGAAGCGGAAGCCGGAATAGACCATCAGCGAGGAACCCACCACCAGTACTGCATCCGCCTGCTGCAGGTGCTCATGCACCGCAGCCACGCGTTCACGCGGCACGTTTTCGCCGAAGAACACTACGTCCGGCTTCAGCAGGCCACCGCAGTGCGGGCAGTCGGGCACCGCAAATGCGGAGAAGTCGGTTTCCAGATCGGCGTCACCGTCGGGCGCGATACCGGCCTGCAGCAATTCCCAGCCGGGGTTGGCCTGCAGCAGCCGCTGCTGGAACGCCTCACGCTCGCTGCGGCGTTCGCAGCCCATGCAGCGCACCAGGTCCAGGCGGCCATGCAGGTCGATCACGTTCTGGCTGCCCGCGCGCTGGTGCAGGCCATCCACGTTCTGGGTCAGCAGCACCTGCAGCTTGCCGCTGTCCTCCAGTGCGGCCAGCGCCTGGTGGGTGCCGTTGGGCCGGGCCTGGCCGAAGCGCGGCCAGCCCAGCAGGCTGCGCGCCCAGTAGCGTTGGCGGGTGGCGGACTCGCCCATGAAGGCCTGGTAGGTCACCGGCGGCGTGCGCTTCCACTGGCCATCGGCATCGCGGTAATCGGGGATGCCCGAGGCGGTGCTGCAGCCGGCGCCGGTCAGCACGAACAGGCGCTGGGCGCGGTCGATGAAGTCGGTGAGCGGCGGGGTCATGGCAGCCAGATGGGGGCGCACCGGCGCCCCCGCAAGCATCGGCTCAGGCCGCCGGCGCGCCGGGCAGCTGCGGCACGGTCACCGGGTGGCCATCGTCGCCCAGGGCGATCATCACGAAGTGGCCACGGGTGCACAGCTTGCGCTCGCCGCTGTGCAGGTCCTCGGCGATCAGCTCCACCTCGACCTTCATCGAGCTGCGGCCGACCTCGACGATGCGGCCGATCGTTTCCACCATCTGGCCGATGCGGATCGGCAGCTTGAAATCGACCTGGTCGCTGCGCGCGGTCACCACGGTGCGGCGCGAATAGCGGGCGGCGGCGAGGAAGGCGGCCTTGTCCATCCATGCCAGGGCCTGGCCACCGAACAGGGTGCCCATGTGGTTGGTGTGGTTGGGAAAGACGATTTCGGCCATGCGCACTTCGGTCGGCGGCACGGTCTCGGGGATGGGGGTCATGGGGGCGGTTCGGGTGTGGGGTGAGACGGATTTTAAGGCAGGTGGTGTGCAGGCGGCGCTACACTTCGGCACCCCCCACTGCGTGAACCCACCATGCCCGCCACGTCCGACCTGCTGGCCTTCGCCCTTGTCTCGCTGGCCATGGTGCTGACGCCCGGGCCGAACATGATCTACGTGATCTCGCGCTCGATCTGCCAGGGCCGCATGGCCGGGCTGATCTCGCTGGGCGGGGTGGCGCTGGGCTTCGTGTTCTACATGCTGTGCGCGGCGCTGGGCATCACCGCGCTGCTGATGACCGTGCCGTTCGCCTACGACGCGCTGCGCATCGGCGGCGCGCTGTACCTGCTGTACCTGGCGTGGCAGGCGCTGAAGCCCGGCGGCCGCTCGCCGTTTGCGGTGCGTGACCTGCCGGTGGACGGCCCACGCAAGCTGTTCGCGATGGGTTTCCTGACCAACGTGCTGAACCCCAAGGTCGCGGTGATGTACCTGTCCCTGCTGCCGCAGTTCCTGCACCCGGACAGCGAGGGCAGCGTGCTGATGCAGTCGCTGGTGCTGGGCTCCACCCAGCTGCTGGTCAGCGTGAGCGTGAACGCGGTGATCGCGATAATGGCCGGCAGCATCGCCGGCTTACTGTCTGCGCGCCCCACCTGGCAGGCGGTGCAACGGTGGTTCATGGGCACGGTGCTGGCCGGCCTGGCCGTGCGCATGGCGGTGGATGGGCGGCGGTAGCGGTAGGCCATGCCCGGCGGAATGCGCACGGCACCATGAATAACCTTCCGCGCTGCGCGCTCGCCAGGCGTGGCCCGGCGCTACCGTAAAAACGAAAAACCCCGGCGTTGGCCGGGGTTTTCGCGACAGACCTGATTGGATCGATCAGAAGTTCATGTCGAAGGCAACTTCGCCCTTCACGCCCACCTGGTAGGCCGAGGCGCGGCGTTCGAAGAAGTTGGTCAGTTCCTGCACGTCCTGCAGTTCCATGAAGCTCAGCGGGTTGCGCACGTTGTACTTGCGCTCCATGCCCAGGCGATGGAAATGGTTGTCGGCGCAGTGCTGCAGGTACTGGCGCATGTCACGGGTGGAGATGCCTGCCACGCCACCGGACAGCACGTCCTCGGCGAACTGCACTTCGCACTCGATGGCCTCGGCCAGCATGTCATAGACATCCTGCTTCATCTTGTCGTCAAACAGGTCCGGCTCTTCCTCGCGGATCACGTCCACGCACTCGAAGGCGAACTCCATGTGCGCGCTTTCGTCGCGGAACACCCAGTTGGTGCCCGAAGCCAGGCCGTTGAGCAGGCCGCGCGAACGGAAGTAGTACACGTAGGCGAAGGCGGCGAAGAAGAACAGGCCTTCGATGCACGCCGCGAAGCAGATCTGGTTGAGCAGGAACTGGCGGCGCTCTTCGCGGGTCTCGATGCGCTTCAGGTCCTGGATCGAATCGATCCACTTGAAGCAGAAATCGGCCTTCTTCTTGATCGAGTCGATGTTCTCCACCGCGGCGAAGGCTTTGACGCGCTCGTCCGGATCCGGCAGATAGTTGTCCAGCAGGGTCAGGTAGAACTGCACGTGCAGCGCTTCTTCATACAGCTGGCGCGACAGGTACATGCGCGCTTCGGGCGCGTTCAAGTGCTGGTACAGGTTCAGCACCAGGTTGTTGGACACGATCGAATCGCCGGTGGCGAAGAAGGCGACCAGGCGGTGGATCAGGTGGCGCTCGCCCGGCGACATCTTGCTGTGCAGGTCGCTGATGTCGATCTGGAAGTTGATCTCTTCCACCGTCCAGGTGTTCTTGATCGCATTCCGGTACATGTCATAGAACTGCGGGTAGCGCATCGGGCGCAGGGTCAGTTCAAAACCGGGATCGAGCAGCATCTGCTTGGGCTTGTCGGCCATGGGTGTTTCCTTGTCTTCTCGGGTCATAACGCCGGGCATGGCCCGGCGCTACCTTGGTATTTCCGTAGTCGGGCAGCAGTGCCGACCAACGGTCGGCACCCACCGCGCGTTAATCCACCGCGCGGTGTTACTGGCAGGCTTCGCAGGCTTCCGGGTTCTCCAGCGAGCAGGCGATGGCCTCCTCCGGGCTGAACACCTTTTCCGGCGCAGCGCTGGCCGTGTGGCTGACAGTGGTCTTGGCGATCTTGGTGGCCGGACGCGAACGCAGGTAGTAGGTGGTCTTGATGCCCTGCTTCCAGGCGTACATGTACATGGAGGACATCGCGCCGATGCTCGGGCTTTCCATGAACAGGTTGAGCGAGGCGGACTGGTCGATGAAGGCACCACGGTCGGCGGCCATGTCGATCAGCGAACGCATCGGCAGTTCCCATGCGGTGCGGTAGACGTGGCGCAGCGTTTCCGGAATCTGGGTGATGGCCTGGATCGAACCGTCGGCCAGCTTGATTGCATCGCGCATTTCCGGGGTCCAGTGGCCCAGCTTCTTCAGCTCGTTCACCAGATAGCGGTTCACCTGCAGGAAGTCACCGGACAGGGTCTCGCGCTTGAACAGATTGGACACCTGCGGTTCCACGCACTCGTAGCAGCCGGCGATGGAGGCGATGGTGGCGGTCGGGGCGATCGCGATCATCAGCGAGTTGCGCAGGCCGTGTTCCTTGATGCGTTCACGCAGGGCATCCCAGCGCGCGGCATCTTCCGGCACCACGTTCCAGGCGTCGAACTGCAGCTCGCCGCTGGCCGCACGGGTGTCGGCGAAGGACGGGTGCTTGCCGCGTTCCTGGGCCAGTTCGACCGAGGTTTCCAGCGCGTGGAAGTAGATGGTCTCGGCAATCTTCTTCGACAGCGCGCGGGCTTCGGCGCCATCGAACGGCAGGCGCTTGCGGAAGAACACGTCCTGCAGGCCCATGCAGCCCAGGCCGACCGGGCGCCAGCGCAGGTTGCCGCGGCGCGCCGATTCGATCGGGTAGAAGTTCAGGTCGATCACGCGGTCCAGCTGGCGCACGGCCAGGCGCACGGTGTCGGCCAGCTTGTCGAAATCGAACTCGCCGTTGCCGTCGAAGTGGTTGCCCAGGTTGATCGAACCCAGGTTGCACACCGCGGTTTCTTCAGCCGAGGTGACTTCCAGGATCTCGGTGCACAGGTTGGACAGGTGGATCACGTTGCCGGCGCGCAGGGTCTGGTTGCTGGCGCGGTTGCACTTGTCCTTGAAGGTCATCCAGCCGTTGCCGGTCTCGGCCAGGGTGCGCATCATCCGCGAGTACAGCTTGCGTGCGGAGATGGTGCGGTTGGCCTTGCCCTGTGCTTCGGCCTGCAGGTAGGCGGCCTCGAAGGCTTCGCCGAACAGGTCGGTGAACTCGGGCACCACGCGCGGATCGAACAGCGACCATTCCTGGTCAGACTCGACACGCTTCATGAACAGGTCCGGGATCCAGTTGGCCAGGTTCAGGTTGTGCGCACGGCGCGATTCGTCGCCGGTGTTGTCACGCAGCTCGAGGAAGTCCTCGATGTCGGCGTGCCAGGTTTCCAGGTACACACAGGCCGCGCCCTTGCGCTTGCCACCCTGGTTCACCGCAGCCACCGACGAATCCATGGTCTTCAGCCACGGCACGATGCCGTTGGAATGGCCGTTGGTCGACTTGATGAGCGAGCCACGCGAACGCACGCGGGTGTAGCTGACGCCGATGCCGCCGGAGAACTTCGACAGCTGGGCGATGTCGCCGTACTTGGAGTAGATAGATTCCAGCGAATCCTGCGGCGAGTCCAGCAGGAAGCACGAGGACAGCTGCTCGTGGGTGGTGCCGGAGTTGAACAGGGTCGGGCTGGACGGCAGGTAGTCCAGGTTGCCCATGCGCTTGTACAGCGCCAGGGTTTCCGGCACATCCTCGCTCAGCGCGCTGGCGATGCGCAGGAAGAACTGCTGCGGGGTCTCGATCACCTTGCGGGTGTGCGGGTGGCGCAGCAGGTAGCGGTCGTACAGGGTACGCAGGCCGAAGTAATCGAAGTTCAGGTCCAGCGAGATGTCGATGGCATCGTTGAGCTTGCGTGCGTTGGTCTGCACGAAGTTCAGCAGGCGGTCGTTGATCAGGCCCACTTCGTGGCCACGACCCACCGACTGCGAGAACGCGTGGATTTCCTGGTTGGACACTTCCTTGGCGATGAAGTTGGCCAGCAGGCGCGCGGCCAGGCGGCCGTATTCGGGTTCTTCGCCGATCAGCAGCGCCGCGGTGCGGATGGACAGTTCGTCCAGCTCCTGGGTGGTGGCGCCGTTGTACAGGCCGGAAATGGTGCGGGTGGCCACGCGCATCGGATCGACGGCGTGCAGGCCCTCGGAGGAACGCTGCACCGCGCGGACGATCTTGTTCAGATCCACCAGCTCGGTCGTGCCATTGCGCTTGGTCACACTCATCGCGTTGGACGTCGGCGGCGACGTCAACAGGAATTCGCTTTCCTTCTCGATGGTGGCGCTGGTCTCGGTGGTCACGGCGTGTGTCCTCTTGGCGTGATGGATGGTGGCTCGGAGCATCGGGTGACGCGGCCCGGGACATGACAGCCCAGGGTGGCAGACCGGTGTCGCAGGAATTGAGACCCTGCGCCTGTGGCTGCCGCTGGCAGTGCTGACCGGTGCCGCTGCGGGCATGGAGGGCGTATCACCGGAGGGTCCGGCGATCCATTCCATGGACCCGGCGGCTTGGGGTCCCCACAACCGACAGCCACAAGATAGTGGGGGTAGTTGGGTCCGTCAACGCCAAATGTAGTGAAATTCGGCAATCCCTTGCGCCGCAAGGATCGTGCCATCGGCGCCCGGTTTGGACGCTTTGGACCTGCTGGAACGGGCTGCGCAGTCAAGCCCGAAACACGTCATCGCGGTGGCAATCAGCGCCCCACCAGCGGAACGATGACAGCTTCACATGACAGGACCACGCAGGCGAGGGACAAGTCTGTGGATAGGTGGTGGGCAGACAGTGGGCAGCCGGTGGACGGGGCAGCATCAGGTAGTGCCGACCGCTGGCCGGCAGCCCATGACCTGCGGAAGCACCAGGCGGATGCCGGCCAGCGGCCGGCATCCGCCCCGGTTGTCACGCCCGGTGCGGGGTACCCAGGTACTCGGCGCTCTGCATTTCGATCAGGCGCGAGGCCGTACGCTCGAACGCGCCCTGCAGCCGGGTACCGGTGTACAGCTCGACCGGCGAGGTGCTGGCGGTGCAGACCAGGTTGACGTGGCGGTCGTACAGTTCGTCGATCAGGTTGACGAAGCGGCGCGCGGCATCCTCGTTCAGGCGATCGAAGGCCGGAATGCCCCCCAGCAGCACGGTGTTGAACTCGTGCGCGATCTCGATGTAGTCCGACGGCCCGCGCGGGCCTTCGCACAGGGCGGCGAAGTCGAACCAGGCAATGCTCTTGCCGCGCGCGCGCACCGGAATCTTGCGGCTCTCGATTTCGATGTTGCCCGCCTTGGCCGGCTGGCCACCGCTCAACTCGCCCCAGCGCGTGGACAGCCAGGTGTCACTGTCGGCGGCCAGCGGCGCGCGGTACACCGGCGAACGGGTCAGCGCGCGCATGCGGTAGTCCTCGGTGCCTTCGGCGTACAGCTCCACGCAGTAGCGCTGCAGCAAGCCGATGGCCGGCATGAAGCTCTCGCGCTGCAGGCCGTTGAGGTACAGGTTTTCCACCGCCGTGTTGGAGGTGGTGACCAGGGTCACGCCCTCGGCGAACATCCGCTCCAGCAGGCGCGCCAGCAGCATGGCATCGCCGATGTCGGTGACGAAGAATTCGTCCAGCACCAGCACGCGCAGGTTGCTGCGCCATTCCTGGGCGATCTTCGCCAGCGGATCGCTCTGGCCCTGGTGCTCGCGCAGGCGCTCATGCACGCTGCGCATGAACCGATGGAAGTGGGTGCGGTACTTCTGCTTGATCGGCAGGCCGTCGTAGAACAGGTCGACCAGGAAGGTCTTGCCGCGGCCGACGCCGCCCCAGAAGTACAGGCCCTTGACCGGCTCGGGCTTCTTCCAGAACGAGGACAGGCGGTCCAGCCAGCCGTCCTCGGCGCTGTCCACCAGGGCCAGATGGATCCGGTCCAGCTCGGCCAGGGCCGCATGCTGGGCCGGGTCGTTCTGCCAATCGCCGCGTTCCACCCCGGCCGCGTAGCGCTGCGTCGGGGTCAGTTCCGCCTCGCTCATGCCGCCGTGCCCAGCCAATGCTTGACGCCGTGGGTGAGCGCGCCGCGCAGGTCGATCAGCTTGCGGTGGAAGAAGTGGCTGGTTTCGGGCATGCGCACCAGTTCATGCGGGGCATCGAGGGTGTCCAGCCACTGGTACACGGCCTGCGGGTCGACGATTTCATCCTGCTCGCCCTGGATCACCAGCCAGCGGGCCGGCGGCGCGATGCCATCGAAGTCCCAACGGCCCGCCGGCGGCGCGATCGAGATCAGCGCTTCGGGCTGCAGCTCGGCGGCAGCCTTCAGCGAAACGAATGCGCCGAAGCTGAAACCGGCCAGCCACAGGCGGTCGTCCGGGCGCTGCTGGCGGACCCAGGCGGTGACGGCCTTGAGGTCCTCCTGCTCGCCCACGCCATGGTCGAATTCACCGGCAGAGCCGCCGACGCTGCGGAAGTTGAAGCGCACCGTGGCAATGCCCAGCTCGCGCAGGGTGGTGGCGGTCATGGTGACCACCTTGTTGTGCAGGGTGCCGCCTTCGGTGGACAGCGGATGGCAGATGATGGCCACGATCGGCTGCACCGGCACATCGGCCTTGGGCAGGTCGACGAGCACTTCCAGCGGGCCAACCGGGCCCTCCAGTGCAATGCAGGCGGTTTCGCCGGGGGCGACGGGGAACGAGGGCGTGTGCATGGCACCATGATAGCGTCCCCCGCCGCTGCCCTGTGCCCGCCCCATGCTCTACCTGTCCCTGGCCGTGATCTGCAGTGTGCTGGTTTCGGTGTTGTTGAAGCTGGCTGGCCGTCGCCAGCTGGACGTTGCGCAGATGGTGACCTGGAACTACCTGGTGGCCGCGACGATGACGGCGGTGGTGCTGCAGCCGCCACTGGAGGCACTGCGCGGACCGCATGCGCCGTGGCTGTCATTGCTGGCGCTGGCGGTGGTGCTGCCCTCGATCTTCCTGGTGCTGGGCCGCGCGGTGGCGGTGGCCGGCATCGTCCGCAGTGATGTGGCGCAGCGGTTGTCGCTGCTGCTGTCGCTGGCGGCGGCGTTCCTGTTCTTTGGCCAGAGCGCCAGCACGTGGAAGCTGGTGGGGCTGGGCCTGGGCCTGCTGGCGATGGTGGCCATCAGCCTGCGTCCGCGCGGCCCGGCAGTGGCCGCTTCCGCCGGCGGCTGGGGCTGGCTGCTGGGTGTGTGGGCCGGGTTCGCGGTGGTCGACGTACTGCTCAAGCAGGTGGCGCTGTCGGGCACGCCGTCGATGGCGGCGGTGCTGGCCAGTTTCAGCGTGGCCTTCGTGCTGATGCTGGCGCTGCAGTTGTGGCGGCATTTCAGTGGGCGCAGCCGCCTGGCCTGGCGCAACCTGGGTGCGGGTGCACTGCTGGGACTGCTCAACGGCGGCAACATTCTTTTCTATGTGCATGCGCACCAGTCGATGCCGGACAGCCCGGCCACCGTGTTCGCCGGCATGAACATCGGCGTGGTGGTGCTGGGTGCGCTGGTTGGCGTATTCGCCTTCGGCGAGCCTATGAGCCGGTGGAACCGCCTCGGACTGGCGCTGGCGGTAGTCGCGATCACCCTGATCGCGCTGGGTTGATGCGCACAGTTCGCGCCGTTGCCGATAGCCGGTGCAGAAGATTCCGATCCTGCTGCGCATTTCGATTGATACGTTGACGCCGCTCACAGTGCAGCTCCGTCGTGATGGGCATCCCGCTGCCTAGACTCGACCGGACCTGCATCTGGAGAGAATGTGATGAAACACGTGTGCGCTCTCATGCTGCTGGCCGCAACCCTGACCGGTTGCAGCAGCATCGGAGGCTATCCCGATTTCAGCGGCGGGATCGGCTATCCATCACATGAACCGGCCTATCCGCGCTATCCCGCCTATCCGCCCCCCGTACAAACCCATCGCGGCGATTCAAGCTCGGAAGTGGTGAGCTGCAGCAGCCGCGACCAGCGTCGCGCGCATTGCCATGTACAGGTCTCACAGAAGGACAGCGTGCACCTGATCAACCGCGAGTCACATGCCTCCTGCCTGCAGGGACGCGACTGGGGCGTGGACCGCGGCACGATCTGGGTCGACAACGGCTGCCGTGCAACCTTCCGCATCGAGCGCTACTACTGGCGATGAGCAGCAGGCCGTCCGGCCGGTCCGCACAGGGCCGGCCGGGCACCCACTCAGCGATCGAAGCCCAGCAGCAGCGGGTCGTGGTCGGAGCTGCGCCACGGGCCCTGCACGTTGCGGCCCTGGTAACCGCTGGCGTCCTGCTCGTCGGCATTGCTGTGCCACTCGGCGGCGCCGGCGAGGCGCTTGGCCATGGTCGGGCTGAGCAGCGCATGATCGAGGCGGCCGGTGTAGCCGTTGTAGACGTAGCTGTAGGGCTGTTCGACCTTGGCCACCTTGAAGGCATCCTGCCAACCGAGGTCGTGCAGGGTGCGGATCGGATCTTCCATGGCGTAGGCATTGAAATCGCCCATCAGCACCACGTCCTTCACCTTCAGGCGCGCGGCTTCGGCCTGCACCCAGGAGTTGAGCTGCCGGGCCGATTCCACGCGGGTGGCGTTCCAGCAGCCCTGCCCGTCATTGCGGTCGGCGTCGGCGCCGCTGGCATCGCGGCAGCCCTTGGACTTGAAGTGGTTGGCAACCACCATGAACGGCGCACCCTTGCCCTGGAAGGCCTGTGCCAGCGGCGCACGGCTGTGTTCGACGAATGGGCCGTCGAGCTTGGTCAGCGGCGTGCCGAGCGGCTTGAATTCGCTCTTGCGGTAGATGATGCCGACGCGGATCGGATTGCTGCCGGGGCCTTGGCCGGCATCGACGAACGCCCACTGTTTGTCTGCGGCGAGGCCGGCATTGAGCGCATCCACCAGTTCGGCGATGGCCGACTGCGGGCCGTAACCGTCGTTCTCCAGTTCCATCAGCGCGGCGATGTCGGCGCCCAGCGCGTTGACGGTGGCGACCAGCTTGCCGACCTGCGCCTTGTGCTCGTCCAGCGTGCGCGCGCCGCGCAGGGTCGGGAACCCACCGCCCTTGCCGTCACCATTGAAGAAATTCTCCAGGTTGAACGCAGCGATGTGCAGGCGGCCGGGCACGCTCGGCACGGCCGGGCGCTGCAGGTCCGGCAGCTTCAGTACACCATCCACCTGCAGGCTGGGCCGGCCCTGCGCGTCCACGCGCACGGTGCCTTCCACGTTGCGCAGCTGCATGCCGGTACGCAGCACCGGGTTGCCCGGCAGGTAGGCGACGCTGGCCGGATCACGCACATCGCTGCCATCGTCCAGCAGCAGGCGGCGGCGCTGGTTGTCGGCCATCACCTGTTCGATCCCGGCACTGCCGGGCGCGGCCACTTCGGTCGGCTGCCACAGGCGGCCATCGAAGGCGACGGTGAGCTGGCCGAAGCGTTCCAGGCCATCGGTGCCGGCCAGGGTGAGCGGCGCGGCGATGCGCACGTGCTGCCCATCCAGTGCACGCCAGTCGGCCGGCGCGGCGGCCAGGGTGACGGTAGCTGGGCTGCGTGGCGCAGGCGCCGAGGTCGGCGCAACCTGTGGCTGGGCCTGGGCGAAAGCGGATGCCGGCATCCCTCATGACCTCTGTGCGATGCGTGGTTGCCGGCCAGCGGCCGGCACTACCAAAGATCATGAGGCTGCCGGCCAGCGGCCGGCACTACCAGCGGACGCGGCGGCGTCCGCTACTTCAGATTGCCCAGCATCCAGTCCACGGTGGCGTGGATCTGCTCCTCGGTGAGCGCCGGGTTGCCGCCCTTGGGCGGCATGATGCCGCCGTCGGGGCCGGTGTAGCCCTCGATGGCGTGCTTGTAGAGGGTGTCCTTGCCCTGCGCCAGGCGCTTGTCCCAGTGCGAGTGGTCCAGCGTCGGCGCCATGCCCACCCCGGTGGTATGGCAGGCGGTGCACAGGTTGTCGAAGATCACCTTGCCATCCTTGGTGCCGCCGTAGGCCACCTGCGAAGCGGCCTTGGCCAGCGCGGCGGCCTTGGCCGCGGCCTGCGCGGCGGCGCCGGTGCTGCCGGCGTATACCGCGCCAGTGGGCGAGATGCGCTGTTCAGTGCGTTTGGCGGCGGTGGGCGACACCTCGGGCGGAATCCGGGTGTGGATGAACGCGGCCAGCAGGATCAGACCGAGGGTGATGGCCATCAACAGCGCGATCACCATGGAGAAGCGTTTCAGGAACTCCAGATCGTAATTCCGCACTCTTCGTTACCCCTGGCTGATAGTCGTTGGACCACGGCTGAGCGACTGCGTGATGGGCCGAGTATAGAACGCACGCCACGCACGACAACAGGCATCACGGCTGGTGCGGCGCAGCATGCGGCCGTGGCCGCGTGCGGGTGGCGCCGGGCCGCGCCCGGCGATCGCGAAGCGCGGCAGAAGCCGCCCGGCACGCGCAACGGCGGCATCACCCTGCGCCAACAGCCCGCAGGCAGAAACTGCAGATGGCCTCGACCAGTGCGTCCTCGTCGCGGTGCGCTTCGCGGCTGGGTGCGGTCGGGCCCACCATCGCTTCGGTGAAGGCACCCACCAGGCAGGCGGCGGCAGCGTGCGCGTCCTGTGCCGGCAGTTCACCGGCCGCCACGCCCTCTTCCACCAGGCGCAGGAACACGTCACCGAAGGCACGGCGGCCGCGCATGCGCTCGGCTTCCACGTCCGGGTCCACCGGTTCGACGATGAAGGCATGGGCCAGGCCCGGGCCGGCCAGGGCACGGCGCACGAAGGCGGTGATGGCCTGGCGCAGGCGCACGCTGGCCGGCTGCGGCGCACTGGCGATGCGCTCCATGATCGCCACCTCATGGGCCACGGCAGCGTTGAGCACTTCCACGAACAGCTCGGCCTTGGACGGGAAGTGGCGGTAGATCAGGCCGGTGGAGACCCCGGCCTGGGTGGCCACGGCGGTTACCGGCGCGTTGCGCCAGCCGCCGGTGGCGACCAGTTCGCGGGTGGCCAGCAGGATCCGTTCACGGGCCCCGGCCAGGCGTTCTTCCATCAATGCTGAGCGTTTGTAGGCCATGTTCTGAGTCTGGTTTCAATTTTTGAATTTGTATTCACTTCTTACCCGAACCCCGCTACGCTGGGGTCCAATCGCCCGCGCGGGCCGCTGCTGTGAACAGCCGCCCGCTTCCCCTTCCGGGTGCGTCCATTCCCCACCTTCCCTCGTGGAGCCATCGCAATGCACGTGCCATCCCTGAACTTCGACCTCGGCGAAGATATCGACCTGCTGCGCCAGAGCGTGGCCCATTTTGCCGCTGCCGAGATCGCGCCGCTCGCGGCCGAGGCCGATGCAACCAACCAGTTCCCGTTGGCACTATGGCCCAAGTTGGGCGAACAGGGCCTGCTGGGCCTGACCGTGGAAGAAGAATACGGCGGCACCGGCATGGGCTACCTGGCCCACGTGGTGGCGATGGAAGAAATCTCCCGCGCCTCCGGCGGCATCGCCCTGTCCTACGGCGCGCACTCGAACCTGTGCGTGAACCAGCTGCGCAAGAACGGCACCGAAGCGCAGAAGCAGCGCTTCCTGCCGGACCTGTGCAGCGGCGCCAAGGTCGGCGCGCTGGCGATGAGCGAACCGGGTGCGGGTTCGGACGTGGTGTCGATGAAGCTGCGCGCGGACAAGCGCGGCGACCGCTACGTGCTCAACGGCAACAAGATGTGGATCACCAACGGCCCCGACGCCGACGTGCTGGTGGTGTACGCCAAGACCGATGTCGAAGCCGGTGCCAAGGGCATCACCGCGTTCCTGGTCGAGAAGGGCATGAAGGGTTTCTCCACCGCGCAGAAGCTGGACAAGCTGGGCATGCGCTCCTCGCCCACCTGCGAACTGGTGTTCCAGGACTGCGAGATTCCCGAAGAAAACGTGCTGGGCGCGGTCGGCGGCGGCGTGCGCGTGCTGATGTCCGGCCTGGACTATGAGCGCGTGGTGCTGTCCGGCGGCCCGCTGGGCCTGATGGCTGCAGCCATGGACGTGGTGATGCCGTACGTGCACGAACGCCACCAGTTCGGTGAGCCGATCGGCAGCTTCCAGCTGATCCAGGCCAAGATCGCCGACATGTACGTAGGCCTGGGTGCCTGCCGCGCCTATGTGTATGCCGTGGCGCGCGCCTGCGACCAGGGCCGTACCACCCGCCAGGATGCGGCCGGCGCGATCCTGTACGCCGCCGAGAAGGCCACGTGGCTGACCGGCCAGGCGATCCAGATCCTCGGCGGCAACGGCTACATCAATGAATACCCGACCGGGCGCTTGTGGCGCGACGCCAAGCTGTATGAAATCGGCGCCGGCACCTCGGAGATCCGCCGCATGCTGATCGGCCGCGAACTGTTCCAGCGCACCCTGTAAGGCACCCCATGAGCATCCTAGGCAGCCAGCTGCAACCGGGCAGCGAAACGTTTGAAAGCAACCGCGCGGCGATGCAGGCCGTAGTCGACGACCTGCACGCCACCCTCGCCCGCACCGCCCTGGGTGGAAGCGAGGCGGCGCGCGCCAAGCACACCGCACGCGGCAAGCTGCTGGTGCGTGACCGCATCGATGCGCTGCTCGACCCGGGCAGCGCGTTCCTGGAGATCGCACCGCTGGCCGCGCACGGCATGTATGACGATGCCGTGCCCGCCGCCGGCGTGGTCGCAGGCATTGGCCGGGTGAGCGGCGTGGAGTGCGTGATCGTGGCCAACGATGCCACGGTCAAGGGCGGCACCTATTACCCGGTGACAGTGAAGAAACACCTGCGCGCGCAGGAGATCGCCGAGCAGAACCACCTGCCGTGCATCTACCTGGTCGATTCCGGTGGCGCCTTCCTGCCGCTGCAGGACGAGGTGTTCCCGGACCGCGACCATTTCGGCCGCATCTTCTACAACCAGGCCAATCTCTCCGCGCAGGGCATCCCGCAGATCGCCTGCGTGATGGGCAGCTGCACCGCCGGTGGCGCCTACGTGCCGGCGATGAGCGACGAGACGGTGATCGTGCGCGAGCAGGGCACCATCTTCCTCGGCGGCCCGCCGCTGGTGAAGGCGGCCACCGGTGAAGTGGTGACGGCCGAAGAACTGGGCGGTGCCGACGTGCACACGCGCATTTCCGGTGTGGCCGACCACATGGCCGACAACGACCTGCAGGCGTTGGCACGGGTGCGCGCGATCATCGCCCAGCTCAACTGGCGCAAGCCCGAAGCGGCGATGGCGCTGCAGCCGGTGGAAGAACCGCTGCTGCCGGCGCACGAACTGTACGGGGTGATCCCGGCTGATACGCGCAAGCCCTACGACGTGCGCGAAGTGATCGCGCGACTGGTCGACGGCTCGCGCTTTGACGAGTTCAAGCCGCGCTATGGCGCAACGCTGGTCACCGGCTTCGCCCATCTGCACGGCTATCCGATCGGCATCATCGCCAACAACGGCATCCTGTTCTCCGAGTCCGCGCTGAAGGGCGCGCACTTCATCGAGCTGTGCACCCAGCGCAACATTCCGCTGGTGTTCCTGCAGAACATCACCGGCTTCATGGTCGGCCGCAAATACGAACAGGGTGGCATCGCCAAGGACGGGGCCAAGCTGGTGATGGCGGTGGCCTGCGCCAAGGTACCCAAGTTCACCGTGGTGATCGGTGGTTCGTTCGGTGCCGGCAACTACGGCATGTGCGGCCGTGCGTACTCGCCCAATTTCCTGTGGATGTGGCCGAACGCACGCATCGGCGTGATGGGCGGCGAACAGGCCGCCAGCGTGCTGGCCACGGTCAAGCGTGATGGCATCGAAGCCAAGGGCGGGCAGTGGCCGGGCGAGGAAGAGGATGCGTTCAAGGCACCGATCCGCGACCAGTTCGAGCAGCAGGGCCACCCGTACTACGCCAGTGCGCGCCTGTGGGACGACGGCGTGATCGATCCGGTCGATACCCGCCGGGTACTGGCCCTGGCCCTGTCGGCCAGCCTCAACGCTCCCCCGCAGCAGACGCGCTTCGGCGTGTTCCGCATGTGACCTGTGCCATGACCGAGTCTGTTGCCATGTTCAGCAAAGTCCTGATCGCCAACCGCGGCGAGATCGCCTGCCGCGTCATCGCCACCTGCCGCCGCCTCGGCATCGCCACCGTGGCGGTGTATTCCGATGCCGACCGCAATGCGCGCCACGTGCGGCTGGCCGACGAAGCCATCCACATCGGCCCGGCGGCCGCGCGCGAGAGCTACCTGCGCAGCGATGCCATCCTCGACGCCGCACGCCGCAGCGGCGCGCAGGCCATCCATCCCGGCTACGGCTTCCTGTCCGAGAACGCCGACTTCGCCGACGCCTGCGTGGCGGCCGGCATCGCCTTCATCGGTCCGCCGGCCAGTGCGATCCGCGCGATGGGCGACAAGAGTGCTGCCAAGGCACTGATGGCCAAGGCCGGCGTGCCGTTGACGCCGGGCTACCACGGCGACCAGCAGGCGCCGGAGTTCCTGCGCGCCCAGGCCGACGGCATCGGCTATCCGGTGCTGATCAAGGCCAGCGCCGGCGGCGGCGGCAAGGGCATGCGCAAGGTCGAGCGCAGCGAGGACTTCGTCGATGCGCTGGCCAGCTGCCAGCGCGAGGCGGCCTCGGCGTTCGGCAACGACCACGTGCTGGTCGAGAAGTATGTCGAGCGCCCGCGCCATATCGAAATCCAGGTATTCGGCGGTGGCCATGGCGAGGCGGTGTATCTGTTCGAGCGCGACTGCTCGGTGCAGCGCCGCCACCAGAAGGTGCTGGAAGAAGCGCCGGCCCCGGGCATGAGCGCCGACCGCCGCGCCGCGATGGGCAAGGCCGCCGTCGATGCCGCGCGCGCAGTGGGCTACGTCGGTGCCGGCACGGTGGAGTTCATCGCCGGCCCGGACGGCGATTTCTACTTCATGGAAATGAACACCCGCCTCCAGGTCGAACACCCGGTCACCGAGTTCATCACCGGTACCGACCTGGTGGAGTGGCAGCTGCGCGTGGCTGCTGGCCAGCCGCTGCCCAAGCGCCAGGACGAACTGGCCATCCACGGCCACGCTCTCGAAGCGCGCCTGTATGCCGAAGATGCCGACCGCGGCTTCCTGCCCTCCACCGGCACCCTGCGCCGCCTGCGCCTGCCGACCCCGTCGGCCAACGTGCGGGTGGACACCGGTGTGGAAGAAGGCGACAGCATCACCCCGTACTACGACCCGATGATCGCCAAGCTGATCGTCTGGGACGTGGACCGCGACGCCGCGCTGCGGCGCATGCGCCAGGCCCTGGCCGACTGCCAGGTGGTGGGCGTGACCACCAATGCCGGTTTCCTGCGGCGCCTGGTGCAGACCGATTCGTTCGCCAACGCCAAGCTGGATACCGCGCTGATCGAGCGCGAGCAGGCCGCACTGGCGGTCACCGGTGACGGTGAGCAGGCGCTGTGGGAACTGGCAGCGATCGCCGCCGTAGCAAGCACACCTGCCGCTGCCGCCGATGCACGCGACCCGCATTCACCGTGGCAGGCACAGGATGGCTGGCGGCTGGGCGTGCCTGCCGCGCGCTCGGTGCCGCTGCAGCAGGCAGAGCGGGCACGCACGCTGAAGGTGTGGACCACTGCCGATGGCTGGCGCGTGCAGTGCGGTGACGCCGCGCCGAAACAGGTGGTCGGCCATGCCGATGGCCAGACCCTGTCGGTGCAGATGGACGAGCGTCGTTGGCGGCTGCAGCTGCAGCGCGACGGCGATCAGCTGTACCTGTTCGCCAGCGATGGCCAGCACCGCTTCACCCTGCACGACCCGGTGGGCGAATCCGAGCAGGCCAGCGCCGATGCCGGCAGCCTGCTGGCACCGATGCCCGGCAGGATCGTCGCAACGCTGGTGGCGGCGGGCACGCAGGTCAAGCGCGGCACGCCGCTGGTGGTGCTGGAAGCGATGAAGATGGAGCACACCCTGCAGGCACCGGCCGATGGCACGGTGAAGGGCTATCGGGCCAAGGCCGGCGACCAGGTGGGCGACGGCGCGGTGCTGGTGGATTTCGAAGCAGCGTGATGGAGGGTGGGCCGGGCGCTGCCCGGCCTACCTGCTGCCACGAGGTCAAGGTTGCGGAGCCGGATTCCCGCGCCAGACCTGCTGCAGCGGGTCGAATTCACTGGTGATCTGGGCGTCCGCGCGCCACCCCAGGCCGCATATCATCACCGGGCTGGCATCGATGCCATCCAGCCCCAGCGCCTTCTCCACGTCGATCTCGTTGATCGCCGCGGTCACATAAGCGGCCAGTCCAAGCTCGGTGGCTGACAGCATCCATTGTTGCGACAGGTGCCCCGCATCAAGCAGCACCGCCCGGTAGGCCTTTGGATGGTGGCGGTATTTCCAGAAGCTGCGTGGGAAGCGTGCCACCTGGATGAGGTGCAGCGGGGCGTCGGCGAACCAGTCCTGCCCGGAAACAAAACCCAGCATCAAGGTGCGCAGGTCGTCGGTGGCAACGGCGACCGGTCGCAACGCGTGTTCCATCGGGTGGTAGTGATAGACGCCCGGCGCAAGACCATCGACAGCCAGGGCGACCACATAGGTTTCCAACGGATGCAGACCGCCGCCGGAAGGAATGTGCTTCTTCAGGAACTCCATGCCATCCCCCGGCCGCAATGCGGCGTGTGCCTGCACGGTACGCTTGAGTACCTGCGCCAACAGCGGCAGCGCCAACGTGCGCTGCGCGTCGAAGTTTCGGCAGGTTGCACGCTTTCGCAGCAGCTCGTCGCGCGCATCGTCAGGTGTATAGGGCAACATCAAGGGGTCGGTACCGGGCGCATCCACTGCGGCGGGCGGTGCACCGAACCTGGCATGCAGATCCTGCGCCGTGACCAGCTTGTGCTCGCGCATCTCACGCGCGCTGTTGATGCCGCCCCAGCGTCCCATCCGGTGCTGCAACGCCGACAGCGGCCACCAGTTGGCGTCGCGCACGCGCTGGTCGCGGTCACGATGCGAAGCCTCACCTGGCTCCTGGCTGATCACCAGACCGATCTCCAGCAGGCGTGCCAGCGCGGCGCCTTCGAGGCCGACCTGTGCAGGCTCCACCCAGCGATCCGGCTCGATGCGGCCCAGCACATCGATTTCCTCGATGCTCACCTCCACGGGTGCGTCCAGATGGGCGGCAAGGGCCTGCCAATGCATGCGCGTTACCAGTCCCGCCTGGCCCTGCAGCAGCAGGGAGAGGTCCAGCGAGACCTCGCTGCGGGGTTCGAACATCACGATAGCGCAACGTCGGATCTGCATCTTTCATCATCCACCAGTGGAAACCGTAGTATGCGGGTTGCCCGCAACGGCCGCGGTACTGTGGAGGCGCTTCTGTGCAATGCACACATCGCCCTAAATGCCGAGCGTTGGTGGCCGATACCGTAAGTTCTACTCTGGATGATCGACATGGCTACCGACCCTCGCCTTTCCGCTGAAGATGCCGGCGTACTGCTGGACAACCTCATCAACGATACAGCCTTCCGCGAACGCTTCGCCGAATCGCCGGCCAAGGCCCTCTCCAGCATCGGTCTGGATGCTGCCTTGGGTGAGAAGGACTGCATGAAGATCGACTCGCTCGCCCCGGTGGAGGAGCTTCGCCGCGTTCGCGACGGCCTGCAGAAACACCTCGCCAGCTCGCTGACCGCGATGAATGTGGTGTTCTGCTTCGAAGCGGGCAAAGTCGACGATTGCATCGGCGGCTGATACCGGCTCAGGGCGCGCCGCCCGCCTTCACCGGCGCGGCCCAGCTCGATACATCGTGCACGTTCAGCGGCTGCCAGACCTGCATCGCCGAGACTTCGGCAATGGCCTGGCCACGGTGGCGGGCCAGCCATTCCTGCTCGCGGCGCACGCCTGTTTCATCGCTCTGCGCACGTAGCGCATGCAGCAGTACCACGTGCGCCTGCACCGGCTCGCTGCCATCTAGCATCGGCTCGATCAGGGCCCGCGCAGCGTCCGGCCGTTGCCTCTGCAGTTCGCCCATCGCCGCAACCACGCGCATCCATTTACCGACCATCGGGCTGCGCTGGGCGCGCAGCAGCGCCTCGTTGGCATGCAGCCAGGCTTCGGCAACATCGGTCTGTCCCTGCCGCTGAGCCAGATAGACAAGGGCCAGCCACTGCAGGCTGCGGGCCTGCTGCATGGGATCGTCGCGATCTTCCAGCAGCGGCTGCAGCTGCGCTGCGATGGCCTGCAGTTCGGCTTTGTCGCCCGCCGCGCACAACGTGGTCACGCTGGCGTGCTGCAATCGCTGCTGTACCTGCATGTCCGCAAGCTCAGGTGCCGGTGCGTCCGCGCGCACGGCCGCCTGCATCGACGCGCAATCACCTTGGTCGGCAGCCAGCAGCAGCTGTGCACGCAGCCGCATCCGCTGCGCCAGCGCATCTCCGGTGCGCAGCTTCACAAGCAGCTGGCCGGCCTGTACGTAACGGCGCTGCGCCACAAATACATCGACGCCAGTGTCATCGGGATCATCGCGGCCGCGCAGCCCTTGTGCCTGCATCAGCGTTTCGGCGGCCAGCTGCGGTTGGTTGTGGGCGATCTGGATGCGTGCCAACTGCACCATCGGATACAGCCGCAGCGGATCCTGCGGTACGGACGCCGCATGTGCGTAGGATTCGGCTTCGCTGAAACGATTGTCCTGCAACAGAAGCCAGGACGTATTGGACAGCCCGGCGAAGGAATCGGGATAGACCTTGGCCAGCGTCCGCCATTGCTCCAGGGCCCAGCCGCCCGGTTCCAGTTCTTCCTGCCAGGCCTTCAGGTACAGGCGCTCGCGCGGTGGCAGGCGTTCCTGCTGGGCGAGCGCATGCTGCATCGCCTCGCGGGCCTGCCGCCCTTCTTCGGTGCGCGCCAGCAGCTTGGCCACGCCCATGTAGGCCAGCGCGAAACCGGGATCGATGTCGATCGCAGCCTGGTAGAGATTGCGTGCTTCCTCGAAGCGGCGCTGGCCCAGGGCATTCTCGGCCAGGGCATAGGCGCGCAGAGCACGCAGGTCACGGGTAGAGGCTTTCGGCAGCGGCAAGGACTGCTCCAGGCTGGCCACCGATTCGCCCAGGCCACGGCGCAGACGACCGACGACATCGTCCACCGCGAACATCATCTGGTCGGGGCCGTCGGCGGCGACGGTGAAGCTGCGCACCACCTGCCCGCTGCCGGGGGCCACCACGTCGATTCCCAGCTGATAGCCCCCTGCCTTGGGACGTACGGTCGGCAGCAGGACCGCTCGAGCGCCTTCGCGCATGGCCACATCGATCGCTGCACCGCGATTCAAGCGGGTATCGCCGGACAAGCGCGCCATTTCCAGGCTTTCGCGGATCTTGCCTTCGGACAGCACATTCACGTAGCGCGACTGTTCCAGTGCGATCAGGATCGCATGGCGTGTCGATTCATCGAACACCGGCTCACCGGTGAAATTTTCAAGGTCGGCCAGCACCACCCAATCGCGCTCTGAGAATGCGATGGCCGGCTCCGGGCGCAGCAGGAACCAGCCCCCCACCACCACAGATGCCAGGATCAGGCTTTCCGCCAGCAATACCACCGGCTGCCGCCACAATGGCAGATCACGCCGTGCCTTGGCGTTGGCGCGCGGCGGGCGCAGCGGAGCAAAGCCGATCTCGCCAACTTCAATCACTTCCTGGACGGTCGGCATGCCTTTGAACCGCCAACGCCCGTGCGACTTCCATAGCAAGCGTTGGCCACGCTCGCCCAAGGCATCCGTGGCGCGTCGGGTCAGTGACTCGGCAACTGCCGACATCAGGATCTGGCCTGGGCGCGCCAGGGTCATCAGGCGCGCGGCCATCGGCTTGGCCAGGCCTTCGACTTCCATCGACTTGGCGCCGACCTTGACCGCTTCGGGACTGTTTTCCCAGGTCAGCACATCACCCACATGCAGGCCCGCTCGTGCGCGCAGCTCGACCCTGCGTTGCTCGCCCAGTGCCTGCAGGTCGCGCTGGTAATCCAGTGCAAACCCGAGCGCATCCACCGGGCGTTCGAACAGCAGGAACAGACCGTCGGAACGGTCGATCAACTGCCCATTCCAGCGATGCTGCAATACCAGCACCAGACGGTCGTGCTCCTGGAACAGGGTGGCTGCGGCAGCGTCGCCGATACGCTCCACCAGTTGCAGCGAATCACACAGGTCGGTGAACAGCAGCGCCCGCAGCTGGGCGTTATGCGGGGCCGACGTTCCGTTGTCGCCATTCATCGCCAGGATCTCCGCTCAGTGTCCATCCGGACCATCGGTCCACCGCAGGCAGTTGCCGCCTGCGCGCTTGGCTTGGTACAGCGCACGATCGGCGCGAGCGTACCACTCGCTCCAGTCCGCGTCAGGGGCCAGCAGGCTGGCACCGATGCTGGCCAGGCTGACGTGCGGGGTGCCATGGCTGCGCTCGAGCAGGCCGTGCACCGCGCTGAGGATGAATTCAGCCGCGTGCTGCACGATCTCGACATTGGCCCGGCGCAGGATCAGGCAGAACTCGTCGCCGCCCAAGCGGCAGGCCAGGTCATGTTCGCCGGCCATCGAGCGCAGGATGTTGCCCATGCTCTGCAGCACCCGGTCGCCGGCCTGGTGGCCGTGGCGGTCGTTGATCTGCTTGAAGCGGTCACAGTCGATCAGCAGCAGCGCCTGCGGCGGCCCCTCTTCCTGCGTGCGGCATTCCTGCAGGAACAGGGCCAGGCCACGGCGGTTGTGCAGGCCGGTCAGCTCGTCGGTGCGCACCAGCTCACGCGTGTGGGTCAGCTGGTGGGTGGTGATGTACAGGTTGTCCAGCGCGGCTTCCAGGTCATGGTTGCGCCGCCGCAGCTGGCTGATCAGGGCCTGCTCGTTGGTCAGCACACGCAGGATCGTGCGCCGCAGGAAGTAGGCCACCAGCCCCGGGTCGGACTCGACCAGGCGATGGAAATCAGCCGGTCCCAGCTCCAGCACGTGGCAGTCGGCCATCACCCGCGCGCTGGCGCTGCGCGGATGGTCGCCCATCAACAGGCCGAGCTCACCGAAGAACTCATGCCGGCCGAGTGTCTTGAGCACCAGGTCCTCGCCGAAATCCAGCTCGATCAGGCCTTCCAGGATGATGTACATGCACTCGCCGCGATGGCCGCGGTGGAACAGCCACTGGCCCGCCTGCAGCCGGCAGGGCTGGGCAAACCGGGCAAACAGGGCGACCTCTTCGTCGGAAAGCAGCGCATGCACGATCTCGGCCATCGCCACCTTGGCGATACCGGTTGTCGTGTCGATGTTCTCGGCCGCACCCCTGCCGGTCATTCCCTGCACCCGCCGCCAGCGTCCCCTGGTGAGCCGCGGAGCATATCAGTGAATCAAACTGTGCGCCGCTTCTCATTTTTGTGAAGACGCGGTGCCCCGCCCTGCATGACTCAACCGTGCCCATTCACACGCGTTGGGCGCAGGAAGAAAGAAAGCCATATCAATAGCTTACGGTGACCGCGACGCCCATTGTCGCAGCAGCCGCAGATACAACAACGCCGGCAGATCCCCCGATCTGCCGGCGTCGTCTGGCCCTTCCCTGGCCACCCTGATCAGTCCGAGCCCTGGTCGCGCCGGCCGCTGGCCGACAGCATCAAGGACTGCGGGAACACAAAGGGTTGCCGGCCAGCGGCCGSCACGACCAGATCACGCAGCCCGTTCGCTGCGCTCGCCATGGAACTGCTCTTCCTCGGTCGAGCCGGTCAGCGCGGTGGTCGAGGACTGCCCCTGCTGGATCGCCTGGGTCACCGCATCGAAGTAGCCGGTGCCGACTTCGCGCTGGTGCTTGACCGCGGTGAAGCCGCGCTCGGCCGCTTCGAACTCGGCTTCCTGCAGCTCCACGAAGGCGCTCATCTGCCGGCGCGCATAGCCGTGGGCCAGATTGAACATGCCGTAGTTCAGCGCGTGGAAACCGGCCAGGGTGATGAACTGGAACTTGTAGCCGTAGCTGCCCAGCTCCTTCTGGAACCTGGCAATGGTGGCGTCGTCCAGGTTCTTCTTCCAGTTGAAGCTGGGCGAGCAGTTGTAGGCCAGCAGCTTGCCCGGGAACTTCGCATGGATCGCCTCGGCGAACTTCCGCGCGAATTCCAGGTCCGGCTTGCCGGTCTCGCACCACACCAGGTCGGCATACGGTGCGTAGGCCAGGCCGCGGCTGATGGCCTGGTCCAGGCCGTTGCGGGTCTTGTAGAAGCCCTCCACGGTGCGCTCGCCGGTGGCGAACGGCTTGTCGTTGCCATCGATGTCGCTGGTCAGCAGATCAGCCGCCTCGGCGTCGGTACGCGCCACCAGCAGGGTCGGCACGCCCAGCACGTCGGCGGCCAGCCGCGCGGCGTTGAGCTTCTCGATCGCCTCGCGGGTCGGCACCAGCACCTTGCCACCCATGTGCCCGCACTTCTTCACCGAGGCCAGCTGGTCTTCGAAGTGCACGCCGGCGGCACCGGCTTCGATCATCGCCTTCATCAGCTCGAAGGCGTTGAGCACGCCGCCGAAACCGGCTTCGGCGTCGGCCACGATCGGCTGCAGGAAGTCGATGTCATCCTTGCCTTCGGCATGGTGCAGCTGGTCGGCACGCAGCAGCGTGTTGTTGATGCGCTTGACCACCGCCGGCACCGAATCGGCCGGGTACAACGACTGGTCCGGGTACATCTGCCCGGCCAGGTTGGCATCGGCCGCCACCTGCCAGCCGGACAGGTAGATCGCCTTCAGCCCGGCCTTCACCTGCTGCATGGCCTGGTTGCCGGTCAGCGCGCCGAGCGCGTTGACGAAGTCGCGCTCATGCAGCGACTTCCACAGCTTTTCCGCGCCCAGCCGGGCCAGCGAATGCTCGATATGGACGGTGCCACGCAGGCGCACCACGTCGGCGGCGCTGTAGTTGCGCTGGATGCCTTCCCAGCGCGGATTGGTGTCCCAGTCGTGCTGGATCTGTTCGGCAGTGGGCAGCGTGCTCATGTCTATCTCCAGTTCGGTTCGTGCGGATGCAGCGGGGAAGGAAGCGGCGGGAAAACCGGCATGCAGCGGTCAGTCGATGCGCGCGTACGCCGGCAGGGTCAGGAAGTCGGTCAGTTCGTTGCTGCGGCTCAACTCGGCCAGCAGGGTGATGGCTTCTTCGATGCGGCCGCCACCGGGCAGCGCCGAGGTGTCGCCGAGGCGCGCCGGCAGCTGCGCCAGGGTGGTATCGAGCAGCGCCAGATCGATGGCAGTGCCGTCGTCCAGCTGCTGGCCCGGGGTATGCAGCCACTGCCACAGCTGGCTGCGACTGATCTCGGCGGTGGCCGCGTCCTCCATCAGGTGGTGGATCGGCACGCAGCCGTTGCCATCCAGCCATGCGGCCAGGTAGCGCACGCAGACTTCGACATTGCCTTCGAAGCCAGCGCGGGTGATCGTGCCCGGCGGCCGCGCGATCAGTTCATCGCGACCCACGCGCACATCCTGGCGCAGCACGTGGTGCTGGTTGGGCGTGGGCATGTGCTCGTCGAAGATCGCCATCGCCACCGGAATCAGCGCCGGATGGGCGACCCACGTGCCATCGTGGCCAGCGCTCACTTCGCGCAGCTTGTCGGCACGTACCCGCGCCATCGCCTGCTCGTTGGCGGCGGCATCGTTGTTGATCGGAATCTGCGCAGCCATGCCGCCCATCGCATGTGCGCCGCGGCGATGGCAGGTCTGGATCAGCAGTTCCGAATACGCCTTCAGGAACGGCTGGGTCATGGTCACCTGGCCACGCTCGGGCAGCACGCGGTCAGCGTGGCGGCGGAAGGTCTTCAGGTACGAGAAGATGTAATCCCAGCGCCCGCAGTTGAGGCCGACGATGCGATCGCGCAGGGCGTGCAGGATCTCATCCATCTCGAACACAGCCGGCAGCGTTTCGATCAGCACGGTCACCTTGATCTGCCCGTGCGGCAGGCCGAGCATGCCTTCGATGTGCGACAGCGCGGTCTCCCACAGCGCTGCCTCTTCCATGCTCTGCAGCTTCGGCAGGTAGAAGTACGGACCGCGGTCCCTGGACTGCAGCGCGCGCGCATTGTGGAAGGCAAAGACCGCCGCATCGAACAGGCCGCCGGCGAGGAACTGGCCATCCACGCGCACATGCTTTTCGTCCAGGTGCCAGCCGCGCGGACGCACGATCAGCACCGCCTGCTCATCGTAGGGGCGCAGTGCGTAGTGCTTGCCATTGGGTGCGGTGTACTGCAGGTCGCCGCGAACCGCAGCGGCCAGCGACTGCTGACCGGCCAGCAGGTTGCGCCAGGTCGGCGAGGTCGAATCCTCGAAGTCGGCCATGAACACCTTGGCGCCGGAGTTCAGCGCGTTGATGACCATCTTCGGGTCGGTCGGGCCGGTGATCTCGACGCGACGGTCCTGCAGCGCGGCCGGCAGCGGCGCCACGGTCCAGTCACCGCTGCGGATCGCGGTGGTGTCCTGGCGGAAGTCCGGCAGGCCGCCTTGGTCGAAGAACGCCTGGCGCTCGCGACGGGCCTGCAGCCGCGCCTGCCGGCCGGGTTCCACTGCCCGGTGCAGGGACACCAGCAGGGCCAGCAACGGCGCCGGCAGCACGGTGGCCTGGCCCGCCACCTGGGTCGCCAAGGCAATGCCCGGCGTGGCCTTGGCGGCGGTGGAGGGAACAGCGGAAGCGACGGCGGACATGGCAGAACTCCAGCGTGGGGGAACGACTCCACCGTGCGGCCGCAGCCCTGTATTTGGCAAAACAGTTTTTGCAATGCTTTACATAACTTGTGCTAATACTTGTGACGCCATGACCACACGTAGCCCGCCAAGTCCTCGTTTTTCCTACAAATCCGATCGGCTGAAGCCGCTGCGCGCGTTCTGCCAGACGGTGCGCCTGGGCTCAGTCTCACGGGCGGCTGAGGCACTTTTCGTCAGCCAACCGGCCATCAGCCTGCAGTTGCAAGCGCTGGAGCGTGAGCTGGGGGTACCGCTGTTCGAGCGCAGCGGCCGGCGCTTGGTGCCCAGTCGCGAGGGCCAGCTGCTGTATGAAATGGCGCAGCCGCTGGTGGAGAGCCTGGACGGTCTGGAAGCACGCTTCCGCGACAAGGTGCGCGGGCTGGACGCGGGCGAACTGAACATCGCTGCCAACAGCTCGACCATCCTGTACCTGCTGCCGAAGATCGTCGAACGCTTCCGCCAGCATTACCCCGACGTACGCCTGACCCTGCACAACGCCATCAGCGCCGACGGCACCGACCTGCTGCGCGAGGATGCCGCCGACCTGGCGATCGGCTCGATGACCGATGTGCCGGCCGACCTCAGCTATGCGCCGGCCTACCGTTTCGAACAGGTGCTGATCGCCCCGCATGACCATCCGCTGGCCAGCGGTGGCGAGCTGGAACTGGCCGACATCGCCCGTTATCCGCTGGTGCTGCCGCCGAAACGGCAGATCACCTACCGGCTGGTGGACCAGGTGTTCCAGCGTCACCGCATCGCCTACACCGTTGCGCTGGAAGTGGGCGGCTGGGAGGTGATCAAGCAGTACGTGGCGATGGGCATGGGCATTTCCATCGTGCCGGCGCTGTGCCTGAACGATGCTGACCGCGAACGGTTGGCCGCACGGTCGATGAAGCGCTGGTTCCCGGAGCGCAGTTACGGGGTGATCGTGCGGCGCGGCAAGGCGCTGTCGGCGCAGGCGCGGGCGTTCATCGAGCTGATCCAGCCAGAGTTGTTCAGCCCGCGCGATTACGACCAGAGCGGGCATTCGGAGCGGTGAGGGGCTGTCGGCAGGGCTGCGCCCTGCACCTGCCGAATCTACGGCAACGGCAACGGCAACAGCGGGGATTCCGCGGGATGGCGGGGCGGTGTGGCCTGCTCTTGGTGGGTGTCGACCTTGGTCGACACGGTTGATCCACGCCATGCGTGGATGACGATTCCCGGCGTCGGGCTGGATAGACTGCATCCATGTCCATCGAACTTCGCCACCTGCGCTACTTCCTTGCCGTTGCCGATACCCTGCACTTCGGCCAGGCGGCCGAGCGGTTGGGGATGTCGCAGCCGCCGCTCAGCCAGCAGATCCGGCAGCTGGAGGAACTGATCGGTGCGCGCCTGTTCGTGCGCAGCCATCGGCGTGTGCAGCTGACCGCTGCAGGGGAACTGCTGCAGGAACGTGCGCGCAGCATCGTGCAGCAGGTGGAATCGGCGGTGGATGAAGTGCAGCGCGCGCAGCGTGGCGAGCAGGGTGAGCTGCGTATCGGCCTGACCCGGGCCACGCCGTTGTCACCGCAGATTCCGCGTTCGATCCTGCAGTACCGCCAGCAGTATCCGCAGGTGCGGCTGCAGCTGAGCGAGATGAACACCCTGCAGCAGATCGATGCGCTGCTCGATGGCAGCCTGGATGTGGGCATCATCCGCAAGCGCACGCTGCCGGCCGAGCTGGTGGCGCACAGCCTGTTCGTCGACCCGCTGGCGTTGATCGTGCATGCCGACCACCCTGCCCTGCGTCGCCTGTCGAAAGGCGGGACGCTGGCGTTGCGTGATCTGGCGCAGGAACCGTTCGTGGCGTTCCGCCGCAGCGCCGGGGCGGGCATCCATGACCACATGATCGCGCTGTGCGCGGCAGCGGGTTTCACCCCGCGCATCGTGCAGGAAGCCGGTGAGGCTTCAACGCTGATCAGCCTGGCCGCTGCGGGACTGGGTGCGGCGATCCTGCCTTCGTCGTGCGACCACATCCGGGTGGAAGGTGCGCGCTTCGTGCCGCTGGCCGATGCCGGCGCGCATTCGGAAGTGCAGTTGGCGTGGCGCCGCGAGGGGGTGACACCGTTGATCCGCAATTTCGCCGGGCTGCTTCGCGAGGCGTTTGCGGAAGCGTGAGGTGCCGCGCTGCGCGCTCGCCGGGCACGGCCCGGCGCTACCGCTGGCCCACCCAGGTAGCGCCGGGCCATGCCCGGCGGGCGTCAGGCGGTCACCGGCTGCGGCGCGCGCTGCTGCAGCGCCCACACGATGCCACCGCCGATCAGGGTCAGCAGCGCGGCGAACGCGCACACGCCCAGCCAGTCCCACGCGGCATAGGCCAGACCACCCACGCCGCCCAGCACGCTCGAGCCCAGGTAGTAGGCAAACAGGTACAGCGCCGACGCTTCCGCACGCATGGAGCCGGCACGGCTGCCGACCCAGCTGCTGGCCACCGAATGACCACCGAAGAAACCGAAGGTCACCAGCGCGATGCCCACTGCCATCGCCGGCAGCCACGGCATCGCCAGCAGCACGATGCCGGCGGCGATCAGGCCGAAGGAGATCGCCAGGATGCGACCGCGCCCATGGCGCGTGGCCTGCTGGCCCATCCACGCTGAACTGAAGGTGCCGACCAGATACACGCTGAAGATCAACCCGACCACGGTCTGGCTGAGGTGGTACGGCGGCGCCAGCAGGTGATAGCCGAGGTAGTTGTAGAGGGTGACGAACACACCCATCAGCACGAACGAGGTGGCGAACAGCCACGGCAGGCCGGGATCGGCAAACAGCGTGCGCCAGCGCGCGGGCAGCTGGCGCAGGCCACTGCGACTGGCCTGGAAGTGGCGCGACGGTGGCAGCTGCAGCCACAGCAGCACGGTGCTGGCCATGGCGATGATCGAGACCACGCCGATGCCCCAGCGCCAGCCCCAGTGGTCGGCGATGATGCCGGCCAGCAGGCGCCCGCTCATGCCACCGATGGCGTTGCCGCCGATGTACAGGCCCATCGCCAGGCCCAGCGCGCGGCTGTCCATCTCTTCCACCAGGTAGGTCATCGCCACCGCCGGCACGCCGCTCAATGCCAGCCCCAACAGGGTGCGCAGCACCAGCAGGGTGGCCCAGTCGTCGACCAGTGCGGTGCACAGCGACAGCGTGGCCGAGGCCAGCAACGCAACGATCATCAGCGGGCGCCGGCCGACCGCATCGGACAGCAGGCCCGCCAGCAGCATGGCCACGGCCAGGGTGCCGGTGGTCAGCGACAGCGACATCGCGCTGCCGGCAGCGGACACGCCGAAGTGGCGACTGAACTCGGGCAGCAGTGGCTGCACCGTGTACAGCAGGCCGAAGGTCGAAAAGCCAGCCAAAAACAGCGCCAGCGCGGTGCGGCGGAAGGCCGGCGTCCCCTGCTGGATGCGGGTGTCGACGGGAGCGTCGTCAGTACGGGGACGGTCGGCGAGGGCCGCCGGGGTATCGCCAGTCATGGGAGCGGTGGGCCGTGGGGGCGGCCGGAGTGGAGGGGACGGGCCCCAGACTAGGCCCGTCCATCCAGTCGATCCATAACCCGATAGGTCATGATTGATACTTCTGGCATATCGATAAGCTTACAGCCGCTGCCACTCAAAGCCGTCGCCACGGCGGTAGTACACCGCCACTGCGCGGCCATAGATCTTGTCTGCATCGACAAAGCCGAAGAAGCGACCGTCGAAGCTGTTGCCACGATGGTCGCCCAGCACCAGCACCTTGCCGGCGGGCACCTGCAGATCCGCGATGTCCGGGCCACCGCCGCTGTCCAGATCGAGGCTGGCGCGGCGCTCTCCGAAAGCTTCGGTGTCGGCCAGGTCGGCGATCTGCAGCGGCTGGCCGTTGATGCTCAGGTGGCCATCGCGCAGCTGCACGTGGTCGCCGGCCACGGCGGCGACGCGCTTGATCAGGCGGGTGCCATCGGCCGGCGAATCGAACACCGCCACCTCACCACGCTGCGGCGTGCCGGCAGCCAGCAGCTCCTGGCTGGTGAACGGCAGGCGCAGGCCGTAGGCGCGCATGTCCACCACCACCCGGTCACCCGGTTGCAGCGTCGGCTGCATCGAACCGCTGGGCACGACGTAGTGGTTGGCGAGGGTGTCGCGGGCGGCAGCGAGCAGGCCCAGCATCACCAGCAGCGGCAGTGCCTCCTTCTTCAGCCAGGTGAGCGCGCGCTCTGGGAACGGCGGACGGGCTACAGCATCCATGTCAGGCTCCGGGTGGTGGGTGGGCATCAGACCGCAAGGGCAGGCGTGAGGTTCCCGGGCATCATGCCGGTCTCCATGCCCGTGCCGATCAACAGTCGGCAGCCACCGGGTGCATTCCGGCCGGACGTTATGAAGGTTTTACGCCCGGGCCGGGCACTGGGCATCGCACCTTTACGGCCCCCACGCGCATCGTATGCCTACCGCGCCGCAGGGCGCTTTGCGCAAGGTGTTGTATGACCCTCCTGGTGATCCGGCATGCGTCGCCGTCGGTGCCGCGTCCGCTGCTGCCGGCCGAGTTGTCCGGCCATCCGGTGCTGTGCACCGACTGCGCCAGCTTGGCCGATGTGCGCCAGTGTCTGTGCCAGCCGCAGGCGCGCACCGCGGACTGGGTGCTGCTTGATGTCGGCGTCGCCGACGAGGCGCAATGGTGTGCCGAGGGCGGTGCGCTGCAGGCGGCGCTGGACGGTCTGCCGGCGGAGTACATCGAACTGCAGTCGCCGCACCAGCCCGGTCTGGAGGCGCGCCTGCGCCTGCAGCACGGCCCGGCCGCCGTGGTGGTCGACCAGCGCAGCCAGCAGGCGGGTTATCCGCTGTCATTGGCCATCGTCAGCCGTCGCCTGGCACGGGAGGGCTGAGCCATGTCGATCTTCATCATCCGTGGCCCGGAAGCGGCGGGCGCGTTGATCCGCACCGCCGCGCCGCTGCCGGCGCCGGTACTGAAATCACTGGTGCACCGTGCGATCGATGCGGGCACCAGCGTGGCGATCCGCGCCTGCGGTTCGGAGCAGGAACTGCTGGACGCGCTGCGCGTGGCCGACCACAGCCGTGGCGAGGTGACGCTGCTGGATCCGGGCGCATGTGCCGACAGCCTGCGCCTGCAGCGGCTGCTGCCCTACCTGCACAACGCGTACGTGGAAGTGCATGACGATGGCGCCGTGGCCGAGCCGTGCCTGCCGGCCGGTGTTGGCCAGCGCCTGGGCATCGCCGCCGGGTACGGCGCGCAGAGCTATGTACTGGCGCTGGATATCGCGCTGGATCACCTGGGGTTGGCCGAGCAGGCGAACCGGGTGCATGTAGGGACGTGATGGCCGGGCTGCGGCCGGCACCCGGTAGTGCCGGCCGCTGGCCGGCAACCTCAACAGCCAAAGCCGGTTTCCTGGGGGATGGCGGGGTGGGTCCGGTTGCGGGGGACGCCGTAAACCCGTCCATGGGGGCTTGGCCGCGGCATCCATGCCGCGGACACCCCCGCAACCGGAGCCACCCGCCTTCGACAGATTTCCGCGAACTGCAGTAGATCCACGCCATGCGTGGATGAGCGGCAAACTGCAGAATCTGTCGATGGCATCGACACAACGAAAAACGGCGGGGTTTCCCCCGCCGTTTTGTTTTTCGTACTTCAGGCCGCGCTTACTTCAGGCCGCGGAACTTCAGCAGCGGCTCCACCGACGGGTCCTTGCCGCGGAAATCGCGGTACAGGGTCGACAGCTCCACGCTGTTGCCGCGCGAGAGGATCTTGTCGCGGAATTCCTGGCCGTTGGCGGCGGTCAGGCCACCGTGTTCGGTGAACCACTGGTAGGCGTCATGGTCCAGCACTTCCGCCCAGAAGTAGGCGTAGTAGCCGGCCGAGTAACCGCCACCCCAGATGTGGTCGAAGTAGGTGGTGCGGTAACGCGGCGGCACCTGCGGCAGATCGACCTTGAACTTCTTCAGCGCGCCCGCTTCGAAGGCGCCGACGTCCTGCAGCGGGGCATCGGCTTTCTGCGTGTGCCAGGCCAGGTCGAGCAGTGCCGCCGACAGGTACTCGGTGGTCGCATAGCCCTGGTTGAAGCTGCGCGCCTTGAGGATCTTGTCGACCAGTTCCTGCGGCATCGCTTCGCCGGTCTTGTAGTGCTTGGCGTAGTTGGCGAACACCTTCGGGTCCAGCGCCCAGTGCTCGTTGAACTGCGACGGGAACTCGACGAAATCGCGCGAGGTGGCGGTACCGGCGATCGACGGGTACTTCACGTTCGAGAACATGCCATGCAGTGCATGGCCGAACTCATGGAACATCGTGGTGACGTCGTCGAAGCTGATCAGCGCAGGCTGGCCGGCGGCCGGCTTGGTGAAGTTGCAGACGTTGTAGACCACCGGCTTGGCACCGGTCAGGCCGTCCTGTTCGACGAACACGTCCATCCAGGCGCCACCGGACTTGCTGTCACGCTTGAAGTAGTCGGTGTAGAACAGGGCCAGCGAGGTGCCGTCCTTGTCGAACACTTCGTACACCTTCATGTCCGGGTTGTAGGTCGGAATGTCGGTGCGCGGCTTGAAGGTGATGCCGTACAGCTGGGTGGCGGCGTAGAAGACGCCGTTCTGCAGCACGTTGTCCAGCTCGAAGTACGGCTTGATCTGCGACTCGTCCAGATCGTACTTGGCCTTGCGCACCTGCTCGGCGTAGAAATCCCAATCCGAGGCGGCCACCTGGAAACCACCCTTCTGGGCGTCGATCACCTTCTGGATCTCACCGGCTTCGGCACGCGCCTTGGCGGTGGCGGCAGGCACGGTGTCGGTCAGCAGCTTCAGTGCGGCCGCCGGGGTCTTGGCCATCTGGTCGCCCAGCTGGTAGTCGGCGAAGGTGTCGAAGCCGAGCAGCTTGGCCTTCTGCGCACGCAGCTGGGCCAGGCGCTGCACGGTCTGCCGGGTGTCGTTGGCATCGCCACGCTCGGCACGGGTTTCCGAAGCCTTCAGCACGGCGGCGCGCTGGTCGCGGTCGGTCAGCGAACCGAGCACCGGCTGCTGGGTGGTGTTCTGCAGCGGCAGCAGGAACTTGCCATCCAGCTTGCGGTCCTTGGCGGCCGCGGCGGCATTGTTGACCGCGCCCTCGTCCAGGCCGGCCAGCTTGGCCTTGTCGTCCACCACGACCGCAGCCGCGGCGGTTGCAGCCACCAGGCGGGTGTGGAACTGGGTGGACAGCGTGGTTTCTTCCACGTTTAGCTTGCGCAGGCTCGCCTTGTCGGCGTCGGACAGCTGCGCGCCCGAGCGCACCAGGCCGTCGTAGTAATGCTCGACCAGGCGCTTCTGCACCGGATCCAGGCCCAGCGTCTCACGCTGGTCGTACAGCGACTTCACGCGCGCGAACAGCTTCGGATCGAGGTTGATCTCGTCCTGGTGCGCGGCCAGCTTCGGCGCCACTTCTTCCTGGATCTTCTGGCGGGCATCGTTGGTGTCGGCCTGGACCAGGCCGAAGAAGATGCGCGACACGCGGGTCAGGGTCTCGCCGCTGCGCTCCATCGCCACGATGGTGTTGTCGAAGGTGGCCGGCTCGGCGCTGTCGGCGATCTTGCGCACGTCGGCCAGATGCTGGCGCATGCCTTCTTCGAACGCCGGCAGGTAATCGCTGTCCTTGATCTTGTCGAACGGCGGTGCCTGGAACGGCAGGCTGCTGGCGGTCAGCAGCGGATTGGTGGAGGCTTCGGCCGGCTGCTGGGCCGGTGCATTCTGGGCTTCGGACACGGGGGTGGACTCCTTGCCGGAACAGGCCGCCAGCGCCAGGCTGATGGCGGCGGCCAGGACTACGGTACGCGACATGTAAAACGCTCCTTGGGCAGACGGTACGGGATGGCAGCCGTCCACCCTACTCCTGTCACGGGCGCCCGGCATGTGCCGGACGTGGCGTCTACGCTGCCAGCAGCGGCTGGCTCAGACCGTGCCGCGGGTCTTGCCGATCCAGGGCCGGTAGAACTCGCGGATGGTCGCCATGTCTGCGGCATCATCGCCGGTCGGCGTGAACAGCGGGCCGATGCCGATGGTCTTTTCCGGGTAGTGGAAATACGCGGCCAGGATCGGCACGTCGGCCATCCGCGCAATCTTCAGGAAGCCGGCCTTCCAGTCCTTCACGGCCTTGCGGGTGCCTTCGGGGGTGATGGCGAACCACATCTTCTCGTTGTTGCGCAGCAGGTCCACGGCCTGGCCGACAGTGCCCTGCGGCGAGCTGCGATCCAGCGGGATCACGCCCAGCTTGTGCAGCAGCGGGCCCAGTGGCCACCAGAACAGCGAGGCCTTGCCCAGCACCTTCACTTTCATGCCCAGTGCGATCTTGGCGGCCATGCCCCACAGCCCGTCCCAGTTGGACGAATGCGGAGCGATGATGAAGACCAGCCTGGGAACGTTCGGCAGCGTACCGGTCACTTTCCAGCCGCCCATGCGCAGCGTGCAGCGCGCCAGCCAGCGCAGGAAACGGTTGGGCTTGACCTGCGGCATGTTCGGCGGAATGGCCGGCAGCAACGGCGTCGGGTTGTTCAAGCAATCACTCCCAGTCACGTGATGAGCGCCCGCGCTTGATCTGCGCGCGCCCGCGTTTGGCGTCCAGACGACGCAGTTTCGACCCGAAGGTCGGCTTGGTGGCCTTGCGTGGTTTGGGCACGCTCAGCCCGGCCTGGATGAAGGCCGCCAGCCGCTCGCGCGCATCCTCGCGATTGCGATCCTGGGTGCGGAAACGTTGCGCGTCGATGACCAGCACGCCTTCGCCGGTCATGCGCCGGTCGCGCCGCGCCAACAGGCGCTCGCGCAGCGGCTCGGGCAACGAGGGCGAGCCGGCCACGTCGAAACGCAGTTCCACCGCGGTGGAGACCTTGTTGACGTTCTGGCCGCCGGCACCACTGGCACGCACGAAACGCTCGACGATCTCGCCGTCGGGGATTTCAAGCTGCGCGCTGATGATGACCGGTCCACTGCCCATCTACGCATTGTAGCGGCAGCCGCGTCGCCGTGGCTGCCATCACGCCCCGTATGCCGCCGATCAGGCACCGAACACGCCGCCTTCGCCTTTGCCGGGGGTATGCTTGCCATCCCGTGTACTGCAGGACGCTCCGCATGATCCGCTTCGTTCCCTCCCTGTTGCGCCGCGCGACCCTGCTGCTGGTGCTGGCCGCAGCAAGCACGCCGGTGCTGGCCGCAGCCCCCACCGATGGCGACATCAACCGCCTGCTGTCGGCCTCGCGTGCGCAGAGCATGATCGACACCATGCTGCCGCAGATCGAAGCGATGCAGCAGCAGCAGTTCCAACAGGTCGCCGCACAGCGCAAGCTCAACGCCCAGCAGCAGGAACAGCTGCAGCGCATCCAGGCCCGTACCAGCCAGACCCTGCGCCAGGCACTGTCGTGGCAGCAGCTGCGGCCGATGTACGTGGACCTGTACAAGAAGACCTTCAGCAAGGAAGACGTGCTGGCCATGGCCGAGTTCTACGAGAGCCCGGCCGGCCAGAGCCTGCTCGACAAGACCCCGGCGCTGATGCAGAACGTGATGGTGGCGATCCAGACGCGCATGCAGCCGCTGTTCGCCGATCTGCAGAAGGATCTGGAAGCGATCGTCAACGAGCCGGAAAAGAAGTGAGGCGGTAGCGCCGGGCCATGCCCGGCGAGCGCGAAGCGCGGCCGTTTCATCGCAGAAGCCGCCGGGCATGGCCCGGCGCTACAGCTACGGAACGTGCCAGCCGAACAGGTCCAGCGCCTTCTGGAATTCACCGTCGACCGGCGCGCACACATCCACCGTGCCACCATCCGGATGCGGAAAGCGCAGGCGCTCGGCGTGCAGCAGCATGCGGTGCACACCCTGCATGCGGAAGTTGCGGTTGTGCCGGCCATCACCATGGCTGGTATCGCCGATCAGGTGATGTGACAGGTGCTTGAGATGGCGGCGGATCTGCCGGAAGCGCCCGGTCAGCGGCTGGCAGCGCAGCAGTGCATAGCGCGAGCTGGTGAACTCGCCCACCGGTACCGACAGTTCGCCGGTAGCCAGGCGCTGGAAGTCGGTGACCGCCGGCTTCTTCACCGGCTTGCCGGGACCGCCATCCAGATCGTGGTCGACCTGCCAGGCCTCCTCGGCCGGCCAGCCGCGGCAGATGGCCAGGTAATCCTTGCTCACCTCGCCGCCCATCAACGACTTGCCCAGCGCACTGGCCGTATCACGGTCGAAGGCCAGCAACAGGCAGCCGCTGGTGGCGCGATCCAGGCGATGGACCAGGAAGATCGGCCGGCCCAGCTGCTCGCGCAGGCGATCGGCGAGGAAATCATCTTCGCCACGGGCCAGCTTGCTGTCATGGACCATCAGCCCGGCCGGCTTGTTGACCACGGGAGGTCGCCCGATGCCTGCGGTTGCCGGCCAGCGGCCGGCACTACCGCACCAAGCCAGCGACCCGCGCTACCGGGGTGACGCCCGGTCAGGTGTTGCGCAGCGCCAGCAGTTCGCCATTGCCCACCGGCACCAGGCTGGTGGTGAACGCCGCATCGGCGGCCAGCAGGGCGCGCAGCGGCGCCATCTCACCGGCATGCGAGGTGGCGTTGTCGACCACCAGCAGGCCGCCGGGGCGCAGTACCCGACGCAGCTGCGGCCACCAGCCCGCGTACTGCCCGCGATCCGAATCCAGGAACAGCAGGTCGATGCAGCCCTGCTCGGCCTGCGCCAGCCACTGACCGGCATCACCGTGGACCAGGTTGATGCGCTCGCCCAATCCACTGCGGGCGAAATTCGCGCGGGCCATCGCCACCTTGTCGGCAGCGAGCTCCAGCGTGGTCACCTGGCCATCGATCGCGGCCGCCGCTTCGGCCAGCCACAGCGTGGAATAACCGTTGGACGTACCGATCTCCAGCACGCGGCGGGCGTTGCCGAAACGCACCAGCACCGACAGCAGTTCACCGGTGTCGGCGGTGATGTTGAGCATGCGCCGACCGCGCTCGGTTTCGCACGCATCGTTGTCGCTGCCGAACTGCGCGAGCTCCTGTTTGAGCGCGCTCAGCGCATCCATCATCGCCACCACGCACGCGCCAGTGCGAACGCTCCAACCGCACCGGACACCCAGCTCCACGCCGGCACGTCGCCCCAGTACCAGCCCGGCGGCTGCAGCACGTACATCAATGCGGCGATCGCCAGCAGGCCGACGCCGGTGATCGCACCGACCGCATGCTTCTGCAGGCGCTGCACGCTGGCGTCCAGCGCAACCAGATCGCGCGAGCGCATCGCCAGCTCATGGCGACCTTCCACCTGCTGGGTCAGCCAGGCGTGCACCAGGCGCGGCATGTCCGGCGCATGGGTCATGATTTCCGGCAGGCGCTTGCCGATCTCGCGCACCACGCGACGCGGGCTGTAGCGCTCGCGCAGGATCTTCGCCAGCACCGGCTTGGCCACGGCCCAGATATCGATCTGCGGGTCCAGCTGGCGGCCGACGCCCTCGATGTTGAGCAGGGTCTTCTGCAGCAGGATCAACTGCGGCTGCAGGGTCAGCTGGTAGCGCTGGGCCACGCGGAACAGCTTCATCAACACTTCGGCCAGCGAGATCTGCGACAGCGGGCGGGTGAAGTACGGCTCGCACACCGAACGCACCGCCGCTTCCAGATCATCGATGCGCACGTTGTCGGGCATCCAGCGCGCCTGCACGTGCAGTTCGGCGATGCGGCGGTAGTCGCGGTTGAAGATGGCCATGAAATTCTCGGCCAGGTAGTACTGATCTTCCTGCGAGAGCTGGCCCATGATGCCGAAGTCCAGCGCGATGAAGCGCGGGTTGTCGCGGCGTGCCGGATCGATGTCGACCCAGATGTTGCCGGCGTGCGCGTCGGCATGGAAGAAGTTGTCGCGGAACACCTGGGTGTAGAACACCCGCACGCCTTTGGCGGCCAGCGCCTTGCGGTCGATGCCGGCCTTGTCCAGCGCGGCGATGTCATCGGAGGGGATGCCCCATACGCGTTCCAGGGTCAGTGCGCGCTCGGCGGTATGGCTCCAGATCACTTCCGGTACGTACAGGTCGTCGGAGTTCTCCCAGAAGCGGCGCAGCACGCTGGCATTGGCGCCTTCGCGCTGCAGGTCCAGCTCGGCGGCCAGGGTGTTCTCCACCTCGGCCACCACTTCGCGCGGGCGGATCTTGTCGGCGCGCGGATGGGTGCGCTCGACCAGCGTCGCCAGCGAGTTGAGCAGGGCGATGTCGGCGTCGATCTGTTTTTCGATGCCCGGGCGCAGCACCTTGACCACTACCTGGCGGCCGTCGGCCAGGGTGGCCGCGTGCACCTGCGCGATCGACGCCGAGGCCAGTGGCTCGGTATCGAAACTGGCGAAGGCTTCGCTGACCGGCAGGCCCAGCGCTTCCTCGACGATGCGGCGTGCGGTCTCGCCGTCGAAGGGCTTGACCCGGTCCTGCAGCAGGGTCAGCTCATTGGCCACGTCCGGCGGCACCAGGTCACGACGGGTGGACAGGATCTGCCCGAACTTGACGAAGATCGGCCCCAGGTCCTGCAGCGCCAGGCGCAGGCGTGCACCCCGCGACTGTGCCGCGATGGCGGCCGATGCGCGCGGCACGAACGGCTTGGCCAGGCGCAGCCAGCGCTCGGCCGGGGTGCCCTGCAGCAGGTCGTCGAGGCGGTAACGCAGGATCACCCGGCCGATGCGGCTGGCCCGCAGCAGCGCCTTCATGCGGCACCCCGCAGGCGCTGCACGCGTGCGCCGAGGCGCTCGACATCGTCGCGCAGCACGTCCACGTCATCGTGGAAGGCATCCAGCTCGGCACGTGGCACCACGTCGCGCGATTCCTCGGTGATGAATTCAGCGGCGCTGTGGGCGAGGTCGATCGCACCCTGGCGGGCATGCTGCAGGGCGCTGCGCAGGGTGTTGGCCACCTGCACGCCCAGCACGTCGCCGAACACGCTGACGAACGGCTGCTGCCAGTCCGGATCGAAGCCCTTGGCCAGCTGCTGCAGGCGGCGCGCCAGCTCGGCATCGCCGGCCACGCGAACGCGCCCCTTGCCGTTGTCAGCGCCCTGGCGGGCACGCGCCAGCAGCGGCAGCTGTGCCAGCACGCCGGCCAGGCTGCTGCGCACGGCCAGGTCGGCTTCCTGCGCATCCACCGGGCCGACACGCAACTGGTCGCCGTCGACGCTGATGCGCATTGCCAGCGGCGGCGCGTCCAGGGTCAGGTCGATATGGCGACCGTCGAGGCCGGCCAGTGCGTGGCGGGTATCCGGATCCAGCGCCAGCGCGCGGTTCAGGGCGATCTGCAGGGCACGGCCAGCGACCGGCTTGAGGGACTTGAGCAGGGAAAGAGCCATGTGCGCATTCTACCTGCGTGGGTGGGGGGCTTGGGCCGGGCTACCGCCCGGCACCCGCAGAAGCAACGGCAACATCAAAAGCCGAAGCAACAGCAACAGCGGGCATTCCGTGGGGAGGCGGGGGGGGTCCGGTTGCGGGGGCCGCTGCAAGTACGTCCCTGTAAGCTCGGTCGCCGCATCCATGCGGCTCACGCCCCCGCAACCGGACCCACCCCGCCTTCGACAGGTTCCTACTGCTGTTGGTGGGTGTCGACCTTGGTCGACACGGTAGATCCACGCCATGCGTGGATGGATTTCTGGTTCATCTGTGCCTCACGCGGAAGGCCGATGAAGGTTCATGCTATGGAACCACGCAACGCACAGGACATCGCATTTCCATGGCACGGACACGGGTTGGCATCATCTTCGGTGGCAGGTCTTCCGAACACGAAGTTTCGCTGCAGTCGGCGAAGAACATTCTCGACGCGCTCGACCGCGAGCGCTTCGAACCGGTGCTGATCGGCATCGACAAGCAGGGCCAGTGGCACCTGAGCCAGCCGGACACCTTCCTGCTCAATGCCGAGGATCCGGCGCGCATCGCCCTGCATCCTTCCGGTACCGCGCTGGCGGTTCTGCCCGGCACCGAGCAGGCCCAGCTGCAACCGACCGATGCGGGCAGCGCGCTGGGGCAGATCGATGTGGTGCTGCCGATCGTGCACGGTCCGCTGGGCGAGGACGGTGCGCTGCAGGGCCTGCTGCGCATGGCCAACCTGCCCTTCGTCGGCTCGCCGGTACTGGGTTCGGCGGTAGCCATGGACAAGGATGTAACCAAGCGCCTGCTGCGCGATGCCGGCCTGCAGGTGGCGCCGTGGGTCTGCATCCGCCGCCATGAAGCCGATACGGTCGATGTCGATGCCCTGATCGCGACACTCGGCCTGCCGCTGTTCGTGAAGCCGGCCAACCAGGGCTCATCGGTGGGCGTGAGCAAGGTCAAGGACGCCGACGGTTTCGCCGAGGCATTGCAGACTGCGCTGCGCTACGACCACAAGGTTCTGGTGGAATCGGCCGTGGTCGGCCGCGAGATCGAATGCGCGGTGCTCGGCAACGAGCGGCCGCAGGCCAGCATCTGTGGCGAGGTGGTGCTGCACGATGAGTTCTACGCCTACGACACCAAGTACATCAACGAAGATGGCGCCGAAGTGGTGGTGCCGGCCGCGATCGACGCGGCGACGCAGGCGCGTATCCAGGACATCGCGCTTCAGGCGTACCAGGTACTGGAATGCGCCGGTATGGCGCGCGTGGATGTGTTCCTGACCGCGGATGGTCGGATCGTCATCAACGAGGTCAACACGCTGCCCGGCTTCACCCGCATCAGCATGTATCCGAAGCTGTGGGGCGCCAGTGGCGTGGGCTACACGGCGCTGATCACGCGCCTGATCGAACTGGCGATGGAACGGCACGACGCCGATCGCCGATTGCACAGCGCGGTGCGCTGACCGCGCTTCGGCAGTGCCGGCCGCCGGTCGGCAACCCCGGGTAATCGAGGTTGCCGGCCAGCGGCCGGCACTACTGCTCAAGCGGTCATGTGCGCTTGCGGAACATCGAGATCACCGCCAGCACCAGGAACACCACGAACAGGATCCAGGCGATGTTGCTGGCGGCACCGGCGATGCCGGAGAAACCGAGCACGGCGGCGATGATGGCAATGACAAAGAAAATGACGGCGTAATGCAGCATGGTGCTCCTCGCAGGTGGTCGGCCGTGGGTGGCGTTGTGTCCATCCTGCGCATCTGCCGGTGTGCAACCGGTGATGGCGATCTCTGCGCGTAATGAAGGCTTCAGCGCGGTGATGCCGCCGTCATGATGCGGCCTTCAGTCGTCGCAGCCCTTCTTCGATGCTGACCTGCGGCACGTAGCCGAAATCACGGCGCGCTGGCTCCATGCTGTACCAGTGCGGCGTGCACAGCTGCTCGGCCAGGAAGCGCGTCAGCGGCGGCTCGCCACGCAGGCGCAGCAGCGGCCACAGCCGCTCGCAGATCGCGCCGATCCGATACGCCGTCTTGAAGCTGATCGCCTTGTCCACGGTTGGAGCGCCCACCGCCTGCAGCAGCTTGTTGACCAGCTCGCGCATCGGCAGCGGCTCGCCATTGGAAATGAAGTACGCCTTGCCGGCGCAGGCCGCGCCCGGTGCCAGCGCCTCGAAGGCGAGGAAATGCGCGAGCGCGGCGTTGTCGATGTAAGTGGTATCGACCTTGTTGTTGCCATCGCCCACCAGGCGCAAACGGCCAGCGCGTGCACGATCGGCCAAGCGCGGCACCAGCTGCTGGTCGCCCGGGCCCCAGATCAACCGCGGACGCAACGCCACAGTCGCCAGGCTCGCGTCATTGGCCGCCAGCACGCGCTGTTCGGCAATCGCCTTGGTCGCCGCGTACGGCGCCTGGAAATCCTCGCCATACGGCACTTCGTCCGCACCCAGTCCTTCCACCGGGTGCGTGGCGCGGTGGGTCACGCTGGGCGTGGAGGTGTAGACCAGCCTGCCGATGCCATGCGCACGGCAGGCGGCGATGACGTTGTCGGTGCCGACCACGTTGGCCTGGTGGTAGCTGTCATAGCTGCCCCACGCACCCGCCTTGGCACCGTTGTGGAACACCGCATCGACGCCGGCCACCGCATGCAGCACCGCCTGCGGATCGGCCAGGTCACCGCGGATCTGGCCCACGCCCAGCGCCTGCAGTTCCGGGTAGTGGCTGCGGTTGAACGCCAGCACCTGGTGGCCACGTTCGACCAGGCCACGGCACAGCGCCTGGCCAAGAAAACCACCACCACCGGTGACCAGGATCTTCATGCGCGCTTCTCCAGTTCGGCGCGTGCCCAGACGGCGAGCTTCTCGCGGCCGATCTTGGCGTTGTGACGGATATCGACGGGGAACGCCGGATGCATCAGCACGTGTTCCAGCTTCATCTCGGGCAGACGCGCAGCGGCCGTGGCATGCAGCGCCTCGCGCAGAGCAGGGCTGTCGGACTGGCCACGCTGCAGCTCCACGCACAGCACCGGCACCTGCGCACCGGCCGCGCCGACGCCCACCAGCGCAGTGCGTGCCACGCCGGGTACGGTGTTGAACACCGGCTCGACCTGTTCGGTGTACAGCGGTCCGTGGGCGGTTTCCACGCGATGGGTCTTGCGGCCACAGAACCACAGCCGTCCCTGCGCATCGAAGTAGCCGACATCGCCCATGCGATGCACGATGCGGACGCTGCCATCGACCAGGGTTTCGCTGATCTTCGCCGCCGCCGTCGCCTGCGGACGGTTGAAATAACTATCGGTGGCGGTCGGCCCGGCCACGGTGATCTCACCGATCTCGCCCACGGCCAGTACGCGCGCCTGCGACCAGTCCGGCAGCGGCGCATCGTCGATGGCGATGATGCGCACCTCGTTCGGTGCGACCACGCTGCCGACGCAGGTGCCGGCACCGCCCTCGGTGGCCGCGCGCGTACGCTCCAGCTCGCGCCCCTCGACCACCGCCACCGGCAGGCACTCGGTGGCGCCATACGGTGTCCAGAACTGGGCATCGGCCGGCAGCAGGCTGCGGATGGTGGCAACCACGTCCGGCGGCACCGGCGCACCGGCCGAGGTCACCCGGGTCACCGTCGGCAACGGCCGCCCGTGCCGCGCCAGGACCCGCATCAGCGCGGGCGAGCCGAACAGCTGGGTCACGCCGAAACGCTGGATGGCGTCATGCAGGCGCGCCGGGTCGGCCTGGGCCGGCCGGGTCGGGTCCATGTCCGGAATCACCGAGGTCAGGCCCAGTGCCGGATCGAACAGCGCAAACGGCGGGAAGGTCGGCAGGTCCACCCCGCCCGCCTCCATGCCGAAGGCGCTGCCCAGCAGCTCGATCTGGCCGACGAAGTGGCGGTGGCGGTAGACCACGCCCTTGGGCACGCCGGTGGAGCCGCTGGTGAACAGGATCGCCGCCGTGTCCTCGCCATCGGTGTCGGCCAGCATCGGGCCGCTGTTGGCGCCGGCACGCTCCAGCGCGGCCAGCGTGGTACCGCCCCAGCCCAGGCGGCGGCCAACCGTGACCAGACGGGTCGCCGAAGGCGCCCAGCGCAGCGCCAGCCGCGCCACGTGGGCCAGCGGGATGCCGATGAAGGCCTGCGGCTGTGCCTCGTCCAGGCACTGCTTCAGCGCGCGCTTGTCGATGCCGGGATCGACCAGCACCGGCACCGCGCCCAGCTTGAACAGGGCGAACATCAACAGGAAGAACTCCGGCGACGGCCGCACCATCACCACCGTGCGCACCCCACGGCCGATGCCGTAGCCAGCCAGGCCGGCCGCCATCGCATCGCTGCGGGCGTCCAGCTGGCGGTAATCCAGGGTCACGTCGTAGGCCGCCATGCCGTTGCCGGCGCCGCGGCGGCCCGGGCAGCGGATGGCGATCTGGTCGGGGCGTTCACGCGCCAGCTCGGGCAGCCGCGCGGCGATGTTGCAGGATCGGTTCATCCGTTCATTGTCGCCGCTTACGGAATTTCTTGCGCGGCGGCCGCCAGCGTGGAAAATCCGCATCCTCGTCCCTTTCCCGATGCCGCCCGAGGCGGCTTGCCCATGCAACATCCCTGCATGACCTGCGGCGCCTGCTGCACCCAGTACCGCGTGGCCTTCCACTGGATGGAATCGGACGAGGTCACCCCCGGCGGCGTGCCGCACCAGCTCACCGAGGTGCTCGACCCGCACCGCCTGTGCATGCGCGGCACCCATTCCAAGCCGGTGCGCTGCGTGGCGCTGGACGCCCAGATCGGCGTCTATTCGCGCTGCACGATCCACCCCAACCGCCCCAGCGTGTGCCGCGAGGTGGATGCATCGTGGGAGTACGGCAAGGCCAGCCCGCAGTGCGACAAGGCCCGCATCGCCTATGGGCTGGATCCGCTGACCCTGGCCGACTGGCGCTGGCGCGACGGTGCGGACAACGACGACGACCACCCGGACGACAACGGCAACAGCCCCTCGCCACAGGCGCCAATCGCGGCGTAGTGGTAGTGCCGGCCGCTGGCCGGCAACATCATGAACCCGGCGCGCATTGCGCGCTTGCCGGCCAGCGGCCGGCACTACCGGGATCCGACCCGGGAACCGATCAGATCGGGTTCGCGTCCAGGAACGCCCGGATCTCCGGCACCAGCACTTCATGCTTGTCTTCCAGCACGTAGTGGCCGGCATCCTCGAAGGCATGCACCTGCGCCTTCGGCAACGCCGCCTGGAAGCCCTTCAGGAAGTGGTGGTCGAACACGAAATCACGCAGGCCCCAGCCGAGGAAGGCCGGACGATCGGCGAACGACGGCAGCGCCTTGCCGGCGCGCTCCAGCAGTGACCACGCCTTGTCGGCCGGCGACAGCGGAATGTCCTGCATGAAGCGGATGGTGCTGATGCGGTTGGCGTAGCTGTTGTACGGCGACACGTAGGCGCGGCGCACATCGGCCGGCATCTTCCGCTCCACGCCCAGCCACGAGGCACCGGAGGAGAACGCATTGAAGGTGCGGATGATCCACTCGCCGATCTTCCAGTGCCGGCCCAGCGCGATCTGCCACGGCATCTTCTTGGCCGCCGGCATCGGGAACGCGGCGGTGTTGAGCACCACCAGGCGCTTGACCTGGTCGTGGTGCGACAGCGCCCAGCCGAAACCGATCATGCCGCCCCAGTCGTGCACGGCCAGCGTCACCGGGCCGGTGATGCCCAGATGCTTCAGCAGCGCATCCAGATCATCCACCCGCGACTGCAGCGTGTACTCGTAGCGGCTGTCGTCAGGCTTGTCCGACAGGCCCATGCCGATATGGTCCGGCACGATGCAGCGGTACCTGTCCGACAGGCCGGCCACCAGCGTGCGCCAGTAATAGCTCCACGACGGGTTGCCGTGCACCATCACCACCACTTCGCCATCGCGCGGGCCTTCGTCGAGATAGTTCATCGACAGGCCGGGGCGGACCTCGAAACGCTGCGGGTGGGCGGGGTAACCGGGAAGCTGGGACATCGGATCGCACCTGTAGAAAGGGCCGGTAGAACCGGCCCTTGGACACTTGGAAACATCATCGCTGTCCGTCGCGAGCGATTGGCTGGCAGGTGCGGACGGCGCGCAGCAGGTCAGCGGTGACTTTTTTACCAGACCACTTCGGCCATCGAGCAGTTCAGGCCCGAGCCGATGCCCAGAAGCGCGATGCGGTCGCCCTTCTTCAGCTTGCCCAGCTGCTTGAGCTTGCTCAGCACGATCGGCACCGAGGCCGGACCGATGTTGCCGTGCTCGCCGAAGATGGTCATGACCTTCTTCGGGTCGATGCCGAAATTCTTGATGAACGCCGCAGTGTGCGGCTGGCTGACCTGGTGGATGACGAACTGGTCCAGCTCTTCCACGGCCCAGCCCAGTGCGATCTTGGCGGCGGTGAAGGTCTTCTGGGCCAGCTTGATGCCCTCGATCAGCAGCATGCGGGTGTCGGTGACCATGCGGTCCAGGTTGCCCAGGCACAGCTGGTTCCACTCGGTGGCCGAGCGGGTCACGCCACCCTTGTAGCGCGGCGCGTCGGGCACCAGCTCCGAACGGGCCATCACCATCGCGGCTGCACCGGACCCGGTGGTCAGCGCCGCCAGCTCGTTGCGGAAGTCGTCAGCGGTGACGTCCGGCGCGGTCATCCGCTCCAGGGTCTTTTCGTACACCAGGTTGGCGGTCTCGCCATCCACCACCAGCGCATAGTCGATCTCACCGCGCTCAAGCATGCGCGCAGCGATGTCCATGCCGTTGATGAAGGCCAGGCAGGCATTGGCGACGTCGAAGGTCATGCACTCGTCGCTGACACCGAGGTTGCCGGACACGATGGAAGCCGTGGACGGCTCCAGGTAGTCACGGCTGACCGAGGTGTTGATCAACAGGCCCACCTGCGTCGCATCGATGCCTGCGTCTTCCAGCGCCTTGCGGCCAGCCATGGTGGCCGCATCGGACGCCAGGACGCCGTTGTCCCACAGGCGGCGCGCGTGGATGCCGGCGATGTCGCCGAGGACGTCGGTACGGATACCAAGGCGATCCAGCGTCGGCTGCAGGCGTTCGTTGATTTCCTTGGTCGTCAGCGTGTGCGGCGCATCAACGTGAGCCAGGCCGGCAATCGAGACATTCTTGAAGAGCATCGAGGTTAGCGCCAAGGCTCAGGCAAAGGGGGCGCTATTCTATAACCCCCCGGGCCTTCACCGCATCTTTACGAATTCAGCCTTGGCCGTATGGTGAAGGATTCAGCGCGGCGGGCACTGGAAGGCGGCGAAGCGCTGGCTGCCATCGGCAGGGGCCGCAGCGGCCTGCACGGCGTTGGCGCCGGTGGTCGGGGCCTCGTTGCGGGCCAGGGTTTCCAGCTCTTCCTGCACGCGCAGCGGGTTGCGGTTGTAGAAGCCGACCTTGCTCTTCACGGTCACCACCACTTCGCCCTTGGAGATGCAGCCGGCCGGTACCGGGCCTGCCGGCAGCACGCGGGTCGCCTTGCCGGCCGGTTCGATCGGCACCCAGGTGCAGGCGGTGACGGTGAGCAACAGGGACGACAGCAGCAGAACGCGCATGGGCAGGATCCTGGAAGGGAATGTCAGGAGTGTGCCTGAACCGTCTGAATCAGGGATAGCCGGAGAGGGCTGCGGTAGCGCCGGGCCATGCCCGGCGGTTCTTCGAAGGCGTCCAGATGCCGCGCTGCGCGCTCGCCGGGCACGGCCCGGCGCTACCACCAGAGGCCTGCCCGCCGGAGCGGGCAGGCACATCACTTACTTCTTGACCGGGTTGCCTTCGGCATCGATCACGGTCACTTCGCCCAGGTTCAAGGCGCGCACGGCCGCTTCGGTCTGCTTGAGGTCACCCACCACCACCCAGGTCAGCGCCTGCGGCTTGATCTCCGCTGCCGCCTGCTGCACCTGTGCCGGGGTCATCGCTTCGATCTCGGCCTTGCGGCGCAGCACGTAGTCGTCCGGACGCTTGAACTGCACGATCGTGCCGATGGTCGAGGCCACCGCGCTGGCGGTCTCGTAGGCGCCGGGCAGGCTCAGCGTCTGGATGTTGCGGATGCGCGCCACTTCCGCGTCGGTCGCCGGCTTGCTGCCGTTGGCGAACTCGGCGATCTCCTTGCGCATTTCCGCCATGGCCGGGCCGGTCTTGTCGATCTGCACCGGTGCCATCGCCATCCACGGGCGCTGGCCCACGGTGTTGCTGGCGCTGGTGCGGGCACCGTAGGACCAGTGCTTGTCCTCGCGCAGGTTCATGTTCAGGCGCGAAGTGAAGTCACCACCGATCACGCCGTTGGCGATGTCGAAGCGGGTCGAGCTGGCGTCGCTGGACGGCGGCACGACCTGGCCGGCGAACAGGTTGGCCTGCACCGCGCCCGGCTGGTCGATCAGGAACACGCGCGGGCTCTTCGGAAGCGCCACGGCGGTGGTGGCCTTGATCGTCGGCGCATCACCGGTGGCCTTCCAGTCGCCCAGCTGCTTGTCCAGCAGCGGCACGATCTCGGCCAGGGTGGTATCGCCCACCACGATCAGGGTGCCGTCCTGCGGGCGCAGCCAGTCGCGGTGGAAGTCAACCAGGTCCTCGCGGCCCAGGCTGCTGATCGCCGCTTCGTCACCGCTGCCGGTGAACGGGATCGCGTACGGGTGGCCCTTGCCGTACAGCAGCGGCGGCAGCACGCGCATCGCTACCGCACCCGGGTTGACCTTCTCCTGCTGGATGCCGGCGATCCAGGTCGCCTTGACCCGGTCGATCTCGCTCTGCTCGAAGCGCGGCTCGCGCAGCAGGCTGGCATACAGCGCCAGCGACGGCACCAGGTTCTCCTTCAGCGCGGACAGTTCCACATCCACCGAATCCAGGCCTGCGGACGCATCGAGATCCGCACCCAGCGCATCGGCTGCATCGGCGAAGGCCAGCGAGCCGAGCTTGCCGGCGCCTTCGGTCATCAGGCTCATGGTGAAGTTGGCGGTGCCCGGCTTGCGGCCCTGGTCGGCGGTGAAGCCACCCGGGAACTGGTAGCTGAACTGCACCACCGGAATCTCGTGGCGCTCGGCCAGCACCACCTGGGTGCCGTTCTTCAGCGTGGCGCGCTGCAGGGCCGGGAACTTCAGCTGCGGGAACTCGCGGGTCTGCGGCACGCCGGCCTTGCGGTCCACCTGCTCGGGCAGGGTGCTGTACCTGCTGTCGACCGCCGGCACGTTGAACGGCTTCGGCGCCTGCGAGGGGTCTTCCTTCAGCGCCACGCGTTCACCCGGCTCGACCACCAGGGTGTGGCTGCCCTTGTCCAGCCACTGCGCGCCCAGGCGCTTGAGGTCGGCAGCGGTGGCCTTGTCGATGTTGGCCAGCGAGGTGCGGAAGCAGCCCGGGTCGCCGGTGTAGACCGTGCACTCGGCCAGCGCATCGGCCTTGCCACCGAAGCCGCCGATGCGCTCGATGCCACGGATGAACGCCGCGCGCGAGCCGGTCTTGGCGCGTGCCAGTTCTTCGGCGGTCGGGCCCTCCTTGAGCAGGCGCTCGATTTCCTCATCGATGATCTTTTCGACCTTGGCCGGATCCTGGCCCTGCTTCACCGTGGCCATCACCATGAAGTTGGAACCCAGCTGCGAGGCGTAAGCGCCGGCGCTGATGTTGTCCACCAGTTTGTCCTGGTGCTGCAGGCGCTGGCTCAGGCGCGAGGACTTGGCGCCGCCGAGCACATAGGCCAGCAGCTGCAGCTGGTCGACGTCGGTGGTGCCGACCTGCGCCACGTTCCAGGCGCGGTAGATGCGTGCCTGCGGCACCTTGTCGGTCATCACCTCGCGGGTGTCGGCCAGCCGCTTGGCCACGTCCACCTTCGGCTGCGCCATGGTCGGGCCGGCCGGGATGCTGCCGAAGTACTTGGCGGCCTTTTCCTTGGCGGTGGCCAGGTCGATGTCACCGGCCAGCACCAGTACCGCGTTGTTCGGGCCGTACCAGGTGCGGAACCAGGTCTTGACGTCGTCCAGCGAGGCGGCGTTGAGATCGTTCATCGAGCCGATCACGCTGTGGTGGTACGGGTGGCCCACCGGATACAGCGCGCGGTTGAGCTGTTCCCACACCTGGCCATAGGGCTGGTTCTCGCCCTGGCGCTTCTCGTTCTGCACCACGCCACGCTGTTCGTCGAGCGCAGCCTGGTCGATCGCGCCCACCAGATGGCCCATGCGGTCCGATTCCATCCACAGCGCCATGTCCAGCGCGGTGGTCGGCACGTTCTCGAAATAGTTGGTGCGGTCGGTATTGGTGGTGCCGTTCTGGCCGGTCGCACCCACCTGCTTGAAGGGTTCGAAGTACTCGCCGTCGTGGTTCTCGCTGCTCTGGAACATCAGGTGTTCAAACAGATGCGCGAAGCCGGTGCGACCGGCGGGCTCGTCCTTGCTGCCGACGTGGTACCAGATGTTGACCGCAACGATCGGTGCCTTGCGATCGGTATGCACCACCACGCGCAGGCCGTTGGGCAGGGTGAACTGCTCGAACGGGATATCGACCTTGCTGGTCGCGGCCGGCTTGGCCGCCAGCGCGTAGGTCGGCGCGAGCGTGCCGAGGGCAGTACTGAGAGCAACAGCGAGCAGCGCGGCGCGCGGGCGCAGGGTGAGCGACATATCCGGGTCCTTGGTCACGAAGGTGAATCCCGATCCTAGCGCGGGCGTGCGGCCACCGGTATCGGCCACCAGTCACTGGGGGTGATCGGCCCCATCGGCCTTCGTGATTGGCCGTCCCCGGGTCACGAACGGTGGTGATTCACGTCCGGACAGTGTCCGCAGCCCCCCGAATGGACAGGTGTCCGCCCTGCGGACACTTTCGGTGAGTCATAAAACCCTTATGAATCAACGACTAAAAGTTGGCACGGGGATTGCTTCGTACTTCCTGCGCCAGGAAGGGCTTCAGACGAAAGCTGACTGAAGACTGAACAAAAGCAGGAAATCGAAAATTCCGCTTGCATCCCCAGAACTGGTGTTCTACCTTACTACCACACCACTGATCACCAACACTAAACAGGCCCCGTCATGAACGCCAAGACCATTGCCATCGCCATCGCCCTGATCGCCGGCACCGCGGTTGTTTCGTCGGTGCAGGCCTCCGAATCCATCAAGACCCTGTCCACCGTGCAGGTCCGCCCGGCCGCCGACCAGCTGGTCCAGCAGGCCTGGGAACAGGCCAGCGGCATCCCGACCCTGGCCACTGTCGAAGTGCGCCCCAGCGTCGACCAGCTGGCCGAGCGCGACGGCTTCATCGCCAGCCCGGTCGCCGCCGCGCTGCCGATCACCACCCTGGCCTCGGTTGAAGTGCGCCCGAGCCTGGAGCAGCGTGTCGCCCTGGCTGCCGAGCAGGAAGCCCAGCGCTACGCCGCCACCCTGGCAGCGGCCGCCACCAGCGTCGCCAACCAGGTGATCGTCAACCTGCCGGCCCTGCAGGTGCGTCCGAGCGCCGCCCAGCTGCAGGCCTTCGCTGCCGAAACCGCCCAGGTCCTGCTGCGCCCGTAAGCGACGTCCGCCCTGCCCCGCGCGGGGCGTGCGTCGTAAAGGCGGCCGCCGTCGCAGGTACACTGCGCCGATGAATGCCGCGCCCCAGTTCCACGTGATCCTGTTCCAACCGGAAATCCCGCCCAACACGGGCAATGTGATCCGGCTCTGCGCCAACACCGGCGCGCAGCTGCACCTGGTCGAGCCGCTCGGCTTCGCACTGGAAGACAAGCAGCTCAAGCGCGCCGGCCTGGACTACCACGAGTACTCGCGCCTGCAGGTGCATCCGGACCTGGACACTGCGCTGGCGCGGATCGCACCGAAGCGGTTGTTCGCCCTGAGTACGCGTGCCAGCGTCCGCTATGACAGCGTGGCGTTCGACGACGGTGATGCCTTCCTGTTCGGCCCGGAAAGTCGTGGCCTGCCGCAGGACGTGCTTGATGCCCTGCCCGATGGTCGCCGGCTGCGCCTGCCGATGCGGCCGGACAACCGCAGCCTCAACCTGTCCAACACCGTTGCGGTGGTGATGTACGAGGCGTGGCGCCAGCATGGGTTTGCCGGCGGCGCGTGAGGCCATGCTTCTCCCTTGCGCCCGATTGCTGAAGCGCGCGCATGCGTTCATGGGCGTTACTTTTCTTTCCGCGCGGAAAGAAAAGTAACCAAAAGAAACGCGCCGCCATCCGCGAGCCGGTGCTGCGCACCGGTACCCTGCGCTCCTCGGCCCGCCGGGGACGGCGCGGAACTCGCTGCGCTCAGACACCCGCGCCTCTCCGCCCCCGCCGGACCTGCGGTGCTCGGCTCGCTTCAAGGCGGACCCAACAGCCGCGCAGTAGATCCACGCCATGCGTGGATGTCTTCCGCCTGGATCAATCAGTTGCGGGCGCCATGGCGTTACCTGGAACTCGTGCGATTGCCCACAGAAGAAAACTCCAGACCATCAATATCAGCATGCGTGCCGCACAATGCCAAACCCGTTGCCGTCGGGTCGATCCCGCCGGATGAGACTCTCAGCGCACCTGCATGTTGCTCGATAGCCACTGTGCCTAGTTCGGACTGATGAATCAGCTTTCCGCCCTCTGGCTTCATGTGCAGCACAAAGGAGCAGACGTGCTGCATCGCCTGGGTACTGTGCAGCTAAACCCTGTAGCCCAGTGATTCTTCGACAATCGACAGGCTGTCCCTGAATCCATCGCGGCAACTACGCCCGCTGCCCGGTTCGGTACACAGATCGCTCGCCTGCGAATAGCTGCCTGCCCATGCCCCATCATCCCTGTTGCCTCCCCACGCCATCTGCAGCACCGAGGCTTGGAAGAGCAGCGGGAGGCACAGCAGCCTTACAGAGGGATTGTTCTTCATTCAGCTTGCATCTCCGGATAGGCGTCCTTTGCCGCCCACCCTACTCGGCAACGCCGGCCAGCGGCCGGCACTACCGGTGCACTCAGAACGCGTTGATCCCGGTCAGCTCACGTCCGATCACCAGCTGGTGCACGGTTTCGGTGCCTTCATAGGTGATCACCGATTCCAGGTTCAGCGCATGGCGGATCGCCACGTGCTCGGTGGTGATGCCGGCGCCACCCAGCAGATCGCGACACTCGCGGGCGATGTCGATCGCCATGCGGCAGTTGTTCCACTTGGCCAGGCTGACCTGCTGCGGTTGCACCTGCCCGGCTTCCTTCAGTCGGCCGAGCTGCAACGCCAGCAGCTGCGCCATGGTGATGCGCCGGGCCATGTCGGCCAGCTTGATCTGCGCGCTCTGCGTGGCCGCCAGCGGACGGCCGAACAGCACGCGCTCCTTGGCATACCCCAGCGCTTCATCCAGGCAGGCGATGGCCGAGCCGATCGGGCCCCAGCTGATGCCGAAACGCGCCTGGGTCAGGCAGCCCAGCGGCCCCTTCAGCCCCTTCACGTTCGGCAGGCGGTGGCTGTCGGGTACGCGTACGTCGTCGAAGAACAGCGCGCCGGTCAGCGACGCGCGCAGGCTCATCTTGTGCTTGATTTCCTGGGTGGTGAAGCCGGGCATGCCCTTCTCCAGCACGAAGCCCTGGATGCCGTCTTCGGTCTGTGCCCAGACGATGGCCAGGTCGGCCACCGGCCCGCTGGTGATCCACATCTTGCTGCCGTTGATGCGCCAGTCGCTGCCATCGCGCACCGCGCGGGTCTTCATGCTGGCCGGGTCGGAACCGCCATGTGCCTCGGTCAGGCCGAAACAGCCGATCAATTCGCCGCGCGCCATCGCCGGCAACCATTGCCGGCGCTGTTCTTCGCTGCCGTAAGCAAAGATCGGGTACATGCACAGCGAGCTCTGCACCGACACGAAGCTGCGCAGGCCCGAATCGCCGCGCTCCAGCTCCTGGCAGATCAGCCCGTAACTCACCGCCCCCATGTCGCCGCCGCCGTACTCACCCGGCAGCGTGGCACCGAGCAGGCCCAGCGCGGCGATCTCCGGCACCAGTTCCGACGGGAACCGTGCCTGGTCGAAGGCATCACCGATGATCGGCAGCACGCGCTCGTTGGTGAAGCGGGCCACGCTCTCCTGTACCGCGCGCTCTTCCTCGCTGAGCAGGGAACGGACATCGAACAGGTCGTACGGATCCAAAGCCATGGCACTCACACGCAGTCGGGACTGCCGCCATTGTCGGCCATCCGGGCGGAGTTGGTGTGCGGGTAGAGGCCGACCTTGGTCGGCGCTGGTGTTTCCGCTCACGCCAACCAAGGTTGGCACCTGCCAGACCACGCGCATTACGCTGCATTGCAGCAATTGCGATGTGAACATCGGCGATCTAGCTCGATCACGCCCGTCCCGGTACCCTGACACATTCAAACAACCGTTTCGCCCGTGGCTGCACGCGCGATTCCCAGGCAACCGCCGGTGGCCCCGATGCCGGCACTACCCACGAGTCATGCAATCGATGAGTGCTGAAGCCAACGCCCTGCCCCAGCGTGAAGTCATGGAATTCGACGTGGTCGTCGTCGGTGCCGGCCCGGCCGGCCTGGCCACCGCGATCCGCCTGCGCCAACGTGCGATCGACGCCGGCCGCGAACTGTCGGTATGCGTGCTGGAGAAGGGCTCCGAACCCGGCGCGCACGTGCTGTCCGGCGCGGTGATGGACCCGCGCGCGCTGACCGAACTGTTCCCGGACTGGGCCGAGCGCGGCGCACCGCTGAAGCAGAAGGTCACCCGCGACGAGTTCCTGTTCCTCAGCGAGACCGGCGCGCGCACCACCCCGCACGCGCTGTTGCCCGAGTGCTTCCACAACGAAGGCAACTACATCATCAGCCTGGGCGAAGTCACCCGCTGGCTGGCGCAGCAGGCCGAGGCGCTGGAAGTGGCGATCTTCCCCGGCTTCGCCGCCGCCGAAGTGCTGTACGGCGATGACGGTGCGGTGATCGGCGTGGCTACCGGCGACATGGGCATCGAAAAGGACGGCACGATCGGTCCGGCCTTCGAGCGCGGCATGGCCCTGCATGCGAAGTACACGGTGTTCGCCGAAGGCGCGCGCGGCCACCTCGGCCGCCAGCTGATCAGCCGTTTCAAGCTGGACGAAGGCAAGGATCCGCAGGCCTACGGCATCGGCATCAAGGAACTGTGGCAGATCGACCCGGCCAAGCATGAGCCGGGCCTGGTGGTGCACGCCGCCGGCTGGCCGCTGGATACCGATACCTACGGCGGTGCCTTCCTGTACCACGCCGACGGCGGCAAGGTCGCCATCGGCTACGTGGTCGGCCTGGACTACAAGAACCCCTGGCTGAGCCCGTTCGAGGAATTCCAGCGCTTCAAGACCCATCCGTCGATCCGCAAGCATCTGGAAGGCGGCACCCGCATCGGCTACGGCGCGCGTGCGATCACTGCGGGCGGCCTGATGTCGCTGCCCAAGACCGTGTTCCCGGGCGGCGCGCTGGTTGGCTGCGAAGCCGGCTACCTCAACGTCAGCCGCATCAAGGGCAGCCACGCCGCGATCAAGACCGGCATGCTGTGCGCCGATGCCGCCTTCGACGCGCTGGTGGCCGATCGCCAGCACGATGAGCTCAGCGCCTACCCGGCCGCCTTTGAAACCAGCTGGCTGCACGACGAACTGAAGCTGTCCAAGAACTTCAAGCAGTGGTTCAAGAAGGGCCAGACCGTGGCCACGCTGATGACCGGCATCGAGCAGTGGCTGCTGCCGAAGCTGGGCGTGCGCAACCCGCCGTGGACCCTGCGCCACAGCATCCCGGACCACGCCTGCCTGGAGCCGGCATCCAAGCACACGCGCATTGCCTATCCCAAGCCCGATGGCGTGCTGACCTTCGACCGCCTCAGCTCGGTGTTCCTCAGCAGCACCAACCACGACGAGAACCAGCCCAGCCACCTGACGCTGAAGGATGCGAGCATCCCGGTGAAGGTGAACCTGGCCGAGTACGCCGGTCCGGAAGCGCGCTACTGCCCGGCGGGCGTGTACGAATTCGTCGGCGACGGCAACGATGCGCGGCTGCAGATCAACGCGCAGAACTGCGTGCACTGCAAGACCTGCGACATCAAGGATCCGACCCAGAACATCGTCTGGGTGACCCCGCAGGGCGGCGGCGGCCCGAACTACTCCGGCATGTGACCGGCGATGGGGCTGCGACGGCCGGTCGCAGCCCCACGGCGCGTGCGCCCGTTATCCTGCTCGCCCATGCGTGCCCTTCGTCTGCTTCCCGCTGTTGCCACGATCCTGGTCGCCAGTGCGTGCCAGCGCCCGCCCGCTGCGCCCAGCACGCCCGAACAAGCGCGCCAGCAGGCGATGCAGCGCGCGTTCGAACTGTGCGCGGGCTGCCATACCGTCAATGCCGGCGGCATCCACCGCTTCGGTCCCAACCTGCATGGGGTGATCGGCCGCCGTGCGGGCAGCCTGCCCGACTACGCATACTCGCAGGGCATGCGCCGCGCCGACTTCGTCTGGAGTGCGCAGACCCTGGACACCTTCCTGCAGTCGCCCACCCATCTGGTACCCGGCACGCGCATGTACAACGCCTTCCCGAGCGCCGAGCGTCGCGCGCTGGTGATCGCTTACCTGCAGGAGCACGCGGCTCAGTGAGCCAGGCGCTGCAGCTGGTGCTGCAGGTGCGCCACGAACTGCCCGGCGTCGGCAACCGCCGATGCGACCTCTGCATCGCCCGCGGCCTGCAACCGTTCCACCAGCGCGTTGGCGCGATCGGCCAGGCCGCGTGCACCCACCGCCCCCAGCGCACCGGCCTGCCGATGCAGGTGCAGCGCGGCCGTCACCCGGTCGCCTTCGTGCAGCGCGCGCTGCAGGGCCGCGATGTCCTCGTTGCTGGCCTTGACCAGGCTGTCGTGCAGCTGCCGGGCGATCTCGCGCGAACCGAAGCGCCGTTGCAGGGTCGCCAGGTCGGGTAGCCCCTCGTCGCCCTCGGGCTCATCGTCGCTGTCCACCGCGGCCTGGTCATCTTCAGCACCCTCGGCGCGCGGCAACCAGCGCAGCAGCGCTTGCCGCAGCGTCGCCAGCGACAATGGCTTGGCCAGCACGTCGTCCATGCCGGCTTCGCGGCAGCGGCGTGCGTCATCGTCAAGCACGCTGGCGGTCAGCGCCAACACCGGCATCCGCGGCTGGCCGTTGCGCCCCTCGCGCTCGCGCAGCAGGCGGGTGAAACCAAATCCATCCAGCACCGGCATGCGGCAGTCGGTGATGACCAGATCGAAGGATTCCTCCGCCAGCCGGTCCAATGCCTGCTGCCCGTCATCAACCAGCACATGCGGCACGCCCAGCTGCTGCAGGCGCCAGGCCATCATCGCCTGGTTGGTGGGATGGTCTTCAATGATCATCACCCGTGCCTGGCGCAGATCAGGGGGCAGCAGCGCGATCTGCTGGTGCTCGGCCTGCAGCGCGATCACATCCTCGCTGCGCGCCTCCACCAGCGACAGCAGCACGTCAACCCGCGTTCCTTCGCCCAGCGTGCTTTCCAGCTTCAGTTCGCCGTCCATCTTCTGCACCAGGCGCCGGCAGATGCTCAGGCCCAGCCCGGTGCCCCCATGGTCGCGCTGGATGTACGCACCGGCCTGGGTGAAGGGTTCGAACAGGGTCGGCAGCTGCTCCGGCGCGATGCCGATGCCGGTGTCGGTGACGCTCAGGCGCAGCGGCTGGCTGCCATCCTCGGCAGTAGGCCCCAACACTTCCAGCTGCAGCCGCACCGAGCCCTTCACGGTGAACTTGATGGCATTGCTGAGCAGGTTGAACACGATCTGGCGCAGGCGCACGCCGTCCACCTCATGGGCCTGTGCCAGCTGTTCGTCAATGTCCAGCTGCAGGTCCAGGCCACGCGCCGTGGCCTGCGGCAACAACAGTCGATGCACACCCTCCAGCAGTGGCCGCACCGGCAGCGGCACCGGCTCCAGGCGCAGCGCGCCCGCTTCCATCCGCGAATAGTCGAGGATGTCGTCGAGGATCTGCCGCAGCATCTGCGCCGAGTCTTCGATCACGCCGAGGATGCGTTGCTGTTCGGCGTCCAGCGGCGAATGCGCCAGCACTTCCAGCATGCCCAGCACACCGCTCATCGGTGTGCGGATTTCATGGCTCATGGTGGCCAGGAAGCGCGATTTCGCTGCTGCAGCCTGCTCGGCTTCGACCATCGCCGCGGCCAGCGCGTCGGCCTGCGCGCGCGCTTGGCTCACGTCCACCCAGTAACCACTCCAGGTTACCGCGCCTGCTTCCGTTGAATACGGGTGCGCCTGGCTGCGCACCCAGCAGGGCGCGCTTCCGTCGCGGTGGATACGGAACTCGAAGGACAGCGGGGCGAAATTGCGTGCCGCCCGTTCCATCGCACGCAGCACCTTTTCGCGGTCGTCGGCATCGATGCATGCCAGCAGCGCCTGCCCGTCCGACTCCGCCTGCTGCCGGCTGATGCCGAACATCGACTGCACATCGCCGGCAATGAAGGGGAAGCTCAGGGTGCCGTCCGCTTCGCGGCGGGCCTGGTAGACGATGGCAGGCAGGTTGTCGGTCACCTCGGCCAGGCGCTGCTCCAGCTCGCGACGGCCAGCCACTTCGCGGCGCAACCGCCAGTGCCCCAGCCCATGCATTGCCACAGCAGTGGTCAGCACCAGCAGCAGGGGAAGGCCCCAGCGCAGCAGGGTGCGCCAGTCCACTCCATCGCGGTATTCCACCGACAACCAATCGCCGCGCAGGGCCTCGCGCCGGCGCGGCCCCATCTGCAGCAGCAGGCGGTCGAAGGTGGTGGCCAATGCCGCATGGCGACGCTCCACCGCCAGCGCCAGCTGGTCGTTGAACCCGGCTGGCGCGGCCAGTTGCAGGCGCCCCGGGAAGCGGTTGCGCAGCAGCTGGTCGACCAGCGCCAGGTTGCCCACGTAGGCATCAGCCTCGCCATCTGCCAGGCGTTGCAGGGCCTGCTCGGCGCTGCGCGCGGCGACGATCTTCACCGACGGTGCCTGATGCTGCACGTAGCCACGGATGCGCTCGGGATCGGACAACAGCACGCGCTTGCCGTCCAGGTCCGACAGACCCAGCATCGACGGACTGTCAGTGCGGGTGACAATCACATTGGGAACGGTGATGAAGGGCTGGCTGAACACCCATTCCGGCCCGAGATAGTTCGAATCGGAGGGAATGCCGATCACCGCCTGCAGTTCTCCGCGACGCGCCTTCTCGCGCACCTCATACCAGTCATGGCTGTTTTCAACCTGCAGGTTGGCGCCGGCCTGCAGCAGGCGCTGCAGGTATTCGTTGGTCAGGCCACTGGGCTTGCCATTCCTGTCGGCAAACGACAGCGGCGCGGCGTTGGGCGCAAAGCCGATCTTCAAGGGTTGCTGCAGCACGCGTTTCTCGGCCTGGCTCAATGCCAGCTGCGCCGACGCCGACCACTGCGGCGGTGGCAGCCAGCGCTGCGCGAGGGCGTCACGCTGCGCTTCGCTGACGGCGGCAAGCGCCAGGTCCAGTGCTTCGGACAACGGCTGTTTGCTGTTGGGCACACCGAAATGCAACTGCTCCGGGGGCAGATCGCTGGGCCGCAGCAACGCCACACCCTTCAACCCGTTGGAGGCGATCAGTTCCGTCGCCACGTAGGCATTGCCGATGAAAATGTCGGCTTTGTCGTCTCTGACCATACGCAAGGCCGTCAGCGTGTTGTCTGCGACAAGTTGTCGTGCCCTTGGGAACCGCGCACGCACCTGCGGTCCGGTCATGAAGTCCTGCTCGACCACAACGCGCAGGCCATCCAGATCAGGTGCCTCCGAAGCACGCAGGTCCTGAGGACGTCCAACCATGGCCAGCGGTGCTTCGGCATAGGCGGCGGTATAGACCATGCAACGGGTACGCTCGGCGCTGAGCGCGATGTTCATCACCACGTCGATTTCGCCGCGACATGCCGCATCCAGCACGGAGGGCCAGTCCGCAAAACGGCGCGTCTCCACCTTCAGGCCAAGCTGCCGGGCCGAAAGCGTCAGGTAGTCCGGGCCGAGGCCCACCTGCTTCCCGTCCTGGATCGACTCAAAAGGAGGCCAGCCACTGTCATACTGTCCAACAACGACAACAGGATGTGCGGCCAGGTACTCGCGCTGCAGGGGGCTGAGCGGCAACGGCCCCGGCGTGGACGCAGGCTGGGCCAGCGCCGGCAGCGCCAGCAGGGTCGTCAACAGGATCAGTCCACGAGCCGCCCAGCTGCGCATCTGCAACGATCTCCTGGAAGTCCTGCCAGGGACCGCGACGGTCGCGGTCCGGCGTGCCGGTGGCCATACTAGAGCATGACCTTGCGCATCATCATCGCAGACGATCACCCCGTGGTCCGCATCGGTACCCGCGCCGTCATCGAATCCAGCGGCGTTGGCCGAGTCGTTGGCGAGGCCGACAACGCCCAGGCGCTGATGACCCTGCTGACGACCCAGCCCTGCGACCTGCTGGTCACCGACTACTCGATGCCTGGCAGCCCGCAGGCCGATGGCTTCGCCATGATCGGCATGATCCGCCGCCGCCATCCCGACCTGCCGGTGCTCATGCTCAGCGTCTCCAACAACCTGGCGATCCTGCGCATGGTGCTCGACAGCGGCGTGCTCGGCCTGGTCGACAAGAGTTCGTCGATGGAAGAACTGCCGCAGGCGATCCAGGCGGTCTATCGCGGCCAGTCCTACATCAGCCGCAGCCTGCGCGAGCGGGTGGAGGAAGCCGGCAGCTGGCGCATGCGCGAGGGTGACGGCAAGCCGTTGTCGCCGCGCGAAGTGGAGGTGCTGCGGCTGCTCGGCACCGGCATGACGGTCAAGGAAATCTCGCTGCAGCTGCACAAGAGCGTCAGCACCATCAGCCGCCAGAAGGGTGACGCCATGCTCAAGCTCGGGCTGAAGGGCGACGCGGAGCTGTTCGACTACCTGCGCGACGGCAGGATCTGAGACACCGTTCGCAGTTCTCTGACGGGAGGCTCCTCCCTGCCCCCTGTGATCGCCGTCGCATCTGTGCCATCATCCGCGTCGATGGGTTTTCCTATGCGAGGTCGAAGGAATCGACCGGCTCATCACGACGTTCCCCCTCATCGAGGGCGGGGCGTGTTCTGCGTTGGCCTTCCTGCCCGACGCCCGCAAACCATGGAGAGGTGCATGAAGATCCTTCCGGAATCCCGCTTGGCCCGTGTCCGCCCACGCCTGTGTGCGACGTTCGCCGGCCTGCTCGTTGCGCTGCTTGCCAGTGCCTGCACCCCCTCGCCTTCGACCGCGTCACCACAGGGCGCCACCGCGCCACGACAGGATGTTGCCCCGATGCAGAGCTCCGCCACACCCGCCACCACGGCCACCGCCACGCCCCCCGATGCCGGCAGCGTGCTGTATTTCATCTACGACGTCGACGGCGATGGCGCCGTTTCGTATGAAGTAGCCAATGGCAGTGTCGCCACCTTCTGGTTCGGCCATGCCTTCGAACTGGCCGGCACCCGCTATTACACCGGCTTTGCCTGGAACACACCGCAGAAGTACGGCAAGCCCGGCGAAGACGAAGCCGGTCCGGACAGCCAGGTCACCCTGACCGAGGCCACCTTCACCCTGACAGGCGACAAGCCGGATCGTCCCTGGGTGTTCAAGGGCGCCGAACCGTGGATCGGTACCGTCGGCGCCTATGGCACCGCGCCGGACATCGACAGCAAGCGCAAGCCGCTGGAATACCGCACTCCGGCCGGCAAGCTGGTGCTGGCGGTGCCGACCAGCACCTTCGCTACCGGTACCAGCATCGAAAGCTACACCGTGCTGGTATTCAACCCGGACTACGAGAAGTCCGAAGACGGCCAGGTCTGGGCCAGCGCGGGCACGGTGATCACCGGCGAAGACAATTCAGCCGCCTGCGACGAGGGCCAGGTGATGCCGTGCGTCAGCAACCGGGGCGCACTGGCCTTCAGCGCCGTCGCCGGCAGCGACCTGCCCACCATCACCGTCACCGCCACCGGCACCACCATTTCCGGCCCGGGCCAGACCCGTGCGCTGGGTGCGGCCGACGCGCGCCAGTACCACTACGACGCCGCCCGCAAGGCCTACGTCGAAAAGTAAGACGCACCACCCCGCAGCACCTGTTGACCGACATGTTGAAGACTCACGGATGAGTCCGGTTGGCGTATCGCGGCAAAGGCCGCTCCATCAACCCCAGAGGAAGTGTCATGGCACAACGTGACTACAGCAAAAAGGAAGTTCTCGACATCATCGAGCAGGTTGCACAGCGCAAGGGCATCGCCAGCGAGGACTTCCTGCGCTTTGCCCACATCGAGACCGGTGGCCGCTTCAACGAGCGCGCGCACAACGACAAGACCGATGCCAAGGGCCTGTTCCAGTTCCTGCCGTCGTCGGCCAGGCAGTACGGCCTGACCGGCCACGAGTACGACCCGACCCGCAACACCGAAGCGGCAGCGGAGATGTTCAAGCGCAACCTGGTGGACATGGAAAAGCGCCATGACCGCACCGGCCATCCCTACCTGTCCGGTGATGACAAGCCGAGCGGCCTTGACCTGTATCTGGCACACCAGCAGGGTGCCGCCGGCTACGGTTCGATCCAGACCGCGATCGCCACCGGCACGTTCGGCGTGGTGCGCGACGGCCACGGCGATCCGATCAACATGCGCCCGCGCATCATGGGCCAGATCGGCAGTGACGTCGAAGCGCTGACCGGGCATACGCGCGCCGAGATGCGCACGATGAATGATCGTGACCTGGCCAGCACCTTCGCCCAGTACTACGACCGCAAGTACGACGCGATCAGCATCCCGGAAAAGAACATCGCGCCGATCACCGAGGCCCAGGCGCGTCCGGCGCCGGTGCAGGCCGCACCGACGCAGACCGTGACCCCCGCCGCGCAGGCGGCCGTCGCCGCCGGTGCCGCAGCCATCGCCGCCACCGCCACGGCTGCTGCCGCCAAGCCCGATGCACCCGGCATTTCGCTGGATGCGGCCTACAACGCCGGCGTGAAGTACGACAACGTCAAGTACGCGATCAACATCGAATCCAGCCAGTACTACCGTGGCAAGGGTGTCACCGGCAAGAACGTCGAGCAAGGCTACATCGACTGCTCCGGCTGGGTCGGCACGATGCTCAACAAGACCCAAGATGAGATCAACCAGAAGGCCGGCCATGCGGTGTTCGCCGACGCCGACAAGATCAAGCTGGGCTTCGCCGGCTCCGGCGGTATCGTGCATGACGCCTACAAGGACTCCGGCGTGCTGCTCAAGCGCGACGACATCCTCAAGCCGGGTGCGCTGAAGGAAGGCATGGTGATCGGCCTGGATACGGCCAAGACCAAGCACGAGCACTGGAACGGCATCGACCACATCGTGATGGTGGTGCGAGACCCGAACACCGACAAGCTGCTGATCAGCCAGTCCACCGGCAAGCTGGGCGTGCATACCATGCCGGTGGAGGATTACCTCAAGCAGGTAAAGGACCACCCCAACTGGGAGCTGTTCGCCTCCGATCCGCTGCACCAGGCACGCGATCTGCTGGAAAACCGCAGCCAGGCGCACGAGCAGGCGCAGGCCAAGGGCGCCGCCGAGCCGAAGCCGTCCCCGCAGGAAAAGCCGCAGACCAGCAACGAAGTGCATAAGCAGGGTGCGCACGGCGAGGATGTGCGCAGGGCGCAGGAACAGCTGGGCCACCTGGGGTATGTGGGTGCCGACGGCAAGCCGCTGGTCGAGGATGGAAAGTTCGGTCGCAACACCGAGGCTGCCGTGCGCCAGCTGCAGAAGGACAACGGTCTGGCAGTGGACGGCATCATCGGCCCGAAGACGCTGGATGCGATCAAGGACGCGCGCGAGCGCCCGCTGCTCAATGACGGGCGCCATCCGCAGAACCCGATGTACAACCAGGCCGTGAAGGGCATGGAAGGCCTGCCGGCAGGCACCTTCAAGGACCGCCATGCACTGGAGGCCGCCGCCGCTGCACTGACCAAGGAAGCGCAGGCCAGCGGCATGCAGCGCATCGATTCGGTGGTGCCCAGCACCAACGGCGAGCGCATGTTTGCCGTACAGGGCACCGCCGGTGACCCGGCTGCCTGCCGCGCGGCGGTGGACACCCGTGCGGCCAGCGAGCAGAGCATGGCACTCAGCAGTGGTGCGGTGCACGGTGCACCGAATGTCCTGCAGCAGCAGGACGCCCAGCAGGAGCAGGTGAAGCAGGCCCAGCGCGCCATGGGCCACTGAGCCAGGCCAGGCAGGGGAAACCATGGGAAGGGCCGCGTACTGCGGCCCTTTTCCTTTCTGGCAGCTGAGCGGCCGCCGCGCTTTCAGCCTCGCTTCATGCCGCCTGACGCTAGATGAATGCGCAAGCCGCACGGGGATCGCGCGCAATGTTCCGGCAATGTCCGGGCACCAGCGTGGTCCCTACGGCAGCCGGGGCGCCCAGCGCCCTCCCTGCCCACCGTGGCATGCACCTCACAGGAGAACCCAACATGCTCAGCACTTCCGCACTCAGCTTCCGTGGTCTGGCGATGGCCCTGGCACTTCTTGCCGGCGTGGCCGTGGTCAGTGATGCCAGCGCGATGTCGAGGAAGGACAAGCGCACCGTGGTCGGTGCCGTCGTCGGCGGCGTGGCGGGTCACCTGATCTCCAACGGCGACCCGGCTGCCACCGTCGGCGGCGCGGTTGCCGGCGGCGCCATCGGCAACCTGACCACCTCCGACCGCCATGATCGACGCTACGACGGGCGCTATGACCGTCGCTACGATCGCCGTTATGACCGTGGCTACAACCGCGGCTATGGCTACGACCGCCGCGATGACCGTCGCTGGCAGCGCGAGCGCCATGACAACCGCTACTACCACGACCGCGGCCGTCATCGCGGCTGGTAAGCGCGCCGGCCACAGGCCGCACGTGGCGTCCCTGACGGGCGGGTCGATGACCCGCCCGTTTGCGTCTGTGGCGTCCATGGCGTTGAATGCGCAGCCTTGGATGTTCCTCTACTCACCAGCGGCCGTGGCATGACTTCTTCCCCCCATCGCGTGCAGGGCCTCAACAACGACGAGGTCGTCGCCGACTGGCCGGCGATCGACGCGCAGGAGATCACCTGGCTGCGTGGCCACTTTCCGCAGCTGGGCGCGGACAGCACGCTGCGCTGGCACAGCCCGCGTCCGTTGTCGGCCGCGGCCATCGTCGACGGCACCGGCGGTCCGGTCTTCATCAAGCGCCACCACCACAGTGTGCGCAGCGCTGGAAGCCTGGAAGAAGAACACCGTTTCATCGCGCATCTGGCAACTGCCGGCATGCCGGTGGTGCAGGTGCTGGCCAGCAACGACGGCCGCACCGCACTCGAACACGGCCCGTGGACCTACGAACTGCATGCGGTGGGCGCCGGCAAGGACCTGTATCGCGAACTGCCGTCATGGTCACCACTGACCGACATCGCCCAGGCACACCAGGCAGGAAGAATGCTGGCCACGCTGCACCGCGCGGCCGCCAGCTACCACRCCCCGCAGCGCGGCACCCATCTGCTGGTGGCACGCGACGACCTGATCCGCGCCGATGACCCGATCGCCGCGCTGAACGCCGACCTCGGCAACCGCCCCGGGTTGGCCCGCTACCTGGCGCGCATTCCCTGGGAAGAACAGCTGCGCCGCGATGTGCTGCCGTGGCACCACGGCCTGGCCGCGCGCCTGCAGGACGAACCGCGGCTGTGGGCGCACAACGACTGGCACGTCTCCAACCTGCTGTGGAACGACGACGGCACGATTGCCACGGTGCTCGATTTCGGCCTGGCCTCGCCCACCAGCGCGCTGTTCGACCTGGCCACCGCGATCGAACGCAACGCGGTGGCCTGGCTGCAGCTGGAGCGCGGCACCGATGCTGTTCGCATCGACATCGCCCTGGCCCTGCTGGACGGCTATCGGCAGGAACTGCCGCTGTCGCCCACCCGCGTGCACCTGCTGGCCGACCTGCTGCCGATGGTGCATTTCGACTTCGCTCTGTCCGAAGTGGAGTATTTCGAGGGCGTCACCGGATCGACCGCGAACGCCGATGTGGCCTGGCAGCCGTTCATGCTCGGGCATCCGGCGTGGTTCGCCACGGCCCCCGGCCAGGCCCTGCTGGCGGCCCTGCACGCCGCCGCGTGAGCCGCGAGCCACCAAACACCCGGGGTACTCAGTAGACCGACGCCATGCGTCGATGATGCGCTCGGCCGGGGTCAGATCCCTTTCCGCTGGAAAGGGATCTGACCCCGGCTGAAGGGCGGTAGCTCGCAAATCCGTACCATTTGTAGTGAAATGGTCACCTGAAGCGGGGGTGCCTGGATCTGCCAGGCTGAGAGAGTCCCTTGGAACCTGATCCGGTTTGCACCGGCGTAGGGAGCTTTGAGCCGCAGCCACACCCCCGTCATGGGCCGGTGCACCTGCGCGCCGTCGCTTCGTCTCCCTTGTTGTCTGAAGACGAATCGAATGAACCGCTGCCTGCGCCCCACCCTGCTCGCCCTCGCCCTCTGCGCCGCCCTGCCGCTGTACGCCAGCGAGGCAGGCACCGACGCTGCTGATGCGCCCTCCTCGCCCACCGAACTGGCGGCGGTGCGCGTGCAGGCCGGCAAACCGAAGGCCGACACCTCGCGCGTCAACGCCTTCGGCGGCGGCTCCTGGAAGGACACCCCCGCCTCGGTGAACGTGCTGGAGCGCGACTACCTCGACCGCCGCCAGGTGCGTTCGCTGTCCGAGCTGGCCAGCAATGATGCCTCGCTGGGCGATGCCTATGCGCCGGTGGGCTACTACCAGAACATCGCCATCCGCGGCTTCGCGCTGGATGCGGCCACCGGCTACCGCTTCAACGGCATGTCCATCGCCGGCGAGCAGCGCCTGGCGCTGGAGAACATCCAGGAAGTGCAGATCCTCAAGGGCGAAGCCGGCCTCGCGGCTGGCGTGATGGCACCCGGCGGCATCATCAACTACGTGGGCAAGCGCCCGGCGGAAGTGCGTACGGTCACCCTGGGCACCGATTCGGAAGGCTCACGCTATGCAGCCGTGGATGTCGGCCACTGGCTGACCCCGCGCTTCGGCGTGCGTCTGAACGCCGCCTGGGATGCCAGTGATTCCTACGTCGAGCATGCCGACGGTCGCCGCAACTTCTATTCGCTGGCCACCGACTGGCTGATCGGCGAACACGGCAAGCTGGAAGTGGATGCCAACTACCAGACCAGCGCGCAGCGCTCGGTGTCCGGCTTCCAGCTGCTGGGCGCGCGCGACCTGCCACGCGGCGTCGACCGCGAACGCCTGCTCGGCTACCAGCCGTGGCAGCGGCCGGTGGACATTGCCAGCACCAACATTACCGCGCTGCACACCTATGACTTCAACGATGCGTGGCAGTCGCGCGTCTCGGTCGGCCACAGCCGTTCGGTGATCGATGACAACGTCGCCTTCGCCTACGGCTGCTACTACACCGCAGGGTGCGCAGACGGCAGCGTGCCGGGCAACTACTTCGCCCCCAACGGCGACTACGACATCTACGACTACCGCAGCCCGGATGACACCCGCCGCAACCAGCAGGCCCGTGCCGAACTGCGCGGCAGTTTCGAGACCGGCAGCGTCGGCCACCAGCTGAGCGTCGGCGCCGACTACTTCCGCCGCACCATCGACAAGCGCCCGAGCGTCAACGAGTACGTCGGCACCAGCAACATCCACGACGTGCAGGTGCCGGTGTTCGAGCCCTCGCCGAAGATGCCGGGTGCATCGGCACGGCGCCTGGACAGCCGGCAGACCGCGTTCTTCGCGCTGGACCGGATGAGCTTCGGCGATGACTGGCAGTGGCTGGCCGGCGGCCGCTTCGTGCGCCTGGACGAGCGCGCCTACGACAAGCGCAGCACGCCGCAGCGCCACAGCCGCCTGTCGCGCTTCCTGCCGCAGACCGCGCTGGTGTGGAAGGCCACCGACCAGCTCAACGCCTACGCCAGCTACGTGCGCGGCATTTCGCTGGGCCAGGAAGCACCGTTCTGGACGTCCAACGCCGATACCTTCCTGCCGTCGATGCAGTCGCGGCAGCTGGAAGTGGGCGTGAAGTACGTGCCAGTGGACGCCCTCACCCTGGGCGCGGCCGTGTTCCGCACCTCCCAGCCCTACCAGTACGCAAAGCCCGACGGCAGCGACGTTGGCTACACCTTCGTCGAAGAAGGCCAGCAGACCCATACCGGCCTGGAACTGACCGCCAACGGCCAGCTGACCGACGCGCTGCAGATCGTCGCCAGCGCCAGCGTGCTGCAGGCGCGCGCACGCGATACCGGCACCCCGGCCTATGAAGGCCATCAGCTGGTGAACGTGCCCAAGGTGCGCGCCAGCGTGCACCTGGCCTACGCGCTGCCGTTCGTTGAAGGCCTGGATGTGACGGGTGGCTGGCGCTATGCCTCCTCCAACGTGGCCCGCGCCGACGGCGGTGTGCGCGCACCGGACTACTCGGTGTTCGACGCCGGCCTGCGCTTCCAGCACCGCCTGCACGACCGTGCGGTCAGCTGGAACCTGTCGGTGGACAACCTGTTCAACCGCTTCTACTGGCGCGACACCGGCAGCAGCGGCGGTGACTACTACCTGTTCCCGGGTGCGCCGCGACAGGCGCGCCTGTCGGTGACGTTCGCGCTGTGAGCGGCGTCGCGCTCGAGTGGACTGCCGCGCTCTTCAGCATCCTCGGGGTGTGGCTGATGGCAAAGCGACGGCTGGCCGCGTGGCCGGTCGGCCTGCTGTCGGTCGCGCTGTACGGCGTGGTGTTCGCCGAAGCCAAGCTGTACTCGGACACGCTGCTGCAGGTTGCCTTTGGTGGCTTCCTGGTCTACGGCTGGATCAACTGGCGCCAGCACGCCGCCGATGAAGGCAGCATCCGCATCGTGCCGCTGGCGCGCGGCAAGCTGCTGCGCGACCTGGCCATCGGCCTGTGTGGCGGCGTGGCGCTTGGCGCCGGCATGCACACCTTCACCGATGCAGCGTTGCCGTGGCTGGACGCGATGCTGACCGCACTGAGCCTGGTCGGGCAATGGTGGCAGGCACGCCGGCACACGGCCTGCTGGTGGGTGTGGATCGTGGTGGACGTGGTCTACGTGGGCGCCTATCTGTTCAAATCGCTGCACGTGACTGCTGCGTTGTACGTGTTCTTCCTGGGCCTGGCATTGTTCGGGCTGCGGGCGTGGCGCGCCGCCGCGCGCGAGCCGCAGGCAGTACCTGCGCAGTAGAGCCACGCCATGCGTGGCTGCGTTTGGTAGATGCCGACCTTGGTCGGCAGGTGAGCGCCAACCAAGGTTGGCGTCTACCGATGCCCGGCATCCACGCATGGCGTGGATCTACTGGGTAAGGGTCAGCCCCAATCGCAGTGGCTGTCGCATGTCCTTCGGCGGCGCCGCCGGCAACGGCGTGGCCTGCAGCGCCGCACGCAGATCGGCATCGACCCGTGCATCACCCAGGCTGTCGAATTCCAGTTTCGAGATGGCGCCATCGCCGGCGATCCACACGCTCACCACCAACGGCGCCGGCGCATCGGGATGCTCCTGCAGCCAGGCCAGCAGGCGCTGCGCGTGCGGATCCTGCTCCTGCTGCAGACGCTGCTGCAACTCGCCGCTGACGGAGGCGGCATAGGCCATCCAATGCGCAGGCGCGTCCTGTGCGGACACGCTGGCGCTCCCCAGCGCCAACAGGCCCAGCAACCATGCCAACGGGCGCCAGCCACGGCGCGAGGTGCGCTTGTTGCCTGCAGAAGCCATCACCCACGTCTCCACGTCCATCCCAACGCGTCATGGTCGGCGCCGTAGATGACAGGCAGATGGCGGCGCAGTAGAGCCACGCCATGCGTGGCTGTTCCGGGCAACCGGTTGATCCATCCACGCATGGCGTGGATCTACCTGGCTGCCCCCACCCGGCGTGATCAGTCGCCCAGGTCGGCCAGCACCTTGCGCGAGGGCGCAAAGAAGGTGACGCCGGTGGTCGCGGTGGAGAAATCGAGGATGCGGTCATGCAGCGGCGCGGGATTGCCGATGAACATCCGCTCCAGCATCTTCTCGATCACCCACAGCCGACGCGTGTAGCCGATGAAGTAGGTGCCGTACTCGCCGCGCCCCGGATTGGCGAAGGGCATGTTGTCGCGCAGGATCTCGTGCTCGCCGTCGGCATCCTCGATGGTGCACAGCGTCTTGTGCGACTTCTGCGCGTCGGCCGGCGCGTCGTCCAGCTCGATGTTGTCGTGCTTGGTGCGGCCGATGATCGCCTCCTGCGCCTCGGTCTTCTGCGCACGCCAGGCATCGAGGTTGTGCAGGTACTTCTGCACCACCACGTAGCTGCCACCGGCATGGTCGGGATCCTCGTCGCCGACGATGGTCGCCTCCGGCAGTGACAGGCCTTCGGGGTTGGCCGTGCCGTCGACGAAATCGAGCAGGTCGCGGCCGTCGAAGTAGCGGAAACCGGCCACGTCATCCACCGCGCCCACCGCATCGCCGAAGGCCATCATCAGGTTGCGCTCGAAGGCCACGATCAGATCCATCGTGCGTGCACGGATGTGGTACAGCAGGTCGCCCGGCGTGGAGACCGCCGTGTGGGTCGCACCCTTCACTTCCTGGAAGGGCTTCAACTCGCGCGGCGGCGTACTGCCCACCAGCGGCGCCCACACGCGGTGGCCGATGGCCACGTTGCAGGTGAAGGTGCGCTCGATCTCGCGGATGGCGGTGTTCTTGATCAGGTCATCGGTGCTGGCCAGCACCTCGCGTACTTTCGCCAGCGACGCCGCATCGTCCTTCACCGTCAGCACCAGGAACGCAGCCGAATGGGTCAGCGGCGCGGTGATCTGCTGCGGCTCGTTGTCGAGCGTGTGGTTGAGGGCGGTGATGGGTGCGGGCTGGGCGTTCACGATGGTTCCTGCTGGCTTGAGGCGGGCACATCGCCTGCGGCGATGTGCGGGCGATCATAGCGGAACGACCTTGCCGGCGACGGAGCGGTTCTCAGTTCGCGGTGGTCAGCCGACGGGCGCCAGCCACTCATCGGCAAGCACCTGTGCCTGCAGCCCGCTGTCGGTGATCGAGTGCTGCGGCTGCTGCAACCACCACTCTCCGTGCCACTGCGGCCGCATGTGTCCGCGCAGGAACCGCTCGACGCGAAAGCGCTGCCCGACACGAAGGATGCAGGCCAGCCGCATGCGGTCCTGCGAGACCACCGACGCCTGCAGCTGCCAGCCGTCCGCAGCATCGCGCAGCAGATTCGCTCCAGCGATCTCGATCACGTCCATGCTGTGGCTACGCCGTGGTCACGGTGAACTGCTGCGGCGTGCGCCACGCAACCCGCAGGTAGGGTCCCTCCAGCACACCGCCCTCGCGAAGATGCTCGAACACGTCGGCCGGACACCACTCCCTGCCCGCCGAGAAGGCCACGCCGAGATCACGCAGGCGGAGGAAGACGGCGGCCTTGGCTGCATCGTCGGGGACCGGCAGGGTGAGGGTGTCTTCTTCGCCAGCGGTGAATCCCAGCGCCTGCAGCGAGGCCCGCGAGCGGCCATTGAACAGCATCACCTTGATGCAGTTGCCGTCGGCCTGCCTCACATAGGCATCGATGTGCGTTTCCATTGGCGGATTGTAGAGGCAGACGGATCAGCTGGCGTCGCTCCACACCGCCAGCACGTAGCCGTCCAGATCGCGGAAATGGAAGCGACGGCCGCCGGGAAAGGCAAACACCGCCTGCACGATCTCGCCGCCAGCTGCGAGGATGCGCTGCTGCGCGTCGGCAAGGTCCACGCAGTACACGATGACCAGCGCGCCTCCTGAGGGCGTCACTGCCTGGCCGGCGACAAAGCCACCTTTGAGGCGGCCGTCATCGAACTCGGTATAGGCCGGGCCGTAGTCGGTGAAGGACCAGCCGAAGACCTGCCCATAGAACTGCTTGCTGCGGGCGATGTCGGCGACGTTGAATTCGATGTTGTCGATGCGGCGTTCGGCAGTGGTGGTGTCTGCGTGGCTCATGGTGCGGCTCTGTGGTTGGAGCGCCCAGCATCGGTCAGGGTCGGGCCCGGGTCTTGAACGAAACGGCCATCAACGTCCCCACTGCTGGCGCAGCGCGCTTGCCGTCAGGCCGGCAAGCTCGCGGGCGTCGCGGCTGAGGTGGGCCTGGTCGGCATAGCCCGCCTCCACGGCCAGCATCGCCAGACTGTGCGCGGGTTGGGTCTGGCTGCAGCGCAGGAACCGCTGCAGACGCAGGATCCGCTCCAGCGACTTTGCTCCGTAACCGAACTGCGTCTGGCTGAAGCGACGCAGGGTGCGCGGGCTCATGGCCAGTTGTGCGGCGAGTGCGTCGATGCTGGCATCGCCTCTGGCAGCGTGCGCGAACAGCGCATGCGCGCGGCGTGTGTGTTCGTCCAGCACGGCCGCCGGCATGTTCCGCTGCAGGCTGTCAGCCAGGCGCTGCAGGCGCTGGTCGGGCGCGGCGTCACCGATCCAGGCCGCAGCCTGAGTCGCCCAGCGGGTATTGAATTCGATCAGGGGCACGGCTTGGCCGACGATGCCGGACAAGTCGATGCCGAGCGCAGACGATGCCTGCCCAGGCCGGAACCGCGCGCCCAGCACCTGTGCACCGGGGGTCAGTTGCGGGTGTGCGGCGGTACGGTCCGGTCCCACCACGAACAGCGCACCATCACGCCAGAGAATGTCCACGCATCCATCGGGCAGCACGGTGATGCTGCCACTGGCATCAGCAGGCAACTGGCTCTGCCAGAGCTGGCCGAACTGGCCACGCAGCGGCGCAGGCGCCAGGTGTTCCTGGTAGGCCAAGCCGGTGCCAGCGGGAGTGGAGGGATCGCCCATGCCCCATTGTGGCAAAGCGATGCCGGAAAAAGAGAAGCCCGGCACGAGGCCGGGCTTCGCTGGCGTGTGGGAGAGAGATCACACGCCAGTTACACGCACTAACGACAGGCGTTTGTTACCAGCTGAAGCGCGGGCCCACGAACCACTCGCGGTCGCCGGCCTTGGCCAGCTTCACTTCGCCACTCAGGCCCCAGTTCTGGTTGAACTTGGCGGTAGCGCCGACACGGCCGTAGAACTCGCCGTCCGGGTTGATGCCGTGCTTCTTGCTGTAATCCTCGTAACCGGCCAGCGCATAGCCTTCCAGGTACGGGTTGAACGCGGTGCGCACGCCCACTTCAGTGGAGTAGCCGTTGAAGTCCAGGCCGTGCTTCATGTCGAACTTCTGGTACGCAACACGAGCCACCAGGTCGGTGTTCGGTGCGATGCCGTAGTTGTAGCCGGCGCCGATGCGCCACTGGTCGACATCGTTCTTGAAGGTGTCGGTTTCCTGCTTGCTGTAATCACCGAAGATGTGGAAGTTCGGATGCACGGCAACCGAGCCCTTCACGCCCCAGCCATCAGCGTCGCCGCCCTTGGCATCGGTGTTCACGTAGCCGCCTTCAACGTAGTTGTACGACAGGCCATCGGCAGCCGATGCGGCGAACGGCAGCGCGGCCAACAGACCCAGGGCAAGCAGCGAATTCTTGATCATCGGGATACACCTTTCATTATTTTGGTTTCGTCGAACGCCCCTCGGGAGGGGAGGGAGGAGAGGCGTTCGACAGGTGTGAATTATCCGTTTGTTGATGAAATCGGCCCTGAATATTGAACTGACCGGTACATGAATGAGGTTCCTGTTCAGGGAACTCTCGATGCGCCGTGTGGGGCGAACACCATAGTTTGTGCAGCTTTGGACAGACTATGGTGACAGCTGGGGGTGCCAAACTATGGTGTCGACTCGGTTGCCAAGCGCCATGTCTCCACCGGGAGAGTCGTCCCTCCTAGCGCGCCATGTCGCCCACCAAGGCTATGAGCCAATGCAGCCTCACAGTTCGAGCCTCCTTCGATCTACCTACAAGTTGCCGGGCGCGGCTTGCCCTTGAAGGGCGTCTGGCCAGACTTGAGCATCGTCATCTGCACAACGTAGGCCGCTAAGCCCTTGAAGCAAAAGGGCGCAGCTCGCTGGCTGGCTGATATGCGAGTATCCCCGTTTGGTCAGCCAGTTGTAATTGGCTTGACCGGGAGGACGCTCTCTGGATCGGAGTCGCCTGCGGGACATAGAACCTGCGGGACATCGAAAAGTTAGAAGCGCAGATTCCTAGCTTGGGAATGAGGGGATCTAGTGAAGCATCTAACTCTATCGAGACAACTTTACGCTTGACACAGCTTATTACCACAGGCGCACCAAGGACAGGAGCTGGCAGATGGACATCGACTTTGATTTCTACAATAAGAACGCGGTCTACAAGAGCTGGGCTGACCACCGTCTAGTCTTCAGAGTTGCGAACGCGGAGGCGGGCGTAACAGGATTCAGGTTGCCACAAAGGGCAGCTGCCTTCGCAGTCCTGTCTCATCTCGATATCTCGCCTTCAAAGCCAGCAACTGTCGTGATGCCAACAGGGACTGGTAAAACCGACACCATATTCGCGCTAATGCTGGCGGGACTGTTCAAGCGGACGCTTCTCGTTGTCCCATCGGACGCACTACGCTCGCAAATGAGCGAGCGTCTTGAGTCCTTGTCGACGCTAAGGCGGATCGAAGTAGTAACGGACCAGCTTCTGTCGCCTAAAGTTCATTTGGCGGCAGGTCTAAGCGGCGCGCTCGATCTAAGCGCGATAGAAGCAGCAAATGTCACTGTCGCAACTCCGGATACGCTTGCTCAACTGCAACCTGATCAACTGGGGCAAGTCATCGGGCTCTTCACACATGTCGTATTTGATGAAGCTCACCATGTGGTTGCCGATACCTGGGAGCGCATCAGGGCCGCGGCAGATGGCAAGCCGACGCTGTACTTCACTGCAACTCCGTTCCGGCTCGATGACCAGCGGATCAGCGGAAAAATCGTATTCAACTACACGCTAAGACAAGCCCAGCGCGACGGGTACTTCCAAGAAATTGAGTTTCATCCCATACGTGAGTATCGAGAGGAGATGGCTGACGAGGCTATCGCCAGAAAGGCCGTCGCTCTTCTTCAGCAGGACCTTGAGGATGGCTTTGATCACATCCTTCTAGCGAGATGTTCGGCGATAGAGAAGGCTAGAGCGGTCGCGGCGATCTACGCGAGACTGTCGGATGGGACAGACCTCAATCCCGTGCTTCTGCACAGCAAGCTTAAGGGCCTAGCCGAGAGAAGAAAGGATGTAATCGACCGTAAATGCAGGATCGTCATCTGTGTAAACATGCTAGGTGAAGGATTCGATCTACCCGAGCTGAAGCTAGCGGCAATCCATGATCAACACCGCAGTCCAGCAGTGACTCTGCAGTTCATTGGACGCCTAACGCGTGTCTCATCCAAGTTGGGGCCAGCAAAGTTCATAGCCAACATTGCCAACCAACGTATCGACGGAGAGATGCAGGGGCTCTATGCGTCCGATGCGGACTGGGGCATGATCATTCGCGAAGTAAGTGAGAATAAGATCGGAAGAGAAGTAGAACGCCAAGAGTTTGAGGCAAAGTTCGAAGGAAATGACGACGCGGAAAAGATCGTCTCGCTCAACCCGAAGCCAAACACCAGCGCCATTGCTTATCGCGTGAATCCTTCAGGATGGATGCCAAAAAACGTCGCAAAGCTAAGAGGGCGGGGCGAGGCGCTGGAACTAAGCTCGGTGGGTGGTGACGACTCTATCGTTATGGCCGTGACCAAGCAGACCACTCCGGTCGAGTGGACAGATAGCGCTTCCGTCATGACGACAACATGGAATCTCTACCTCGCCTACTACCGTTCCGCGGACAGGACGCTCTTCGCGACTTGCTCAGGCGATGAGACGCAGCTTGCGCGCTTTGTTAGCCTAATTGCTCCAAACGCGCCCAGAATTCGTGATGACGCGGTGTTCCGCATCCTCAGTGGAATTGATCTTCTCAAGCTGCAGAACGTCGGACTCATGCGAGGTGGTCGCGAAGTTCGATTCACAATGCACGTGGGCCAGGACGTCAACTCTGTCATGGAGGATCTTGAGAACGGGACTTCTGCCAAGACGAACGTGTTCGCGGTAGGACATGCCAATGGAGAGAGAACTACAGCGGGATGTTCGACTAAAGGAAAGCTGTGGAGGATGGATGACTCGGCGATTGACGAATGGGTTAGGTGGTGTGACCAAGTTTCAGTCAAGATAAATGATCAAAGCATAGACACATCTGACATTCTCAAGAATGTCCTCCGCAGCGAGAGAATTAAGGAAGCATGGCCTCTAGGACTGTTCTTTGCTGACTGGCCAGATCAGCTCCTGATCGAGACTGAGAACAAGAGCGCGATCACCGTCGACTCAATCTCGTACCCAATCACAGATCTAACACTTGGGGCTCCTGTCTACCAGTCTCCAGCGACCTTAGCAGTACCCCTGATTGCTTCGCAGGATGGCGAGCAAGAACAAGAATTGCTGAGAATAGAAATCAAGCTTGAGACAGACGGATACTCATACTCGGCGCCAAACGCCACCTTCACCGTGGGCAGCAAAGAACAGAGCCTCGAGGAGTACCTCGATAGAACGCGTCTTAGGCTGCTATCCGTTGACGGCTCAGTAGTCATTGGTAACTACCGGATCTACTCCCCTAGCAGTCTCAACGTAAAACTGCCACAGAATCTCTTGGAAAGCTGGCCATGGACTAACGTAGACATCAGCAGGGAGTCGATGCTGAGTCGGAGCGACCTTACGAGTGTTCAGGGATACACCTTTAGCAGAATTGAACATGACTACGACGTTGTTTTCGACGATGACGGTTCCGGTGAAGTGGCAGATCTCGTCGCCGTACGCGTCCTTGAATACTGTATAGAGGTTGACTTTTATCACTGCAAGTATTGCAAATCTGGCTACGCTCCAGGCGGTCGTATTGACGATGCCTACGTGGTGACCGGACAGGCAAGTCGATCTGTGAAATGGCACGGTAGGGGTCAAAAACTGTTCCAGCGCCTGCTAGATCGCTACAGCAAATCTGAAAGTAAGGGAAGGAATCGCATCCTAAAGGGGTCGCCCGAGGCCCTCGACTTGCTGCGTAGGAAGGCTCGAGACATGGAAGTTCGGATTGGCTTTGTCATTGTGCAGCCGGCAATCTCTCTTCGGAGCAATCTAGATGAAGTATTGACGGTGCTCGGCACGAGCTACGTGTACATAAAAAGCATTGTAAATACCAAGCTACGAGTGATCTGCAGTCCATAAATCAGGCTGGTCAATTCCTATCGACCTACGCTGGATCATTGAAGTCGGGGTCTGAGCGGCCGGTCGCGACCATTCACGCCGCACGAAGCGCGCTGGAATCAACCAGCGCGCGTGGTGTCGGCGCGACATCAGGACCGGATGCCTTGAGAACCACCTCTCCAAGTGAAAGGATGGATGATTCTAAAGGTGCATCCCTGAGTATTCCTGTCCATTACCGCTTCTGAGGGCGGCACCGGCGTGATCGCAACGATCACACCCCTGTAGCTCAATTAGCAGAGCAGCGGATTCATATCCCGTCAGCGCCAGATGGGTGGCAAATGCCGGTTCGAGCCGGGCCAGGGGCACCATTATTATGTGGAGGACCACATGGGTGACCTAGCGGGCTTCCTAGATTCGCACTATCGAGAGTGACATGGGTCACCCAATCAGCTGTCATCTCAAGATTTGCGCCCGTCGCGCCGATAGTAGTCAACAAACGACAGTTAGGAACGAGTGAATGACATACAGGACCGAACCCTTGCCAGTCCAGCCCCCCCCGGTAACACAGACGCCCCGAGAGGTAGAGGCCCTAGAGAAGAATGAGCGATTTTTCGTTAACATCAAAGACCAGATAGAACTGACCAAGGGAGTAACGCTGGGCTTGGCCGTCATTGCGGCCTCTCACGCTTTGCTGGGCAGCGGGCTGGACAATTTCACGAAAATCGCGGGCGCACTCGTCTGCATAATTTTGGGCTTCTGGACCATATATTGTGCGGTCGCCCTGTTCTGTCAACACAGGATGAAAATTCGAGGACTGCCAATTAAAGCCAAGATCGCGCGTGTAGCGCAATACACTTTTCTATGTGCTGCCTGCTTGTTCGCCGGCGACTTGGCTCTTCAGATTGGCAAGCACGCGTCTGCTAGTGAACTTCCCACTATCCGAGCGAGCACGCCGGAAGGTCGCACCGCGGGTTGAATGTCATCTGCGCCAGATGCTCTTGAGCGTCAGCCAGAGGCGGGTTGGCCGACTCTTCACTGCTTCTCCGGAAGCAAGCGTGAGCTCGCGCGTGCTGTAGAAATGGCCTACCGGTTCTCGATTGGGCCAGCCATGCTACTGAGTGAAAGAGGACGTAAGTTAGTGCAGCTCATGCCACCTGATGGCGTTCTGACCGAGACTGACGGGCCGTTCGTCCACCTTGATGGGAGAGCATTTCTCCCTGAGACGTCCATTCAGAGTATCCGGTGCTTTCCGACATATGGGCCTGCGAAGCTCGGGACGTAGATCAACGCATTGAATCTAACCTTAGGCGGTTTTCATCAATGATGAGTCACTCCTGATTTCGTGCCCGCGCCATATCACCTTCGCTCCTCGTAGTCCGCATCTAGGCGACCCGTCGCAACCATCCATGCCGCGCGAAGAGCGCTTGCATCTTCGACCTGATCGCCCTGCGCCATGAGGCCTGCACACACGAAACCGCGGTGCCCGCGTCGATGTTGTTGCGCCACGCTCATCGGCGCCCATCGAGAGGAACACCATGAGTCGGCTTCAGGCTTATGAATTGGGGAGATCGAAGTGGCACAAGGACATCAACCGATGCGGCAGAGCTCGCTTGTTCCCGCTTGTTAAGGATTGCTGATTGCCCGACCTTCACAGGCCATCCACGTCTTCCAACTGCAGCTGAAAGCACTTCGCAGCGGCGGGAACAAACGCCGCTATATTCCAGACTCCCCAGACGAAGGAGGGAGTGGAATGTTCCTGACCAAGCAGCAAATCAACGCGGCACGTGCCGTCACCGTAGCCATCGTTGCTACCGTAAGCCTCGGTGCTTGCGCCACCTACAAAGACGAATTTGCAACGATCAACTCGCGTCTCGACCAGCTCGACGTGAAGGTGCAGGGCGCGGCGCAGAGCGCCGAATCCGCCAACCAGTCTGCACAGCAGGCCAACCAGCGTCTGGATCAGATCGAAGGCCGCGTGCAGCAGCTCGAAAGGGTCCCCGGCCGCAAGCCGCGCGGGTAACCGCTCTCCACCCACTTTGATGAACGCTTGAACCAGACACCAGTGGCCTTCACCGGCCACTGGTGTCTTTCAGCCTCTCGGTCGTCATCCGAAGGAGCCGTCCCATTCGTACGTACTCACTCCCTGCACGCCGGGCCGTATCGGCCACGCTGGCCATCGCGCTGGCACTGGCAGGAACCGGCGCAGCCAGCGCCAGGAACGCCAAGGAAGCCAAGGACGCACCCACGGAAACGGCGACCGCCGCCGATGAACTTCCGCAGGGCCAGGAAGTGTCCGATACGGTGATTGAACTGGCCGGCTGGGTCGTGGCCAGCAAGGACAACCAGGGCTATCCGTTCGCGATCATGGACAAGGCGGCTGCGCAGGTCCTGGTCTTCGGCGGTGACGGCAAGCTGCGCGGCGCAGCGCCAGCGCTGTTTGGTTCGGCCATCGGCGATCACTCGGCACCCGGCGTCGCCAAGCTCGCACTGAGCGCGATTCCCGGCCACGACCGCACCACCCCGGCGGGTCGTTTCATTGGCGCCTATGGCCCGTCCGAGGACGCCGGACGCGTGCTGTGGGTGGACTACGATTCCGCCGTTTCAATGCACCCGCTTCCCCCGGGCACCCCGAAAGAGAAGCGCAGCGAACGACTGGCATCGGCCACGCCGGACGACAACCGTGTCACCCACGGCTGCATCAATGTCTCGCCCGGGTTCTACGAGCAGATCGTGCATCCCACGTTCGAGAAAGGCGGCGTGTTCTACGTGCTGCCGGACAAGGATTCGATCGAAGAAACGTTCCCGGAGTTCGCGCAGAGTCGCGCGGCTGCGAAGGACGTGGATGAAAAAGACGCGCGACACGCCCGCAAATGAAACCCGGTTGAAGGCTGCGGACGTGGTCGCGGCAGACCGCTACGGAAGCTCCAGCCTGGGCATCTTGAACGTGAACAAGGTGCCGGCGGCCGCACTGGACTCCACCTCCAACGTGCCGCCATGGGACCGCGCGATCTCCGACGCAATGTAGATGCCGAGGCCGAGACCCGGCCGCGGACGCTCACTCTTTTCACGTGAGAATGGGCTGAAAATCGCGTCCAACCTCGCTGATGGAATGTGTCCCTCGTTGTGTACGTCGAGCGTGAGCATTTCCGGCTCGGAGTGGACGGTCAGCGTAATCGGGGACGAGCGCTCTCCGTGTACCGCTGCATTGGTGAGCAGGTTGGCCAGGAGCTGTGCCAATCTGCTCGGGTCGCAGACCACGTCGTCGTCTATCTTTATGTGGACCTTGATGTCCTGGCGGCCAGTGGCGATTTCCACCTCTTCCACAACCCGCTTCAGGTCTTCTTCCAGCGTGCTTGTCAGCTGCAGCGCGATGGGAATGCCGCCGCCCAGACGTCCCCTGGCGAAATCAAGCACGTCGTTGATCAGTCCGTCCATTCTGGCAACGCCGGAGGTGATGTGCGCGAGCATCCGTTGCTGGCGCTCAGTGCCCGCCTCACATGCCAGCGAATCTGCGGCGATGCTGATGGCCTGCAGCGGACTGCGCAGGTCATGACCCAGCACGGCAATGAACTGGTCGCGCAGGTCGGCGACACGATGCGCGTCGGAGAGCGCCGTTTCCGCTCGCACAAGGCGATCTTCCTTGTCGAGGTAACTTCCTACCAGGTCGGCCAGCAGTTCCATGGAGCGTTGGACGTGGGCTATGTCGAAGTTGGCCGGTGCCGAATCAATCGCGCAGAGCGTGCCGAAGAAGCTCCCGTCTGGCCGATGGATGGGAACGGACGCATAGCTCTCAAGCCCGTAGATCCGTGGCGTGTGATGCTGGGAGTAAATCGGGTGCTCGCTTGCATGCGCAAATACAACTGACGTCGCCGACTGCCTGATCTCGTCACAGATGGTGGTCTCAAGCACCAGTTGGCCACCGGGAACCAGCCCGAACCCCAGGGTGTCGAAGGTGGCGCACGCGGTCCAGGTTGTCTGGGTCACGCGGGCAATGGCCGTGAATCGTGAGCCCGTGATGTGGGCGACGGTCTCCAGGATTCGCGGCACGGCCTGGATTCGACCAATCTCGGCGATGTCGTCCAGCAGATTGGGGTCCGTCAGCTTCTGCATGGTCGCTCGTCCGGTGGGCACCGCATCATCCCATGGAACCGTTGTGTAGGTTGATGCGAGGGTGATTGCGGCCTTTTCAGGCTTGGTCGTGGCGGACACTCGGGCCCCCTGCGGGAGGTGAACGACCGATCTGTCCGAATGCAGACATTGCGCAGGTCAGGCCATCTCCTTGGTCTCGTGGTCGCGCCGATCGTCGATGACCGTTCAGAGCTTGATTTCCAGCGTTGCCCGATACAACAGCGCCGTCTTGCGGCGCCGCTCGATATCCGTCGAGCCGCTCTCGTCGAAGTAGGCGTTCCCCGAAATGATCGCCTGCTGCAGCAGTTGCGCACGCTCACGCGGAGCTTGCTCTTCCTGCTGATGCTCCATCGCACGTCAGGTTGAAGACAGAGGGCACCGAAACCTCCACTGCGGCCGTGACCCAGCTGCTGAAAGGTCTTGTAGGTGCTGGCTACGTGGACAAGCAGGAGGCAACCGACGACCGGCGCAAGTGACGGCTGCCGGTCGAGCGCGCCACCGGCAGCGCGAAGCGAACATCCAGCAGTGGATGCAGCAGGCGCTGGCGCACTCTACGACGCGCTGTAGGCCGCCCAGAGGGCTTTACACCATCGCATCCATATTTATAATCGACCGGATGGTTAAATATGGAATCCGGTGATGGGCCGTCGCAAAAGTATTGATCCGCAGCAGCTCCTTGATGCTGCCGAGCGCGTTGTCGCCCAGGTGGGGGCGGCGCGCCTGACGTTGGATGCGGTGGCCGCCGAAGCCGGGGTCAGCAAGGCCTCGGTGGTCTACGACTTCCAGTCCAAGGCCGGTCTCATCCAGGCCGTGGTCGAACGTGCGGTGGCCCGCGACAACGCCTTCAACCGCGAGGCGGCCAAGGGGTTCAACCAGGATGCGCTGCTGCGCGGTCGTATTGCCGCAGCGGCCCAGCCCTTTCCCGAGGCATTCCAGCCGGTGGCCTTGGCGCTGTGCGCGGCCATGGCCCAAGATCCACAGCTGCGCGCACCCATCCAGCACAACCAGGCGCAGATCCTGGCCGAGATCCAGCAGCAGGCCACGCACCCACGCAGCGCGTTGCTGGCATACCTCGCGCTGGAGGGTATGAAGCTGCTGGAGTCGCTGGACTACGTGCAGTGGCCGGCCGCGCAGCGGCAGCAGCTGCTGCAGGACATTGGCGCGTTGATCGAGACGCCGCCGCGCTGAACCCGTTCTCTCCCCCGAGGTAACCCTGATGAGTTCTTCCACCCTCTTCCTGACCGGAGGAAGCGGCTACGTGGGCCGCAATCTGATTCGCCGCCTGTGTGCAGACGGTCACCACGTGCGTGCGCTGGTGCGCAGCCCCCAGGCGGCGGCGGTGGTACAGGCGCTGGGCGCCCAGCCGGTACACGGCGATCTGCTGGACCCCGACATCGCTTTGGCGATGGAGGGCTGCGCCGCGCTGATCCACGCGGCCGCCGACACCGACCACCGAAATGCTTCACCCAGCCAGTGGCAGACCAACGTGGAAGGCACCCGCAACGTGCTGACGGCCGCCCGTACTGCGGGTGTGTCGGTGGCGATCGTGCTGAGCAGCGAATCGGCACTGACCACCGGTGCGCCTTTGCATCAGGCGCGCGAGAACCATCAGTATCCGGCGCGCGCAGCAGGCATCTACGGCGCGAGCAAGGCTGAAGCAGAACGGGTGGCGATCGCGCTGTCCACACCGCATTTCGCAGTGAAGGTGCTGCGACCAAGATTTGTCTGGGGCCGCGACAACACGACCGCTATGCCCTACTTGCTGCAGGCCGTACGCAGCGGCCGCTTCGCCTGGATCGACGGCGGGCACTACCTCACCTCGTCCACCCACGTGGACAACCTGGCTGAAGCGGTCTGCTGCGCCTTGACGCGCGGTGCGGGCGGCCGTGTCTACCACATCTGCGATGGTGCGCCCGTGCCGTTCCGCCGTCTGATTGGCGCTCAGTTGCTGGCTTATGGCGTACAACCGCCTGAAAAACAGGTGCCGCGTGCGCTGCTGCGTGTTTTCATCGGACTGGATGACCTGTTCCGCAGACTGCGGCTGCCTCTGCGTGCGCCAATGACCCGCCAGGAGTTCGCATCTTCAGCGGTGGAGGTCACGCTGGATGACAGCCGTGCACGCAGCGAGCTTCGCTATCGGCCGGCGGTTACGCTGGAAGCCGGAATCGCGATGCTGCAGCGCCAAGTGGCCGAGCAAGGCTGATACTCATCGAGCGATCAGCGGGAGAGCCTCGCGCGGTGCGTGGCCGAACAGCCGACTGAACTCGCGGCTGAACTGAGAAGGGCTCTCGTAGCCCACGGCGAACGCGGTGGCGGAGATGCTGGTGCCGCCCCCCTGCAGCAGGCGACGTGCCTCGATCAGGCGCAGCTGCTTCTGGTACTGCAGCGGTGACAGGCCCGTTGCCGCACGGAAATGCCGATAGAACAGCGCGCTGCCCATGCCTGCACGGCTGGCCAGCGCGGCCGCATCAAGCGGTTGCCGGAAGCTGCGTTGCAGGGTGCGAATCGCGCCCGCCATCCGCCGTGCCAAGGGAGATGGCTGGGCCATCGCCAGCAGTGCTGGCCCTGCTTCACCCTGCAACAGACGAAACAGCAGCTCACGCTGCAGGGCAGGCCACAGCAGCCGCTGGGCGTCGGGCGTGTCGAGGGCCAGCTCCAGCAGACGCAGCAGACAGCTCAGTACGGGTGAATCCAGCGCTACCACACTGAATGGCGCAGGATGAGGCGCTTGGCCTGTCGGTGGGTTGCCCAACTGGCTCAGCAACTGTCGCAACAAGACGGTGTCCAACTCCACCACCAGCCCCAGAAAATGCGTCTGGTGGTTGCCCCGGGCGGCCATCCCGCGAGCGGGAACGGGCTGACGGGTGAGTAGTGCATCGCCGGCGCGATATTCCAGCACCGCATCGCCCACCCATACCTGTTTGGCCCCCTGTAGCACCGCCGCCACCGCGGGACGGTACAGAGCCGGGGCCGGAGCGCGCGTTGATCCTGTACGCGCCAGCCAAGCGCCGGGCAGAAGTTCCAGCAGCGGCTCCGCGTCCAGGCTGCGTGCGCGCAGCACCGCCTGCGCCTGCAGCGCTAATGCACGCAGCGGGGCTTGGCGATCACAGGTAGCAGGGAAATCGGGCAAGGATCGTGTGCAATTGGGCAAGTGCGGACGGCACCGTGGGCGCAGCATGTCACGCTCCGTTTCACGAGACAAAGCCACCATGAACAGCGTACACACTCCGCGCACCATCGCCCTGGTTACCGGCGGCAGCCGCGGCATTGGCCGCAGCATTGCCCTCCACTTGGCCAGGCAGGGTAGCGACGTGATGATTACCTACCAGCATCAGCAGGTTCAGGCCGCCGAAACCCTGCGCCAGATCGAAGCCTATGGCGTACGCGCCGCGATGCTGCCGCTGGATCTGGATGCGGTTGGATCACTGGAGACCTTCGTATCGGCTGTGCGGGCACAATTGCAGCGCTGGGGTGCATCGTACTTCCAACAGCTGGTGAACAATGCAGGGCTGCACGCACCATCGGCGTTCGGTGAGATCCGCGGCGATGACATCGACCTGCTGTACCGCGTGCATTTCAAAGCGCCACTGCTGCTGACCCAGTTGCTGGCGCCGCAGCTGGCCGATGGCGGCGCCATCATCAACATCTCCACCAGCCTTACCCGCCACGTGGCTGCGGGCAGCCTGGTGTACGCAGCAATGAAGAGCGCACTGGAAACCGCCACCCACTATCTCGCGCTCGAGCTGGGACCGAGGGGCATCGCGGTCAACGCCGTAGCCCCTGGCGCCACCGAGACCGACTTCTTCGGCGGTGCAGTGCGCGACGATGCCGCCGTGAACCACTATGTGGCACAGCACACGGCGATGGGACGTACGGGTCGCCCCGACGACATCGGCATGGCCGTGGCAAACCTGCTGGCGGGAGGCAGTCATTGGATTACCGGTCAGCGCATTGAGGCCTCAGGAGGAATGCTCCTGTAAGCGACTAGAGGGCCTCGCGATGTCAGCTTCTGGCCGAAAGTGGACGCTGGCGTGTGCATGCAATCCGAGCAGATATTCGTCAACCCGGCCGGGCGCTACAGGTTCTGGAAATGTCCGGATTACCTGGCAGGTCGCCTTCGGCAACTGCGCCGCCGAGCTGATGTGTAATCGCTGGTTGACAAGGTAGAACGATCGTTCTACCTTGGCGCCATGGATAAGACAACGACCGACACCCGACTGAAGATCCTGGACACGGCGGAGGCGCTGATTTACCAGAACGGAATACATGCGACCGGCATGGATCTGCTGGTGAAGACCTCTGGCGTTGCGCGCAAGAGCATTTACCGACACTTTGAAAACAAGGACCAGGTTGCCGCAGCCGCGCTGAGCGCGCGGGACGTGCGCTGGCTCAACTGGTTCAGGCAGGAATGCGACAAGGCCGGCAGCCCGGAAGCGCGCATCCTGGGCATGTTCACGGTGCTCAAAGGTTGGTTCAGGTCCGAGGGCTATCGCGGCTGTGCCTTCATCAACACGGCAGGCGAGGTCGGCGATTCTCACGACCCGATCCGCAGGATCGCCAAGCACCACAAGCAGAAACTGCTCGATTACACGCTGGAGCTCACCGGGCAACTGAACATCGCGCAGCCGGCCGTTCTGGCGCAGCAGCTCCTGCTTCTGATGGAAGGCGCCATCACCGTATCGCGCGTGATGGGTGACTACGACGCCGCAGACACCGCAAGGGACGTTGCGCAGTTGTTGTTGAAGCAAGCCACGCGCTAACGCCGCAGTAACCGAAATCCCGCCGCAGTACCCCGTTCATCCATTTCCACTGGAGGCCCCACCGTGTCCGCAGAAGCACCCCGTCCCCCCCTTCCCCCGTTCACTCTCGAAGCGGCGATCCAGAAGGTTCGCTTGGCAGAAGATGGCTGGAATTCCCGCGATGCCGACAAAGTGGCGCTTGCCTATTCGCTCGACACCCAGTGGCGAAACCGCGCCGAGTTCACCAACGGCCGCGAGGAAGCCCGGCAGTTCCTTGCCCGAAAGTGGAAGAAGGAGCTTGAGTACCGCCTGATCAAGGAATTGTGGGCATTCACCGGCAACCGCATCGCCGTGCGCTACGCCTATGAATGGCGCGACGACTCTGGAAACTGGTTCCGCTCCTATGGAAACGAGAACTGGGAGTTCGGCGCGGATGGTCTGATGGAGCGCCGCTTCTCGTGCATCAACGACATGCCCATCAAGGACAGCGAACGCAAGTTCCACTGGCCACTGGGGCGCCGCCCGGATGATCACCCGGGGCTGTCCGACCTGGGCATGTAAGCTGCGGAGCCAACGTGAGGAAGGCCTGCGGGCGTGAATGCGCCCGCGGGCTTTCCATGTCAGCGCGGGGTGCTCCTTCGCTTCAGGGTCCGGCTACGGCTGCACTTCAGCGCGGAACGCGATCTCGATCAACTGTTCGGGGAAGKCGAGCGCGGAAACCCCGATGAGGTTGCTGGCCACCTGGGGAACAGGCTGGCCATAGACGGCAGGCCTGACCTTGCTGCTGGCGGCGAACGCCGCAGGCACATCAATGACAAACAGGGTTTCCTCAACCACATCCGCCAACGATCCACCCAGCTCGGCCAACAACACCTGCGCGTTCTCGTAGGTGCGCTTCATCTGCGCTTCCATGGTGTCGAAGTTGGCAGGCTTTCCATCAGCGCCCAGAGCGGCCGGTGCCACCAGCTGTCCCTCCGGCGTGTGCGAGAGCTGGCCCGACACGAAGATCGAATTGTTCACGCGCACGGCCTGTACATACCCATAGGTCGATTCCCACGGCACGCCGAAGCTGGCCGTCTTGCGGTTGGAGGTACTCATTGCGTTGTCCTTCCAAGGATAAGGTCGCTGGTCTGCCGGCAGGCTCGGGTCCCCGCCTGCCCCGAACGGGTGAGGCAAGCGTGATCGTGAGCCTCGTGCGGCTGCTGCTGGCCGGAAGCAGACACAGCCTTCGGTTGCGCCATCCATGCGCCGTTTGTTCAATCCAGCGCGTGCTCGGCCAGACATGATCTATCGGTCCCAATGCAATCCCGCACCGATGACAGATTCCGATACGTGCCGTTCGCCAGTCCAAAGTACCTTCCGACGTTGTGTCATCGGTGGAGAACGAAAGGACAGATCGGCACCACCGCAGGTTACGGAGGGGGCGATAGCCTTCTCCACCCTGTCTTCCCTGGCCGCAGTATTGAGCGATGAGAACCGCCGGCTGTTGCGACTGCTGCGCGAACTTCAACCCAGGTCGCTCACCGAACTGTCCGAGCACTGCGGGCGCAAGGTTCCAAGCCTTTCTCGTACCCTTCGGATGATGGAAGGCTATGGGCTGGTTGAACTGAAGCGGGTCGGGGCGTCTGTGGTGCCATCTGCCATGGCCACGCGCTTTCTCATAGAGCTCGACTAGCACCACGTTGTATCGCCGCATCGCGGAGTTCTGTCGTTATTGCCTCGTTGACGTGTCAGCCCACTACGCTGGCAATCACGACCCATGTCGCATATTCCTCTATCGCCGAGGGCCCTTGCGCCATCGGCGTCTGGGGCGGCTTAACAGCATGCAAGAATGCCGAAAGCGTCTTGCATCAAGCATTGAATGCAACTCTTCTGATTGGCACTGCGCGTCGGCACAGGTACAGATGACGAGCCGCCTCATCTGGGGCGGCCGGGCCTCGAAAACCCGTATCGACAATGAAGTGATTGCGCTTGCCGGCCGACGCCACCTCGCGTGGCGTCGGTCGGCAATCCGTCTGCCGGCTGCGGCGGGCGGAGCGTGGAGGCCTTGTGCCTGCCGGTTCATTGTCCCGGTTTTCGAGCCACGTCTCCGCCCGCCACCTTTGTGTGGCGGCTACCGTCTGTCCTGCACGGAGCCCCAGCCATGACTGCACCGGAATTCCCCCGTCCCCATCCCTATCGCGCAGCTGACGATGCGTCATCAGAGCAAGCATCTGCGATCGATCCCAGAGCTTTCATCGCCACGCTGACGCGTATCGGCAACGGCGCAGCCGCCGACGGCCAGCCGTGGCCGGAGCGTCATCAGATGCCCGGCCGCCGCATGGCGCTGGCCGATGCGGACTGCGCACTGGCGGGCCTGCGCATCGCGCTGGAAATGCTGCTGGCGGCCGAGCGCGTCCGCCAGAACGGACCGGACGACGAATACGTGGGCGATCGGGTGATGGAGGGTTTGATGATGGCGTGCCTGGCGCTGACCGCGCAGGTCAGCGCGCGGATGCGGCCTGAGGCGTAACGCCGGAGAATCTTCCGGCGTTACCGCCGGTCATTCGCAGGAATCGCCTTCTTCCTTCAGCATCGCCTCGTCCACCGGCCGCTCGCGCTCGATCAGCGCGCGCTGCTCCGCGTTCGGCTCGCCCAGCCACCACACGTTGCAGCGGGTGGTAAGGCGGCCGACCATCTTCGAGTGCGTCGGCGAATACAGCATCGCCAGCGCGGTGGTCGAGCACTGGTGCGCCTGGCAGGCGGTGTAGAGCCACCACGGCTCGCCCTGCAGCACCATCAATTCGCCAGGCCCGCTGGGACCGCTCAGCAGGCGTTCGCGCAGGGAGGGGACGTTCTTGTCGGGCGATTCGGCCGTGGCAGTGTTCTTCATCAGGGCGTCGAACGCGGCCAGCACCTTCGGGTCCTTGCGGCCGCAGTCGTCCACGGTGTTGCCGCCGACCAGGGTGAAGAAATAAGTCGCCAGCGGATTGTCCGCGCAGGTGAGTTCGGCGCCGGGGGTCTCACCTTCCGGCTCGCCTTCGTTGTCCCACACCGACGGGTCCACGCCGTCTTCGACGGAAGGCGCGTTCTCGACCACCGTGGCCGTGGCGGCGGGGGCTTCCGTCGGCGCAGCAGTAGCGGCGGGTGCAGCTGCGGTGCCTGCTTCCGGTGCCGGTGCCTGCGTGCACGCGGCCAGCAACGCGACCAGCCCTGCCATTCCCATCATTCGAGACGTCATTCCCTGTCCTGTGTCCATTCGCCCAGCCGGCGACCGCGTGATTCTACCCGCCAGCCAAGGTGGATACTCTGGCAATCACGCCTTCCATCACTGCCAGGATGCAGACGTATGTGCCGTTCAAGACTTGCCGTGATTCTTCTCAGTGGCCTGTTGCTGGCCGGGCCTGTTGTTGCGCAGGAGCCCGCCGCACGCTCGCCCGCCGCGCGTCTTGCCGATGTCCCCCTGCCCGCCGCGCTGGATCGCGTGCTGCGCGATTACGAACAGGCGTGGCGCACCGGTGATGCGAAGGCGTTGGCGGGATTGTTCGCCGAGGATGGTTTCATCCTGCAGAGCAACCAGCCGCCCGTGCGCGGGCGCGCGGCGATCGAGGCGGCGTATGCCGGCCAGGGAAGCAGCCCGTTGCGGCTGCGTGCGCTGGCCTATGCCGCAGAGGAATCCACCGGTTACATCATTGGTGCCTACACCTACGGCAACAACGCAGGCGATACCGGGAAGTTCACGCTGACGTTGAAGCGGGTGGCGGGTGGGCCATGGATGATTTTTTCGGACATGGACAACACCAACGCGCCGCCGCAGTCGCGGTGATGGGCGCTGCGGGTTCCGCAGTAGATCCACGCCATGCGTGGATGGGTTTCGCGCACGCACAGAAAAAACCCCGGCGCTGGGCCGGGGTTTTTCGATTCACTTGAACAGCGTATCCGGATACTCCGGTTTCTGTTCGCGTGCCAACAGCGCACGCAATCCTTCTTCCGGGGTCTGCTCGCCATGCAGCACGGCGCGCACGCGGTCGGAGATGGGCAGGTCGATGCCATGACGGCGCGCCTGTCGCATCACCTCGTCGGCGGTCTGCACCGACTCGACCACCTGGCCGATTTCGCGGATGGCGTCCTGCAGCGTCTGCCCGCGGCCCAGGGCCAGGCCCAGGCGGCGGTTGCGCGACAGGTCGCCGGTGCAGGTCAGCACCAGGTCGCCCAGCCCCGCCAGGCCCATCAGCGTTTCCGGCTTGGCGCCGATCGCTGCCGCCAGGCGCAGCATCTCGTTGAGGCCACGGGTGATCAGGCCGGCACGGGCGTTCAGGCCCAGCTGCATGCCATCGGCCACGCCGGTGGCCACGGCCAGCACGTTCTTCATCGCACCGCCCAGCTCGGCACCGACCATGTCGTCGCCGGTGTAGGCGCGAAACGCCGGACCGTGCATCGCCTCGGCCACCGTCTGCGCGAACTCGGGCACGTCGCCGTGCACGGTGATCGCGGTCGGCAGGCCCAGAGTGACTTCCTTGGCGAACGACGGCCCGGTGACAACGGCCAGCGGCACGTCCTCGCCCAGCACTTCGCGCGCCACTTCATGCAGGAAGCGGCCAGAGCCGGGCTCGAAGCCCTTGGTGGCCCAGGCCACACCGGCACCGGCCGGACGCAGCGGTGCCAGCGCGCGCACGGTTTCACCGAATGCATGCGACGGGGTCACCACCAGGATCCAGGCGGCACCTTCCACCGCCGACGCGAGGTCGGTGGTGGCGCGCAGCGATTCCGGCAACGGAATGCCCGGCAGGTAACGCGGATTCTCGTGGCGCTGGTCGATGGCCTCGACCACGGCGGCATCGCGCCCCCACAGCACGGTCTGGCGACCGTGGCGGGCGAGCAGCGTCGCCAGCGCGGTTCCCCAGGAACCGGCGCCGAGTACGGCAACCTTGTCAGCGGTAGTGCTCATCCGTGACGTCGCGGCCGGGATCAGGCGTTGCCGGCCGGCTCGGAGTCAGCCAGCGACGGTGCGTCGCCCTGCTCCTGGCGCTGGCGCAGGGTTTCTGCGTACAGGCCTTCGAAGTTGATCGGCTGCAGGAAGAACGGCGGGAAGCCGCCGGCCTGGATCAGGTCGCTGACCAGCTGGCGCACGTACGGGAACAGGATGTTCGGGCACTGGGTGCCGAGGAGCACGTCGATCGACTGCGGGTCCAAGCCGACCAGGCCGAACACGCCAGCCTGCTTCACTTCGGCCACGTACGCGGTGCGCTCGCCGGCCTGGCAGGTCAGGGTCACGGCCAGCACGACTTCAAAGGCATTCTCGCCCAGACGCTGGACCTGCTGGTTCAGGTTGAGCTGCAGTTCCGGCTGCACCTGGTCGTTGAAGATCGACGGGGCATTCGGCGACTCGAAAGAAACGTCCTTGACGTAGATCTTCTCGACGGTGAACGCGGGGCCGGTGGCGGCATCGACCGGCGCGACAGCGCCGTTGGTGGTCTCTTCGGACATTTCCAGTAACTCCAGTGAATGCAATGAAAACGATGGTCGAATTACTGCGATGGGGGCGGCGGAGGGCGCAAACAAGGCCACATCCGCCACCGCCTGCGATCAGTTGCGGCCCTTGACCAGCGGCAGTTCTGCCTGCTGCCACGCGGGGATGCCGCCGTCGAGCACGAAGACCTTTTCGAAGCCGGCCTTCTTCAGCGCCTTGGCGGCGGTCTCGGACGCGTTGCCGCTGCGGCACACCAGTACCACCGGGGCCTGCTTGGCGTTGGCCACCAGCTTGTGCTCGGGGCCGAACGCGCTGGCCTGGGCACTGCGGCTGCCGGCGATGTGGCCCTTTTCGAAATCAGCGCTGGGCGACAGATCAACCACCACCGTGCCGCCCGCGTTGATCAGCTGGGTCAGTTCGGCGGGCTTGATGCCCTTGAAGCCCCGGAACAGGCGGCGGATTTCGGTGACGATGAGGGCCACGGTCAGGCCGACCAGGGCCGCGGACAGCATCGGGTTTCGGCCTGCGAAGGCCAGCAACTCTTCGTAATTCACTCAGGTCACGGGTCGATTAAGCGGGCGCCGATTGTCGCACAAGCCGGACGCGACCCGTCACTGCCCCTGCCAGAGGTCCGGCAGGCCCGCACTCTGCCACCAGCGCTTGGCTTCCGGATCCCAGCGCCAGCGCTCGGTCACCACCACGGTGCGCTCGGCCTGGGTGTTCTGGTTGATCACCCCGATTTCGACCCGGCGCTCGACCTGGCCGCCGTCCAGCGATGCGCTGCTGCGCTCGCGGTAGGACGACACGCGCAGCTGCGCATAGCGGTTGAGCTCGAACTCGGTCGGCGGCTTGGTCTTGCGCAGCTGCGGGTCCAGATAGGCGATGGCGTCGTCCATGCTGCCCCAGCGGATGGTGGCACCGTAGGCGATCTGGGTCTCTTCCAGCAGCTTGCGCTGCTTGCGGCTGAGGTCGTCGGCGGCAGCGCCGGCGGCGGCGCTGAGCAGCAGCAGGGAACACAGGAGGATCTGGATGAGGCGGCGCATCGGTGGGTTCCGCAGGGCGTCAGCCTGCCATCCTACCCTTTGGCGAAGGCAACGAAGCGACCGCTGAATTCGGCCGCGGCCTTGCCGTCGGCACCGGGCTGGGTGGCGACAATGCTGATGCGGGCCTTGCCGCGCTGGCGGAAGGTGGCCAGGAAGGTCTCCCAGGCGCCGCTTCCGGCCGCTTCGGCATGGGCATGCAGGTCTTCATAGACCGGTGCCAGGTAGCGCAGGTTGCTGTCGGCCACGTAGACCTCGGCGTCGTGGCCGGCCAGGCGCAGGCGCAGGCTGACCAGCGCCCAGCCGGACAGGGTCAGCACCGAGGCCAGGCTGCCGCCGAACGCATTGCCCTTGTCATTGACGTTGGCCACCAGCGGCGCGGTGATGCGCAGCACGCCGTCGGCATAGCCATCCAGGCGGATCTGCATCGCGCGGACCGCCGGCATGCAGTCCAGCACGTCCTGCAGGGCAGCCAGCGAAGAGGTCAGGGCATCAACAGCCATCAGCAGCAACCACGACAACGAAGGGCCCGCATAATGACGGTAATGGCCAACCATACGATACCCACTGGCTGGACCCTGATCTCGCTGCGCCCGCAGGGCCAGCAGGCGGCGCTGCGCCACGCCGCAGCAGGGCTGGGAGGCCGTACCGTCGCGCTTTCGCCCTGGCGGCTGCAGCGTCTGCAGGGCAGCGCCGCGCGCCAGCAACTGCAACGGGCGCTGACCAGCGATCGGGTGGTGTTCACCAGCCCGGCAGCCGTGGCCGCAGCGGCCAGCCTGCTACCGCTGGCGACGGCGCAGCGCAGCCCGTGGCTGACGGTGGGCGAAGGCACCGCGCGTGCCCTGCTGGCCCATGGCGTCGCTGACGTCCATGCGCCCCAGCGGATGGACAGCGAGGGCCTGCTGGCGATGCCGGTGCTGGGCGATGTGCGGGGCATGCAGATCGGGCTGGTGACCGCACCGGGAGGCCGGGGCCTGATTGCCGCTGAGTTGCAGGCCGCGGGCGCGCAGATCACCCGCGCTGATGTCTACCGACGGCTGCCACTGCGCTTGTCACGGCGCATGCTGGCGCGTTTGGCCCGTTCTCCGATGCCTTGGCTGCTGGCCATCAGCAGTGGCGAGGCATTGCAGCGTTTCTGGCAGCAGCTGCCTGGGCACTGGCAGCAGCGGCTGCGGGCGAACGCGATCGCGCTGGTCGCCAGCGACCGGCTGGGCGCGCAGGCGCAGGCCCTGGGGCTGACCCGGGTGGTGCGCAGCGAGGGCCCTACCAGCGTTCAGTTGATGGCCGCTGCACACACTGCGCTCACCGGCCCGGCAGCGACCTGAACAGGCGCCCGGCAGCGGCTTGCCGGTGTCGTCGGCAACAGTGATGCTGTGCACAACGCTGCCTGCCGGATCTGTTCCGGCATTGCCGCCGACAAGGAAGCCCGATGAACGACACTCTGCCGCCCGCTCCATCGCCCCATCGCCCCATGCGCTGGCTGCTGCCGCTTGCCGTGCTGGCGGTGCTGGGCGCGGGCGGCTATGCCGGCTACCACTATTGGCAGAAGCAGCAGAGCGACCAGCTGGCGCAGGCGCAGACCACCGCCGTGCAGCTGAAGGGGCTGGAGGCTACGGTCGAGGCCCTGCGCCGCGACCAGCGTGCTGCCAGCCAGCGCTTGCAGGATGCGGCCACCACCAACCGGGTGCTGCGCGACGAAGTGCTGGGCCTGTCGCAACGAAGTGCCCTGCTGGAAGAAAACCTGGCCAAGCTGGCCGACAGCGCCAACCAGGGCCGCCAGGCGGTCCAGCGCGATGAGGCCGAACTGCTGCTGACCCAGGCCGCACAGCGGCTGGCCTTCGCCGATGACGTGGAAGGCTCACGCCGGCTGTATGCGCTGGCCGCCACTGCATTGGCCGATCTGCCCGACAGCGACGGCCTGAACCTGCGCCAGGCACTGGTGCAGGAACGCAACGCGCTGGATGCGTTGGGCGCTGGCCCGCGCGTGCTGTCACTGCAACGCCTGGACGCGCTGGGCAAGGCCCTGCAGGGCCTGCCTTCGCAGATCGCGCAGACGCCGGCCAACAACACCGCAAAACCGTGGTGGCAGGCCGCGCTGGCGCCCTTCGTGGATATCACCCCGAGCCGCCTGAACGGCCCGCTGACGTCGGCCGAGCGCGCCACCATCGATACGGCGCTGCAGCTGGAACTGACCCTGGCCCGCGCAGCGATCGAGCGCGGCGACGGCAAAGGCCGCGATGCCGCGCTGAACAGAATCGATCACTGGGCGCAGCGGCGCTGGCCGGATTCACCGGACCTGCGCGCGCAACGTGCTGAACTCCATGCCCTGCGCTCGCTGCCATTGCAGGCCGATGACACCGTGCTTGGCAGCACCCTGCAACAACTGCGTACCCAGACCGACCGGAGGTAAGCCCGTATGAAACCCCTGCAATCACTGGTCGTGCTGTTGCTGGCCGTGGCCATTGGCGTAGTTGCCGCGCAATGGCTCGGCACCGATGACCTGAACCGCTACGGCGAAGTGACCCTGCGCTATGGCGGCTACGACTACCACAGCAACCTGCCGAAGGTAGCGCTGCTGTCGGTGATCGGCGTGCTGGTGCTGTGGCTGCTGTGGAGCCTGATCGCCGCACCGTTCCGTGCCTGGGGCCGCTACCGCCGCAAGCAGGGCCGGGTGCGCCTGATCGATGGTCTGCTGGCCTATGAGCATGGCCAGTGGCAGCGCGCCGAGAAGCTGCTGGATGGCGCCGCCAAGGATCCGGAAGTGAGCGGGGTTGCCCTGGCCAATGCCGTGCGCAGCGCGCAGGTGCGGGCCGATGCACCCGCTGCAGAGGCGCTGCTGCAGCGCCTGGGCGAAAGCGATGCGACCTTGCAGGCACTGCTGCGTGCCGAGCAGCTGTTGGCCAACGATCTGCCGGTGGATGCGATCAACGCATTGGATGTGGCGGCGATCCAGCCGCTGCCGCCGCGTGGTCTGTGGCTGCGTACCGAAGCGCTGGCACGTGCTGGCCGCGCGCACGAGGCTTACGGCCAGCTGGGCGCGCTGCGCCAGACCAAGGTGCTGCCGGCCGAGGCCAGCAGCGAGCTGGAAGCACGCCTGGCCGCGCAGGCACTGCTGGAAGCGGGCGACGTCAACGCCCTGGCTGCGCAGTGGGAAGCCACGCCGAAGGCGCTGCGACCGACCCCGGACGTGGTTGCCGCCTACGCCACCCGTGCAGTTGCACTGGACTGGGACGAACCGGCACTGCTGGCGCTTGAGCAGGCGCTGGACCACCGCTGGGATGACGAACTGGTGGCCGTGTATGGCCGTCTGCCGGCCGAACGTCTGGCCACGCGCCAGGCCAACCTGCAGCGCTGGCGCAACGTGCATGACGACTCGGCGGCCCTGCGCCTGGCCCAGGGCCGCATCGCGCTGGCGCAGCAACAGTGGGACGCGGCCGATGCGTTCCTGCATGAAGCCATCGCCGCGGGTGCCGGTGCCCCTGCATGGGAAGCGCTGGGCGAAGCCTTCGCGCAACGTGGCGAACACGTGCTGGCCGCGCAGTGCCTGGCCAACGCGCTGCGCCTGCAGCGTGGCGAAGACAGCGTGGCGCTGGTGCGTGCACCGGCAGCGGTGGTTGACCCGCCGCTGCATGCGACCGTCGAGGAGCAGTCGATTGCACCGCTGCCGCCGGTGTACGACGCCAATGAAGAGCGCGACGCGTTTGGCAACCCGCGGATGCCGTGACCCGCTTCGGTAGTCGCCAACCTTGGTTGGCGTGTGAGCCCGCCGGGATAACAAAAACGCCGCCCATCGGGCGGCGTTTTCAATTCCAACGTTGCCGGCCAGCGGCCGGCACTACCGTGGCGTTCAACGTTCGACGATCGCCACCACGCCCATGCCGCCGGCGGTGCAGATCGACACCAGCGCACGGCCACCGCCGCGCTCGGCCAGCTGCTTGGCCGCCGTGGCGATCACGCGTGCACCGGTGGCGGCGAACGGGTGGCCGGTGGCCAGCGACGAACCCAGCAGGTTGATCTTGTCCGGGTCGATGCGGCCCATCGGCGCATCCAGGCCGAGGCGGTTGCGGCAGTAATCCTCGCTCTCCCACGCACGCAGGGTGCACAGCACCTGTGCGGCGAAGGCTTCGTGGATCTCGTAGATGTCGAAGTCCTGCAGGGTCAGGCCGTTGCGCTTGAGCATCTCCGGCACGGCCACGGTCGGCGCCATCAACAGGCCTTCGCCGTGCACGAAATCGACGGCCGACACGTGTGCGTCGCGCAGGTAGGCCTGCGGCTCGTGGCCATGTGCGCGTGCCCATTCTTCGCTGGCCAGCAGCACGGCGGCGGCGCCATCGGTCAGCGGGGTGGAATTGGCTGCGGTCAGGGTGCCACGGCCGGATACCTTGTCGAAGGCCGGCTTCAGCGTGGCCAGCTTCTCCAGCGAGGTGTCGGCACGCAGGATGTTGTCGCGCTCGACGCCGCGGAACGGTGCGATCAGGTCGTTGAAGAAGCCGCGCTCATAGGCTGCGGCCAGCTTCTTGTGCGAAGACACCGCCCACTCGTCCTGCGAGTCGCGCGAGATGTTCCACTCCTTGGCCATGTCCTCGCAGTGGTCGCCCATGCTCTTGCCGGTACGCGGCTCGGCCACGCCCGGAAACTCCGGCTTGAGCTCGGCGAACTTGAAGCCGGAGGTCAGTGCGCGGATCTTGTCGCCGGTGCTCTTGGCACGGTTGGCAGCCAGCAGGCGCGCACGCAGCTTCTTGCCATACACGATCGGCACGTCGGACGTGGTGTCCGAACCACCGCCGATGCCGGACTCGATCTGGCCCAGGGCGATCTTGTTGGCAACGGTGATGATGCTGTCCAGCGAGGTGCCGCAGGCGCGCTGCAGGGTGATGCCGGGGGTCAACGGCGACAGGCCCGAGGACAGCGTGGCTTCGCGACCCAGGTTCCAGTCGCTGGAGTGCTTGATGACCGCACCCATCGCCACTTCGCCCAGCTGCTGGCCGTGCAGGCCGAAGCGCTCGACCAGCGCTCCCAGCGTACGCACCGACATGCCGAGGTTGCCGACATCCGAATACGCGGTGTTCTGCCGGCAGAACGGAATGCGGACGCCACCGAGGATGGCGACGGGACGAGCGTTGGGCATGGAGATACCTGGCATGGATGAGGGTGTCTGCAACATGGCCTGCACGACAGAGCAGGCATAATGGGGCCAAGTGTAGCTGCCGCCCTGTGATGGGCCAACCGTGGAACCATGAGCAAACCCGACCCTGCGATGAATGCCCTTGGCGTGCTGGCCCTGGAACTGGCCGGCGGCGAAATCCCCCGCCAGGCGGTGCTCAGCGCTGAACAGGCCGGTGAACTGGCCGAACGCGTCGGCCGCGACCTGTCCAAGCTGGTGCCACAGGTGGCCGAGCTGGACCTGGTGTTCGCCGCCGCCCATTTCGATCCGGCCGAAGTGCTTCGCCCCGGCTGGCCGATCCATCGCCGCCTGGAAGAACTGCAGATGCGCGCGCCCGGTAGCAACCAGGGCCCGCGCGTGCTGGCCTTCGGCGCCGATGCCAGCGGTGATGTGCCGCTGCCGTTCCAGGCCGACGCTACCTTGGTAGGCGGTGGCCTGCGGGTGGTGCCGTTCCTGCTGACCGGTACCGACGTGGCCACCACGACAGCCGTGGCCGATGCCCTGGAAGAGGTGCTGCTGGCCAATGGCATGGCCCATGCCGATACCGCGCTGATGGCACAGAACACGTTCGGTGCACGCGTGGAGCACGCACGCTATTTCACCGTGAACGATCTGGCCGCGATGATGTCGATGCAGTACGACAACCAGGGACTGGCCGCGCTGTGGCCGCTGATTGAAACCGCGATCATGGCCCCGGGCCAGGACGAGTGGCTGAGTGACGCGCCCGAGCCGTTGCTGCGCTATACGCAGGGCGAAGCGCGCATGGCGCTGTTCGACCCGGCCGGCTGGTGCGCGCATTACAACCACGGCAAGGGCGACTGCGAGCGCCTGCAGGGCATCTACGAGCAGTTCCTGATGCGCCAGCGGCAGATGGCCGCGGTGCTGGAAGCGCACGGTGTGCCGGTGCTGTTCGTGCATTGCGAAGCCGGCCAGGACGCGCGCGAGCTGCTGGCGCGCTGACGTCCAGGTAATGCCGCCGGGCATGGCCCGGCGCTACCCACGGAATACGGTAGCGCCGGGCCATGCCCGGCGGATCAACTGAAAAACGCCGGCTTGCGCCGGCGTTTTCGTTTTCTTACGGTGCCTTGTTGATTACCGCGCACGCCAGTCGCGCACCGGCGTTGCCGGTCGGCTGGGTCTTGTAGTCGTCCGCGTCGGCGTGGACGATCAGGCCGCGGCCGATGATGTCGAAATCATCACCCTTGCCGATGTTGACGTTGCTCGACACCGGGCTGTCGATGGTGGCTACGCCCTTGTCGTCGGCCTTGATGTTGGGCATGTCGCCACCGTGGTGCGGATCGGTGGCCACGTTGCCGTGGTCCTGCTTGCCCGGATTGAAGTGGCCGCCGGCGCTCATGCCGTCCGGCGCGCTGCAGTCACCCTTCTCGTGGATGTGGAAGCCGTGCTCGCTGCCCGGCTTCAGGCCACTGATCTGGCCGGATGCGTGCACCTTGCCGTCGACCAGCTTGAAGGTGATCGAGCCCTTGGTTTCATTGCCCTGGGTCGGTGCCAGTTCGGCAGTGGCCGAGGCATCGGCTGCCGGGGCCGCTGCGGTAGCCGGTGCAGTGGCCGGGTCGGCCGGCGCTGCCGAACCTTCGGCCGGGGTGGTGGCCGGGGCTTCGGCTGCCGGTGCTGCCGGCTGCTGGTTGCAGGCGGCAAGGCCCAGTGCAGCGATGGCCGCGAACAGCGAAGTGTGGATCAGACGCATGGAAACTCTCCTTGGGAAATGCCGGTGGTGTGATCAGCGGGTTACCCGGATCACGCCGCAGGCGATGCGGACGCCGGCATTGCCGGCGGGCTGGCTGCGATAGTCGTCGGCCCTGGCATGCACGACCAGTGCACGCCCGGCGATATCCGTGGCGGCGCCTCCGCCCAGGGTAACGCCCTTCAGATGCACATCGATGTTGGCGCGGCCCTGCGCGTCGGCCTGCAGGTTGTCGATGTCACCGAGGTGGTGCTTGCCGCTGCCTGCACGACCGTGCGCGACACCGGCGGGATTGAAGTGGTTGCCGGCGCTGCTGGCGTCCACCGCGCTGCAGTCACCGCGCTCGTGGATGTGGAAGCCGGCCTGCTGCATCGGCTGCAGGCCGCCAACCAGGCCGGTCAAGTGCACGCCACCGCTTTCGGTCTTCAACACCAGACGGCCGCTGACGATGCTGGCCGAGGCTGGCGCCAGGTTGGCTTCGGCCAGCTGGGCCACGGGCGTGGTGACCACCGGCGGCGGTGTGGGCTGCGGCTTCTTCGGTGCGCTGCCACAGGCAGACAGGAGCACGGCAGCGGACAGCGGCAGAAGGGCGAAGGACAAACGCATCGAGGACTCCTTGCAGGTAACACTACGGACGGCATCGTCCATGGAGGATCAACAGTTCAGCAAGCGGGTGCGAGGATCGCGTGCAGGCACCGTTCAATGGCCGCCGCGGCGGCGACCGGCGCCCAGCTTGCGGGTAAGCGTATTGCGGCCGAGGCCCAGGCGCGCGGCGGCTTCGGCGCGACGACCGTGGGTGACCTGCAGGGCGGCCTCCAACAGGGCGTGGTCGACCCGTTCGCGCACCTGCGCGTGCAGGCCTTCAGTGCCCTCGGCCAGCTGCCGGCGTGCCCATTCGGACAGCAGCGCTTCCCATTGGCCCGGGTCACCGGCGGCCGTGCTGCTGCGCCGGCTGCGGGCACGGTTGAGCGCGGTATCAACATCAGCCACGCCAATGGTGTCGGCGGCGGCCAGTGCGGCCATGCGCCAGCACACGTTTTCCAGTTCGCGGACGTTGCCCGGCCAGTCGTGCTCGCGCAGCGCCTGCAGGGCGGCGGCGGTCAGCCGCTTGGGCGGCGTATCGAGCCTGCGCGCGGCAGCGGCCAGGAACGTGGTGGCCAGTTGCGCGATGTCCTCGCGGCGCTCGCGCAGCGGCGGCAGCTGCAGGCGCACCACGTCCAGGCGGTGCAGCAGATCGGCTCGGAATTTTCCCTGCGCGACCAGCCCTTCCAGATCCTGGTGGGTGGCGGCGACCACGCGCACGTCGACGCGGATCAGTTCGCGTCCGCCCACGCGGAAGAATTCGCCCTGGGCGAGCACGCGCAGCAGGCGCGTCTGCAACGGCAACGGCATGTCACCGATTTCATCGAGGAACAGGGTGCCGCCGTTGGCCTGCTCGAAGCGGCCGATGTGGCGCCGCTGCGCGCCGGTGAACGCACCCGCTTCATGACCAAACAGCTCGCTTTCCAGCAGCTCGGCGGGAATGGCGGCGGTGTTCAGCGCGACGAACGGATGCTGCGCACGCGGTGATTCGCGGTGCAGCGCGTTGGCCACCAGCTCCTTGCCGGTACCGGTTTCGCCGATGATCAACACCGCCAATGGCGCCTGCGCGAGGCGGCCGATGGCGCGGAACAGCGCGCGCATCGGTGGCGTATCGCCCACCAGTTGCGGCGGCTGGTCGCTGGCGGCTTCTGCCGCGGGAGTCGGCGCGGCCATGGCCGGCGCCACCGCAGGCAGCACGCGCTGGGCCAGTGCCACCGCGTCGTCCAGATCGAACGGCTTGGACAGGAACTCGTGCGCACCGCCGCGGAACGCACCGGCGGTACTGGCGACGTCGGTGTAGGCCGACATCACCACCACCGGCAGCTGCGGCAGCGCGGCCTTCAGCTTGTCCAGCAGCACCAGGCCATCGTCGCCGGGCATGCGCACGTCGGTGAACAGCAGCGCAGGCGGCGGGCTATCGGCCAGCGCCTGCAGTGCGGGAGCGGCGCTGTCGAAGTCGACCACCTGGTAGCCGGCCTCGCGCAGCGCGGTGCATAGCACGAAGCGCACGGCGCGGTCATCGTCGACCACCCAGATGCACGGCGGGGACGCGGAAGACTCAGACATCGCGCGGGGCCTCCTCGGCGGCGGCGGTGCCGTTGCCGATCGGCAGCAGCAGGGTGAATACGGTATGGCCCGGGCGCGACCGGTAGGTCAGCGTGCCGCGATGCTCGCGCGCGACCTGCTGGGCCAGCGCCAGGCCCAGGCCGGTGCCTTCGGCGCGACCGCTGACCAGGGGCAGGAACAGATGTTCGGCCAGTTCTTCGGGCACGCCACGGCCGTCGTCGGCGATTTCCAGCCGCAACGCCAGGGTGTGCAGCTGCTCGGCGATGCGCACACCGTGTTCAACGCGGGTGCGCAGGGTGATGTTGCCGGCACCGGCCTGGATGGCATTGCGCACCAGGTTCCATACCGCCTGGGTGAGGCGATCGGCGTCGCCATCGAATTCGGGGATGCTGGGGTCATAGTCGCGCTGCAGGCGCACGGCCCAGCCGGCCTCGTTCTCGGCCAGGCGCAGCACCCGCTCCAACGCGGCGTGGATGTTCAGCGCCGCATGTGGCGCGGCGGGTGCTGGTGACAGCAGCTGCTCGAGCAAGCCATTGAGCCGCTCGATCTCCGAGCCGATCAGGTCGATCAGTTCGCGTTCGCTGGCATCGCGCTGCGCCGCGCGGCGGGCCAGCAGCTGTGCGGCGCCCTTCAACCCGGCCAGCGGATTGCGCAGTTCGTGCGCCAGGCCCTTCAGCGCTGCGCTGAGCGCGCTGGGCAGGGCCTGGGTCGGGTCGAGCCCGGGGAACTCATCGACCGGATGCGCCTCCAGCAGCCAGCCGCCATCGTCGCGGCGGCTCATCCAGCCTTCGGCAAAACGCGCGGCTTCGCCCGGCAACGCCAGCGCCAGCCGGTTCAGGCGCAGGCTGTCGCGCTCGTCGCGGGCCAGGAAATGGGCCAGCGCCTCACCCTGCACTTCCAGCGCGGCCAACGGCTGGCCGAGCAGGCGCCGGCCGCTGACGCCCAGCCAGCGCGCGAAGGCCGGGTTGCAGCCGGCGATGCGGCCATCGGGCCCGGCCCAGGCCAGCGGCGTGCCGAGGGCATCGAGGGACGGCGGGGGCGTGGGGTCGGACATTGCACCAATGTAGTGCAAAACGTGGGTGTGGGGTCAGAGCCCTTTCCTCGCGGAAAGGGATCTGACCCCTTGCGCTGCGGGGTCCGGGGTCGGATCCCTTTCCGTCAGGAAAGGGCTCTGCCCCCTGCAGGTCGAGCAAGCTCGACCACTACCGGCTTTGCGGTTACAGCTTCATGTTGAGGCCGACGAAGACCGCGCGGCCCGGGGCGGGCGAGAACATCGGCCGGGCGCTGTCCCAGAAGAAGCTGTCGTACCACGCGTAGGCATACTCGCGGCCGGTCACGTTCTTCAGCTGCAGGTCCACGCTCCAGGCCGGGGTGATCTGATACTTCGCGCTGAGGTCGAGCACGGCGAAGCCGCCGAACTTGCCAGTGGCGTTGCGCTCTTCCAGGTAGTAATCGCCCTGCGCGCGCGCCTGCAGGCCCAGTTGCAGGGCATCGCTGGCCTGGTAGTCCAGGCCGAGGTTGCTGATGTGGCGCGGGGTGGCGGCCACTTCGCGTCCCTGCAGGGTCACGCCAGCGGCGCGGTCGTCGCGGGTGATCTTCGCCTCCTGGTAGGCATGCGAGGCCCACAGCGTCCACGCGTCACCCAGCTGCGCGCTGATCTGCGCATCCACGCCTCGGCGGCGGGTCTTGCCCAGCGTGACCGTGGTGCCGGTGGCCGGCATGTTGGACACTTCGTTTTCCGCGTCCTGCTGCCATACCGCCAGCCGGGCCTGGCTGCCGGCGAAGGGCTGGAATTTCAGGCCCAGCTCCATGCCGGTGTTGGTGGAGGGCTGCATCGGTGCCTGCCCCGGGGTGAGGTAGGCCGGCGCGGTGGAACCGGTCAGCACCTGGAAGGTACGGCCCCAGTTGGCGTAGACGTGGGTGTGCTCACCCAGGCTGTGGATGACACTCAGCTTGGGCTGGCCGATGCTGCCGTAGTCCTGCAGGCGGCCGTTGGCGCCATTCATCAGCCGGGTGTGGCCGCTGAAACGGTCCACGCGGTAGGCCGGCACGATCTTCCACGCTTCGACCGGCTGGTAGATGGCCTGCACGTAGGCGCCCCAGTTGTCGAAGCTGTGGCGGTCGTTGTTCTGCACGCGTGCCGGTACCTGGCTGAAATCGGTGGGCTCGGCGTAGGCGTAGCGCTCGCGACGGTAGCCATTGTCCTGCTGCTCGTAGTTCAGCCCGCCTTCCACGGTAAGCATGGGGCTGGCCTGCCAGGCGAGCGTGCCGAGCAGGCCTGCCTGGCGCTCGTCCCAGACACGACGCTGGCGCGGCAGGTTACCGCTGGGCAGGTCACTGAAGGTCACACGACGGTCGTCTTCATAGCGGTTGTAGTACAGCCGCGTGCCGAAGGTCACCACGTCGGACAGCTTCATGTCCAGGTGCGCGGCGAACTGGCGCATGTCGCGGTCATCGCCGTCATTGGCGTTGCGCAGGTCGCTGCGGCGGCGGCCCGCATGCAGCTCTTCCGCCGTCATGAAACCGGGTTCGTCGGCCTCGTGATGGTAGGCGCGCGCGGTCAGGCCGATGCGCAGCCCCTCCTCCAGCGAGCCGAAGAACCACTTGCCGCCCAACGCGTATTTCTTCGAGCTGTCGTGGTCGCGGTAGCCGTCGCTGGCCTGGGTACCGACGAAGTAGTTCTGCGCGAAGCCGTCGGCTTCGCGGCCCACCGCCAGCTGCACATCGCGGGTGTTGTAGCTGCCATAGGCCAGTCGCCCGTCGGTGTAGGTGCCGCCCTGGCGCGTGCCGAAGTTCACGTTGCCGCCGATGTTGTGCAGGCCGTAGCGCGGATCGTTGGTACCGCGCACCACTTCGATGTAGCTGATTTCCAGCGGAAACAGCATGTCGATGAAGCGCTGGTTGCCACTGTTGACGTTGCTGGGGATACCGTCGATCAGCGTCTTGATGGCATTGAGGTAGCCCTCGCCGTTGAAGGCGCGGAAGCTGACCTTGCCCGACTCTGCACCCTGCCGGGTTTCGGTCAGCTGGATGCCGGGCATCTGCCCGAGCAGTTCCCAGCTGTGCGACACGTTGCGGTTTTCGATCTGGTCCGCGCCCAGCACGTCCACCGAGGTCAGCACCTGGTGTGCGCTCAGCTGCCCCTCGCTGTGCTGGTGCACATCGACCTTGCCCAGGGTGAGCGCGGCGTCGGCGGACTGGGCGAATGCTTCAGGGGCGAACGGGGCGGCCGCGAGCGCGGCCACCAGCGTGGGAGTCTTCATCAGGGGGCGGGCGGGAGGCTGGAAATGAAACTTTATAACATTTCGATTCCGCCAGCCATCCGATGACTGCAGCTCCCTCGACCTTAGACGGGGTAGCCGGTGGCTTCCCGGGCCTTCTTCCAGGCAATTTCAAACTCGCGCGCGCTGATCTCGTCGTCTTCGTCGAAGTCCATGAACGACACCGGCTGGTCGGCCAGCACGAAGCGGTCATCGCTATGGCCGGTTTCATCGGCCCACACGACCTTGGCCCCGTAGATTTCCACCTGGCGCACGATCTTCTCGCCACGGGCTTCCATCAGCACGTTGCCCTTGCCCAGGCCCGATTCGGCCCAGTGCTTGTAGTACTTCTTCGTGTTGGATTTTGCGTTGTTCTTTGCGTATTTCATTGCATGGGTCCTGGCCGCATGCGCGACCGGAAAGTTCGGAATGGCGCCATTATCAGGCATATGGGGGTCAGATCCCTTTCCTGCGGAGGGGGATCTGCCCCCTGCTGACCTACTGCGGCAACGCCACACCCTTCGGCCACAGCAGCCACAGGTTGCCCTGCTGCTTCATGTCGCCGGCCAGCTTGCCGGCGGCATCGCCGCTGCCCCAGTACAGATCGGCACGTACCTCGCCGGCAATGGCGCCACCGGTGTCCTGCGCGGCCACCGGGCGTACCACCGGCGTGCCGTCCGGGCGCGTGGTGGACAGCCACAGCAGGCTGCCCAGCGGCACCACGGTGCGGTCCACCGCCACGCTGTAGCCGGCGGTCAGCGGCACGTTCAACGAACCGCGCGGACCTTCCGGGCTGTCCGCGCTGCGCACGAAGAACACGTAGCTGGGATTGCTGCGCAGCAGTTCCGGTACCCGCGCCGGATGTGCCTTCGCCCACGCGCGGATCGCGTCCATGGTGACGTCTTCCTTCTTCAGCTCGCCCTGCTCCACCAGCCAGCGGCCGATCGCGCGATAGGGATGGCCGTTCTGTTCGGCATAGGCCAGCCGCACCTGCTTGCCATCGGCCAGGCGCACCCGCCCCGAACCCTGGATCTGCAGCAGCTGCAGGTCCATCGGATCGGTCAGCCAGGCCAGCACGGGCGCCTTGGCCCCCTTGCTGGCGATGCTGCCGGCATCGTCGTAGGGCTTGAGCACCTTGCCCTCCACGCGACCGCGCAGGCGCTTGCCCTTCAGTTCGGGATAGACACTGTCCAACTGCACCACCACCAGATCATCGGGTGTGCCGTACACCGGCACGGTGGCGGTGTCGGTACGGGTGAGGCTGCCCGGATAGATGGGCTCGTAATAGCCGGTGATCAGGCCGTCGGCGCGATGGCCGCCGGCGCGCAGGGAATAGACATCGAGATCGCGCTGCAGGAATGCGCGGATCGCGCTGGCGTCCTTGTCGGACACGGTGCTGGCGGTCGCGCAGGGCTTGGCCCAGGTCGCATCGTTCTTCAGGCGGGTGCAGCTGCTGCGCCAAGCGGCGAAGCCGGCCTGCAGGTCGGTATCGGATACGGCCGGCAACGTGTTCCAGTCGACCTTGGCGTAGGTGGCGGCAGCGGGCTTGGCAACGGCCGGCGCTTCAGGCCGGTTGCCCGTGGTGGCGCAGCCGGCAAGCAGGGCAACGGCCAAGAAAGTGAGGAGCGCGCGCGGCGACGTAACAGTGATCATCGTCGCAATGTAGTGGGGCCGATGGTGGCGCGGCAACCTTGGGTAGCGCCGGGCCATGCCCGGCGAGAAGCGGATCCCGCGCGGTGCGCTCGCCGGGCATGGCCCGGCGCTACCGGCTACGGGGTCTGCAGCAACAGCGAATGCAGGATGCGCGCGTCTTCGGCGTCGAGGACTTTCGGCAGGGTGTCGCTGCCACGGAAACGGCGGTGGAACGCCCGTACCGCTGCTTCGCGGTTGTCGAGCGGATAACCGAAGCGCGCCAGCGCGGCCCATGCATCGAATCCTTCCGGCGCAGCACCATCGGCAGCGCGCGGCCACACGCCGAAACCGGCTTCGGCCAACTGTTGCCACGGGAAGAAGCGGCTGGGATCTTCCTTGCGCGTCGGCGCCAGGTCGGCGTGACCGATCACCTGCCGCGGCGGAATATTCAGCCGTTCGGTGAGGTCGCGCAGCAGCACGATCAGCGATTCGATCTGCGCAGGGCTGAAGGGCGTACGACCGTCATTGTCCAGCTCGATGCCGATGGACGCGGAGTTCAGATCGGTGATGGTGCCCCAGCGCCCGGAACCGGCGTGCCAGGCGCGGCGCTCATCGGCCACCAGCTGGTAGCGATGGCCATCGGCGCCGATCAGGTAATGCGCACTGACCCGCCCGCCGCTGTTGGCGGTACGCAGCGTGTGCAGGCTCTGCTGCACCGATTTCTGCTCGGTGTGGTGGATGACGATGATGACCGGCGTGCGCGCGTTCTGGTTCGGCGACGGCACCCAGGTGGCAAGCGGGTTGCGGGTTTCCTGCGGCGTGGAGGCACAGGCGGCCAGCAGCAGGCAGGCCGAGAGCATCAGGGAAGTGCGGATCGGGTGCATGCCCCGATTGTGCGCGATAAGCCCGGACGATGCAGTAGAGCCACGCCATGCGTGGCTGGGCCACCGACCGTGCCGATCAACGGTCGGCACCCACCAGAGCGGGAGTAGTCCAGCGCAGGAGCAGTGCCAAGCAAGCTTGGCAACTACCAGAGCAGATGCAGTGCCGATCAACGGTCGGCATCCTCCAGAGCAGGAGCAATCCAGCGCAGGAGCAGTGCCAAGCAAGCTTGGCACCTACCAGAGCAGATGCAGTGCCGACCAACGGTCGGCACCCACCATGTAGATGCATCAGGCCTCGTAGGCCGATTCACCATGCGAGGTGACATCCAGGCCGGTACGCTCGGCCTCCTCGGTGACCCGCAGGCCGACCACCACCTTGACCAGCAGCAGGATGGCTGCGGTCACCACGGCCGACCACAGCACGGTGAGGCCGACGCTGACCACCTGCACCCACACCTGGTGGCCGATATCCAGATCGGCCTTGGTGCCGCCCAGCGACTGCGCGCTGAACACACCGGTGAGGATCGCACCGACGATGCCACCCACGCCATGCACACCGAACACGTCGGCGGTGTCGTCCACCTTCAGCAGGCGCTTGAGGCCGGTCACGCCCCACACGCAGACCACGCCGGCAACCAGGCCGATGACGATCGCGCCGAGCGGGCCGACGGTACCGCACGCCGGGGTGATGCCAACCAGGCCTGCCACCGCACCCGAGGCCGCGCCCAGTGCCGACGGCTTGCCCTTGCTGATCGCTTCAACCAGCGTCCAGCCCAGCACCGCTGCAGCAGTCGCCAGCACAGTGTTGAGGAAGGCCAGCGAGGCGACGGTGTCGGCGGCGGCGGCAGAACCGGCATTGAAGCCGAACCAGCCGACCCACAGCAGCATCGCGCCGATATAGGTGAACGGCACGTTGTGCGGCTTCAACGCGGTCTGCCCGTAGCCCAGCCGCTTGCCGACGAACCATGCAGCCACCAGACCGGCCACGCCGGCGTTGATGTGCACCACGGTGCCACCGGCGAAATCGATCGCGCCCAGTTCGCCCAGGTAGCCGCCGCCCCAGACGATGTGCGCCATCGGGATGTAGCTGAGGGTGAACCACAGCGCCGAGAACAGCAGCACCGCGCGGAACTTGATGCGCTCGGCGAAGGCACCGACGATCAGCGCGGTGGTGATGCCGGCGAAGGTCGACTGGAAGGCGACGAACAGGTAGTCCGGCAGTCCCTTGATCGGCGTGTTGCCCACCGACTCCGGGGCGAAGCCCTTGAGGAAGGCGAATTCGGTGAACGAGCCGAAGAACGGATTGCCGGCGCTGAACACTGCGCTGTAGCCATAGGCCACCCACAACAGCAGCACCAGCGAGAACACCACCAGGATCTGGCTGAGCACCGACAGCACGTTCTTCGAACGCACCAGGCCGCCGTAGAACAGGGCCAGGCCCGGTACCACCATCAGCAGCACCAGCAGGGTGGAGGTGAGCATCCAGGCGACGTCGCCATGGTCATAGGCGGGCGCGGCCACCGCTTCGGCAGCCGCAGGCGCAGCGGCGGTCGGGTCCTGCAAGGGCTCGACGGCCACGGCTTCGCTCTGCAGCGGCGTGACCTGGGCCTGGGCATGTGCACTGCCTGGCCAGACACCGGCGGCCAGCGCACTGAACAGAATCAGCAGGCACACCAGATGGAACCGGGCTTGCCACCCGGTGAGAAGGCGCATCTTCATGGGGGAGTCTCCGGAAGGGGGCTTACAGCGCGTCGGCGCCGATTTCGCCGGTGCGGATGCGGATGACCTGCTCGACAGCGGTCACGAAGATCTTGCCGTCGCCGATCTTGCCGGTGCCTGCAGACGACTGGATCGCTTCGATCACTGCGTCGGCACGTTCGTCGGTGACCACGGTTTCGATCTTGATCTTGGGCAGGAAGTCGACAACGTACTCGGCACCGCGATACAGCTCGGTGTGGCCCTTCTGGCGGCCGAAGCCTTTCACTTCGGTCACGGTGATGCCCGACACGCCGGCATCGGACAGGGCCTCGCGGACCTCGTCGAGCTTGAACGGTCGGATGATGGCGGAGATCAGTTTCATGCGCATGTCCCGATGGTGGATGGGGCCAGCGCGCGAACGCGCGATGGCATCAGGCAACCACGGGCCATCGTGGTGATGGCCGTGGCTGTTGCACCGGACACGAATCGGGCCGGGACAGCCGTGCCTCTCTCCTTGCACGGCCGACGCGGGAGGGAGGGCGGCCCATGTCGCGTGTCCGGTCTCTCTCTTGCCCCTGGATCTGCGGGCCAAGGGCCCGCGTTTCCAATGCAGCGGACCAACGGTCCGCTCTACCACGGCGGGCCGGAGCCCGCCCTGCGGCTCCCCAGCCGCAAAGACGGATGCGATGGCGGCGGGTGGGAGGGGTTACCCACCGCCATCGCAGCCGGTCAGCTGGCGTAGTACAGCTGGTATTCCAGCGGGTGGGTCGCCGCGCGGAACTTGGTCACTTCCTGCATCTTCAGCGCGATGTAACCGTCGATGAAGTCATCGCTCATCACGCCACCGGCCTTGAGGAACTCGCGGTCCTTGTCCAGCGCTTCCAGCGCCTGGTCCAGCGAGGAGCAGACCTGCGGGATCAGCTTCTCTTCTTCCGGCGGCAGGTCGTACAGATCCTTGTCGCTCGGTGCGCCCGGGTCGATCTGGTTCTTGATGCCGTCCAGGCCGGCCATCATCAGCGCGGTGAAGGTCAGGTAGCCCGACTGGATCGGATCGGGGAAGCGCATTTCAATGCGGCGCGCCTTCGGGTTGGACACCCACGGAATGCGGCACGAGGCCGAACGGTTGCGCGCCGAGTAGGCCAGCATCACCGGGGCTTCGAAGCCCGGCACCAGGCGCTTGTAGCTGTTGGTGCCCGAGTTGGCGAAGGCGTTGATGGCCTTGGCGTGCTTGAAGATGCCGCCGATGTACCACAGCGCCAGCTGGCTCAGGCCGCCGTAGCCGTCGCCGGAGAACAGGTTGGTGCCGCCCTTGGACAGCGACTGGTGCACGTGCATGCCGCTGCCGTTGTCGCCGACGATCGGCTTGGGCATGAAGGTGACGGTCTTGCCGTTGCGGTGGGCGACGTTCTTGATGACGTACTTCATCCGCAGCAGTTCGTCGGCCTTCTGCACCAGGGTGCTGAACTTGGTGCCGATCTCGCACTGGCCGGCGGTGGCCACTTCGTGGTGCTGCACTTCCACTTCGATGCCGACCTGTTCCAGGGTCTTGCACATCTCCGCACGCAGGTCGTGCAGGGTGTCGGTCGGCGGAACGGGGAAGTAACCGCCCTTCACGCCCGGACGGTAGCCGCTGTTGGCGCCGTCGTACTTGGCGCCGCTGTTCCAGGCGGCTTCTTCCGAATCGACCTTGAAGAAGGTATTGCCCATTTCATTGGCGAAACGGACCGAATCGAAGATGAAGAATTCCGGCTCCGGGCCGAAGAACKCGGTTTCGGCGATGCCCGAGGACTTCAGGTAGGCCTCGGCGCGCTTGGCGATGCCGCGCGGGCAGCGGCCGTACGGCTGCATGGTGGCCGGGTCGAGGATGTCGCAGCTGATCACGATGGTCGGATCGGCATAGAACGGGTCGACGTAGGCGCTGGCGGTATCGGGCAGCAGCACCATGTCCGATTCGTTGATGCCCTTCCAGCCGGCGATCGAGCTGCCATCGAACATCTTGCCTTCTTCGAACAGCGACGGCTCGATGATGCTGACCGGGAAGGTGACGTGCTGCTCGACGCCACGCATGTCGACGAAACGCAGATCGACGAACTCGATCTGGTTGTCCTTGATCAGCTTCTCAACGTTTTCCACGGACATCGGTACGACCTCGGATGGGAATGAATGCCTGCTGAGGTACAGCAACGACCGTGCCAACTTTTCGGCCTTCACAAGTTGTTGATTTCAAAGCGCCTGCCCCAGCGCGGTGCAGACGCACATGCACCAAACGGGTGCGCGGATTGCCGCACGCACCCGTTTGGTGCGGCATGGATCGTCTATTCTCTCGGGCTTCTTCCGCCGCCAGCGCCCGCACCGTCCATGTCCGACCTGCTCTCCGCCCTGCTGCTGGGCATCCTCGAAGGCTTGACCGAATTCCTGCCGATCTCCAGCACCGGCCACCTGCTGATCGCCCAGCACTGGCTGGGCGCGCGATCGGACTTCTTCAACATCATCATCCAGGCCGGTGCGATCCTGGCCGTGGTGCTGGTGTTCCGCCAGCGCCTGCTGCAGCTGGCCACCGGCTTCGGCCAGCGCGAGAACCGCGAGTACGTGTTCAAGCTCGGCGCGGCCTTCCTGGTAACCGCAGTAGTCGGCCTGGTGGTGCGCAAGGCCGGCTGGTCGCTGCCGGAAACCGTCAGCCCGGTGGCCTGGGCGCTGATCATCGGCGGCATCTGGATGCTGCTGGTGGAGGCCTATACCGCGCGCCTGCCCGATCGCGACCAGGTGACCTGGACGGTGGCCATCGGTGTTGGCCTGGCGCAGGTGGTGGCCGGCGTGTTCCCCGGTACCTCGCGCTCGGCCTCGGCGATCTTCCTGGCCATGCTGCTGGGCCTGAGCCGCCGCGCGGCCGCTGCCGAGTTCGTGTTCCTGGTCGGCATTCCCACCATGTTCGCCGCCAGCGCCTACACCTTCCTGGAACTGGCCAAGGAAGGGAACCTGGGCAGCGAGAACTGGACCGACGTTGGCGTGGCCTTCCTTGCCGCAGCCATCACCGGCTTCGTCGTAGTGAAGTGGTTGATGGGCTACATCAAGTCGCATCGCTTCACGGCGTTCGCGATTTACCGCATCGCCCTGGGCGCTGCATTGCTGCTGTGGTTGCCATCCGGCAGCTGAACAGCGCCGGGGCACGGCAACCCCGTTGCCGGCCCCGGTCCGTTTCCCCCTCGGTTCCCCAAGGAGAATCACCATGAACCGCAAGCTCACCCTGCTCCTCCCGCTGGCCCTGCTGGCCGCCTGCAGCCAGACCCCTGCCCCGGCCGGTACCGGCGGTGACGATCTGGCCCCGGCCGCGGCCAAGGCCGGCGACCAGAAGGCGCTGGCACACCTGGATGCGCAGCGCCTGCAGAGCCAGCACTGGCTGCTGCAGCAGGCCACCGCGGCCGATGGCAAGCGCATCGATGCGCTGTTTGCCCGCGCAGACAAGCCGGTCACCCTGGACTTCGTTGATGGCCGCCTGTCGGTCAGCAACACCTGCAACCGCATGGGCGGCGGTTACACCCTGGCCGATGGCAAGCTGAGCGTGAGCGCGATGGCCTCGACCATGATGGCCTGCACCGACAAAGCGCTGATGGCGCTGGACGAAGCCGTCTCCAGCCGTCTGCAGGGCGAACTGAAGGCCGAACAGGATGCCAACGGCGTGCTGACCCTGACCACCGCCAAGGGCGACGTGCTGGTGTTCAACCCGGAACCGACCGCTGAAACGCGCTATGGCGGCGCCGGCGAAACCGTGTTCCTGGAAGTGGCTGCGAAGACCGAGAAGTGCTCGCACCCGCTGATCCCGGATTACCAGTGCCTGCAGGTGCGCGAAGTGAAGTTCGACGACAAGGGCCTGAAGCAGGGCGAGCCGGGCAAGTTCGAGAACTTCTACGGCAACATCGAGGGTTACACCCACGAAGACGGCGTGCGCAACGTGGTGCGTGTGAAGCGCTACGAAGTGAAGAACCCGCCGGCCGATGCGCCGTCGCAGGCGTACGTGCTGGACATGGTGGTCGAGTCGGCCATCGAGAAGAAGTAATGCAGGAGGGCGGCCGCGAGGTCGCCCTTCTTCGTTGTGGGCAGGGCCGGCCTCTGGCCGGCGGCTGCACACAGCTCAGGCGACCTGCGGAACATGCCGGCCAGCGGTCGGCACTACCCACATGCATCAGGGAGATCGGCATGAAACGGACGTACATGCTCACACTGGCCTGGCTGGCCATCGGCATTGGCATTGGCATTGGCATTGGCAGCAGTGCACGCGCCGCCAGCACACCCACCACCGACCAGCTTGAAGCCCATCCGTGGCAGCTCACGCGCGCCACCGACGCGCAGGGCAAGCGTATCGACGCGTTGTTCGTCAGGGGCCGGGCGCCGTACACGCTGCGCTTCCAGCCCGGCTACATGAGCGAGTTGAACCTGTGCAACCAGGCCAGCAGTCATTACCACCTGCAGGACGACCGGCTGATCCTGGAGAGCGGCATCCGGACCACCGCGCTGTGCATCAATCCCAAGGTGGATGCGCAGGAACGGCGAGCCGAAACGCTGTTTCACGGTCGCGATACCGCACCCACCCTCGCGTTGGACGACACCGGTGCGTTGGTCGTGCGCAATGCCAAGGGCGAAGTGCTGGTGTTCAAACCCGCGCCGCTGCCGGCGAAATGAAGAGGGCGGCCACTGGCCGCCCTTCTTCGCTGGTGGGTAGAGCCGGCCGCTGGCCGGCTGCCACGTACAGCGGATGCCGGCCAGCGGCCGGCACTACCCGAAGGCTGTTATCAGGCCAACGCCGGGTTCAACGTGTAGGTGCCGTGCAGCGCCGCTTCGGCCAGTACGTGGCCGTGCATTGCACGGTACGCATCGGCGGCGGTGAAGCGTTCGGGCAACGACAGCGTGGTCACATCCAGCGCGAACACACGGAAGAAATAGCGGTGCACGCGCTCGTCGTTGAACGGCGGGTACGGGCCGTCGTAGCCGAGGTAATCACCGGCCATGTCCGGATTGCCGGCGAACCAGCCGGTGAAATCATTCAGGCCCTGGCGGCTGCCGGCCGGGCCGGCCGGCGCGGTCTTGCCCTTCACCACGAAACCATCGCTGCAGCTGCCAGCGGCGATCTCCTGCACCGAAGCCGGAATGTCGGCCATCACCCAGTGCACGAAATCGCAGCGCGGCTGATCGCGCGGCACGCTCATGTCATCGCGGCCGACCGTTTCCGGCACCGTTGGCACGTCCGGGTCCACGCACACCAGCAGGAACGAGCGGGTGCCATCGGGCACACCGCTCCAGGCCAGGTGCGGGTTGCGGTCGGGGGCGAAGCCGGCGGCATCGCCGGCGGCGAACTCACGGTCGATCGGCGCACCGTTGACCAGGCTGTGACTGCTCAGTTGCATCAGATGCTCCTCACTCTTCCGGGTAACCCAAGCGCACCGCGACCGGGGTGAGCTGGGCGAACGCGGCGCCCATCACGTCGCGATACCTGCGCCAGTGGCCGGCAGGCAGGCGCGGTGCACCCAGCTGTGCAGCCGGCGGCATCGGACGCCCGAACACGCGGCCCAGCAGGTCGGCCATCGCATGTGCATCGTTGCCGATGTCGTCGATGCGCAGCAGCACGTGCGGATACAGGTCTTCCTCGTGCAGCGCGGCGATCTGGGTCAGCGAACGCACCAGCCACTGGCTGGCTTCGGCCATCGAGGTCATCGCCAGCGGAGCGGCGGCACCATAGGCGATCCAGTCCAGCAGCATGTCGCGCGGGTCGCGCAGCACCAGCAGCAGGCGACCCTGCGGCAGCTGCGGGCGCAATGCCCACAACAGCGCGTTGTCCCACCACAGCAGCCAGTCGATCACGGTGTCACTTTCCAGGCCGCGGGCGGGCAGGTGCTCGCGCCAACGCTCGACCAGGCGTTCCGGGCTCAGCACGCCCGACGCCAGGTCCTGCAGCGTGTTGTAGTTCTGGAAGGCATCGTCCGGTGGCGTGGCGGTGTAACGATCACTGCGCAGCACCGGGCTGGCAGCGGCCAGGCCGGTTGCCACCCGCTCCACGCCCGAACCCGGGGCGCCCCACAGGAAGATCGGCGCCGAGCCGCTGTCGCGCGTCGCTTCGTCGATGCTGGCCATCTCCGGCCAGCTCGGCGGTGCCTTGGCCTGCGGCGGCAACGGCAGCCGCTGCGAAGCCTGGTCGGTCTGCAGCGCCATCCACGTACGCAGCGCTTCTTCCGGCTGCCCGGCGCGATCCTGGATCTCGCCCAGCCAGGTCCGCAGATCAGCGCGGTGTCCCTCCGGTGCCTGTGCGATCAGGGCCTGCACGCGCTCCACGGCGGCGGCCGGGTCACGCTGCAGCAGCCCCTCGACGCGACGGCTTTCACCGCTGACGCGGCCCGGTTCCAGGGTGGTGATGCGCTCGGCGATGGCTTCGCCCTGCTCATGCTCGCCGGCCATGTCATGCAGGCGCATGCGCGCTTCCAGCGCCGGCAGGTGGCCGGGCATCGCTGCCATCCAGCGCTCCACGACGGCTACGGCGCCGGCACTGCCGACGTCTTCCACGGCCAGTCGTGCCAGCCACAGGTCATGCAGCTGGTCATTGCTTTCCAGAGCGTCATCCAGGCGTGTGCGGGCTTCATCTTCGCGGCCCAGGCGCTGCCAGGACATCAGCAGCAGCTGCAGCACCTGGCGATCACCCTGCAGCGATTCCAGAAGCGGCAGCAGGTGCTCCAGCGCCTGCAGCGGCTGGCCACTGCGCAGTGCCAGTTCGCCGGCCAGGCGGCGCATCGGCGGCACGTCCAGCTCCGGCTCCTGCAGCGCCTGCTGCATTGCCTCGGCGGCGGCCTCCACGTTGCCCTGGCGCAAGGCCAGCTGCACCACCATGCCGTGCAGCGAGGACATCTTCGGGTTCAACGCCAGCACGCGACGGAACGCCTGCTCGGCAAACGCCAGCATGTCCTTGCCCAGATAGGCAAAGCCCAGTGCGTACAGCACGCGGGTATCGTCCGGCAGCGCCTGGCTGGCCGCCGACAACAGGGCCAGCGCACGGTCGGCGTCGCCGCGGCGCAGCGCGACCATGCCATCGATGGTCAGCAGTTCCGGATGGTCCGGCTCCAGCCGCGAGGCCAGGGTCGACAGCCGCTGGGCCTCGTCGAAATCATTGCGGCCCACCGCCAGGTGCGCCTGCATCAGGTAAGCCGGGAAGGCGTTGGGGTCCAGCCCGGTGGTGCGCAGCAGGGCTTCATCGGCACCGTCGAACTGGCGCAGTGCCAGCAGCAGGCCGGCGTGCTGCAGGTGCAGCTGCGCATCATCGGGGGCCAGCTGCAGCGCCTGCTGCAACGCCTCCATCGCGGCCTCGGCCTGGCCCTGCTGCTGCAGCGCAAGCGCCAGCCAGCGGTGGGCCTCGGCCTTGCCGGGTTCGTCACGGGTCCACGCCTGGGCCAGCTGCACGGCCTGGCCGGCATCGTTCTGGCGCAACGCTTGGAGGATCTGGTCTTGCATGGCCGTCCGGTTCAAGGTCAAACCCGCATTGTAGCGGGCCGCGCGCCGGTGCCGGTTCAGCCCGGCAGGACCCGCCGCAGGCGCTGTGCGACCCAGCGCTCGGAGAACCCATCGCCGCGCCAGTTTTCCAGGAAGCCACAGTGGCCGCCCCAGCAGGCGGTTTCCAGCCGCGCCTGCTGCGGCAGCTGCCAGTCGCGGAAGGTCGCGTAGGGGATCACCGGATCGTCCTGCGCCATCAGGATGTCAGCAGGTACCTGCAGCGTGGACAGGCGGTCGCCGGCGATGGAGTAGCCATCGAAATAGGCCTGCAACGAACCGAACGTGGTGTGCCGCTCGACCAGCCAGGCGGTCAGCGAACGGATGTCCATGTTCAGCACACGGTCGTCGCAGTCGCTCAGTTCGGGGAACAGATCGCGCTTGCGCCGCAGCGAGCCGGCCCACTTGCGGCGGAAGTACCAGTCGTACATCGCCGGGCCGTTCTCGATGTTCTCCATGGTCAGCCCGGGGTCGAGCACCGGGCAGACCGCGGCCACGTGCTGCAGCGGTACACCGGCGGCCGGTGCGCGCAGGGCCAGCCGCAGCACGAAGTTGCCACCCAGCGAGTAGCCGGCTGCAACCAGCGGCAGATCGGGCCAGCGCTGGGCGACATCGCCTGCGGCGTGCACCACTTCGTCGATGAGGTTGGAGTGGAAGATGCCGGGATTGAGATGATGGGTGTTGCCGTGGTCGCGGAAATTCAGCCGCACCACGTCGAACCCCTGCTCCAGCATGCGGGCAGCGGCCATGCGCATGTAGCTGGATTCGGCGCTGCCTTCCCAGCCGTGCAGCAGCAGGGCGATGCCGCGCGGTTCGCGCCCTTCGACATGGCTGTGCCAACCCTGCAGGCGCACACCTTCGCCACCATCGAGGATCAGCTCCTCGCTGACCGCGCCGGTGGCGGCCAGCAGCAGCAGGCCGCGCTGCAGGCGCATGCGGCTGGAGCTGAGCATCGACTGCAGGTGCGGATTGCGCAGCCAGCGCGGCGGCTGATAGTCGGACGCGGTGAGCATCGGCGCATCAGCGTCGAGGGTCGGTGGCGGAGACACGGCCACCCTCGCCTCAATCCCCGCTCATGGCCGCCACGATGCGCGCGCGCGAAGTTTCCGCGATGCGCCGACGGCCTTCCAGGTCCTGGGTGCCGATCGGCTCCAGGAAATGCACTTCGGTATGCCGCGCCGGCTCACCGAGCAGGCGCAGGAAATTGGCGAAGAAACTCTCGCCCGGGCCGAAGGCCACGATGGTCTGTGCATCCCCGCGCACGCCGTAGATCAGCGCCACCGGCTGCACCGGCACGCTGGTTTCGACGGCGGCCTGGAAGATGCGCGCATGGAACGGGCCAACGTCATGGCCGCCGCGGGTACGCCCTTCCGGGAACACGCCTACCGCCTTGCCGGCGCGCAGGCGGTCGGCCATCACCTGCATCACCCCACCGAGCGATTCGGTGTTGCCACGCTGGTGGAAAATGGTCTGGCCGCGCGCGGCAAGCCAACCGACCACCGGCCAGCTGGCGATCTCGCGCTTGGCGACAAAGCCCATCATGCGCTGGCTGTGCAGGATGGAGATATCGACCCAGCTGACATGGTTGGCGACGAACAGCACTGCGCCCGGCAGCGGCTGGCCGACGCGCGACAGGCGGAAGCCGAAGATCCACATCAGGCCGCCCTGCCACCAGTTCACTACCTTGGCGCCGAAGGTAGCATCGCCCACGCGCAGCTCGCCCCATGGCGGAAGCATGCCGATCAGGATCAGCGGCAGGAACACGGTGATGTGGACCAACAGCAGCGGTACGCGGTACAGGTAACGGCACACACGCGCCACGCCGCCGCGGGGGGCCGGAGTGGGGGAAGTCATCCACGCACGATACCGGAGGGCTGCCATCGCTGCCAGCCGAATTCGGCCATAAGTCTCATTGACGGCGGCCATCGGTGGGGAACGCTGGGTTCCGCCGCCGTCACCGATGCCGCGACGGCTCAACCGTGCCCGGCCGCCACCACGGCCAGGGTCAGCCGCGAGATGCAGACCAGCCGGCCCTGCTCGTCCTCGATGCGGATTTCCCACAGCTGGGTGCTGCGGCCCACGTGCACCGCGCGCGCGGTGCCGGTGACCGTACCCGAACGCACGGCGCGTACGTGGTTGGCGTTGATCTCCAGGCCCACGCAGACCTGCTTGGCGGTATCCACGCAGAGGTTGCCGGCGCTGCTGCCGAGGGTTTCGGCCAGCACCACCGAGGCGCCACCGTGCAGGATGCCGTACGGCTGGCGGGTGCGCTCATCCACCGGCATGGTCGCCTGCAGCCAGTCCTCGCCAGCGGCGCTGAAGACGATGCCGAGAGTATCGATGGCGGTATTGCGGCTGAGTGCGTTGAGCTGCTCGATGGAAACGGCTTCGCGGAATACCTGGGTCATGCGGCTACCTTCAGAGGATGGGAACGAGGCCGGCGCCGAATGCGGTCAGCATGCGCACCAGCAGCCACTTCGGCCCGACATTGACCTCGGGGAAGTCGCCCACCGCGACATAGCAGCGGTGGAAATCGGCGCTCTGCCGCGGCAGTGGCTGCGGGCAGTCCGGGCCGGGCTTGAACTCGTAGTCGGTGGCATAGCGCCACGGCCAGAAGTCGAGGATCGGCAGCGCCTCGGAGGCCTTGCCGACGCTGTAGTTCAGGCCGGACAGGACCGGCGGCTTGGCACGCGGCGCCACCGTCCAGGAGTTCTGCGGGTGGGTATCGCGCAGGATGCTCTGGGCCAGCTGCTCGGCGAAGGTCGGATCGTCGATGATCACCGCGCCTTCGGTGTTGTAGTTCTCGCTGCGCGGATCGAAGTTGTGGGTGCCGACCACGCCGATGCGGCGGTCGACCACCAGCGACTTGGCATGCAGGCCCATGCGCGCGCCCTTGCGGGTGACCGGCAGCGGCTTGTTGACCGCCTTGCTGCCCAGGAACGAGGGGCGCGTTTCGGTACGCAGCAGGCGGGTCTCGACTTCGCTGCCGGCAGCACGCCGGCGCGCACGGGCATTCTCATACGCACTGCCGGTACGCGGATGGATCACCCGCGCCGGCCGGTCGTCCACATCCGCAGCGGCCACCGCATCACCACCACTACCGCCACCGGCATTGCTGCCCGCCGCGCTGCCACCGAGCAGCGGATTGCGGCCGGTATCGCTGCCCGGCGCTGCGATCGGGTCGGGCAGCAGGTTGCGGTAATCGACCGGGGCATCCAGCGGGAACGGCTTGAATTCGAAGATGTTGAAGCCCAGCTCGCGCATGTTGCGCCGCTTGTACTTGTAGGACAGCGCATACACGATCGGGTTGTCGGTGGCGGCCAGGCTGTTGCTGGATACCACCACGCGCGGCGGCTGCGGGCGCTTGCGCAGCTCGCGGAACAGTTTCTGTGCCGGCTTGGACAGCACCAGGTAGGGCGTCTGCAGGATCACTTCGTGCTGCGCACTGGAGATCAGTGCATCCAGCTGCGGCTCGGTGACATGCTGCCCGGCCAGTGGGGCGTCGGCGCGCTCACGCCGGTGCTTGCGCGGCAGATCGGCCACATAGCGCACCGAGGCGACCGGCAGGGCGGTATCCACGAACGAACGGGTGACGAAGGCGACGTCGTTGGCTTCCTCGCTGACCCGCTCCACCCGCTCGGGCCTGCGGAACTGCGCCGGCGGCAGCAGCGGCACGCCCTGCTTGAGCAGGGTACGGCCGACATCGTTCAGGCGCTCGGCCGGCACGCTGCGCTGCGCGCGCCAGAAGGCATCGAAGTTGGCCGCCATCGCGCGTGCTTCGGGGCCGGCGATCAGCACGTCACGGTCGCGGAAGTTGTATTCGCGGTCCCAGTCGTAATAGTCGTCCTGGTAGTTGCGCCCACCGACCACGCCGATCGCATCGTCAACCACCAGCAGCTTGTTGTGCATGCGCTGGTTGAAGCGGCGGAAGCAGCACAGCACGCTGCCGGCATAGTCGAAGTAGTTCAGACGGGCCTTGCCGAAGGTCGGGTTGTAGACCCGCAGCTGGAAGTTCTCGTGGGCACCGGCCAGTGCGCCGAGGATCTGCAGGTCGGAGATCGCCGAAAGCTGGTCGATCAGCAGCCGCACCTTCACCCCGCGCCGCGACGCCGCCAGCAGCTCGTCGATGACCAGGCGGGCGCTGTCGTCCTTGTCGAAGATGTAGGTCTGCAGGTCGATGCTGCGGGTGGCGCTGCGCAGCAGGTTCAGGCGCGCGACCAGCGCACCTTCGCCCTCGTCCAGCAGGGTGGCGTAGTGCCGCGGCTGGTCCGGGGTCGATTCGCTGAACGCCCGGCCGGCCAGTGCCCGCAGGGGCGAATCCAGCGCGCAGCGGTCGGCCTGCTGGCAATCGACCTGGGTCGAGCGCGCCTGCACGGCAATCGCCTCGGCGCGATCACGCTGGGCATGCGACAGCGACGCGCAGCCGCTGCCCAGCAACACGGTTGCCAGCGCCAATACACGCAGCAAGGGATTCACGGTTTCGGCGCCTCGCTGAGGCGCGCACGCAATACGAAAGTCACTCGGTCACTCAAGGCAAGCTGCCAGCTGTCCATGCCATACCGACCTCGTTGCACGGTACCGCGGCTGACGACGTCGCAATCATAGCCGGGTCGGGCACATTCCGCTTTCTCGACCTTGAGCGTCTCCGGATGGCTGACCCCGCGCAGGGTCAGCCGGCCGTCGATACCGCCGCCCTCGGCAACCGTCTCCGGCCAGTACGGCAGCGAGTCGAACTCCACGAACGGGTAACGGCCGGCATCGAAGAACTCGGGGCCGCGCATCCAGCCGGTATAGCGGTCCTTGCCGGGAATCTCCACGGTGCGGGTGAACATCTTCAGGTGGACCTGGTGGCGGCCATCGGACAGCACCTCGATACGCCCCTCGAAACGGGGGAACACGCCCTCGATGCGCTGGCCGAAGCGGGTGCGGACTTCGAAACCGATCTGCGAGCGCACCACATCCAGCTGCAGCGTACGCGGCGGTTCGGCCACGACCGCCGGCAGCGCGGTCGGTGGCGGTGCGGCAGCCCAGGCCGGGCCGATGGCCAGAACGACTGGCAGCAGACAGCGGCCCGGCAACGCCAACCTCATCGGCTCACGGCCACCAGAAGGCGTTCAGGCTGGCCACGCCCGGCTCGATCGTCGCCTCGCGGGCGAACCCGAGCACGGCCACGCCGCCCGGCGGCATGCCACGGTAATCACTGCTGGTGCCATCGGTCATCAGCGCCACCAGCTGCTCCAGCCCGGGGTTGTGGCCGACGATCAGCACCCGGTCCAGGTCACGGCGCTCGTCCACCAGCGCGGCCAGGGTGCCGGGGGTGGCCTCGTAGATGCGGTCTTCCAGGCGCTTTTCGACATAGCCGATGGCTGCCATCACCGCTTCCAGGGTTTCGCGGGTCCGCCGCGACGGTGAACACAGCACGCAGTCCGGCAGCAGGTTGTTCTCCTTCAGCCACTTGCCGGCGGCTTCGGCTTCAGCGAGCCCCACCGGCGACAACGGCCGGTCGAGGTCGGCCTGGCCGGTGGTGGCCGGTTCGGCGTGGGCGTGGCGGAGCAGGATCAGTTCGCGCATTGCGGGATTCCAATGAAGGGATGGAGACCTACGGCTGTTACAGCTTCAGCCAGGACAACAGGGGTTCCCAGTCGGCCTGGTGCTCGCGCACCTGGGCGGAGCGGTAATCGAAAAGACTGCGGCCCAGGCCGGTCATGACCACATAGCTCTGGCTGTCGCGCAGCTGGGCGACCACCGGATAGGGCCAGTCAGCCAGCATCTGCAGGGCCTGCTGCGAGGTCTGGGTCCAGGGCTTGGTGCGGTTCAGCACCAGCCCGACCGGCAGCTTGCGGCTGTGCACGCGCGGTACCTGGGCCAGGCTGTTGAGGAAGCCGACGATGGCTTCGATGTCCAGTGCCGAGGGCAGCACCGGCACCACCACGGCATCGGCAGCGTCGAGGAAATGCGGGATATCGTCGGCCAGCGCGCCGGCCGGTGCATCGATCACCACGGTATCGGTACCATCGGGCAGCTTCTGCGCCCATTGCTTCTTGCGGTACACGTCGATCGGCAGTACCGCGCTTTCCAGCCCGGCCCGGCGCTGTGCCCAGCGGGTGCTGGAGCCCTGCGGGTCGGCATCGGCGATCACCGTGGCCTTGCCTTGCAATGCCGCGTACGCGGCCAGGTGGGTGGCGATGGTGGTCTTGCCCACCCCGCCCTTGGAACCGGCCACCAGGATCGTCTTCATGCCAGCCTCGCTTCCGGGTACGTGCCCCGAGCGTACACCGCCGATGGTGACGGAAGGTAGAGCCGTGCTGAACCAGTGCCCCCGGCCTTTGCTATCGTGGCGCCCCCGAAGGATCGAACCGCCATGAGCGAACTGCAGGACCTGAGCGCACTGATCCGCGCCAACACGCCGTTGATCGTGGTCGAGACCCAGGATGAGGGTCGCATCGTCGAGCTGTTCCGGCAGACGCTGATGCATGTCTGGCGGGCCCTGCACCGCTGGTCGATCACCGAAGGCCTGCGCCGCATCGACCTGGAGCGCGAGGACGAGCCGGTCGGTCCGCCCGATGCCAGTGCCGCATTGCAGATGATCCGCCAGGCCGACCAGCGCGGCGTGTACCTGCTGCTCGATTTCCACCCCTACCTGGGCTACGCCAGCCACCAGCGTGCCCTGCGCGACCTGATCCAGCGCCGCCACAGCGAACCGCACGTGCTGGTGCTGATCGGCGCCAAGGTGGAACTGCCCGCCGAACTGGAAGCCCTGGCGGTGCGCTTCAACCCGCGCCTGCCCGACGCCAATGCACTGCTGAAGATGCTGCGCGAGGAAGCCGATGCCTATGCACGCGAACACGGCGGGCGCCGGGTGGAAGTGGACAGCGAGGCGGTCAAGAAGATCCTGAAGAACCTGCAGGGCCTGAGCCTGGTCGATGCGCGGCGCATCGCGCGGCAGCTGATCTATGCCGATGGCGCGCTGCGCGACGACGACCTGCCGCAGTTGGCGCGGCTGAAGTTCGAGCTGCTCAACCGCAGCGGCCACCTGTTCTTTGAACATGACAGCGCGCGCTTCGGCGATGTGGCTGGCGCCAACCGGCTCAAGCGCTGGATCAACCAGCGTCGCGTCGCCTTCATCGCCGGCTCGGCACCGGCCGGGCTGGACCCGCCGCGCGGCATGCTGCTGCTGGGCGTGCAGGGCTGCGGCAAGTCGATGCTGGCCAAGGCCACCGCCGCCGGCTTCGGCGTGCCGCTGCTGCGCCTGGACGTGGGCGCGCTGTACAACAAGTACCACGGCGAGACCGAAGCCAACCTGCGCCAGGCACTGGCCTCGGCCGAGCAGCTGGCGCCGTGCGTGCTGTGGATGGATGAGATCGAAAAGGGCCTGGCCACCGGCACCGAGGATGGCGGCGTGTCGCGCCGCGTGCTCGGCTACCTGCTGACCTGGATGGCCGAGCGCAAGGCGCCGGTGTTCATCGTGGCCACCGCCAACCAGGTGCACGAGCTGCCGGCCGAGCTGCTGCGCAAGGGCCGCTTCGACGAGATCTTCTTCGTCGACCTGCCCTCGGCCGATGTGCGCGTGGAACTGCTGCGGCTGCACCTGGGACGGCGCCAGCTCAATGCCGACGACTTCGCGCTGCCCGCACTGGCCGCAGCGGCCAACGGGTTTTCCGGTGCGGAAATCGAGCAGGCGATCGTGGCCGGGCTGTATTCGGCGCATGCCGAAGGCCGGCCACTGGATACCGAACTGCTGATGGGCGAGATCCGCACGACACGGCCGTTGTCGGTGCTGATGGCCGAGCAGGTGGCGGCGTTGCGGGAATGGGCGTCGGGGCGCACGGTGTCCGCGGACGACTGAAGGTCGCCGCCACCGCGTCCATCCACGCAGGGCGTGGATTCCCTGTCGGTCAGGGTGCGGTGTCTGGGCTCCAGCCAGCGGGCGGGGTCAGCGGCAGACCGTTTTCCTGCAACAGGCGGCTGATGGCTGCCGTCGTGCCTTCGCGCGCGGCGCGCTGCAGGTAGCCGGCGGGCAGCCCCCGCCGCCGCGCACTCAGCTGTTGCCACTGCAGCCAGTCAAGTGCGCGCTGGGCATCAGGATCGGCGGGCACCAGCCGCAGTGCCAGTTCCTGCAGACCCAGATCGCCACTGGCTGTCATCTGCGTGGCCAGCCTCCTGCACGTTGCGCTGTGCTGTGCCTGCCCGCACAGCGCAATGCCGGCGAAGTCCCACAAGGTGCGTTCCTCCAGCGACCCCAGCAGGGCGTCTTCGACGATCTGCCGCGGGCTGCGGTCCGCCTCCTCCAGCGGCGTGTCGGACAACGACACCCCTGCCAGCGCCTGCAGCTGCATCGCCAGCAGCCGCCGCGTCCCATCACCGAACGGTTGCCGTTCCGCGGCGGCGCGCAGCTGCTGTGTCGCCATGCCGACTTCTTCCAACCGCCAGGCCACCTGCACCGCCTGCCACGCGCCCTCGCCGTTGTCCTGATCGTCCGCACGCTGCGCCTCCAGCAGTGCCGGCAACAGCCCGGCACCTGTGGGCGCAGCCGTGGGCAAGCCAAGATTGCGACCGACGGGGTCACCGCAGGTGAGCGTGCCCTGGCACAGCCGCAACAGGCGGTGGCGGTGGAAGCGGTGCGCTGGCGCGGCCTGCCAGGCGTCCAGGAAAACCGGCGTGAGTGCATCGGCATCGGTCAGGCGCTGGCCATCGGCCTTTACGCCCAATGCCAGCGACAACTCGGCCCCCTGCCAGCGCTCGGCCGGGACATCGCTGGCCTGCAGGGCGGCGATGCGGGTGACGACCGGCTGCAGCCAGTCCGGCACGGACCGGTCCTGAGCATTCAGCCCCCCTGGCAGCAGCAGCGACAGGAACAACAGCAAGGTAGCGCGTTGGCGCATCCGGAGCTCATGGCAGCGAAGGGCCAACCATTGTAGGCCCCCTTGCACGCCGCCAGCGGCCGGCCGCTGTCAGGGCCAGGCTGGAGGCGCGGCCAGCCAGGCCTGCTGTACTTCGGCCAACGTCGCGCGTTCGTCGTCGCGCCATTGCGGCAACAGCTGCGCGTAATGGCTGCTGTCGCGCCATTGCCCCGGCTCGGTCCGTACGGCGGCGGCATACCACTTCACCGCCTCCTGCTGCTGGCCGGCCCGCCACAGCGCCAACGCATAGCTCGGCGGTACCCAGCCCGGATTGCTGCGCAGGGTGCTGGCAGCGGCCTGCCACTGTTCCAGCGCGGCCAGCGCCTGGCCCTGCCGCAACAGGTCCCAGCCATAGTTCCAGCGTACGCTGCGGCCCAGCGCGCTCTGCACCGGCGCCTCGGCCAGTGCCTCGCGATAGAGCTTGTCGCCCAGTTCCGCGCGCCCCTGCGCGATGGCCACCGACGCCAGCTGCGCCGTGGCTTCCAGCCCCTTGCGGCCACGCTCGCGATGCTTCAGCAGCTGTGCCACCAGGTCTTCGCCTTCACCCTGCACCACCGTGATCGGCGCGGCAGCGGCGTCGCTGTCGAAATAGAACTCCTGCGGTGCCGGCAATGCCGGCGCGGCCCACACAGTGGCCGCTCCCGAAACCAGCAACACGCCGGCCAGGAACTGTCCTGCAACTGACATCCCAATTCCCCCAAGGTTGAAACACCAACCCTCCCTCTCTCTCCCCGATCCTAACCCCAGCACGGCCCCGGCGCGAGTGCCGGGGRCCCTGGCCCCCCACTGTTACAATTCGCGCCTTTCCCGCCGCGTGCACCTGCGCGGCCGGTGCCAGCCGATCCTGACAGGCCAGCCATGACCAGTACCGCGCAACTCACCTCGCCCGCTTCCGCCGACCTGCTCGACCGTGATTACACGCTCGACCACAAGTACACCCGCAACGAAGGGCGGATCTACCTGAGTGGCGTGCAGGCGCTGGTGCGGCTGCCGCTGATGCAGCGCCTGCGCGACGAAGCTGCGGGCATCGACAGCGCCGGTTTCATCAGTGGCTATCGCGGCAGCCCGCTGGGCGGCTTCGACCTGGAACTGTGGCGCGCGCGCAAGCACCTGGAAACGGCCAAGGTGAAGTTCACCCCGGGCCTCAACGAGGACCTGGGCGCCACCATGGTGTGGGGTACCCAGCAGACCAACCTGTTCCCCGGTGCCAACGTGCAGGGCGTGTTCGGCATGTGGTACGGCAAGGGCCCGGGCGTGGACCGCTGCGGCGACGTGTTCAAGCACGCCAATGCCGCCGGCACGTCGCGCCATGGTGGTGTGCTGGCACTGGCCGCCGATGACCATGCCTGCCGCAGCTCGACCCTGCCGCATGGCAGCGAGGACGAATTCGTCAGCGCGATGATGCCGGTGCTGAACCCGGCCGGCGTGCAGGACATCCTCGACATGGGCCTGCTCGGCTGGGCGATGAGCCGTTACACCGGGCGTTGGGTCGGCTTCAAGACGATCGCCGAGACGGTGGAATCGTCGGCCTCGGTCGAGGTTGATCCGCTGGCCCGGCGCATCGTGCTGCCGGAGGACTTCGACATGCCCGCCGGCGGCCTCAACATCCGCTGGCCCGATCCGCCACTGGACCAGGAGATGCGCCTGCACCGCTATGCGGTGAAAGCCGCGCAGGCCTTCGCGCGTGCCAACGGCATCGACAAGGTGGTGATGGACGCGCCGCGTGCGCGGCTGGGCATCGTCACCACCGGCAAGAGCTACCTGGACGTGCTGCAGGCCCTGGAATACCTGGGCCTGGACGAGCAGGCCTGCGCCGACATCGGCATCCGCGTGTACAAGGTCGGCATGACCTGGCCGCTGGAACCGGAAGGCATCGCGCGCTTTGCGCAGGGCCTGGAAGACATCATCGTGGTGGAGGAGAAGCGTGCCTTCATCGAGCGCCAGATGAAGGAGCAGTTCTTCAACTGGCCAGCCAGCTGGGGCCAGCGCCCGTCCATCGTCGGCAAGTACGACGAGGCCGGCGAGTGGATCCTGCCGTCCACCGGCGAACTGACCCCGGCCACCATCGCCGGCGTGATCGGTCGCCGCATCCAGAAGTTCTTCAACAACGAATCCATCGAGCAGCGCCTGCAGTGGATGCAGGAGAAGGAAGCCGAGCTTGCGTTGCCGCGCGCCAGCTTCCCGCGCGTGCCGCACTACTGCTCCGGCTGCCCGCACAACACCTCCACCACCGTGCCGGACGGCTCGCGTGCGCTGGCCGGCATCGGTTGCCATTACATGGTGACCTGGATGGACCGCAGCACCGACACCTTCACCCACATGGGTGGCGAAGGCGTGACGTGGGCCGGGCAGGCCGCGTTCACCGACACCCAGCATGTGTTCCAGAACCTGGGCGACGGCACCTATTTCCATAGCGGTTCGCTGGCCATCCGCCAGGCGATCGCCGCCGGCGTCAACATCACCTACAAGATCCTCTACAACGACGCGGTGGCGATGACCGGCGGGCAGCCGGTGGACGGCCCGTTGAGCGTGCCGGACATCGCAAAGCAGATGCGGGCCGAGGGCATCCACACCATCATGGTGTTGTCGGACAACATCGCCAAGTGGACGCGCCAGCGCGAGCATTTCCCCAGCGACGTGGAGTTCCACGACCGCAGCGAGCTGGATGCGGTGCAGAAGCGCCTGCGCGAAGTGAAGGGTGTTTCGATCCTGATCTACGAACAGACGTGCGCCACCGAGAAGCGCCGCCGCCGCAAGCGCGGCAAGCTGGAAGACCCGGCCAAGCGGGTGATGATCAATTCGCTGGTCTGCGAAGGCTGCGGCGACTGCGGCAAGAAGAGTTTCTGCGTGTCGGTGCTGCCGAAGGAGACCGAGTTCGGTCGCAAGCGCGACATCGACCAGTCCAACTGCAACAAGGACTATTCCTGCGTCAACGGCTTCTGCCCGAGCTTCGTCACCGTGCACGGTGGGCAACCGCGCAAGGGCAGCAAGCGCGATGCCTCCACGCTGCTGGACAACCTGCCGGCACCGGTGGTGCGCGGCACCCTGGAGCAACCCTGGAACATCCTGATCACCGGCGTTGGCGGTACCGGCGTGGTGACCATCGGCGCCCTGCTGGGCATGGCCGGTCACCTTGAAGGCAAGGGCGCCTCGGTGCTCGACCAGACCGGCCTGGCGCAGAAGGGTGGCGCAGTGACCACGCACATCCGCATCGCCCGCCGCCCGGACGACATCCATGCGGTGCGCATCGCCGCTGGTGAAGCCGATCTGGTGCTGGGCTGCGACATGGTGGTGGTCAACGACTACTGGGCACTGTCGAAGGTACGCGCCGGCCGTTCGCAGATGGTGCTCAATACCTACGAAGCGATGCCGGGCACCTTCACCACCCGCCCGGACATGCAGTTCCCCGCCGCCGACATCATCGCCGGCGTGCGCGTGGCCCTGGGTGGCGAGGAGCCGCTGCTGCTGGACGCAACCCAGCTGGCCACCGCGCTGCTCGGCGATGCGATCGCCGCCAACCTGTTCATCCTCGGCTACGCCTGGCAGCAGGGCCTGGTGCCGCTGTCGTTCGAGTCGCTGATGCGCGCCATCGAACTCAACGGCGCGGCCGTGGCGATGAACCAGCAGGCCTTCGCCTGGGGCCGCCTGGCCGCGGTCGATCCGCAGGCCGTGCAGCAGGCCGCCGGCCTGGTGCGCAACCGCCACACCGACACCGAGAACACGCCGGGCCCGCTGCAGGCGCTGCCGCCGGGCGAATGGGAAGGCAACGAATGGGGCGCTACCGCCGCACCGCGCAACACTGGTGACGAGCGCGAGCTGCGCGGGCTGCCGACGCACGGTGGCGATGTCGCCTTCCTGCCGCTGGACGATGCGCGCCTGTCGCGCTCGCTGGACGAGATGATCGAGCGCCGCTCGGCCTTCCTGACCGACTACCAGGATGCGGCCTACGCCAACCGCTACCGCAGCCTGATCGAGCGCGTACGCGCGGCCGAAGCCGAGCGCATCGGCGGCTCCACCGCGTTGACCGAAACCGTGGCCCGCTACCTGTTCAAGCTGATGGCGTACAAGGACGAGTACGAAGTGGCGCGCCTGTACACCAGCGGCGACTTCCAGCGGCGCCTGCAGCAGCAGTTCGAAGGCGATTACCAGCTGCGCTTCCATCTGGCACCGCCGCTGTTCGCCAGGAAGGACGAACAGGGCCGGCTGCAGAAGAAGGAATACGGCCCGTGGATGTTCAAGGCGTTCGGCCTGCTGGCGAAGCTGAAGTTCCTGCGCGGTGGTCGCCTGGATGTGTTCGGCCGCACCGAAGAGCGTCGCATGGAGCGCCAGCTGATCACCGATTACGAGGCGACGGTGCAGCAGCTGATCGACGGACTGGATGACGACCGCCTGGCGCTGGCGGTGGAGATTGCCAGCGTGCCCGAGCACATCCGCGGCTTCGGCCACGTCAAGGAAGCGCACTTCGAGAAGGCCAAGGCCCGCGAAGCAGTGCTGCTGGCGCAGTGGCGCAACCCGAAGGCGCTGCATATCGTGCAGGTGGCGTAATAGTGGCAGGTGGTAGTGCCGGCCGTTGGCCGGCATCTGCCCTTCCCGGACAATGTGTTGCCGGCCAGCGGCCGGCACTACCGGTGATTCACCCCAACCGCCACAGCAGCAGGCGGTTGTTGGACGGCATCGCCGCATCCCCCAGGCGGGTAAAGCCGTTGTCGGCGGCCAGCGCCTGCACCGCTTCGCTATCGCGGATGCCGCTGCGCGGATCACGCGCCTTCAGCCACGCATCGAACTGCGCATTGCTGTCGCTGGTGTAGCGACCGCCGTAGTTGAACGGTCCGTACACCGCCAGCAGCGCGCCGTGGCGCAGCAGGGGGGGAAGTGCGGCAAACAACGCCTGCACATGCTCCCAGCTCATGATGTGCAGGGTATTGGCACTGAAGGCAGCGTCGAACGTGCTGCCTTCCGGCAAGCTCAGGCCGGGCGCTGGCGGCAGTTCCACCTGCAGCGCCACCGGCGGCAGCAGGTTCAGCAGCGCCGCCTCCGCGCGCCAGGCCTCGATGCCGGGCAGATGATCCGGATGGTCGCTGGGCTGCCAGCGCAGCCATGGCCAGCGCTCGGCGAAGAAGGCAGCATGCTGGCCGGTGCCGCTACCGATCTCCAGCACCCGGTGGCGATCTCCCATCCACGGGTCGAGCGCAGCGGCGATCGGTTCGCGGTTGCGTTCGCAGGCTTCTGAATACGGCTTGCTCGACATCGAGACGGCGTCCAGGCGGGGTCGGCTTCATTGTGCACGAGGGGGGTATTGCTCGGCAGGGCTGCGCCCTGCACCTGCAGAGGCCGGAGCGAGAGCAACGTCAAAAGGCGGCATTCCGTGGGTCGGCGGGGTGGATCCGGTTGCGGGGGACGCCGTGAATCCGTCCATGGAGGCTCGGTCGCGCCATCCATGGCGCTCACGCCCCCGCAACCGGATCCACCCCGCCTTCGACAGTTTTCCGCGATCTGCTGGAACGGCTCTTGGGGTCAGATCCGTTTTCCTGCGGAAAACGGATCTGACCCCAGATTTATTTCGATATCTGACAGATGTGTCGACCAAGGTCGACACCTACCAACAGCCGCGGAGATCTGTCAGAGGTGGGGCGGTGTGGGGTGGCAGGACCGTTGGCGCCATGGATGGCGCCATCGAGCCCCCAATGGGTGAGGGCGCTTTGCTTGCGAAGCATTGCTTCGCAAGCGCCCGAACGCACAGCCGCCAGCGGCTGGGCCGGCCTGGGGTTTACGGCGTGTCCTGCCACCCCACACCGCCCCGCCCACCCACGGAATGCCCGCTTTTGACGTTGACGTTGCTGCTGAGGTTGCCGGCCAGCGGCCGGCACTACCGCAGGTGCAGGGCTGCAAGCCCTGCCGAAACCCTCCCCGACCATGACTGCAGTCACTTGCCCGAATGTCCGCCGCTGGCGAAAGTCGAGGAGTTGACGTGATCGGATCGGTCCTTTGCCGGCCGCACGGAAGTGAGAGAGAGACGCTGTGCAACGACGTGAGTTCCTGGCATTTTCCGCTCTGGGCCTGGCGGGCCTGGCCCTGCCGCATTCGCGGCTGATCGCCGCCGAGCAGTTGCTGGCCCCGGTCGACCCGGCCAAGCGCCGGCGCCTGGCCGAGGTCGCCCTCGCTGCCGCGCGTTCGGCCAAGGCCAGCTACTGCGACGTGCGCATCGGGCGCTACCTCAACCAGTCGGTGATTACCCGCGAGCACCAGGTCGGCAACGTGACCAACCGCGAATCATCCGGTGTGGGCGTGCGGGTGATCGTCAACGGTGCGTGGGGTTTCGCCGCCACCCACCAGCAGACCGAAGCGGCGGTGCGCACCGCCGTCGAACAGGCCACCGCCATCGCCCGCGCCAATGCCAGCATCCAGTCCCGCCCGGTGCAGCTGGCGCCCACCCCGGCCGTCGGCGAGGTGCGTTGGCAGACACCCATCCGCCGCAATGCGATGGAAGTGCCGATCCAGGACAAGGTCGAGCTGCTGCTGGCGCTCAATGCGGCCGCGCTGAATGCGGGCGCCGACTACATCAATTCCACCCTGTTCCTGGTCAACGAACAGAAGTACTTCGCCTCCAGCGACGGCTCGTTCATCGACCAGGACATCCATCGCATCTGGCTGCCGTTCACCGCCACTGCCATCGACAAGGCCAGCGGCAAGTTCCGCACCCGTGCCGGCCTGTCCTCGCCTATGGGCATGGGCTACGAGTTCCTTGATGGCGATGCACGCGGCAAGGTGCAGCTGCCCGGTGGCATCACTGCGTACCGTGATTCCTATGACCCGGTCGAGGACGCCATCGCCGCCGCCCGCCAGGCGCGCGAGAAGCTGAAGGCGCCCTCGGTGAAGCCCGGCAAGTACGACCTGGTGCTGGATCCGTCCAACCTGTTCCTCACCATCCACGAGAATGTCGGCCACCCGCTGGAACTGGACCGCGTGCTCGGCTACGAGGCCAACTACGCCGGCACCAGCTTCGCCACCCTGGACAAGCGCGATGCCGGTTTCCGCTGGGGCAGCGACATCGTCACCTTCTTCGCCGACAAGACCCAGCCGGGCAGCCTCGGCGCGGTCGGCTACGACGACGAAGGGGTGAAGACCCAGCGCTGGGACCTGGTGCGCGACGGCATCCTGGTCGACTACCAGGCGACGCGCGATGAGGCCCACATCCTCGGCCGCGATGCCTCGCATGGCTGCAGCTATGCCGACTCGTGGTCCAGCGTGCAGTTCCAGCGCATGGCCAATGTCTCGCTGGCGCCGGGCAGGACACCGCTCAGCGTGGAGGACATGATCAAGGACGTGGAAAACGGCATCTACATCCACGGCCGCGGCTCGTACTCCATCGACCAGCAGCGCTACAACGCGCAGTTTGGCGGCCAGCTGTACTACCAGATCAGGAACGGAAAGATCACCGGCATGGTCGAGGATGCGGCCTACCAGATCCGCACGCCGGAGTTCTGGAACGCCTGCACCGCCATCTGCGATGAACGCGACTTCCGCCTTGGCGGTTCGTTCTTCGACGGCAAGGGCCAGCCCGGCCAGGTGTCGGCGGTCTCGCACGGTTCGTCCACCACCCGTTTCAACGGCATCAACATCATCAACACCGCGCGCAGTCTCGGCGTTTGAGCCACCCGTCCTTCATGGAGAGCAGCCTTGCACAGACGTGACTTCCTGGCCCTGACCGGGCTTACCGCTGGCGGCCTGATCGTGCCGTCGTTCTTCGGCAAGGCGATCGCCGCCGAGCAACTGCAGTCCAGCCTCGACCCTGCGCTGAAGAAGCGCCTGGCCGACGCCGCCCTGCAGGCCGCGCGCAGCGCCGGCGCCACCTACTGCGACGTGCGCATCGGCCGCTACCTGCGGCAGTTCGTGATCACCCGCGAGGACAAGGTGCAGAACGTGGTCAACACCGAGTCCACCGGTGTGGGCATCCGCGTGATCGTCAACGGCGCCTGGGGCTTTGCCGCCACCAATGCGCTCAGCACCGCCGACGTGGTCCGTGCCGCGCAGCAGGCCGCGGCGATCGCCAAGGCCAACGCGGGCGTGCAGACCGCGCCGGTGCAGCTGGCCAAGGCGCCGGGCGTGGGCGAGGTCAGCTGGAAGACGCCGATCCGCAAGAACGCGATGGAGGTGCCGATCAAGGAGAAGGTCGACCTGCTGCTGGACGTCAACGCCGCGGCGATGGGCGCCGGCGCCAGCTTCGTCAACTCGATGCTGTTCCTGGTGAACGAGCAGAAGTACTTCGCCTCCACCGACGGTTCCTACATCGACCAGGACGTGCACCGCATCTGGGCACCGATGACGATCACCGCCATCGACAAGGCCAGCGGCAAGTTCCGCACCCGCGAAGGCCTGTCCGCACCGATGGGCCTGGGCTACGAGTACCTCGATGGCGCGGCTGCCGGCAAGGTGCTCACGCCCAATGGCGTGGTCAACTACGGCTCGTCCTACGACATGAAGGAAGATGCCATCGCGGCGGCCAAGCAGGCGCAGGAGAAGCTGAAGGCGCCGTCGGTGAAGCCCGGTAAGTACGACCTGATCCTGGATCCGTCGCACACCTGGCTGACCATCCACGAGTCGATCGGCCACCCGCTGGAGCTGGACCGCGTGCTCGGCTACGAAGCCAACTACGCCGGCACCAGCTTCGCCACCCTGGACAAGCGCGAGCAGCATTTCCAGTACGGCAGCGAGCACGTGAACATCTTTGCCGACAAGACCCAGCCGGGCAGCCTCGGCGCGGTCGCGTACGACGATGAAGGCGTGAAGTGCAAGCGCTGGGACCTGATCAGCAACGGCAAGCTGGTCGACTACCAGACCATCCGCGACCAGGCCCACATCCTCGGCAAGACCGAATCCGATGGCTGCTGCTATGCCGACTCGTGGTCCAGCGTGCAGTTCCAGCGCATGGCCAACGTGTCGATGGCGCCGGGCAAGTCGCCGCTGAGCGTGTCGGACATGATCAAGGACGTGGAGAACGGTATCTACATCATCGGGGATGGTTCGTTCTCGATCGACCAGCAGCGCTACAACGCGCAGTTCGGCGGCCAGCTGTTCTACGAGATCAAGAACGGAAAGATCACCCGCATGCTCGAAGACGTGGCCTACCAGATCCGAACCCCGGAATTCTGGAATGCCTGCAGTGCCGTGGCCGATGAACGCGACTACCGCCTGGGCGGTTCGTTCTTCGATGGCAAGGGCCAGCCCGGCCAGGTTTCGGCGGTCTCGCACGGTTCGTCCACCGCGCGCTTCAACGGCATCAACGTCATCAACACCGCACGCAGCCTCGGCTGACCGGTCAGGAGCCCTTACACCATGAGTATCTTCACCGAAGCCCAGGCCAAGGCCATCCTCGACAAGGTCATCGCCCTGTCCAAGGCCGATGAGTGCACGGCCGTACTGGCCGGTTCCATCAACGGCAACATCCGTTTCGCCCTGAACAACGTGTCCACCAGCGGCATCGTCGACAACACCGAACTGGCCGTCACCGTGGCCTTCGGCAAGCGCGTGGGTACCGCCTCGATCAACGAGTTCGACGACGCGGCGCTGCAGCGCGTGGTGCGTCGCGCCGAAGACCTGGCCCGCCTGGCCCCGGAAAACCCGGAGTTCATGCCGGCCATCGGCAAGCAGACCTACCGCCCCAGCCCGACCTTCAGCGAATCCACCGCCGCCATCGATCCGGCCTTCCGCGCCAAGGTCGCCGCCGATTCGATCGCGCCGTGCCGTGGCAACGGGCTGATCGCTGCAGGCTTCCTCGAAGACGGCCAGGGTTTCTACGCCACCGCCAACAGCAATGGCAACTTCGGCTACCAGCGCACCACCAACTTCGACTACACCTGCACCGTGCGCACCGAAGACGGCCGTGGTTCGGGCTGGGTGGGTCGCAACCTGAAGGACGCTGCCGACTTCAAGGCCGACCAGGACATCCGCATCGCCATGCGCAAGGCGACCGAGTCGCAGGAAGCCAAGGCACTGGAACCCGGCAAGTACACGGTGATCCTGGAGCCGGCAGCAGCCGCCGGCCTGATCAGCTTCATGATGAACTTCTTCAGCGCACGCTCGGCCGATGAAGGGCGCAGCTTCCTGTCGAAGAAGGGCGGTGGCAACAAGCTGGGCGAGCAGGTCTACGATCCGCGCGTGAACATGCATGCCGACCCGTGGCACCCGGACGCGCCGGTGCTGCCGTGGGACAACGAGGGCATGCCGCGTGAGCGCATCGCCATCATCGAGAACGGCAAGGTCGCCAACCTCGACTACTCGCGCTTCTGGGCACAGAAGCAGGGCAAGACCGCCAAGGCCACGCCCGGCAACCTGCTGATGAGCGGTGGCGAGAAGAGCACCGCCGAACTGGTGCGCGGCACTCAGAAGGGCATCCTGGTCACCCGTACCTGGTACATCCGCATGGTCGATCCGCAGACCGTGCTGCTGACCGGCCTGACCCGCGATGGCACCTTCTACATCGAGAACGGGCAGATCAAGCATCCGGTGAAGAACTTCCGCTTCAACGAATCGCCGGTGATCATGCTCAACAACATCGAAGAGCTGGGCAAGCCGGTGCGCGTGGCCGGTGACGAGTCCAACTTCGTGATGATGATTCCGCCGATGAAGCTGCGCGATTTCACCTTTACCTCGTTGTCCGACGCGGTCTGATGGATCGACGGGCCTGCCTGCGCTGGTTGGCCGCTGCCGCTTCGGCGGCGGCGCTGCCGGCATGGGCGCAGGCAGGCCCGCGCAGTTCGCGCTACGACTTCTGGTTCACCCGCCTGCAGTACGACTCCGGCGACTGGGACGTGGACGCGCGCATGCCGTCCAACCTGATCACCTCGCTGATCGACTACACCTCCCTGCGGGTGGACCCGCAGGAACGCGTGGTGGCGTTGGCCGATCCGCGCATGCTGGAAGCGCCGTTCTGCTACCTGGCCGGGCACACCCTGGTCGAGTTCAACGCGGCCGAACGGCAGAACTTCGTGCGCTACGTGCGCAATGGCGGCTTCGTCTTCGTCGACGACTGCAACCACGATATCGACGGCCTGTTCGCCACCTCGTTCGAAGCGCAGATGGGCCGGCTGTTCGGGCCGAAGGCGCTGCAGAAACTGCCCAACAGCCACGCGCTGTACCGCAGCTTCTTCCGCTTCCCCGACGGCCCGCCCGCGACCAGCTTCGAGCTCAACGGCTGGGGCGATGACCTGGTGCACGACTACCTGAAAGGCATCGAGGTCGATGGCCGGCTGGGTCTGCTCTACAGCAACAAGGATTACGGCTGCGAGTGGGACTACGACTGGCGCAACAAGCGTTTCCTGGCCGAAGACAACACCCGCTTCGGCGTCAACATCGTGATGTACGCATTGAACAATTGAACGGACCACGCCCATGACCTCCCCCGACCTCGATTCCCTGCTGCCGCGCCTGCACGCGCTGCGCAGCGCCCTGGCCCACGCCGTGGTCGGCCAGCACACCGTGGTCGAGCAGCTGCTGATCGGCCTGCTGGCCGGTGGCCACTGCCTGCTGGAAGGCGCGCCGGGGCTGGGCAAGACCCTGCTGGTGCGCTCGCTGGGGCAGGCACTGGAACTGCAGTTCCGGCGCGTGCAGTTCACCCCGGACCTGATGCCCAGCGACATCCTGGGCACCGAACTGCTGGAAGAAGACCACGGCACCGGTCATCGCCATTTCCGCTTCCAGCAGGGCCCGATCTTCACCAACCTGCTGCTGGCCGACGAGCTCAACCGCACCCCGCCCAAGACCCAGGCGGCGCTGCTGGAAGCGATGCAGGAGCGTACGGTCAGCTACGCCGGCACGACCTACACGTTGCCGGCGCCGTTCTTCGTGCTGGCCACGCAGAATCCGATCGAACAGGCCGGTACCTACCCCTTGCCCGAAGCACAGCTGGACCGCTTCCTGCTGCATGTGCTGGTCGATTACCCCAGCGAGGAAGAAGAGCGGCAGATCCTCGAACAGACCACCGGCGGTGCCACGGAAAGCGTGCCTAAGGTGATGGATGCCGAAGCGGTGATCGCGCTGCAGGCGGCGGTGCGCCAGGTGCATGTCAGCCCCGACGTGCTGGCCTGGATCACCCGCCTGGTCCGCGCCAGCCGCCCCGGCGATGGTGCACCGGCAGCGATCAACCAGTGGGTGAAATGGGGCGCGGGTCCGCGTGCCGGGCAGTCGCTGGTGCTGGCCGCCAAGGCGCGCGCCCTGCTGCAGGGACGCTTCGCCGCCACCCGCGAGGATGTGCAGGCGCTGGCGGCACCGGTGATGCGCCATCGCCTGCTGCTGTCCTTTGCCGCCGAAGCCGAGCAGAAGCGGGCCGACGATGTGGTCGCCGCACTGCTGCAGGCCGTTCCCTTCCCGGGTTGATCCACTGGTGACCGCAGGCACGCCGCTGCTGCTGCCACCCGACCTGCGTGCGCGCCTGCGTGCGCTGCGCCTGCGGCCACGCCTGGCCAGCGGTGCGAGCGGCATCGGCCAGCATGCCAGCCGCAGCCGCGGCGCCGGCCTGGAATTCGCCCAGTACCGCGCCTACGAGCCCGGTGACGAACTGCGCCAGATCGACTGGAAGCTGTATGCGCGCTCGGACCGCTTCTTCGTGCGCGAATCCGAGCGCGAGAGCCCGATCACCGTCTGGCTGCTGCTCGATGCCACAGCCTCGGCGGGCCAGTCCGACCATACAGCGCCCGGACGCAGCCGCCTGGATCACATGCGGCAGCTGGCTGCCTGCGTGGTCGAGCTGGCGCTGCAGCAGGGTGATCGCTTCGGCCTGCTGGCGATCAACGGCGAAGGCCTGCAGCTGGTGCCGGCCGCGCATGGCGCGCGCCAGCGCGACCGCGTGCATCTGCAGCTGCATGCCCTGCAGGCGCGCGGCGCATGGCCGGCCGCAGAGCGGCTGCGACCGCTGTGGGAGCGCGTGCGCCCCGGCGATCTGCTGCTGGCCATCGGCGATGGCTTCGACGACGCGGGCATCGTGCTGCTGGAGCAGCTGGCCAGCGCCCGCCGCGAGGTGATGCTGCTGCAGGTACTGACGGCCGACGAGCGCGATTTCCCCTTCGACGCAGGCCATCGTTTCCGCGATCCGGAAACGGGCGATGAACTTCTCGGCGATGGCGCCGCGATCCGCGCCGACTACCTGCAGCGCTTCACCCAGGCGCGCGCCGCGCTGCAGTCGCGCCTGCAGGCCAGTGGCATCGCCTGCGCGACCGGTTGGCTGGATCAGCCGCTGGACCAGCCGCTGCAGGCGCTGTTCGGCCGCAGGGGCGGCGCATGAGCCTGCTGTTTCCGCTGGGCCTGGCGGCGCTGGCCGCATGGTTGCTGCCACTGCTGATCCACCTCGCCCGCCGTCATCCCTACACGCCACTGGATTTCGCTGCGCTGCGCTGGCTGCGCGCCCAGGTGCGACCGCGGCAGCGCATCCGCTTCGATGATTGGCCGCTGTTGCTGGTGCGCTTGCTGTTGCTGGCCGCACTGGCCCTGCTGCTGGCGCGCCCGGCGCTGACCGGTCCTGCGCCCGTGCCAGCAGCGTGGACGGTGGTGGCACCGGGCCTGGACGCGACCGCGCTGCGCGGCAGCACCGATGCGCGCAACTGGCATTGGCTGGCGCCGGGCTTCCCCACCGTCGACCAGCCAGCGCCGGCCAACGCTGCTGCCCTGCCCAGCCTGCTGCGCGAGCTGGACGCGCAGTTGCCGGCCGGCACCGCGCTGACCGTACACGTACCCGATCCCTTGCCCGGCCTTGATGGTGCCCGCCTGCAGCTGTCGCGCGAGGTGCAGTGGCAGCCACACGCGCTGGCCGTCACCGCGCCGCCACACACTTCCCAGGCACCACGCCTGCGTACGCGCAGCGATGCACCGGCCGCTGCGCTGCAATGGCTGGGCGCGTTGCAGCGCGCGTGGAGCACGCAACCATTGGCGGCCCCCTTGGCCGACGACGCGTTGCCTGCCCGCGGCGAGATCGGCGTATGGACCGCCACCGATGCGCTGCCTGGCACCTGGCAGCGCTGGCTGCAGCAGGGCGGCACGGTGCTGACCGCTGCGAAACCGCCAGCGGGTGCACCCGTACTGCTGCGCGATGCAGACAATGCACCGCTGCTGTGGCAGCAGCGCATCGGCCAAGGCCGCCTGCTGCATCTGCCCGGCGAATGGAACGTGGCCCGCAACAGTGCACTGCGCGATGACGGCCTGCCGCGCGACCTGCTGCAGGCCCTGCAACCGCCATCAACGCCGCAGTTGGGTGATGCGCAGGACCAGACACCACGCCAGGCGCCCCTGCCCGCCGCAACGCCGCCCCTGCGCGAACCCACCGCCTGGCTGCTGCTGGTGATCGTGCTGCTGTTCGCGCTTGAGCGCTGGATGGCGAGCAGCGCGCGACGCAGGGCCGCACCATGAAGACGCTGCAACAGGCATGGCAGCGCGCACGTCGACGCCGCGCGGCGATCACCCTGCTGCTGGGCCTGCCGTGGGCGCTGGCGTCAGCGGCACTCGCGCTGCGCGTGTCCGGTTTCGATATCGCCTGCGTCGTGGCGACCGTGGCCCTGCTGATCATTGCGGCCGCCGCGACGATGCGCGCCCGGCAGCTGGACCGACGCTGGTTGCAGCGCAGGCTCGATGCCAGTGGCGCCAGCGAAGACAGCGCCGATCTGCTGTTTGCCGATGGCGCTGCGCTCAACCCATTGCAACAGCGCCAGCGCACCCACGTGCTGGCTGCACTTGAACACAACCTCCCCGAGCTGCGACCACGCTGGCCACGCAGGGCAGTGGCGCTGTGCTGGATCGGCGGCATCGCCGTCGCCGTGCTGGCACTGGGCTGGCCGCACAGCGGCGCACCGCGCCCCACGGCGCCTGCCTCGCCGCAAAGCAGCACCAAGGCCGGTCCATTGCGCCTGCAGTCCACTCGACTGCGCATCGACGCACCGGCCTACACCGGCCAACCCACGCGTACGCAGAACGCACTCGACGCCAAGGTCGCCGCCGACAGTCGCCTGTCCTGGTCACTGCGCTTCGACCGTGCACCCAGCAACGCCTGGCTACAGTTCCACGACGGTCGACGCCTGCCGTTGCGCGAGCGCAATGGTGAATGGCAGGCGCAGGACGTAGCGCGTACCCCGGTGCTGTATCGCGTGGTCAGCGAACCGGCGCTGGCCGAAACCCGCCTGCATCGGCTCGACGTGGTCGCCGACCGTGCGCCGACGGTGCGCGTGATCGAGCCTGCCACCAGCCTGGTGCTGGGCACCCCCGGGCAACGGCAGTGGACGCTGCGCTTCGAGGCCAGCGACGATCATAGCGTCTCCCCACAAGCGACGCTGTCGATCACCATCACCCAGGGCAGCGGCGAGAACATCACCTTCGTACGCCGCAGCGTGACGCTCAGCGGCAGCGGCGAGGCGAAGGCACGGCGCTTTGCCCATACCCTTGATCTGGCCGCGCTGGGCGCACAGCCCGGCAACGATGTGATCGCCCAGCTGGAAGTGCGCGACAACCACGCGCCGGCGGCACAAATCGGCCGCAGCAGCAGCGTGATCCTGCGCCTGCCAAGCGCCGAGGCCGTGCTCGGTGCCGAACTGGAAGGCCGCATCAAGAAGACCCTGCCCGCGTACTTCCGCAGCCAGCGGCAGATCATCATCGACGCCGAGGCGTTGATCCGCGAACGCCGGAGCGTAGCCGCCGATACCTTCATCAAGCGCAGCGATGCGATCGGCGTCGACCAGCGCATCCTGCGCCTGCGCTACGGCCAGTTCCTGGGCGAAGAAAGCGAGGGCGCACCGAAACCACCGCCGACCAGCGACCTGCCCACCAGCGATACGCCAGCGGCAGACGCACACGATGACGATCATGAGCACGGTCACGGCGCCGAGGCCGGCGCACACGACGAGCACGGCCACGACCACGGTGGCGCAGCCAGCGGCAATGACACGCCACCGGTGTTCGGCAGCGCCACCGACGTGCTGTCCGAGTACGGGCATACCCACGACCACGCCGAGGCGGCGACGCTGCTTGACCCGCAGACACGCGCCACCTTGAAGGCCGCGCTGGACCAGATGTGGTCGGCCGAAGGCGAGCTGCGCCAGGGCCGCCCCGAGCAGGCCCTGCCGTTTGCCTACAAGGCGCTGGCGTTCATCAAGCAGGTGCAGCAGGCCGAGCGCATCTATCTGGCGCGCGTCGGCCCGGAGCTGCCGCCGATCGACGAGAGCCGGCGCCTGAGCGGCGACCGTGCCGGGCTGGCCAGCCGCGACCTGCCGCTGGCCGCGCGCACGCCGCCCGATCCGGCCGTCGTCGAGGCCTGGCAGCGATTGGGCGACGAGGACGGCACTCCCGATCTGGACATGCTGGCCACCTGGCAGCAGCGCAACAACGCGTTCCTGCCCGATGCACTGGACCTGGCCGCCGCCATCGAACAACTACGCATCGACCCCGGCTGCACCGAGTGCCGGCAGCGCCTGCGCGCGCAGCTGTGGCGCGCACTGCAGCGGCCACTGCCGCAGGTGATGCGACGCCGTGCGGCAGATGCCATGGGGCAGCGCTACCTCGACGCTCTGGAAGCACAGCCATGAGCACATCGCCATTGAACGTGTGGGTCGCAGTGGCGCTGGCGCTGATCGTGCTCGTCGCCAGTGCACGCCAGCTGCGTTCGCCCACGCAGAGGCGCGGCCGTCTTATCGCCGTGCTCACGCTGCAGGCGGCCGCCGCTGCGCTGCTGTACGTCTGCCTGCTGCCGCCCTCACAGCGCGCCTCCCTGGCCGGCCTGGTGGTGATCGGCGCCGGGGCCGACAAGACCGGTGCACTGCCCACCGGCGGCACCCGGGTGCTGCTGCCGGAAGCAACCGATATGGCCGGTGCAGCGCGCGTGCCGGACCTGGCCACTGCACTGCGCCGCTATCCGTCCTCCACGGTGACACTGATCGGTGCCGGCCTGGCCGCGCGTGACCGCGATGCCGCACTGCCCGCCGACACGCGCTGGCAGGCACCCCCTGCAGCCAACGGATGGATCGCCCTGCAGCCACCCGCGGACGCCGCTCCCGGTGCGCGCTTCGACGTGCACGCACAGGCACGTGGGGTAGACCGCGCGCAGGCCGAACTGCTGGACCCGGCCGGTGCGGTGGTCGATCGTGCACCGCTGGCGGCGGACGGCCATGTGCAGCTCAGCGGCATCGCCCGCGCCGAGGGCCGCAGCGTGTTCCAGCTGCGCCTGCTGGATGCGCAGGGCCATGTGGCCGACAGCGTGCCGGTGCCGCAGCAGACGCTGGCCGCCGCTCCGCTGCGCGTGCTGGTGCGCTCGGCTGCCCCCGGCGCCGAACTGAAGTACCTGCGCCGCTGGGCCACCGATGCCGGCATCCGCGTGCAGGTGCAGGCCGAGACCGGCGCAGGCCTCAGCCTGGGCGACGGCAACGTGGCGTTGGACGCCTCCACGCTGGCGCGCAGCGATCTGCTGCTGCTCGACGAACGCAGCCTGGCTGCGCTCGGTGCCGCTCAGCTGGCGGCCGTGCGCCAGGCCCTGCGCGATGGCCTGGGCCTGCTGGTGCGCAGTACCGGCGCGCCATCAGCCAGCGCACGGCAACGCCTGCGCGATCTCGGCCTGCCCGTGCAGGGCGATGCCAGCAGCCAGGTTGCGGCAATGCCCGGCGAGGGTGACGCGACGATGTTGCAGGCACGTCGCGGGCCGCTTGCCGCCGGCACCCTGCCCACCACTGATGGCGAAGACGCCGACCGCGCGTCGCACGCCGCGGCGCTGCCGGCGCTGGAGTACCTGGCGCTGCAGGCAGCCGACAGCCGCCCCCTGCTGCAGGATCGCGACAGCAAGCCCATCGGTGGGTGGCGCGCCGTCGGCAAGGGGCGCATCGGGCTGCTGCCCATCACGGACAGCTGGCGCTGGGTACTGGCCGGTCGCGAGGATCGCCACGGTGAGTTGTGGAGCACAGTGTTCGCCTCCCTCGCTCGCGCGCAGCCCGGTACCGAAGGACCGTGGTCGACACAGGCACTGGCCTGGGCCGGCGAACGGCAGTCACTGTGCGGCGTGCAGGCACCGCTGCGGGCCTTCGACGGACGCGGCGATGGCGTGCCGCTGATCGTCGACAGCACCACCGGCACAACACGATGCGCGGGCTGGTGGCCGCGCCAGGCCGGTTGGCAGCGCCTGCAGCACGGCGACCGCACGCAGTGGCGCTACGTGTTCGATCCGAAGCAGGCCCCTGCCCTGCACCGGCAGGCGATGATGGATGCCACCGCGCAGCGGCTGGCCACTGCGGCGCCAGCAACCGCGCAGGCGAGCCAGCGTGTACCAGGGCCGCGCTGGCCGTGGTGGCTGGCGTTCGTGCTGTGCGCATCGCTGCTCTGGTGGCTTGAGCGCCGACGCTGATCCCGGGGTTGATCCCGGGGTCGGATCCCTTTCGCCTGCGAAAAGGCCCTGATCCCGCCGATTGGATCGCGAACACCATCCACGCATGGCGTGGATCTACTTGCGCCGATACACACCGTTGAAGCGCACGTTCATGCCGCCGCACTCGCTGTTGTCGGCCACGATCAGCACATCGCCCAGCAGCTGCGCGTGCACCGTGCAGGTGTCCTCCACGAAGTCGACCTGGGCACCACGCGGTACTGCCTGCGCGCTTACCGCGCCGATGTTCGGGCCGCCCGGGCGTTCTGCCGGCGTCGGGTTGGCCGAGGGCCAGTAGGCATCGCCTTCCACGTGCAGGCGGCCGTCACGCACGCGGATGCGCAGGCCGTTGTCACTGTCCTTCCAGTCTCCCGACCAGGCCTGCAGCGTCGGCGCGGGTACCGGCAACGCCTGCAGCTTGCTGCGATCCACCCAGCCTGCGCTGCCACCCACCTTGTTCGGGAAGAACGCGCAGCGGTAGCGACCAAGATCACGCCCGGTCACCACCGTGTCGCCACTCACCACGTAGCTGCGCTGGCGGCAGGCGGGTTCGCCCTTGGCCGGGCAGCCGTCCATGTCGCCCAGCAGGAACAGGCGCGGCGTGCCCACCACCTTGGCCAGGGCAAAGCCCGATTGTTCCGAAGGGAACGCGCCATTACGGCACGAACCGCCATCGGTCAGGTCGCTGGCGGACGCGGCAAGCGGGCTCAGCGTTGCAAGCAGGAACAGGGTACGCAGCGGCATCCAGGCAGCCTCGAAGGGAAGGCCCGCAGGATAACGCCTACTTCTCCGGCGGTGCGCCGCAACCATCCTGCTGGGCGCAGAACTGCAGCGCGCGCCGTTGCTGCTCGGCGCTCAGTTCCGGTGGCGGCCGCGCGATGGCCGACTGGATCTGGTCCGGGCCACCCGTGATCTTGTTCAGGCCCTTGGCCGCGGCCATCACGCCCTTGACCACGCCCATCATGATGTAGCCACCGCCCATGCTGACCTGCTCGGGCGACGGCGGCTCACTCCAGTCGCGGCTGAAGCGGTTGTTCTCCGCGCGCATCGGGTTCTTGAAGCGGTACAGGTCCAGCGGCTGGTCGTCTTCGGGCTTGAGCGCGCGCACTTCGCCCAGCGTGGTCACGTTCCCCTGCGCAGGCGGCAGGACCACGGGCGCGTCATCAGCAGCGGGCGGCACGGCAGGCGCCGGTACGGGTTCAGGCGTGGGCAAGGGTACGGCCGCCGGCGTCGTCTGCTGCGCGTGCGCGATGCCCGCCAGCAGCACCGCGGCCAGAAGTGCTCCCTGCATTCCACGTCGTGCCACAGCCATCCACCCTGTTGGTTGCGTCCAGCAACCAAGGATACGGATGCAGGCTTCAGATTTCGTTGGAAGCGCCGCCGGCGTTCAGCTTGTGCCCGTCCTCACGGTTCCGCGCAGCCGCCACGCACCTTGCAATGATTTGCATTGCGCACGCCGAAGCATGCCATGAGCCTGCAGGCCCCTCTGAGCACCTTCACGCCGATGAGCCTGCCACCGCCCCGCTGCTGCGATCACTCACGCCTGCTGGGATGCTGCTGATGTCGCCCGCTGCGACCCTCCTCCTGCTTGCGGTGCTGCTGGCGATGCTGGTGGCCTGCTACCTGCAGTGGGCGTCGGATGCACGCGCTGCCCTGCACCTGCTGCGGCGCAATCCCCCCTCACGTCCGCTCACCGAAGATGAAGATGCTGCACTTGCCACGCTGCGTGCGCTCAGCGGGCGGACGCACGACACACAGGTGCGCGTGCTGTCGGGGGCTTTCAGCGGACCGTCTGGCTTCGGCAACCGCCCCTTCCATTCGGCCTGGCTCGGTGACGTTGCCGTGCTGCTGCCATTCGATGCCTGGCAGCATGTTGCCGTAGACAATCACGCAGAGGTCGTCCTGGCTGGCGACGCCGCTCTGGTAGTCCGCTTGAATGGATTCCACATTGTCGGTGCCCGGCACCGGGTGGCTGCCGAGGAAGCCGAGCATGCGGCCGCCTTCGAGGGACCACTGCAACGCAAACGGCGCATCGTGCGGCCAATTGCTGCGTGCGCGGTCCACGGACAGCGGCTGGAGACGGCGGCCGAAGTGGCGATGCGCCGGGGTGATGGCGTTCGCTGGCCGGGCATTGTCATCGCGCTGCTTGCGCTGGCGGCGCTGCCCGCGCTGCAGATCGACGTCGCGCTGTGGTGGCGGCTGTTGCTGGGTCTTCCGCTGTGCGCCGTGGCCGGCACCGCCGTGTGGATGGCATGGCCACGCCAGCGTGGCCCAGGTGCGCCGCAACCGGTTCTGCAGCTCAGCGGCAGGCTCAACAAGCTCATGCTGCACCCACACCATCCGCCCTGCTGGCTACTGGGCAGCGACCACCGCGTGCAGCTGCCTGCGGAGTGGCTGGCGTCCAAGCGTTTCCGTAGTGGGCAGCACCTCACACTGGATATCCGCCAATGCGATGGCATGGTCCTGGGCGCGGGCCGGGAGTGGTCCCTGGCCGAGGACCGTGTCCGGTTTTCCTCCGCTGGGGCGACGTGGAGCCTGGCATGGCTGGGGTTGATGCTGTGCGTACTGCTGTTCGGCGGAATGTTCATCGAACTGCCGGCGGGCATCTCCCGGCAGCACACCCGTGATGCGCTCAGGCTGATGCATGGAGTGTGGTGGCCGCTCACCGCCGCCACCGGGCTGTGGCATCTGGTGCAGGCCATCCATCGGTGGCGCCGGCACCTGCGGTGCCACGCACGGCGCAGCGCGGCACTGGCTGCACGCATGCCACCAACGCGCTGAATGGTTCACGCCGCCCGCTGCGGATGTCTCACATCGTGAGACCCATTTGTGGTGCCATGTGATCCCCTGAAAACCCACTTCCCATGGCCTACGAACTCGCCAAGCGCACCGCCGATGCGGAGCAGCAGCTCGCCACCCGCGATGGCCTGCCCGCGCGCGATGGCGCACTGCTCAGTGCACGCCTGCAGCGCCGCTACCAGGATCGCATCACCGGCAGCTTCGCCATTCCCGGCCGCGAAGGCCGCTATGCGCCGATTCCTGATTCCGTGCCACCGGCCCTGACTGCGGCACTGAAGGCACGCGGCATCGAGCAGCTCTACAGCCACCAGGCCGAGGCATGGGAGGCCAGCCAGCGTGGCGACCACGTCGCCATCGTTACCCCCACCGCGAGCGGCAAGTCGCTGTGCTACACCCTGCCGGTGGTCAGCGCTGCCATGCAGGACAAGGCCAAGGCGCTGTACCTGTTCCCTACCAAGGCACTGGCACAGGACCAGGTGGCCGAACTGCTGGAGCTCAACCGCGCCGGCGACCTCGGGGTGAAGGCCTTCACCTTCGACGGCGACACCCCCGGCGACGCGCGGCAGGCGATCCGCCTGCATGGCGACATCGTGGTCTCCAACCCGGACATGCTGCACCAGGCGATCCTGCCGCATCACACCAAGTGGGCGCAGTTCTTCGAGAACCTGCGCTACATCGTCATCGACGAAGTACACACCTACCGCGGCGTGTTCGGCAGCCATGTCACCAACGTGCTGCGCCGGCTCAAGCGCATCTGCGCGTTCTACGGGGTGCAACCGCAGTTCATCCTGTGCTCGGCCACCATCGGCAACCCGCAGGCGCATGCCGAGGCGCTGATCGAAGCACCGGTCACCGCCATCACCGAATCCGGTGCACCCAGCGGGCCGAAGCAGGTGCTGCTGTGGAATCCGCCGGTGATCAACCCCGACCTGGGCCTGCGTGCCTCGGCGCGCTCGCAGAGCAACCGCATCGCCCGCATCGCGATCAAATCCGGGCTGAAGACGCTGGTGTTCGCGCAGACCCGGCTGATGGTGGAGGTGCTGACCAAGTACCTGAAGGACATCTTCGATCACGATCCGCGCAAGCCACCACGCATCCGCGCCTACCGCGGCGGCTACCTGCCCACCGAGCGCCGCGAGACCGAGCGTGCGATGCGTGCCGGCAACATCGACGGCATCGTCAGCACCTCGGCGCTGGAACTGGGCGTGGATATCGGCAGCCTGGACGTGGTGATCCTCAACGGTTACCCCGGCAGCGTGGCTGCCACTTGGCAGCGCTTCGGCCGCGCCGGACGCCGCCAGCAGCCCGCACTCGGCGTGATGGTGGCCAGTTCGCAGCCACTGGACCAGTACGTGGTGCGCCATCCGGACTTCTTCGCCGAGGCGTCGCCGGAACACGCACGCATCGCGCCCGACCAGCCGTTGATCCTGTTCGATCACATCCGCTGCGCGGCGTTCGAACTGCCGTTCCGGGTCGGCGATGGCTTCGGCCCGATCGATCCTGAGGTGTTCCTGGAAGCACTGGCCGAAACCGAGGTCATCCACCGCGAAGGCGAACGCTGGGAGTGGATCGCCGACAGCTATCCGGCCAACGCGGTCAGCCTGCGCGCGGTGGCCGATGGCAACTTCGTGGTGGTCGACCGCAGCGATGGCCGCCAGCAGATCATCGCCGAAGTGGACTACTCCGCTGCAGCGCTGACCCTGTACGAGGGCGCCATCCACATGGTGCAGTCCACGCCCTACCAGGTGGAAACGCTGGACTGGGAAGGCCGCAAGGCCTACGTCACCCGCACCCACGTGGACTACTACACCGACAGCATCGACTTCACCAAGCTCAAGGTGCTGGACCGTTTCGATGGCGGCGTGGCCGGCCGCGGTGATTCGCACCATGGCGAAGTGCACGTGGTGCGCCGCGTGGCCGGTTACAAGAAGATCCGCTACTACACCCACGAGAACATCGGCTACGGTCCGGTCAACCTGCCCGACCAGGAACTGCACACCACCGCGGTGTGGTGGCAGCTGCCGCAGGCGCTGCTGCTGCGCGCCTTCGCCAGCAAGCAGGATGCGCTGGATGGGTTCCTCGGCGCCGCCTATGCACTGCACATCGTAGCCACGGTGGCGGTGATGGCCGATGCGCGCGACCTGCAGAAGTCGGTGGGCAACGGCGATGGCACCTGGATCGCGATTGCCGACCAGAGCGGGCGCGGCCAGCTGCGGGGCAGCGATGGCGAGCCTGGCGCGGTGGAACTGCTGCAGGAATTCGTGCCGACCGTATACCTGTACGACAATTTCCCCGGTGGCGTCGGCCTGAGCGAGCCGCTGTGGCAGCGCCAGGCCGAGCTGGTGCAGCGCGCGCGCGAACTGGTACAGCGCTGCGACTGCAAGGCGGGTTGCCCGGCCTGCGTCGGCCCGGTGCTGGCCGCGCAGGAACAGGATGAAACCTCGCCGCGTGCGCTGGCGCTGCGCGTGCTCGACCTGTTCGATGCGCAGGCCTGCCAGCAGGTGGCCGATGTGGTGGTGAGCACGCGCGACCCGATGGAGCTGATCGCCCCGTGAGCCTGAGCCTGGACAAGCTGCGGCTGCTTCGCAAGCAGGCGGGTGACCCGAAAGCAGCCACGCCTGCCGCGCCGACGCAGCAGACGCCGCCGGCACTGATGGCCGCCAACGATGCGCGGCAGCCACCGGCCGAGCGTTCGGTGTTTGCCTGGGTGGAACAGGAGATCCGCCACAAGCCGACCGGCACCGCCACCACCACGCCTGCGCCGGCAACACTGCGACGGCCCGAGGTCGGCAGCCTGCATCGCCTGCTCGGCATGCGCTCGCGGGGTGGCCCTGCGCCGGCACGCGCCAGCGCGCAGGATCGCCAACTGCCCGGCAACGAGATTGCGCCCGGCCTGTTCCTGATCGAGTCACTGCTGCCGCAGCCGATTCCCGCCATGCCGCTGTCGCTGGCCTTCGCCAAGCGCGAGGGTGAGCACGTGGCTGCGCGCGACCTGCTGTTCTTCGATACCGAGACCACCGGCCTGGCCGGCGGCACCGGCACCCGCGCCTTCATGATCGGCGCCGCCGACTGGCATGTGTGCCCGCAGCGTGGCGAAGGCCTGCGCATCCGCCAGCTGCTGATGTCGACGATGGCTGCCGAGGAGGAGATGCTGGCCGCTTTCGCCAGCTGGCTGCAGCCGCATACCGTGTTCTGCAGCTACAACGGCCGCAGCTACGACGCCCCTCTGCTGAAGACGCGCTATCGGCTGGCCCGCCAGGCCGATCCCATCACCGCGCTGGACCATGTCGACCTGCTGTATCCCACTCGCCGCCGTTACCGCGGTACGTGGGAGAACTGCAAGCTGTCCACCATCGAGCGGCAACTGCTGCGCGTGGTGCGCGAAGATGACCTGCCCGGCTCGGAAGCCCCCGCCGCATGGCTGCGTTACCTGCGTGGCGGTGATGCGGTGAATCTGCGCCGGGTGGCCGACCACAACCACCAGGACGTGGTGACCCTGGCCCTGCTGCTGCAGCGGTTGGTGCGGGAAGAGCAGCGCGAACGGGAGACCCTGGCGCTGGTAAGCGGATGAACGGAGAGGGCGGATCCAGGCCGCGTTGACATCACTGACACAGGGCTCGGCGACACTGCCGCTACTGAACACCACCCAGGAGTACTGCCATGCGTCGATCCCCCCTGCTGCTGCTTGCGGCCATCCTGCCGCTGGCCGCCTGCAGCCATGCCGGTGGCAACGCCTCCGCCGATGCCGGCAGCCTGCCAGCCAAGGTGTCCGATGGTCCGCAGGAGTGCCGCCCCGAGGCGCTGGACGCATTCACCGGCAAGACCGCCGACGAAGCGACGATCAAGAAGCTGGTGGCCGACAGTGGCGCGCGCAACGCACGCGTGGTCAAACCGGGGATGGCGGTGACCATGGACTTCCGCCAGGACCGGGTGACCGTGCAGGTGGACGCACAGAACCGTATCGAGCGCGCCAGCTGCGGTTGATGGGGAGCGCCGGGCCCTGCCCGGCGGATTCCATTCGCATACGCGCAGCTGCGGGCGCCGGGCATGGCCCGGCGCTCCGCTCTGTCAGAGCCGCTCGGCCTTGCCGCTGGCCAGCGCACGCGCGATGACCTGCTCTGCCTGCTTCGCTGCCTGTGCCTGCAGCCGTGCCTGGCGCTCACCCAACGCGGCCTGTTGACTGCCCAGTGCCGCCTGCTGGCTTCCCAGCGCGGCCTGCTGGCTGGCGAGTCGGCTCATCTCGCGGCTACGCTCGGACTGCAGCGCCTGGTTGCGGGCAACCTGTGATGCGCGCTGTGCTTCGGCCGCAGCCTTGCGTGCAATCGCCGCATCATCCACCGCGCCGCGTGTAGCCCGCGCCGCTTCGGCTGCCGCTTCGCGATTGATGTCGCGATCATTGATCGCACTGCGTGCAGCCCGCGCGGCGGCGAGGGCGATCTCACGCGCCTCTTCGCCCTGCAGCCTGCCCAGCTCGCCCTGCTCGCGGCCGAGCTGGCCCTGCTGACGACCCAGCACACTCTGCTGGCGCCCCAGTTCACTCTGCTGGCGGCTCAGGTCGACAGCGCCGGCATAGGCACGCTGCAACGACTGGATCAGCATCGGATCGCGCACGACGTAGCGCTTGTCGCCCTGGCGAAACCACAGGGCGGGGCCGTCACCAAGCCGGCTGCGCGCCTGCATCACATCGTCCATGCCGGCATTGGCGAACGCCTGGCCGTGATCGACGAGAACGAAGGCCTGCTGTGGCGGCGTACCCAGATCCAGCTGGCCATGGGTGACGATGGTGGTCTGCGAGTGCGCATGGGTGCCTGCGTCCTGCTCCTCGTCTTCATTGACGTCGGCAGGTTCCTCAGGCTCGGCGGGTTCTGCCGGCTCGGCCCAGTCGGCCGGCTCTGCCGGTACCGCTGCGGCAGGCGGCGCTGCCGGTGCCGGGGGTGCTGCGGGCGGCGGCGGCGGCGCTGGCACAGCGCGCGGCGGTGCCGGCGGTGCAGGCGGGACCGGCGCGGCCACCAGCCGCATCGGCGCCACACCCACGGCCAATACAACCAGCGTCAAGCCGACGGCCAGCAGGCGCGGGCACGCCCGGTGCGACTGCAGCGACAGCAGGCGGCGCTTGAGGCTGGTGGTGCTGGGCGCTGCGCTGGCCACGCCGAGGTGTGGCTGCGGCGCCACACCCAGCTGCAGCAGCAACCGGCCATAGGCATGGCGGCTGGCACCGTGCTGGCCGACCACCGCCGCATCCACGGCTTCCTCGCGGGCCTGGGCGTATTCGCGCACGGCCAGGCGCAGCAGCGGATGGAAGAAGAACAGGTGCTGGGCCAAGGCAGGCAGCAGCCCCCACTGCAGGTCACGACGCTGCAGGTGTTGCAGCTCGTGGGTCAGCGCCAGGTCCAGCGCATCGCCCTGCAGCGCGTTCATTCCCGCCGGCAGCAGCAGCACCGGACGGAACGGCCCGACCAGCTGAGGCGCGTCCACCTGGTCGCTCATCCACAGGCGCGGCGCGCGGCGCAGGCCGTGCGCATCCGAGGCCAGCTGCAGCGCCTGCACCAGCGCCTGGTCCTCGCACGGATACGACGCCGCCAGCAGCGCACGGCAACGGCGCCATTCGCCGAAGGTCCGCAACGCCATCAGCAGTACACCGGACATCCACAGCGCTGCCAGGGCCAACGCCCACCAGGCCACCGGGGTGCTGCCGACATCACCCATCGGCGTGTTCGCCAGCAGGTGCGCCGATGCCTCCGGTGCCATCGTATATATCGCGTCCGCCGCAAGATCCACGGTCGTCACTGCCACCGCATCGGGTGCGGGCAACCAGGCCAGCTGCAGCGGTTGGCTCCACAACAGACCGACCACCGCCTGCAGCGACACCAGCCACCACAACCGGCAACGGGTGGCCGCCGCCAGTGCCGGCAGCGCGCGGCACAGCAGGTACACCAGCGCCACCAGCAGCACGGTCTGCAGGCTCGTCCAGCCCAGCCGTTCCAGCATCGGAATCAACATCGAGGTATCCATGGCTCAGTCCTCCTGGCGACGCGATTGCAGTTCGGCCACCAGCGCTTCCAGTTCGGCCAGTTCGTTGTCGCTGACCTTCTGCCGCTGCGACAGGTACGCCACGAATGGCGACACCGAGCCCTGCAGCGTGTTGTCGACGAACTGGGCAACGGCGCCCTGCAGCACGCTCTCCGGGCCACGGGTGGGCTGGTAACGGTAGACACCCTGCTGCTGCCTGCGCTGCAGGTAACCCTTGGCGCGCAGGCGCTCCATCATCGTCAACACGGTGGACCGGGCCAGTCCGCGCGGTTCGCCATAGCCGCTGGCGACCTCGCCGACGCTGGTCGGTGCCTGCTCATCCACATACTGCAGCAGGGCCAGTTCCTGGTCCCCGATGGTCTTGCCACGCATGACAACACTCCCTTGACTACACGTGTCGCTACTGTTGCCATGACGACACCTGTAGTCAACCCCCCGGAAGTCATGGGCCGACGAACGGTAGGGCGCGCAGCCGGCTTAAACCTTTTACGCCGGGCGCGCATCCGACCCATGGCCTGTCGCCTGCGGCAGCCGTCATCGCCGCCGATCTTTCCGCCCTCCGGGAACCCGCATGCCTCGCCAGACGCTACGAACCCTGCTCATGATCATCAGCCTGCTGCCCTTCGCCGCCGTCTCCGCCAACCAGGACCAGGCCAACGACCAGACCCGTCGTTTCATCCGCCAGACCATGCAGGAACAGCGCATCCCGGGCCTGCAGATCGCGGTGGTCAAGGATGGCCAGGTGGTGCTGTCGGAAACCTATGGGCTGGCCAACGTCGAGAACGGCGTGGTCGCCACCCGCAGCACCCGGTTCCCGCTCAACTCGGCCACCAAATCCTTCACCGGCGTCGCTCTGGCGCAGCTGGCACAGGACGGGCGGGTGGATCTGGACGCGCCCATCGCGCGCTATCTCGACGACCTGCCCGAAAGCTGGCGGGCGGTGCGGGTGCGCCAGCTGCTCGCCCACACTTCCGGCCTGCCCGACATCCTCGATGCTGAGGGATTGCTGGGTGGGGGCTCGGAACAGGATGCATGGCAGGCGGTTCGCGCGCTGCCGGCAGAGGCCAGGGCCGGCGAGCGCTTCCAGTACAACCAGACCAACTACCTGCTGCTGGCGCGGATCATCGCGCGGCAATCCGGCATGCCCTACGAACGCTTCCTGGCCACCGGCCAGTTCTCCACCGCGCGCATGGCACGCACCACGTTCGGCGACAGCTACGACCTGATCCCGGATACGGCGACGATGTACAGCTACCTGCCACGCGCCACCGATGCAAAGGATGCAACGCCGCGCCTGTCGCACTGGTTCTACGACATGCCGCCCAGCCTGTGGGCCGGCGGCGGCATCCTCACCACGGCTGATGACACCGCGCGCTGGTTGGTTGCATTGCAGGAGGGACGCCTGCTGGAGCAGCGCGCGATGCAGCAGATGTGGACGGCGGAACGCCTCAATGATGGCAGTGCCGGCGACTGGGCCGCAGGCTGGCCGGTGTTCAACACCGCACCCGACCTGCAGGTGGGTGGCATGGGCGGCGCGCGCTCGGCCTTCATCGTCTACCCAGAGCGCGAGCTCGCCGTTGTCGTGCTGACCAATCTGGTCGGCGCCAATCCGCAGCAGTTCATACCGCGCATCGCCGGTTTCTACACTGCCGCGCCCAAGGGCGTCGCCGCCGCGCGCTAGCCGCGCGGCCCGCCCATCACCGGCAGGATCACCCCGCTGATGTAGCTGGCGCAGGCCGGCGAGGCCAGGAACACATAGGCCGGCGACAGTTCTTCGGGCTGTGCCGGCCGCCCCATGTCACTGCCCTTGCCGAACTCGGCCACGTCCTTGGCCTGCTTGTCGGCCGGGTTCAACGGCGTCCACACCGGACCCGGCGCCACGCAGTTGACCCGGATGCCGCGTGGCAGCAACTGGCTGGCCAGCGCCTTGGTGAACGCATGGATCGCACCCTTGGTAGCCGAGTAATCGATCAGTGCCTTGCTGCCGAACAGGCCGGTTTCCGAGCCGGTGTTGATGATGCTGGCGCCCTCGCCCAGGTGTGGCAGCACTGCGCGTGCCATCTGGATGTAACCGCCGATGTTGGTCTGCAGGGTTTCCTGCAGGTGCGCATCTTCCAGGTCTTCCAGGCGCTCGCAGTGCAGCTGGAACGCCGCGTTGTTGACCAGGATGTCGATGCCACCAAACGCCTTGGCCACCTGTTTGACTGCCTTGTTGCAGAAGCGCGGGTCGCGCACGTCGCCGGCGATCACCACGCAGCGGCCGCCCTCTTTTTCCACGTGCTGACGCGTCAACTCGGCGTCCTTGGCTTCATCCAGATGCAGCACGGCAACGTCGGCGCCTTCGCGGGCGAACAGTACCGCCACCGCACGGCCGATGCCGGAATCACCACCGGTGACGATGGCTCGCATCCCTTGCAGCTTGCCGCTGCCGACGTAATCCGGCGCGAGGAAGCGCGGCGCCAGTTCCAGTGCGTGCTCATGGCCGGGCTTGGCCAGATGCTGCGCCGGCATCTTCTTCGGCTGATGGCGCGGTCCGGCCTGGGTGGCGGTCTTCTTTTTTGCCGCCTTCTTCGCCACGCGTACATCCTTCGCCTTTTCCTGGTCCTGCAGGCGCCGCTGCCGTGCTGCGACACGCGCCGCGCGCGGATCGGAAGCGGCGGCCTTGCGGGTGGCGGTCTTCACCACGCGCGGGCGCTCGGCCGTGGCTTCGGCGGCGGCGGGCGCTGCCTGGGTGCCTTTGCGTACCTTCGGCGATGCCTTGCGGCGGGTGGGGGTCTTCTTGGTGGTGGCCATGCAGGTCTCCTCGGGAGGATGGGGGTTGCCGGCCAGCGGCCGGCACTACCGGGGCGCGTGCGCCGCAGTACCGGGGGCGGCGTGCGCCGCTCGTGCAGTGTCTCCACGCAGGCTGTTGGCGGCAGTGAGCGCACTGTGTCCATCGCGTGCACGGCATTCATTCCGCCACCACGCGTGTCGTCGCACCCTGCAGGCCACAACACGAGGAACGTCCCCCATGAAACATGCCATTGCCACCGCCGCCGTCTGCTTCGCTCTCGCCGCCTGCAGCAGCAGCCCGGTCGCCCAGGTCCAGCCGATCGATGGGGTGATTTCAGGCCAGTGCCACACCGACAAGGTGCGCGGCGCAGTCGGCCTGGCCGCTTCGGGCATGACCATCGAACGTGCGCGCGTGGACAGCGACAGCCTGCACGTGCAGGTAACCCGCGGCAGCCGCGAGCGCAGCGGCAACACCGCCAGCGGCGCTGCCGATCCGGCCGCCGGCGCAGCGACGGAAGGTGGGGATCGCCTGACCATCGAAACCGGCCGCACCAACAACATCACCGCCATCTACTGCGGCTGACCTGCCTTGCGGCTGAGCCGCCGGGCCCGGCGCAGCACCTTCAGTGTCGCCTGCTCCCACTGCCGCGGGCCGCGCAGGCCCGCCAGTGCGGTCAGTTCGCCGCGTTCCCAACCGGCGAACACGCAGGGATCGATGTAGGCCTTGCGGCATACCGCTGGCGTATTGCCCAAGCGCGCAGCCACCTGGCACACCACCTCGCGTTGCGCCTTGGCCAGCGCGCGTTGGCTGGCCGGCTCGGGCAGCTCGGTGGCGGCGAAGGCCTGCACCGCCGCCATCGTGCCGCCCCAGGTGCGGAAGTCCTTGGCGGTGAAGTCCTCGCCCATCACCTCGCGCAGGTAGTCGTTCACCGCGCCCGAATCCACCGGCTGCACCTCGCCCGCGTCGTCGCGGTACTGGAACAGGGCCTGACCCGGCAGCTGCTGCACGCTGCGCACCAGCGCGCCCAGCCGACGGTCACCGACCACCACCTCCTGCAACTGCCCGGACTTGCCGCGGAAGCGCATGCGCACCCGGCCACCCCGAAGCAGGTCCAAGTGACGGTTGCGCAACGTTGTCAGGCCGTATGACTTGTTCTCCTGCGCATAGGTTTCATTGCCCACCCGCACCAGCGTGTCGGCCAGCAGCGCGACCACAACCGCCAGCACCTTCTCGCGCGGGAAACCGCTGCGCTTGAGGTCGCGGCCCAGGCGCCGCCGCAGCGCCGGCAACGCCTGGCCGAAGGCGATGGTGCGGTCGAACTTGCCGGCGTCGCGAACGGCCGCCCAGTCGGCGTGGTAGCGGTACTGCTTACGCCCACGCGCGTCGCGGCCGGTGGCCTGCAGGTGGCCATCGGCGCGGGCACAGATCCACACGGCGGTATAGGCCGGTGGAATGGCCAGCGCGCGGATGCGCTGCAGGGTGGCGGCATCGCGCACGACATGACCATCGGCATCGCGATAGGAAAAACCCTTGCCGGCGCGGACGCGGCTGAAACCGGGCTGGGTGTCATCGACGTAGCGCAGGCCGGCGGCGCGCGCGGCCTGGCGTTCGGGTGTGGGGGTCGCTGGCATGCCTGCAGTCTGCCGATCGGCGCGGCGTGGCCACGTCAATAACGCAAGACAAACACGTGAGGGCGGGTTCGCCGCTATGCTCGGCCTTTCACCGTCCCTTCCATTCCGGAGTCATGATGTCGTTCCCGATCCGCGCCCGTTCCCTCTCCGCCCTGCTGCTGCCGGCCGTGCTGGCCCTGACCGCCTGCCAGGCGCCGTCGCTGGATGAGCAGGATTCGGCCACCGCCCACGCACAGCAGGCCGCCGAGGCCGCCAAGGCGCCGGCCGACGAAGCCGGCAAGGCCACCGAAGCACCGCCGGTCGGCAACTGCGATGCCAGCCAGGTGCAGAGCCTGGTCGGCCAGCCCTACACCGAAGCGCTCGGCAAGCAGGCCCAGGAAGATGCCGCGGCCAAGCAGCTGCGCGTGCTGCACCCCAATGACGTCACCACGATGGAGTTCCTGGGCGACCGCCTGAACATCGAAGTGGACGCAAAGGACGTGGTAAGCGGCGTCCGCTGCGGCTGAGGAACCCCGCGCCGGCAAGCGTCTGCCGGCGCTTTGGTTGCGCCTGCAACCGTGTATTGCGGCGTTGCAGCAACCTGTGATCTAGTCGAGGCATCCGGTGGCCTCATGATGCGCTCCAGGAAGAGCACGGCGTGTGCGTCAGGGTGAGTGTGAAGACACTTGGCGTGCGGCCAGACAAGGCGCGCGCCGCCGCGCAGGCGAGTGCCTGCGCAAGGTGAGCAACGCCGTACGGGCGTGCGCCAAGCGGCTTCCCGACGGGCTGCGCCATGCGCGGCACACTCCACCATGACGTACAGGGCGTGCTCTACAGAGCGGGCAGGAGTGTCCCCGTTCATTTCAATCTGCATCGAGGTAGAGATGGCCCCCCGCAACCGCCAAGGGCTTTACGACCCGCGCTCCGAGCGCGATGCCTGTGGATTTGGCATGGTCGCCCAGCTCGACGACCAGCCTTCGCGCCTGCTGGTGGATACCGCCATCGCTGCGCTCTCGCGCATGACCCACCGTGGTGGTGTCGCCGCCGATGGGCTCACCGGCGATGGCTGTGGCCTGCTGCTGCGCCGCCCCGATGCCTTCCTGAAACTGCTGGCCAGTGAAGCCGGCATCGCCGTCGGCGCGCGCTTCACTGCGGGCCTGGTGTTCCTGCCGCACGATGCCGACGCCGCACAGGCCTGCCGCACACAGCTGCAGCAGCAGATCGAGGCCGTGGGCTGCAAGGTGGCCGGCTGGCGCGAGGTACCGACCGACGACAGCGTCTGCGGACAACTGGCACGCGACACCCTGCCGCGCATCGAGCAGGTGTTCGTCGATGCCGGCGTCGGCCAGGATGACGCCGGCTTCGGCCTGGCCCTGTTCCTGGCCCGCCGCCGCAGCGAACAGCAGCTGCGCGCGCACGCCGACTACTACGTCACCACGCTCAGTCCCAACGCCATCAGCTATAAGGGTATGGTGCTGCCGGACAAGCTCAGCCGCTTCTTCCCGGACCTGCAGCGGCGCGAACTGGCCTCCAGCGCCATCGTGTTCCACCAGCGCTTCTCCACCAATACGCTGCCGCGCTGGCCGCTGGCGCACCCGTTCCGGATGCTCGCCCACAACGGCGAGATCAATACCATCGAAGGCAACCGGCGCTGGGCACAGGCGCGCAGCAAGGTGTGGAAGACGCCCCGTTTCGACATCGGCGAGTTCGACCCGGTCATCTCCATGCACGGCTCCGATTCGCAGAGCCTGGACAACATGCTGGAACTGATGGTGTCCGCCGGCATGGAGCTGATCCAGGCCCTGCGCATCCTGGTGCCGCCGGCAACGCAGTCGCTGGAATTCAAGGACCCGGACCTGGCTGCGTTCTACGAGTTCCACGGCCTCAACAGCGAACCGTGGGACGGCCCGGCCGGCATCGTCGCCTGCGACAGCCGCTACGCGGTGTGCACCCTCGACCGCAACGGCTTGCGCCCGGCGCGCTGGATGCTGACCGCCGATCGTCACTTCCTGGTCGCCTCCGAAGCAGGCGTCTGGGAAGTACCGACCGAGCGCGTGGTGCGCAAGGGCAAGCTCGGCCCGGGCGAGATGATCGCCATCGACCTCAAGCGCGGTGACCTGCTCGATTCGGAGGCCATCGACCGCATCAACCGCGGCCGTGCACCGTACAAGCAGTGGCTGCAGCAGGGCGTCACCTACCTGCAGACCGAACTGATCGACCCGTCGCTGGTGGAAGAGCCGTTCGACGAAAGCACCCTGCGCAGCTACCACAAGCTGTACCAGCTCAGCAGCGAGGAAGTGGAACAGGTGCTGCGGCCGCTGGCCGAGACCGAGCAGGAAGCCACCGGCTCGATGGGCGATGACACGCCGATGGCCGTGCTCAGCCAGCGCAGCCGTCCGCTGTACGACTACTTCCGCCAGGCCTTCGCGCAGGTCACCAACCCGCCGATCGACCCGCTGCGCGAAGACTGCGCGATGTCCCTGTCCACCCAGCTCGGCAAGGAGACCAACATCTTCCATGCCGGCCCGGAGACGGTGAACCACGTCATCCTCAACTCGCCGGTGCTGAGCCAGCGCAAGCTGCGCCAGCTGCTGAAGATGGGCCAGTACGTGCAGGCCAACCGCCTGCTCGACCTGTCCTACAGCGAAGAGGAAGGCCTGCGTGCGGGCATTGAACGCATCTGCGTCGAGGCCGAACAGGCTGCGCGCGACGGCATGGTGATGCTGCTGCTGTCCGACCGCTACCCGGTGGCCGGGCGGCCGATGGTGCATGCGCTGCTGGCCACCAGCGCCATCCACCACCACCTGTCACGGCTGGGCCTGCGCTGCGACGTCAACCTGATCGTCGAGACCGGCACCGCGCGCGACGCGCACCACATGGCCTGCCTGCTCGGCTTCGGTGCCACGGCGGTGTATCCGTACCTGGCCTACCAGACCCTGTTCGATCTCGGCCGACGCGGCATCCTCAAGCTCAGCAAGGGCGGTGAGCAGTCGCAGATCGGCCGCCGCTACCGCAAGGGCATCTACAAGGGCCTGTCCAAGATCATCTCGAAGATGGGCATCTGTACCGTGGCCAGCTACCGCGGTGCGCAGCTGTTCGAGATCATCGGCCTGGAGCCGGAGGTCGTGGACCTGTGCTTCCCCGATACCGCGTCGCGCATCGGTGGCGCCGGCTTCGCGCGCCTGGATGCCGACGCGCGCGAACTGTGCGCGCAGGCCTGGGACGCCCAGCAGGGCGTGGATGTCGGCGGCCTGCTGAAGTACGTGCACGGCGGCGAGTACCACATGTACAACCCGGACGTGGTGACCACCCTGCAGCGCGCAGCGCGCAGCGGTGACCCGCGTGCGTGGCAGCAGTACTGCGATGCCGTGCATGCGCGCCCGCCGTCGGCGCTGCGCGATCTGCTGCAGCTGGTGCCGGCGGCAACGCCGACACCGCTGGACGAAGTGGCACCGGCCAGCGATCTGTTCCCGCGTTTCGATACCGCCGCGATCAGCCTCGGTGCGCTCTCTCCCGAGGCGCATGAAGCGCTGGCCATTGCGATGAACCGCCTCGGCGGCCGCAGCAATTCCGGCGAAGGTGGCGAAGACCCGGCGCGCTATGGCACCGACAAGCGCAGCAAGATCAAGCAGGTGGCCTCAGGCCGCTTCGGCGTCACCGCCGAATACCTGGTCAACGCCGAAGTGCTGCAGATCAAGGTTGCGCAGGGCGCCAAGCCCGGCGAAGGCGGCCAGCTGCCCGGGCACAAGGTCAATGAACTGATCGCACGCCTGCGCTATGCCAGGCCGGGCATCGGCCTGATCTCGCCGCCGCCGCACCACGACATCTACTCCATCGAAGACCTGGCGCAGCTGATCTACGACCTCAAGCAGGTCAACCCGACCGCGCTGGTGTCGGTGAAGCTGGTCAGCCATGCCGGCGTCGGCACGATCGCGGCGGGCGTGGTAAAGGCCGGTGCTGACCTGATCACCATTTCCGGCCATGACGGCGGTACCGGTGCTTCGCCGGTCAGCTCGATCCGCTACGCCGGCGTGCCGTGGGAACTGGGCATCGCCGAGGCGCACCAGGCGCTGGTGGCCAACGACCTGCGTGGGCGCACCCTGCTGCAGACCGATGGCGGCCTGAAGACCGGCCTGGACGTGGTCAAGGCAGCGCTGCTGGGCGCGGACAGCTTCGGCTTCGGCACCGCGCCGATGATCGTGCTGGGCTGCAAGTACCTGCGCATCTGCCACCTCAACAACTGCGCCACCGGCGTCGCCACCCAGGACGAACGCCTGCGCGAGAACCACTTCACCGGCCAGCCCGAGCGCGTGGAGAACTTCTTCCGCCTGCTGGCCGAGGAGGTGCGCGGCTGGCTGTCGGTGCTGGGCGCACGTTCGCTGCAGGAAATCGTCGGCCGCACCGACCTGCTGCGCCAGCTTGAGGTCTCGCCGCGCGAGGACGTGCGCGTGGACCTGTCGCGGCTGCTGGCCGACGCCAGTTACCCGGGCAGCCACTGCGCCGCACAGCGCCTGTATGAATCTCCGGACAGCCTGGCCACGCAGATGGACGGCCTGCTGGCCGAGGCCATCGAACACAAGCGCGGTGGCGAGCATCGCTTCCTGATCCACAACACCGACCGCAGCATCGGCACCCGCCTGGCCGGCGCCGTGGCGCGCGCGCACGGCAACCAGGGCATGGCCGAATCGCCGCTGGAACTGCGCTTCCGCGGCAGCGCCGGGCAGAGCTTCGGCGCCTTCAACGTCGGCGGCCTGCACCTGGAAGTGGAAGGTGAAGCCAACGACTACGTCGGCAAGGGCATGGCCGGTGGCCGCCTGGTGGTGCGTCCGCCGCGTGGCGCACGCTTCGAGGCACGCAGCACCGCCATCATCGGCAACACCTGCCTGTATGGCGCAACCGGTGGCGAGCTGTTCGCCGCCGGCCGTGCCGGTGAACGATTCGCCGTGCGCAACTCCGGCGCACTGGCGGTAGTGGAAGGCGCAGGCGATCACTGCTGCGAGTACATGACCGACGGCGTGGTGCTGGTGCTGGGCAAGGTCGGCCTCAACTTCGGTGCCGGCTTCACCGGTGGCCTGGCCTACGTGCTGGACGTGGACCGCGATTTCGTCGACCGCTACAACCACGAGCTGATCGACATCCATCGCGTCTCCGCCGAAGGATTCGAGAACTACCGCCAGCACCTGCACCGCCTGATCGGCCGTCATCGCGAACTGACCGGCAGCATCTGGGCGCAGCAGATCATGGACGAGTTCCGCGATTACATCGGCAAGTTCTGGCTGGTCAAACCCAAGGCCGCCAGCATCGAGTCGCTGACCGAAACCCTGCGCCGCGCGGCGTGACACACCGCACGTGACGGATGCGCCGCATGCACTGGGCGCACCGGCTTCCCCACCGCTGTAGTGCCGGCCGCTGGCCGGCATCCGGAAATCCACAGAGTCCGCCATGAGCCGCAAGCACGCCTTCCAGTTCCTCGACCTGCCCCGGACCATGCCGCAGCGCATCCCGGTTGAACTGCGCACCTCCGGCGACTGGGGTGAGCTGTACGGAAAGTTCGGCAAGGAGGATGCGCAGTACCAGGCCGGCCGTTGCCTGGACTGCGGCAACCCGTACTGCAGCTGGAAGTGCCCGGTGCACAACGCCATTCCGCAATGGCTGCAGCTGGTGCAGGAAAACCGCATCCACGAAGCAGCCACGCTGTGCCACAGCACCAACCCGTTGCCGGAAGTGTGCGGCCGGGTGTGCCCGCAGGATCGCCTGTGCGAGGGCAGCTGCACGCTGGAAGAGTTTGGTGCGGTCACCATCGGCGCGGTGGAGAAGTACATCGTCGATACCGCGCTGGCTACCGGCTGGCGGCCGGACATGACGGCGGTGCAGCCCACCGGCCACACGGTGGCGGTGATCGGTGCCGGCCCCGCGGGGCTGGCCTGTGCCGACCGCCTGGCGCATGCCGGCATCACCGCGGTGGTCTACGACCGTTACGAACAGGTCGGTGGCCTGCTGCAGTTCGGCATCCCCAGTTTCAAGCTGGACAAGGACGTGATCCGTCGTCGTCGCGACGTGCTGGAAGGCATGGGCGTGCAGTTCCGCCTCGGCGTGGAGATCGGCCGCGACATCAGCCTGCAGCAGCTGCTGGACACCCACGATGCGGTGTTCGTCGGTACCGGCGCGTATCGCTACACCGATGGTGGCCTCGACGGCCAGGACCTGAAGGGCGTGCTGCCGGCATTGCCGTTCCTGGTGCAGAACAGCCGCATCGTCGGCGGCGATGATCCGCAGGGCCGCCCGATCGCCGGCTGGGAAGACCAGATCGCCCTGCCCGACCTCAATGGCAAGCGCGTGGTGGTCCTCGGCGGTGGCGACACCGGCATGGACTGCGTGCGCAGCGCGGTGCGACTGGGCGCGGCCAAGGTCACCTGTGCCTACCGCCGCGACGAAGCCAACATGCCGGGCAGCGCGCGCGAAGTGGCCAACGCGCGCGAGGAAGGCGTGCGCTTCCTGTTCAACCGCCAGCCGCTGTCGATCGAAGCCGGCGCCGATGACGAAGTGATCGGCGTCACCGTCATCGAGACGCGCCTGGGCGAACCCGATGCCAACGGCCGCCAGAACGCGGTACAGATCGAGGGCAGCGAGTCGCTGCTGGAAGCGGACGTGGTGATCATCGCGTTCGGTTTCTCGCCCAGCGTGCCGTCGTGGCTGGCCGAGCATGGCGTGGAGGGCCAGGCCAACGGCCGCATCCTCGCCGGAGGCAAGGGCAAGCTGCCCTTCCAGACCGCACATCCCCGTCTGTTCGCAGGGGGTGACGCAGTGCGCGGTGCCGACCTGGTGGTGACCGCCGTGGCCGAAGGTCGCGACGCCGCCGCCAGCATCGCCCGGCTACTGGCGCACTGACAGATCGAGCGGCATCAGCACTGCGGCCAAGGTGGCATGCAGTGCCTGGCGGTCGACCGGCTTGGCGATGAAATGATCGATGCCAGCGTCGAGGCAGGTCTGGCGGGTACTGTCGAGCACGCTGGCGGTCAACGCGATGATCGGCACCCTTGCCGCGTCGGCACGGGGATCGGCGCGGATCGCGCGGGCCAGGGCAAAGCCGTCCATGCCCGGCATGTGGCAGTCGGTGATGACCAGCGCGAACCGTTGCGTCTGCCACGCCTGCCAGGCCTGCTCGCCATTGGCTGTGGCATGCACCTGCAGGCCCAGATCCCGCAGCTGTCGCACCAGCAGCTGCAGGTTGGTGGGATGGTCTTCGGCAACCAGTACCCGTACCGGCGGCAATTCGTGCAGGCCAGCCGCATCATCACGATGCTCCACCGATGGCGCCTCGCAGGCCGGCAGGTACAGGTCCAGCCACACCGTGGTGCCCACGCCCGGCGTACTGCACAGGTGCAGTTGCCCGCCCATCGATGCCGCCAGGTCCCGGCAGATCGCCAGGCCCAGGCCGCTGCCACCGAAGCGCCGGGTGGTGGAGGCGTCGGCCTGGGTAAATGCTGCAAATACCGCCCGCTGGCGCTCCCGGCTGATGCCCACGCCGGTATCGGTCACCTGCAGCCGCAGTTGCTGGCCGTGCGCGCGCTGCTGCAGCACCCGCACCTGCAGGTCCACCCCACCGTGCAGGGTGAATTTCAGCGCATTGCCTGCCAGGTTGAACAGGATCTGGCGCAGGCGCAGCGCATCGGCCAACGATCCACGCTGCAGCGCAGGATCCACCTCGCAGCGCAGATGCAGCCCTTTGCTTGCCGCCACCGGCACCAGCAGGCGCTGCACCGCACGCAGCAGTTCGGCCAGGTCGGTGGGCAGGCACTGCGGTGGCTGTGGGCCGGACTGCAGGCGTTGGCTGTGCAGGACGTCATCAAGGATCTGCCGCAGCATCTGCGCGGCATCATCGATGGTCGCCAGTACCTGGCGCTGGCGCGCATCGAGTGCGCCGCCGCCGAAGCGCTCCAGCATTCCCAGCAAGGTGCTCATCGGCGTGCGGATCTCGTGGCTCATGGTGGCCAGGAAATGGCTCTTGGCGGCAGCATCCTGCTCAGCATCACGCCGCGCATCGTTCAGTGCCTGCGTGCGTGCGCGCGCCTCGGTGACATCCATCCAGTATCCGCTCCATTCCACGCCGCTGTCGCTGCAGGCAATCGGGCGCCCGTGCGAACGTACCCAGCGCCAGCCGTTGGGGCCGCGCGTGCGGAAGGTGATGTCGATGGGCCCGCGCACCAGCGCGGCGGCATCAACGCAGGCCAGCACCGAGCGGCGGTCCTGCGGATGGACTGCTGCCAGCAGGCTTCCATGGTCGACCCGCGCGGTATCTACGCTGATCCCGAACAGGGCATGCACATCGCCGGCAATGTGGGGAACGCTGTACTCGCCGGTGCTGCTGCGCCGCGCCTGGTACACCACCGCCGGCAGGTTGGCGGTGACTTCCTGCAGCCGCTGCTCCAGCGCCTGCCTGCGCAGGCCTTCGCGGTGCAGTCGCCAGTAACCGAATGCATGCACCAGGCCCATTGTCAGCAGCATCAGCAGCACCGCGATCAAGCCGCGTAGGGGCGACACCGGCGGCACGTGGCCGCGGCGAGGGGATGTCGAGACCCAATGGGCCCGCAATGCCTCGCGCTGTTCCTCCGTCATGCCCGCCTGCAGTTGGTTGAAGCGATCCACCAAGTGCGCGCACGCCGGCAGCGCAGCCAGTACCAGTGCGTCGCTGAAGCCGGCCGGCGCCGCTACGTCCAGCGCGCCGCCAGGCTGATCGCGCAGCGCCGCTTCCACTTCCACCAGGTTGCCCACCACTGCATCGATCTGGCCGCTGATCAGCAGCTGCAGCGCCTTGTCCAATGCCGCCACCTGCAGCAGCGGCACATGCGCGCCCGACTCCTCCAGCACCCTGGCAAGCGGCACGGTGTCGAGGCTGGCCACGCCGCGACCGTGCAGTCCGTCCAGGCCGTGGATCGGCAGCGCGTCGGGGCGTCGCACGATCACCTGCGGCACCTGCAGGTAGGGCACGCTGGCCACCCAGCCTTTCGGCGTCTGCGCGCGCGGCCAGCCAAGCACGGCGTGGGTCCCGGCAGGCAGCGCGGCAGCGGCCAGCGCCGTCGCCGCGACCGGTGTGGCACGCAGCGTGGGCACCTGTTCCTGCAGCAGCGCCAGATAGGCGGCCACCAGCCCCTGTGGCGTGTCGTCCTGACTGGACGACAACGGCGCACGGTCAGCGGGATAGGCAAGCAGGATGGGGCCTTCGCACTGTCCGGCCCAGGCCGGCGCCGACAACAGCGACAGGGCGGCGATGCGGGCCAAAGGGCCAGCGACATTCACGGTGGACATCCTCATGTCGCAGGCAGGGGCATGGCCGCATCGCGGTGCGACCTCCTGCCACGCTAGCGACGCCCCTGCCAGCAACAATGAGGAAATTTGTAAAACCCTCCGAAACCGTCAATAGCGACATACACTGCCGCTTCTACCGATCCCGGAGCTTTCGATGCGCATCGGCCTGGCCGCCAACCGTCTCCATCACCACGACGCGCGCGCGGCACTGTTCCGCTGGCTGCGCGCCAGCGAACCCGGGCTGCGCGAACTGGGCGTGACACTGTGTGCGGTCGGCCGTACCCACGACGCGATCCAGCGCAACAGCTTCCTTGCCGGCTACGACGGCCTGCAGCGCTATCCCTACGGTCGCGACGGCGGCTTGATGAAACTGGTGGCCGAAGTGGTGGGCATGGGCGCCGAGCGTACGCTGGACGGTGCGGTCTATCTGATGGATCCGGTGGACCCTTCCTCGGTTTTCCCCGAGGCGACCGCGCTCAAGCGCCAGTGCGTGATCCACGGCAAGCCTTTCATTTCCACCGTGGCCACCGCCCGCGACTGGATCGAGGTGGAGCGCATCCATGCTGGCCTGGCTGCCGATACAGGCGCCAACGACCTGCATGCATTCGAAGGGCAGACGCTGGCGTTGATCGCGCACGATGCGATGAAGCCGGCGATGCTGGCCTTCGCCGATGAACACTTCGACGTACTGGCGCGCTTCGGCGAACGCGTCGCCACCGGTACCACCGGCCAGCGTTTGAACGAGTTGGCCTGGAGCCGCGGCTGGCCAGCGGATGCGGCATGGGTGACGCGCTACCAGAGCGGGCCGATGGGCGGCGATGCGCAGATTGCCGACCGCGTGCTGGAAGGCCGTTGCCAGCGCGCGATCTTCTTCGAAGATCCGCACGTGGCGCGCCAGCACGAAGCGGACATCCAGCTGCTGGAGCGGGCGGTGACCACGGTGACCGATCAGGCGGTGTGCATCACCGCGCCGCGCGTGGCTGCGCGGTGGGCGGAGGCGGCGGCCCTGCGCGCGGGTCGATGAGGTTTGCGGCCAACGGCTGAGCCGCTCGTGGTGGCCGTTCAGATCAAAAGCCGTGCTTGGCCGGGCGGGGTGGATTGCGCAGGGGTCGCTGCAAGTACGTCCATGTAAGCTCGGTCGCCGCATCCATGCGGCTCACGCCCCTGCGCAACCCACCCCGCCCGGCCACGGATGGTTTCCGTGCTGACCACGGAAGAGAAAAGGAAGAGCAGGAGCAAAGCGGGTCGCGCGCTGTGCGCGCTTCAGTAGAGCCGATTTTGCTCGACTGCGCCGCCGGCTCTATGGAGTGGAGCCCCTTCTGTTGAAGGGGCGCGCCGAAGGCGGGGGTAGAGGAGGAATGCGTGGGCAACTGCTGTAGCGCAGGCGCTACAGCAGTTGCCGGAGCATCGCTTTCAGGCGTCGCCCTTCCAGCTGGAAATAGTCGCGCTGCTCGCGCCAGTCGGGGAAGCGTTGTTCCACTTCGTGCCAGAACGCGGGCGAGTGGTTGGCCTGGATCAGGTGGCAGAGTTCGTGCACCAGCACGTACTCGAAGGCGGCGGGACGGCCCAGTACCAGTGCCAGGTCCAGCGCCATGCTGCCGTCGGGGGCCAGCGAGCCCCATTGCGAGGACATCACCTTCAACCGCAGGCGGCTGGGCGCGCGCGGCAGGCCGGGCAGGTACTTCGGCAACCAGCGGCCGACATCGGCGCGGGTCTGTGCTTCATAGAATTCGCGCAGCAGGCGGCGCAGGGTCGCATCGCCGCCACGGCTCGGCCACTGCACACAGGCACCGTGTTCGTCGATTTCCAGCCGTGCGTAGCGGCCTTCCTGCCAGCGCAGCGGCAACAACTCGCCGCGCAGCGGCAGCACCCCTTCAACGCCGGGCTGCAACGCGGCGGGCAGACCATGCCCCTGGTAGTGGCGCAGCTGCAGCCCCAGCCATTCGCGATGCAGTTCGAGGAAGCGCTCGCCCATCACCAGGCTGGCACGCGGCGGCAACGTCAGTCGTGCGCCGCGCTCATCGACGCTGAGCTTGATCCGGCGCGCGCGTGGATCACGCACGCGCAGTATCTCGATCTCGACATCCTCCAGGCGCAGGCGAACGGTATCGCGCTGCACGGTGGCGGGTGGGACCGGCGAGATCAGGCGGCGCAGCAGACGGCTCATGGTCCCAGCATAGCGCCGTGCGAGGCCGCCGGATGACCGGCGGCCGACGGCCTGCCTGTTCAGTCAGCCTTGCTGAGCTTGAAGGCTTCTTCAAGCAGCAGGAACAGGCGACGGATCTCCGCACTCTGCAGGGCGAAGCGGGCGTCGAACTCGGCACGGCGGCCGTCTTCGTCGGCATGTTCCAGCTGGTCCAGCGCGCCGTCCAGGAACTTCAGCTTGCGCACGATCAGGTCGTCGCCCAGCACGAAGGACAGGTTGTCCTCGAACACCAGGGCCAGCTTGGTGACCTGCTTGCCGGCATCCAGGTGCTTGTCGATCTCGTCGCAGCGCAGTTCCTGATGCTGGCACTTGACCACCGCGCCGCCTTCCACCGGGTCCTTCATCTCGCACTCCTCGCCCAGGCTGAAGCCGGTGGGCAGGGGCTCGCCGGCGATCCAGCCGGTCAGGATCGAACGCGGCGCGACTTCGGCGTTCAGCGGCATCGCCGGGAAGCTGCCAAGCAGGCCGCGGATGTCGGACATGAAGTATTCGCCGGTCTTGCGGCTGGAGGTGTCCACCGCCACATAGCCGTGCAGCTGGTCGATGAAGGCATCGTTGCGCGAGGACTTCACGAAGGCGCGCGGCAGCAGTTCATGCAGCAGGTCGTCCTTCATGCGCTTGCGCTCGCGGCCACCGGGGCGGCGGCCTTCCTTCTCTTCGATCTCCTCCAGCTTGCGCTCGAGCAGGTCGTTGACCACCGCGCCCGGCAGGATCTTGTCCTCGCCACCGACGGTCAGCCACAGGTGTTCGGCAATGCGGTGCGAGAGCACTTCCTTCTCTTCGCGGCCGAATGGCGAGATGAAACCACGCGAGTTCATTTCCAGTGCGCCCACCGGCTTGAGCAGGGCGTGCGGCAGCAGGGTATCGACTTCGGAAAAATCAGTGGCAGTCGGGAAGCGGAAGAACGTCAGGTTGCGAAAGAACATGGAATTCCGGTGTCTGAAGAAGAAGGGCGCCCGACCTTAAACGGCAGGCGTCTCGGGAACTGCGTCGGCCGGCCAGGCATCGGCATGCGCCGCATCGCCACGGCGGCCCAGGGACATGAAATCGAACAGGGCGGCATCGGCCAGCTGCGCAGGTCGCACGTCGGCCATTGCACGTGCAATCTGTTCAATGCGCCCCGGATGGTCCTGGTCCCACTGCTTGAGCATCAGGCCGACCTGCCGACGCTGCAGGTTTTCCTGGCTGCCACACAGGGTGCAGGGAATGATCGGGAAACGGCGCGCCTGCGCGTACTGCGCGATGTCGTGCTCGCGCACGTACGCCAGCGGGCGGATCACCACGTGCTGGCCATCGTCGCTGAGCAGCTTCGGTGGCATGGCGGCCAGCTTGGCGTGGTGGAACAGGTTCAGGAAGAACGTGGCCACCACATCATCGCAATGGTGGCCCAGTGCGATCTTGCTGAAGCCATGCGCCTTGGCGTGGTTGTACAGGGCGCCACGGCGCAGGCGCGAGCACAGCGAACACATCGTGCGGCCTTCCGGGATGACCCGGCTGACCACTGAATACGTGTCCTGCTCGATGATCTGGTACGGCACGCCCAGCCCGGCCAGGTACTCCGGCAGGACGTGCGCGGGGAAACCCGGCTGTTTCTGGTCCAGGTTCACCGCCACCAGTTCGAACGGCACCGGCGCCTTTTTCTGCAGCTGCAGCAGCAGGTCCAGCAGGGTGTAGCTGTCCTTGCCGCCGGACAGGCAGACCATGACCTTGTCGCCCGCTTCGATCATGCCGAAGTCGGCGATGGCCTGGCCGACCTGGCGGCGCAGGCGCTTGCCCAGCTTGTCCGCCCCGAGCCCGTCCACGCGCGGATCGCGCGGAACGCGCTGCGGGGGATCGGGCAGGGAGATCACGGCGGACATGGCGCCATTCTACCGGCTTGTGGCAGCCCGGACCCGGGGTCGGGATTCCCCTCTCCCGGCAGTCATCGTCGCTGTGTATGCTCGGAGACCGTGGACACCTACAACCCCGCCGAAATCGTCGAACACCTCGTCGCCCTGCGCGCCGAGCACCGGTCGCTGGATGAACAGATCGCGCGCATGGCCGCCAACGGCGAAGATGAGCTGGAGTTCAAGCGCCTGAAGCGGCGCAAGCTGCAGCTGAAGGACTGCATCACCAAGCTGGAAAGCCTGCAGATTCCGGACGAACCGGCGTAACCGGTGGCCCATCCACGCATGGCGTGGATCTACTGGCCTACGCCGCCCCGAACGCCGATGGCACAGCGGCAGCCTATGGATCCACGCCATGCGTGGATGGGGCCCTGCATCAACGCGGCAGCGCCAGCTCCGCACTCCAGGCCGCCTCACCGTCCACGGTCAGGTCGCAGCGGCGCACGTTGTCGGCACCGGAACAGCGCAGACCCAGCGGGTGCCCGTACCAGTCACCGGCAAGACCCTGGCGAGCGGCGGATTCATCACCGCTGATGCGCACCTCGCCGGCCAACCACAAGCGGTAGCGCACCGGTTGCCCGGCCTCGATACACAGGCGCACCGGCGCATCGGCCAGGCGCCCGGGCAGGTTGTCGTCCACGCAGGCTTCTGCAGCCTGCGCCGAAGTAGCCGCAAGGCCTCCGGCCGCGATCAACGCGGCCAGGCCCGACAGGCGCCGCAGGTTCAATCCTGCGGTGCCGGTTCGTCCGGGCGCGCCGCTTCCGGGCTGACCCGTTCGATGGTGTGGCGCAGTTCGCGGCCGAGGATGAACTTGGCATCCTTGGCCCAGGCGTCCAGGCGCTCGTCGAACAGCAGCTTGCTGTTCTCGTCCGGCCACACCAGGCGCAGCTCGCGCAGCTTCTGGATGAAGCCGCGGAACAGCGACTTGTCGAAGAACTCCGGCGCGGCCGGTGCATAGAGCAGGCTCAGGCGCTGTGCGGCCTGCTGGCACAGGCTTTCCAGCTCGGCGGCGCCGAGCGTGCCCGGGCCGTTCTTCACCAGCACCGAAATGGCGATGTAGTAGCGCTCGAATGCCTGCTGCAGCGAGTGACCGATCGCGCGCAGGCGGAACACTTCGTCGGTCTGCCCGGTGTTGCGGGCAAGGATGCCGCCGTCGTCTTCGTTGACGTTCTGCAGCAGGCCCTCACGCACGAACACGTCGATGGTCTGGTCGATGCGCTGGGCGAACTCGTCCTCGGTCCACGGCAGGAACAGTTCGGCCTGCAGGAACGGGTACACCGTGCGGCCCAGCTGCACCAGGCCGGTGCGGCTCATGCGGCGGTTGTTCTGGAAGCAGCAGGCCACCCACGACGATGCGGTGAACAGGTGCACCACGTTGTTGCGGAAGTAGCTCAGCAACACCGCGGTATCACCGCTGACGCTGAGCACGTCGCCCAGCGGGTGCTTGATGCGGGTGAGGACGTTGATTTCTTCGGCGTGGGCGATGATCCGCTCCGGCGAGTGCGGGGTCACCGTCACCCGGCCCGAATACGGCATCTCCACCAGCAGGGTCTTGCACAGCTCGATCTGCGCGATCAGGTCGGCCTCGCCCATCGCATGCTTGGGCGTGGACAGCAGCGCCAGCGCCAGCAGGTTGATCGGATTGACGTCGGCCGCGCCGTTGATGCGCACCTGGATGCGCTCGGCCAGGGTATCGACGGTGGTCGACAGCCACGAGGGCTTCTCGTCCTCGGACACCGCCTCGCCACCCCACTCCGGAGCCTTCTCGGCCAGCACATCGTTCAGCGCGATGGGTTCGCCGAAGTTCACCACCACCTGGCCGTAGTTCTGCTTGAGCACCTTGGGGATGCCCCACAGCAGCTGCCAGATCGATTCCTTCTCCTTGGGCCGCCCGGACAGTTCATCCAGGTAGCTGCCGCCTTCCATCAGCTTCTCGTAGCCGATGTAGATGGGCTGGAACAGCACCGGCTTGCGCGGCTGGCGCAGGAACGCACGCAGGGTCATCGAGATCATGCCGCCCTTGGGCTGCAGCAACCGGCCGGTACGCGAGCGCCCGCCCTCGACGAAGTACTCGATGGAATAGCCACCGGCGACCAGCTGCGCCACGTACTCGCTCAGCACCGCCGAATACAGCGCGTTGCCGCGGATCGAGCGACGGATGAAGAACGCACCGCCCTTGCGCAGCAGGGTGCCCACCACCGGCAGGTTCAGGTTGATGCCGGCCACGATGTGCGGCGGCACGATGCCGCGGTCGTACAGCAGGTAGGACAGCAGCAGGTAGTCCATGTGGCTGCGGTGGCTGGGCACGTAGACCACTTCGTGGCCCGGCGCTGCGGCCTTGAACTTGTCCAGGTGGTGCACCAGCACGCCGGCGTAGATGCGGTTCCACACATGGCTGAGCATGAAGCTGGCCGAGCGCACCACCGGGCTGGAATAGTCCGCGGCGATTTCCCAGGCGTAGGCGTGCGCCTTCTTCCAGGCATCGCTGGTTTTGCTGTTGTCGCGCTTGGCCTGCGAGGCGATCGCCTCGCGCACCGTCTCGGCGGCCAGCACCTGGTCCACCAGCAGGCGCCGGGTCGACAGGTCAGGACCGATCACCGACTCGCGGATGCGGCGGAAATGGGTACGCAGCACGCGCTGCAGCTTGCGCACCGTACGCTCGGGCTCCAGGCCCTCGTCGACCGTGCTGCGCAGCGAGATCGGCGGTGCGAAGCGGACGATGGTGTTGCGGCCGTTCAGCAGCAGGCCGAGCAGGCGGCGGAAGCGGCCGACCAGCGCCCAGTTTTCCGAGAACAGCACGGCGAACCAGCCGCTCTGCTTGTCCGGGGCGCGGCCGACGAAGATCGACACCGGCACCAAGTGCACATCCAGGTCGTCGCGCACGCGATGGGCCTGCAGGACCTTGGCCAGCGAATCGGAATGGGTCTTGGCGCCGCGCTGCTCGGGAATCAGCGAGTTGCTCGAACTGCGCCGCGACAGGGCCAGGTAGGCGCGCTTGCGGCCGGTGGGGTCACCGGCCAACGGTACCAGCGGCGAGGGCAGGCCAGCCTGGCGGCAGGCCTTGTCCAGGATCAGCGCGTTGGACAGGCCGTAGTCTTCCAGCACGTACATGACCGGGCGGCCATCGTTGTACTGGCCCGGGTCTTCCGGCTCGATCTTCAGCGACAGCCAGGGTTCCACCAGGCGCCCGAGCAGGCGCGCCCACAGCGGGCGGCGGCCGGCAGGACGCGCGTGCACAGGCGTCGCCGCCGGCGGCGTGCCGGCGTCGGTCGAGGGGGACGCCGGCGCCGTGTCGGCGGGCGTCGGCTGGGATTCTTCGCCGGGGAACGGCAGCGGGTTCTGTTTCGACATCGACGTCATTATGGCTTAGCCGATGGCGTTGCCGCTTCCCCATCGGTTGTCGGGGCGGGCACAGGGTCCGGAGCGGCGGCGGCGCGCGCCGCATCGGCCTGCCGCAACAGGGCATCGGTATCGGCCAGGGTACGGGTCAGGTACCAGTGACCCTCGCGCCGGCTCAGCGGCACCTGCACGGTCATCGCGCGGCCGGCGAGCTCGTACTGCAGGCGCACCAGGGCATTGTCGCCCTCCACCGACAGCAGCTCACCGCGCACGCTGCGCAGCGCCTCGTCCACACCCAGGCCATAGCTGGCCAGCACCGCCTTCAGCGTGTGGATGAACGGCGCCAGCTGCTGCAGGCTGCCTTCCATGCCTGCGGCCTGCAGACCGGCATCGTCCTGGAAACCCACCTGGGCGGCGGCGCCGACGAGGGCGGCGATGCTGCTGCGGGCTCTGGCGCGGTCGCTGATCGGGGCATCCTGCGCCCAGGCGGCCAGGGTCTGCACCAGCTGGATGTAGTGCGCCTGCTGGCCGGGCGTATAGCCCTTCTGGTGCCGCAGGTACTGCACACCGAAGTTGCCCATCGACTGCGCGGCCTGGCGCACGGCACGGGCCTGGCCGGCCAGCTGGCGATCGAAACTGCGCTGCAGCTGCACGCTGGCGCCGGGCTCACGCAGCGCCGCCAGCATCGGCAGCAGCTGGTCGCCCAGCGGCAGTCCGGTCAGCGGCCACTGGCTGTGGCCGTCGGCCCAGGCCTGCTGCAGGCGCTGGTACTGGCTGGGGGGCACCGACAGCTTTGCATAGCCGACCAGGTCGTCCTCGGCCAGCCGTTGCGCCATCGCCTGTACCGCAGCGACAGGTTCAGCCGGCGCGGCGGCCGGATCACTGCCGGATTCACGGCACGCGGCGATGGCCAGCAGCAGCATGGCCGCCAGCCCCCATCCCCGCGCAGACCTTCCTCGCATTACCACGCTCATGCAATCGGACTCCCCGGACCGGTCCGCATCTTGCGGCCTGCGACGTGACAGCGGCAAGCCGGGGCGTCACGGTTTCTGCCATGGCGCGCACTGCGCGGTGGATCCACGCCCCGCGCCGATGGGCCCTTGCCGCACCCGGCGGATAAAAAAAGAGCCCGGACCACAGGGATCGCAGGCTCTTCAAACCGGCGCAAGGCCGGTGGACAGTGTTGTGGCGCATGTCCGGCCCGAAGACCGGATGGCGGCGATCCTACGCTGCCCGCAAAGTTAACGCAACACATGATGAAATGTCATTCAACCCATTGATTTTACTGGATCAATCGCGTTGCCAGACTGCTTCAATGAAATCTACGGCATGTTTTTCGGCGATTCGGGCATAAACGCCGGGGTAGCCGGCCAACGCGCAGCCTTCGCCCCAGCTGACAACACCGAACTGGGTCCAGCCCTCGCGCAGGCGCAGCAGCAGCGGACCACCGGAGTCACCCTGGCAGCTGTCGATCCCTTCGCGGCCGGCGCAGATGACCTTGCCGCGTGCGAGCTCGCCTCCGTAGGCCTGCTGGCATTCGGCGAAGGGCACGAACGGGGTCTGCACCGTCTGCAGCTGGGTGGGATAGAGCCGTTCTTCACTGATGTCGGTGTCGCCCCAGCCGATCACCGTGAACTCCCGGCCTGGCTTGAGATAGCTGGCATCGGGCCGCAACCGCAGCGTGACCGGCTGCGCATCGGCCAACGGTGCGCTGAGCTGGATCAGGGCAACATCATGTTCCAGCGTGTTGCCGCTGTTGAACGCCGGGTGCACGTGGATGGCCTTGACGTTGGATGCATGCGCGGACGGTTCGGTGGACAGCCTGGTGACATTGCCCAGTACCGCGATCGAGGCGGGCGAATTGCCCTGCACGCAGTGCGCGGCGGTCAGCACCCAGGACGGTGAGATGAGCGTGCCGCCGCAGAAGTGCCGGGTGTGGTCGGTGTCGCCGTAGGAGATGCCCTGCAGGCTGACCATGAACGGGTAGTCGCCCGGCTTGGCATCCTCGCCGCCGATGATGCGCGGTGCTTCGCGGGGTTGGGGTGCAGCCGTGGCGGGAAAGACGATGGCCGCCGCCAACAGGCCGCCGAACAACAAAGAGGTGCTGCGATACATATCCGTGTATTCCTCTGTCGATGGTTGGTACCGGCACGGCCGCGGTCCGTGCTGGTGCATCGATTGATAGAGGGCGCTCCACGCTTACAGCGCGATGCGGCGCACAGTTTTCCCGGCTGGGGTCGGGTGCGTCAGGGCAACAGGCACAAATGCGAACGCCATCCCGCATTCGACGGGATGGCGTTCGTGGTGCCGGCGTGACCGCCGTCGGGGCGGGGCTCAGCGCGCGGCCAAAGCCGTCGCGATTTCCTGCTGGATCGCCCGTGCTGCAGCCTGCGGATCGGACGCATGGCGGATCGGACGACCGACCACGATGGCATCGGCACCATCGGCAAACGCCTGCGCCACACCCACCGTGCGCTTCTGGTCATCGCCGACCGGGCCACCGGGGCGGATGCCCGGGCAGACGATCGAGAAACCGGCGCCGGTCGCGGCGCGGATCGGGCCGGCTTCCTGGCCAGAGGCGATCACGCCGTCGATGCCAGCGGCCTGTGCGGCCAGCGCGCGTTCGACCACGACCTCCACCGGCTCGCGGTCGATGCCCATCTGCGCCAGGTCCGGGCGGCCCATCGAGGTCAGCACGGTCACCGCCAGCAGGCGCATGTCGCCGCTGTTGGCGGCCGCGCAGGCCTCCATCATCGCCGGGTGCCAGCCGTGGATGGTCGCGTAGCTGACCGGCCACTGCGCCAGGCGCTTGATCACTGCCGCGGCGGTGGCCGGGATGTCGAAGAACTTCAGGTCGACGAACACGCGCTTGTCGCGGCGTGCCAATTCGTCCAGCACCTGGAAGTACTCACCGGAGGCGAGCAGTTCCATGCCGATCTTGTAGAACGCCACGCTGTCGCCAAGGCGGTCGACCCACGCCAGCGCCTGCACACGGTCAGGCACGTCCAGCGCGAAGATCAGGCGTTCGTCGTCACGCAGCGGCAGCGGGGCGCGGCTCACGGCGCGTAGTCCAGCGCGGCACGCTTGGCGTCATGACGGGCCTGCCGCGACTGCGCGTAATCGTTGTTGAACTGCGCCGGCTCGAAGCCGCCGTAGGTCGGGTTCGGCAGCATCCACCAGCGCTCGCCGAACCAGTCGTGATACTGCTGCAGCAGCGCGTCGCGGCCATCGTTGGTGTTGGCGGTCACTTCCACGAAGTCACCCAGCTGGTCGCCGAACTGCATCAGCACGCGGTACTTCTGCCCGGCCAGGCGGCGGCGGCAGTTCTTCTCGCTGCCGGCCTGCTCGCACCCTTCAACCACGGTGCCCAGACCGAGGAACACGCTGTCATCGGCCACCGGCAGGCCCTGCTCGCGCAGGTTGGCCAGGGTCGCGTCCTTCAGGTGCACGGCGCGGTTGGAGATGTACAGCAGGGTCACGCCCTTGGCATTGGCAGCCTTGGCGAAATCGACCACGCCAGGAATGGCCTTGGCCTTCTTTTCGGCCACCCACTGGTCCCAGCTGAGTTCGTCGTATTCCTTGCCGTCACGCACCAGGCGCGCCTGGTAAGGCGAGTTGTCCAGCACGGTCTCATCCACGTCCAGCACCACGGCCGGCTTCAGGCCCTTGGCCTCGTTGCCGCGCTCTTCCGGTACCAGCGCGTCCCAGTGGGCTTCCTTCAGCGCAACGTCCAGATGGTCGGCGGCGGCGCGGTAGGTCTGCTCGGTGATCGCCCTGTATTCCTGCGCGCGCTGCATCCACAGCACGGCATTGAGGTTGTCGTTGGCGGTCGCGTCGAGCGCGCCGTCGGCCTTGGCGGCGGCGGCCGGGGCTTGCGGGGTGGCGGCTTCGGCAGGCGCTTCCACGCGCTTGCAGGCGGACAGGCCCAGCACCGCGGTGGCGAGCAGGGTCAGGGACAGGGAAACGGGACGACGCATGGATTCACCGGCAATCAGATATACCGGCCCATTTTACCGGCAAAGGCGCCGCCGGGACGGCTATGCTTGGCGGTTGACACGTTGTCTTCCGGAAGCCGCCATGACCGACCCTGCCCAGACCCCCGACGTTCCGCTGCTGGATGCCGTACAGGCGCGCCTGCTGGGCTGCCTGGTGGAGAAGGAAGCCACCACCCCGGACACCTACCCGCTGACCGTCAACGCCGCGCAATCGGCGGCCAACCAGAAGACCGCCCGTGAGCCGGTGATGAACGTGAGCGCCGGCAGCGTGGAGCATGCGCTGCGCCAGCTGGAGACCCTGGGCCTGGCGCGCCAGCACTTCTCCTCGCGCGCCGACCGTTACGAGCACCGCCTGCAGAGCGCGCTGGACCTGACCCGGCAGCAGACCGTGCTGCTGGCCCTGCTGCTGCTGCGCGGGCCGCAGACCCTGGGCGAACTGGTCACCCGCGCCGAGCGCCTGCACCGCTTCGCCGATGCCGACGAAGCCCGCCACGCCATCGAGCGCCTGCAGCAACGTGCCCTGCTGGTGGTGCTGCCGCGCGCCAGCGGCCAGCGCGAAGACCGCTACATGCACCTGCTGTGCGGTGAAGTGGACGGCGCGGCATTGGCAGCGAAGTACGCCAGCAGTGGCGGCGGCGCCGAGCCGGCCGAATCCAGGCATGGCCAGGTTGCCGGCCAGCGGCCGGCACTACCCGACGTCGGCCGCACCCAAGGTAGCGAACAGCCGGCTGGGTGTTTCGATGCCCGGCAGCTGGATGACCCCGCGCTCGTGCATGCCCAGGCCCAGCAGCACCTTCGCCGAGGCGACGTTGTCCAGATCGGTGATGCCGTAGAGATCCATCAGGCCCAGCGCCGTGCGCGCGTGATTGAACACCGCCCGTGCCGCCTCGCTGGCATAGCCCTGCCCCGCGTATGCGGACAGCACCGCGTAGCCGATATCCGGTGCCGGCAACCCCTCGCGGCGCACCAGCCCGGCATTGCCCAGCCACGCACCATCGGACAGCCGCTCGATCGCATACATGCCGAAGCCATTCAACGCATAACTCTGCAGCACACGCAGGGCGATGTACTCGCGCGCCTGCGCTTCGTCACGCACGTTGCGGTCACCAATGAATCGCACGAAGCCCGGATCGTTGAGCAGGGCCAGCATCGGTGCCGCATCGCGGTCCGGTTCAATGGCCCGCAGGCGCAGGCGTTCGCTTTCAATCGGGTGCACGGACAGGTCTCCAGCCAGAGACCCCGATTGTGCCTCAGCCCCCGCGGTTGCCGTTGCCTTTGGTTTTCTTTTTTTCTTTCCGTGGCTGACGCGCCAGGAAACCGTCCAAGGCCGGGTAGAGGGGCTGCGCAGGGGCGTGAGCCGCATGGATGCGGCGACCGAGCTTACAGGGACGTACTTGCAGCGTCCCCTGCGCAGTCCCTCTACCCGGCCAACCACGAACCCACTGCGTTGAGCGCCAGCCACGAGGGGCTGCGCCGTTCGCCGATCAGTCGAACAACGCCTCGATCGCCGCCAACCCCGCCGTCGCCCGCTCCTTCTTCCGCGCCGCATCCGCAACCGGATCAGCGCCATCGCGCTGGATCTCCTCGGCCGGGATCTCCTCGAAGAAGCGGCTCGGCTTCAGCCGCACATGCTCGCCGAACTTGCGGGTCAGCTTGCTGTAGCTCATCCACAGCTGGATCTTGGCGCGGGTGATGCCCACATACAGCAGGCGCCGCTCTTCCTGCAGATTGCCCTCGTCCAGGCTGACCTGGTGCGGCAGTACGCCATCCTCGCAGCCGACGATGAACACATAGGGGAATTCCAGGCCCTTGGAGGCGTGCATGGTCATCATCCGCACCTGGTTGCCGCCCTCGTCCTTGTCGCTGCGCGACAACAGCGCCAGCTGGCCGGCCAGATCGGCCGCGGTGGCACCACGCGGGCCACCCTCGAACCACTGCGCCAGTTCTTCGATGTTGTTGGCGCGACGCTGGTAGCTGGCTTCTTCCTTGGCCTGCTGCCGCAGCTCGCTGAGCAGGCCCGATTCCTTGGCGACCTTGCGGATCATGTCGCCGGAGCTGATCTGCCGCGTCTGCGCGCGCAGGTCACGCAGGATGTCGGTGAAGCGCGCCAGGCTGTTGGCCGCGCGCGGTGGCAGCTGCTGCAGCGCGCCGATCGCCTCGGCGGCCTGCGCCATCGGCATGTCCTTTTCCGAGGCCAGTTCGGCCAGCTTGGCCAGGGTGCCGGCGCCGACCTCGCGCTTGGGCGACTGCACCGCACGCAGGAACGCGGTGTCGTCGTCCGGGTTCACCAGCAGCCGCAGCCAGGCCAGCGTGTCCTTCACTTCCTGGCGCTCCAGGAACATGGTGCCGCCGGTCAGGTGGTAGGGGATGCGCAGCAGCTGCATGGCCTTTTCCAGCGGCCGCGACTGGAAGTTGCCGCGGAACAGGATGCAGAAATCGCTCCACGGCACGTTGCGCGTCTGCGCTACGAACGCGATCTCGGCGGCGACCTTCTCGGCCTCGTGTTCGCTGTTGCGGCACTCCCACACACGGATGCGCTCGCCGTCGGCCTGGTCGCTCCACAGCTTCTTCAGGTGTTCGTGCGGATTGTTGGCGATCAGCGCGTTGGCCGCGCGCAGCACGCGGTTGGAACACCGGTAGTTCTGCTCCAGCTTGATGATTTCCAGCGCCGGGTAATCGCGCCCCATCTGCTGCAGGTTTTCCGGGTTGGCACCGCGCCAGGCGTAGATCGACTGGTCGTCATCGCCCACGCAGGTGAAGTTGCCCTTGTCACCGGCCAGCTGCTTGAGCAGGCGGTACTGCGCATCGTTGGTGTCCTGGCATTCGTCGACCAGCAGGTAGCCGATGCGCTCGCGCCAGGCCAGCGCGATCTCCGGGTTCTCTTCCAGGATCTGCACCGGCAACCGGATCAGGTCGTCGAAGTCCACTGCATTGAACGCGCTCAGGCGCAACTGGTAGCGCTCGTAGATGCCGGCCGCCTCCTTCTCGCGGTTGCTGCGCGCAGCGGCCATCGCCTGCTCCGGCGACAGGCCGGCGTTCTTGGCGCGCGACACCAGGTTCTTCATGTCCTCGATGTCGTCCGGCTTGGCGCCGTACATCAGGTCCTTGATCTGCGCGGCCGCGTCATCGGCATCGAAGATCGAGAAACCGCGCTTGAGCCCGACGGCGGCATGCTCGATCTGCAGGAACTTCAGGCCCAGCGCATGGAAGGTGCAGATGGTCACTTCATCGGCATCCTGCTCGCACAGGCGCTTGGCCACGCGCTCGCGCATTTCCTTGGCCGACTTGTTGGTGAAGGTGATCGCGGCGATGCGCTTGGCCGGGTAGCGGCCACAGCCGATCAGGTGGGCGATCTTTTCCACGATCACGCGCGTCTTGCCGCTGCCGGCGCCGGCGAGCACCAGCAGCGGTCCTTCGATGTGGAGGACGGCGGCAGCTTGGGGGGGATTGAGACCGTGCATTGGGGTGCGATTGTAGCGGGCGTTGGTGGCGGCCACAGCCGCCGGCCGGTGGGCTTGCTGAACGGCTTCGGCCGGCGCCGGGTGGCGTCGTACAATCGGCCGATGGCCAAGCTCTATTTCTACTATTCGGCGATGAACGCCGGCAAGACCACCACCCTGCTGCAGAGCGCGCACAACTACCGCGAGCGCGGCATGCGCGTGGCGATCCTGACCCCACGCCTGGACGACCGTGCCGGCGCGGGCGTGGTCGCCTCGCGGATCGGCCTGCGCGCCGACGGCATGGCCTTCGAACGCGACACCGACCTGCAGCAGTGGGTCAGCCAGGATCTGCAGGCCAACGGGCCGCTGGGCTGCGTGCTGGTGGACGAGGCGCAGTTCCTCAGCCGCAGCCAGGTCTGGCAGCTCAGCGAAGTGGTCGACCAGCTGCGCATCCCGGTGCTGTGCTACGGCCTGCGCACCGATTTCCGCGGCGAGCTGTTCGAGGGCAGCCAGTACCTGCTGGCCTGGGCCGACGAGATGCAGGAGATCAAGACGATCTGCCACAGTGGCAAGAAGGCGACCATGACCGTGCGCGTGGACGAACATGGCCATGCCGTGCAGGACGGCCCGCAGGTGGAGATCGGCGGCAACGAGCGCTACGTGTCGGTCAGCCGCGCCGAGTTCAAGAAGATCACCCGTGGCGAGGGGCGGATCGATCCGGCGCAGGCACCGCTGCCGTTGTAGGGCATGGCCCTTCACGGGCCATGACGTCCTGCGGTTTACAAGGCCGCGTGGTCGGGCCTAGGCTGCGGCACTACCTGCTGCCGAACTGGATGTCCGTCATGCGCCCCGCCCTGTTGTTGCTTTCCGTGTTGTTCCTGCCCCTGTTCGCCACTGCGGCCGAGCGCCCGTCCGGTGAAGAGGACGCGGCCGTGATCGGCGCCGGTTTCATGGACAGCCATCCGGACATGATGTACCGGCAGTGGGGCGTCAACGCCCTGCGCCGCAACGACGTCAATGGCGCGATGGACAACTTCCGGCTGGCCGCACGCTATGCCGACAAACCCGCGCAGGGCTACCTGGGCGAGATGTACTGGTACGGCGTTGAACAGCCGCGCAATCCGGTCATGGCCTATGCGTGGATGGAAGTGGCAGCCGAGCGCGGCTACCCGCTGTTCGTGGACCTGCGCAACGAGTACTGGGCGACCCTGCCGCTGGAACAGCACGACGCCGCGCGGGCGCAGGCGAGCGCGCTGCGTGCAGAGTATGGCGATGAGGTCGCGCGCCCACGCATGGCCGAAGTGTTGAGGAAGGGACGACGCGAGATGACCGGCAGCCGCGTAGGCTCGATGTCCAACAACGTGGACATCGTGTACATGGACGGCGGCATATCCCGCACGATCAAGGCCGACCGCCTGTATGACCCCAAGTACTGGGATCCGAAGCAGTACGAGCGCTGGCAGGACGAAACCTGGATGAAGATCCGCCGTGGCACGGTGGAAGTGGGCGTGCCGACCCAGTCGCACGCGACCGACAGCAAGCCCTGAATCAAGGGTGCCGGCGCTTGGCCGGCACCGCTCTGCTTCAGTACAGCGTGCGCTCCGGCGCACCAGCCGGCGGCGGGGTGTACTGGTACAGCCAGGTTTCGGTGAGGGTCTTGCCGCCACTGCGCAGGTACAGGCGGATGTCGATCTGCTCGCTGCTGCCCTCCGGCGGCACCAGGTCGAACATCGCGCGGTAGCCCTTGATCTCGCGCAGCGGCCGCGCCGAGACGATCTCCACCCGGCCACGGCTGGTTTCGACAACGGCTTCGACGTCGGCCTTGTCGATCAGGCTGGCCAGTTCGCCGCCTTCGAAGTCGACCGCAAAGCGCCACGAGAAGTACTCGCGCTTCTTGCCGATCACCCCGCCCAGGCCGGTGCGGCTGGCAACGCAATGGGCCAGCGGCGTATGCGCCGGCGGCTGCGCGCCCCAGTACAGCCGGTAGCCGACCAGCAGTTCCTGGCCCGGCTGCGGCTTTTCCTTCGGGTTCCAGAAGGCCACGATGTTGTCGAAGGTTTCATCGACGGTGGGAATCTCCACCAGCTGCACCGAACCCTCGCCCCATTCGCCCTTCGGCTCCACCCACAGGCACGGACGCTTCTCGTAGAACACGCCGTCGTCCTGGTAATGGTCGAAGTTGCGGTCACGCTGCAGCAGGCCGAAGCCACGCGGGTTGCGGTCGACGAACATGTTGAAGCGCAGGTTGCGCGGGTTGACCAGCGGCCGCCAGATCCATTCACCAGCGCCGGTCCACAGCGACAGGCCGTCGGTATCGTGGATCTCCGGGCGCCAGTCCCAGCCCATGCGGCGGTCGTTCTCGCCTACCTGGTACATGCTGGTGCACGGGGCGATGCCCAGCCGCTCGATGGTTTTGCGCGGGTACAACGCGCTGTCGATGTCCATCAGCAGCACATCGCCGTTGGTGACGGCGAAGCGGTAGGCACCGGCCACGCTGGGCGAATCCAGCAGCGCATAGACGATGATGGTGTCCGAGTCGGCCGCAGGCTGTTCCAGGTAATAGGCGATGAAGTCTGGGAATTCCTCCGGCTTGCCCATGCCGGTGTCGATGGCCAGGCCACGCGCGGACTGGCCGTACTGGCCTTCCTTGCCCACTGCGCGGAAGTAGCTGGCACCCAGGAACGCGGCGAAATCGCGGTCGGTGTCCTTGCGCGTGTTCAGCCGGAACCCGGCAAAGCCGAGGTCGGCCGGCAGCTCACCATTCTTCAACCCGCTCTTGCCGTAGTTGAACGCGGCGCCGTCATAGGCCAGTTCCTGCGCCTTGCCGTCGACCACGTCGTACATGCGCACGGGCGAATGGAAGTACAGACCCAGGTGGAAGAACTTGGCCTGGAACTTACCCGGCTGGTCGGCCCACAGGGCGTGGTCCTGGCGATAGCCGATCGACTGGTACTGATCCCAGTCCAGCGCCTCCAGCTTGCCCGGCAGCACCCGCTTGTGGCTCTGGTAGGGCGCCTGTGCCAGCGCGCGCGCCTGGCCCTTCAGGGTGGCGAAATCGAACGGCTGCGGCTGGCCAAGCCGGCGCAGCCCAAGCTGGCCACTCTTGCTGGCCGCGCAGGCCGGCAGTGACGGCAGGCCGAAGGCGGCCAGGGCCAGGGAGGCATTGCGGATGAAGTCGCGTCGTTGCATGCAGGCGCGGGAGCAAAGGGAAGGTCGGCCATCATAGGCAGACAAACGTTAACGGGCAGCGGTGGACTCGATACCCTGTTCAGCCTGTGCCAATGCCGCAAGGCGGGCATCAAGCTCGTGCAGGGCCGGTGCCTGCGGACCGCGCTGGGCCAGCAGCAGCTGTCGTGCCTCGGCCAGCACGGTGCGGGCCTGCGCGATCTGGCCGGCCTGCTGCAGGACCTGCCCCTGTGCCAGCAGCGCCTGCGGCAGCAGGGCGACGTGATCCGGTTGGCGCCAGATCGCCACCGCGCGGGCATAGTGCGCTGCCGCCGCCGAGGGGTCGCCGCTGGCGCTGGCCCATTTCCCCAGGGCGAACTCGCCGTAGCCGATCTCGCGATGGTCCGGGCCCAGAGCGCCGAGCAGCTGTGCCTGCACCTGCCGCAGTTCCTGGCCGGCCAGCGCGTGCTGGCCACGCTGCAGGGCCAACAGCGCGCGTGCGCGGCGAACCACCAGTGCCTCCGGGTGGCGCGGTCCCCATGCCTCCTGTGCCGCCTGCCAGGCCAGCTCCAGCTCGGCCGCTGCCGCCTGCGTGTCGCCCTGCCGGGCCAGCACATCGCCCAGCTGGCGATGCAGGCTGATCACCTGCGGGCTGCTGGCGTCGGCGCGTTGGCCGAGCAGGGCCAGCGCCTGCCGGTACCCCGCCAGCGCGGCCGGCAGGCGTCCGGCGGTGGCGTCCAGGGCGGCCAGATCGGCCAGTGATTCAGCACGCCCGAAGCGCTCGACCATCCCCTGGTGGCGCAGCGCCAGCGCCTGCTGGAACGAACGCCGCGCCGCATCGGCGTCACCCAGCTGGGCCTGGCACCGCCCGAGCTGGCTGTGGAACTCGGCCACCGCCGCCGGCAATGCCGCCGCTTGGCTGGCCGCAAGCGGTTGCAGTGGCTGCAGGTGCGCCAGGCACTCGCGTCCGCGACCGAGCATGCGCAGTGCGCGCCCCCGCTGGGTCACCGCCTCGATCTGCAGCGCCGGCGGCACCTCGCCCACCTCCTGCAGCAGCTGGCGCTGCTGGTCCAGGGTCTGCAGCGCCAGCTGGTAGTCGCCCAGGCCGATGCGCAGGCGGCCGATCACCCCTTGCAGCTCGGCCAGCGCCAGCGGCTGGTCAGCCAGTTCGGCTTCGCCCCGTTGCTGGCCGGTGGCCAGCAGCTGCGGCACGTCGAAATGGCCGTGGCGCTGGCTGGCCGCCTTGTCGAACAGGCCAACGGTGAAATCCTGCATGGCCTGCGCACGCGCCATTTCCGCCCGCGCCTGGCGCAACTGCCACAGGGCGAAGGACGTGGTCCCCAGCAGGGCCAGCGCGGCCAGCCCGGCCAGCGCCACGCCCCAGCGATGGCGGCCCACGTACTTTCGCACCCGGTAACCCATGCCCGGCGGACGCGCCTGGATCGGCTGCCCCTGCAGGTAGCGGCGCAGGTCGCCGGCCAGTGCTTCGGCCGAGCTGTAGCGCTGCTGCGGGTCTTTCTGCAGGGCCTTTTCCAGCAGCACGTCCAGATCGCCACGCAGTCGCTTGGCCTGCCGCAGCAGCGCCCGTCTCGGTGCCCCCGGCTCGGCGGCCAGCCGTTGCAGCAGCGCCGAGGCACGCGGTGCCTGCACATCCAGGATCGAGCGCTCCCATTCCGCATCGCTGTGCCGGCGCAGGCGATAGGGCTTGTGCCCGGTGACCACCTCGAACAGCACCACGCCCAGCGAATAGACATCGGTCAGGGTCGTCACCGCCTCGCCACGCACCTGCTCCGGCGCGGCGTAGTGCAGGGTGAACGCGCGGATTTCGGTAGCCGGATGGGCCGCGTTCGGATCGTCGTGGTCGAGCAGCTTGGCGATGCCGAAGTCGAGCAGTTTCACCGTGCCGTCGGCGCGTACCAGGATGTTGGAGGGCTTCAGGTCGCGGTGCACCACCAGGTTCGCATGCGCATGGCTGACCACCGCGCAGACCTGCAGCATCAGCTGCAGACGCGTTTCCAGCGGCGGTTGCAGGCGCCGGCAGTAGTCGCTGATCGGCTCGCCTTCCACGTAGTCCAGCGCCAGGTAGGGCTGCCCGTGCTGGTCCACCCCGGCGTCCAGCAGCTGTGCCAGGTGCGGGTGCTGCAGGCGGGCCAGGATCTGCCGCTCGCGGCCGAAGCGCTGGCGCAGGCCGGGATCGGCCACGCCACTGCGCAGCAGCTTCAGCGCGACCTGGCGCTGGTACAGGCCATCGCAGCGCTCGGCCAGCCAGACCTCGCCCATGCCGCCTTCGCCGAGCGGATGCAGCAGCCGATACGGCCCGACCTCGCTTCCGGCGCGGCCTGGCGGCGTAGCGGTCCACAAGGGCTGGGCCATGAACTCGTGGCTGTCAGCTTCCTGCTGCAGCAGGCGTTCCAGTTCGCGGCCCAGCGTCGGGTCCTGCGCGCTCACGCGCTGCAGGCGCAGCTGGCGGGCGGCGGGTGCCAGCTCCAGCAGCTGGTCCAGCCAGGACGACAATTGCTGCCAGCGGGCGGTATCCATGGTGTGGGTGGCGGCGACTCAGTCGCTGCGCATCGCGGCCAGCAGGAACAGCCGCGCCTTCTGCCAGTCGCGGCGGATGCTGCGCTCCGAGCGCTGGCTCAGTTCGGCGATCTCCAGTTCGGACAAGCCGGCGAAGTAGCGCAGCTCCACCACCTTGGCCAGGTGCGCATCGACGGCCTGCAGGCGTTCCAATGCAACATCGAGGGCCAGCAGATCCTCGTCCAGGCGCACGCCGCTGCTGCTGTTCTCGGGAATCTCGGCCACCCGCTTGAGGTCGCCACCGCGCTTGCGCGCCAGCCGGTTGCGCGCGTAATCGACGACCACGCTGCGCATCGCCGACGCCGCATAGGCGAAGAAGTGCGCACGGTCCTCGAAGCGCGCCGCACCGCGGCTGCCCAGCAGTTTCAGGTAGGACTCGTGGACCAGCGAGGTCGCATCCAGGGTGCGTCCCTGCTGCCCGGCCAGCTGCCGCCGGGCCATGCTGTGCAGTTCCTGGTACAGGGTGGTCAGCACACGGTCGAGCGCGGCGCGGTCGCCACCGCGCGCAGCATCCAGCCATACGGTGATATCCGGGCCTTCGTCCATCGCCAACGCTCCCCCGCAGCGGATGTCGGCTGGACTATAGCGCTGCACGTGTGCAGCGCATGAAGACGTTCAGCGCTGGCAGCGGCTGCACCACACGCTTGCCCGCTGGCCGATCATGGCGTGCTTGAGCGGGCGGCCGCAGCCGGGGCACGGCAGGCCATCGCGGCCATAGACCAGCAGCTCCTGCTCGAAGTAGCCCGGCGCGCCGTCGGGGCTGATGAAATCGCGCAGGGTGGTGCCACCGCGGGTGATGGCGTAGTCCAGCGTTTCCTTCACTGCCGTGGCCAGCCGCCGATAGCGCTCGCGGGTGACCTTGCCGGCCTCGCGCAACGGGCTGATCCCCGCCTTGTACAGGCTCTCGGCGGCGTAGATGTTGCCCACCCCGACCACCACCGCCTGGTCCATCAGGAAGGTCTTCACCGGCGCGCTGCGGCCGCGGCTGCGGGCGAACAGGTAGTCGCCGTCGAAGGCGTCGTCCAGCGGCTCCGGGCCCAGCCCCTGCAGCAGCGGGTGGATCTCGCCGGCCGGCTGCCAGAGCAGGCTGCCGAAGCGGCGCGGGTCGTTGAAGCGCAGCAGGCGGCCGTTGTCCAGGCTGATGTCCACATGGTCATGGGCGCGCAACGGGGTGTCGCCGGGCAGCACGCGCAGGCTGCCGGACATGCCCAGGTGCAGCACGGCGCTGCCGATGGCGGTATCCAGCAGCAGGTACTTGGCGCGGCGGCGCACCTCTTCGATGCGCTGGCCGGGCAGCAGCTCGGCCACTTCCGGTGGAATCGGCCAACGCAGGTCGGCACGGCGCAGGATCACCCCGTGCACGCGGCGACCCTGCAGGTGTGGCGCCAGGCCACGGCGGGTGGTTTCTACTTCGGGCAGTTCGGGCATGGGACGATTCTATGCCCGCTCAGCGCGGCGGTGCAGCCAGTTCCCGTGCATCCAGGAATCCGTCACCGTTGGCGTCCTGCTTGTGGAAGCGCTGCACGATCACCTGCCGCTGCTGTTCGCGGGTGATGGCCCTGCCCTTGCCGCCGGGCAGTTCGTCGGCGGTCAGCACGCCATCGCCGTTGCGGTCCATGCGATCGAAGGCATACAGCATCCACTGCAGGTACTCGGCTTCACTGACCTTGCCGTCGCCATCGCTGTCCATGCGCTGCAGGTAACTGGCAGTGTCGCTGACCTGGGCCTGCACGGCAGGTGCGCACACGGCGGCCAGCAGCAATGCCGTCAGCGCAGCCCTCATCCGCCCACCAGGGTGTAGCCCTTCAGTCGCGCGGCATAGGCCTGCAGCGCGGCGATGCCGCTTTCCTCGGCCTCGCGGCACCAGGCCTGCAGTTGACGCAGGCGCTCGGCGGCATCATGGCCGCGTGCTTCCAGCAGCGTCGCCAGGCGTGCGCGGTATTCCACCAGGGTGCGGATGCGCGGGCGCTGGGCGACCCATTCGCTGAGCTGGGCGCGGCTGTCCGGCTTCAACCAGCGGCCGTCGTTGACCAGGCCACGGCGCAGCCGGCGCGGCAGCAATCGGCGCAGCTTTGCACCCGCGTATCGCGCCTCTTCGCGCAATGCCGGCATGAACACGTTGCGCTGGTAGTCGGTCATCGCCTGGAAGCGATGCGACAGCAGTGCCTTCAGGGTATCGGCGTCGGGCACGGCGATGTTCGGGCGCACGTCCATGGCCGGCGCGACACGCAGGACCTTGGCCAGGCGCAATGCCTGCAGCAGGCGGATCGCACTCCAGCCGATGTCGAATTCCCAGCGCCGCATCGCAAAGCGCGCCGAGCTGGGGAACGCATGGTGGTTGTTGTGCAGTTCCTCGCCACCAATCCAGAACGCCCACGGCGTCAGGTTGGTGGAGGTGTCGGCCGACTCGTAGTTGCGATAGCCCCACCAGTGGCCCAGGCCATTGACCACGCCGGCGGCCCAGAACGGGATCCACGCCATCTGGATCGCCCACAGGGCGACGCCCGGCAGGCCGAACAGCACCGTGTTGATGGCAAACAGCAGCACCGGGCCGAGGGTTGCATACGGGGTGTACAGGCGGCGCTCGATCGCGTCGTCCGGAGTGCCGCGACCGTACTGTTCGATGTCCTCGCGCATGCCGCGTGCTTCGCGGTACAGCTCCACGCCGCGCCAGAACACCTGGCCGATGCCACGGGTAACCGGGCTGTGCGGGTCGTCCTCGGTTTCCACCTTGGCGTGGTGCTTGCGATGGATCGCCACCCACTCCTTGGTGATCATCGAGGTGGTCAGCCAGGTCCAGAAGCGGAAGAAGTGCGCGACCACCGGATGGAAGTCCACGCCCCGGTGCGCCTGGCTGCGGTGCAGGTAGAGGGTGACCGAGAAGATCGTGAGCTGGGTGAAGACCAGCAGCACCAGGGCCAGCTGCCACCAGCCCAGGCCCAGTACGCCACCGGTCAGCAGGGACATCAGGGCATCAGGCATGGCGGCTCTCCAGAGCGACACAGGTATGGAAGACATCATGGGCGCTTGCGTTGCAAACTGCACCTTGCACCGCTGGATTGGCAGCGCCATTCCGTGGCTTCGTTCACAGTTGGGGACCCGTGTTGTCGACCCTTGATCCGCGCATCCGCGCCGTAGACCCCGCCCCATCCGCCGGGGACCCGCCGCCCTTGATCGAACTGGACCGCGCCAGCGTGATGCGCGGACAGGTGAAGGTCCTGCACGGGCTGAGCCTGCGCATCGCGCAGGGCCAGCACACCGCCCTGCTCGGCCCCAATGGCTGTGGCAAGTCCACCTTCATCAAGCTGATCACCCGCGAGCTGTACCCGCTGGCGCAGGCCGACGGCACGGTGGCGGTGAAGGTGCTGGGGCAGAACCGCTGGCAGGTCGACCGGCTGCGTTCCCAACTTGGCATCGTCACCGGTGACCTCAGCAGCAACCTGGCCGACATGCCGGGGCTGACGGTGGAGCAGGCGGTGCTGTCGGGGTTCTTCGCCAGCTACATGGTGCCGGCCTTCCGCGAGGTCACCGACGATATGCGCATGCGGGTGGGCGAGACCCTGGCGATGACCGGTGCGTCGGGCCTGCGTGAGCGTGCCTACGCCGAACTGTCGGCCGGCGAGACCCGCCGGGTGCTGATCGCCCGCGCGCTGGTCAACCGGCCGCAGGCGCTGCTGCTGGATGAACCCTCCACCGGGCTGGACCTGGTCGCCCGCCAGCAGTTGATCGCCACCATGCGCGTGCTTGCGCAGCAGGGCATCACCCTGGTGCTGGTCACCCACCACATCGAGGAAGTGATTCCCGAGATCGAGCGCGTGGTGCTGCTGCGCGACGGCCGCGTGGTGGCCGATGGAGCGCGCGCCGAGCTGCTGCGCGACGAACCGCTGTCAGCCGTGTTCGGCGGTGCGATCACGGTGGTGGAACAGGAAGGACGGCTGACCGCGTACGCGGGGTGACACCGCGTCTGTGGCGGGCCGGACGTCCGGCCCGCCACGCCCTGCTTCAGAACCGCAACGCCAGCGCGCGCGACTCGATCGGTGCCATCCGGCTCTGGTCCTGCAGCTGCAGGTCGCGCAGTTCATAGGGCGCACCGAAGCCGGCAGGCAACGCGGCCTGGTCGAAGGGCAGTACCAGCGCGCCGCGGCCCGGGCCATCGAACCACGCTGCGGCATGCGCCTGCGCCACCGGCTGCAACTGGCCGTTGGCTGCGGTGGCATACAGGGTGCCGCGCGCCTCGTAGCGGCCGGCGGCGGCCACCTGCAACGGCAGACTGACCTGGCGGCTGGCCGGGTCGGGGGCGGCCTGGCCGGTGAAGCGTGCGGTTGGCCGCGCCACGGCGAAGGCGACCTTGCCATCGCGCAGCACGCCGTCGGCCTGGGCGAACACCTGCAGTTCCCACAGGCCCTGTGCGTTGCTGGCCTCGGCCGGAATCCTTACCTGTGCACGCAGGCTGCCATCGGTGGTGCGCAGCAACCGCTGCGGCCAGCTGCGGCCATCGGGTGCGACCAGCAGCGCTTCGCCGCCGAGGCTGTCACGCCGTGTGCGCAACGCCGACGCGCTGGCACCGTCTTCCAGCAGACGCGCCTGCAGCTGCACGTTGCCTCCGGCCAGCACCTGCGTCTGGCTGGCCTGCACTTCCAACCGCAGCGGGCTGTTGGGCTCCAGCACCTGCACCACATAGCGGCCCTGCGCCTGCGCACTCTGCAGGCGGTAAGCGCCGGCCGCGCTGGTGGTGCCGGTGCGCAGCATGCTGCTGCCATCACCGACCGGCATGCCCGCATCCTGCAGCTGGCGTGCGTCGACACTGCGCGCGACGCTGCTGCGCCCCGCCGGATCACGTACCTGCAGCGAGCTTGCCGGCAGCGCGCGGGCGCCCGGCGCCGGGCTGAGCTGGATCACCGCATCCGGTGCGCTCAGTGGCAGTTCCAGGCCGCGCTGCAGTTCGGCAGCGTCGACCTGCTGCCAGTAGCTGCGGCTGATGGCGGCCTGGGGACCGGGGGCCTGCAGTGGCTGTGCCGGGTCCAGCGCCCAGGCGAAGGCCAGCGGCGAGTGCTCGCTTTCATCGGCAGGCAGCGGCGCGGCAACCAGGCCGGCGGGAATCTGGTCGCCAGCGGCAACACGCAGCGGCTGCGCGGCCTGCGCCGATGCAGTGGAAAGGACCGCCAGCACGGCGGCAGCCAGCAGGGTGGAATGGATCGTCATGGTCATCTCCCTCACTGGGTCAGGTCGTTGCGCAGGATGCCGCCGAGGCCGAAGCACTCACGGCGGCTCTGGTTGTGGCTGAGCGGCTCGGCGCCCTGGGTGCGCGCCTTGTCGGTGAACCACAGGGTGCCGGCCGCCTTCTGGCTGCTGCACTCCAGGAAACCGTCCGAGCACGACGACAGCCAGTTCTGGGTGAACTCCAGGCCGACATTGGCGGAGTAGCCGCCGCAGTAGCTGTTGCTGTCCCACACTGCCGATTCCACATCGCTGCCGACCACTGCGCGGAACGGCTTGGGCAGGGCCGGACGGCCGGCGGTGCCGTACAGGTTCTGCGCGTTGTAGGTGGCCATGTGCCCCACCTGCTGCATGCGCACGGCATCGTTCTTGTAGCCCAGCAGCCAGCCCAGCGAGGTCTCGAAGGTGTTGCCGTTGAGCACGGCGTCGGCCAGCGGCGTACCTGCCGAGGAGGGCGCCAGCGCAGTGACCTTGCGCAGCCGGTTGATGATCTTCGGGTAGCGGCTGTCGTAGGTGGGATTGGACAGGATCCAGCGCATCACGTTGCCGCCGTTGGAATGGGTGATCACCACCAGCTGGGTGATGCCCCGGCTGTCGATGAAGCCGGTAAGCTGGTTGGCCAGGCAGCCGGCCGCTTCCGGCTTCCACATGTACTGGGTGAAGTCGCAGTTGATGACCACGTAGTTGCTGCTGTTCGGCAGGCCCTGGCGGACGGTGTCGATGATCGCCGGCTGCCAGTAGTCCTGCGTGGCATTGGTCTGCGCGCCGGTGCCGTGTACGAAGGCGACGCCGTACACATCGGCGGCCTGCGCCGGTACGGTCGACACCCCAAGGAGCAGGGCCAGAACGGTACTTCCTGTTGCGGTGCTGCGCATCGCGTCTCTCCCTTTCAGCGGATCCCCCCGGCCCGGCTGTGACCTGATGCTCGTGGCGGCAGCGCGTGAAAGTCCGTGCGCTGCGCCCGGATTCAGCAGATTGCCGACAATTGATTACCGTTTTCATCCAGTGCAGCGGGACCATGCCGGGTCTGGCCGTATGACCGATGGACGCTGCGGCCGGCAATCGAGGCTGCGATCATGGCCGGCGAGTTCCCTGCCCGAGTCTGCCCATGTCGTCGATCCTCCCCCCTGCCCGGCCGCTGCTGGGCCTGGCCATCGCGTTGTCGCTGGCCGGCTGTGCCGCCACCACCACCAGCAAACCGACCGCCGTCGAAGCCAACGTCACCACCAAGGCCGTGGGCTACCTGGACAAGACCGCAGTGCCGGCCAGCATCGATCTGGTGCCGGCACCACCGGCCGCCGGCTCGGCGGCCTTTGCGCTGGACGAGCAGGTCAGCCGTGAAGCACGTGCGCTGCGCGGCAGCCCGCGTTTCGCCCAGGCCGGCGTCGATGCCGAACTCGGCTTTCCGGAAGGTGCCAACCATTTTTCCTGTGCCGCCGACATCGACGTCGATGCAGTGAAGACCCCGGCCCTGTACCGCCTGCTGGAGCGCAGCCGCATCGACGCCAGTGCTGCCACCAAGGCTGCCAAGAACATGTACCAGCGCCCGCGTCCGTTCATGGTCAACGGTGAGCCGACCTGCTCGCCGAAGGATGAGGAGGGGCTGCGCAGCAACGGCTCCTATCCGTCCGGCCACACCTCGATCGGCTGGGCATGGGCATTGATCCTGTCGGAGATCGCACCCGACCGCGCCGATGCCATCCAGGCGCGCGGCCGCAACTACGGCGAGAGCCGCCTGGTGTGCAACGTGCACTGGCAGAGCGACATCCTCGAAGGCCGCTTCATGGGCGCCGCCGCCGTGGCCCGCCTGCATGACAACGCGGCGTTCAACAGCGACCTGCTTGCCGCGCGCAGGGAGATCGCTGCTGCGCGCAAGGCCGGCCTGCATTCCAGCCGCGACTGCGCCACCGAGAACGCCGTGCTGAAGGTGCGCCCGCAGAGCGCCTTGTAATCCACCGCCGCTGCGCTCGCCGGGCATGGCCCGGCGCTACCGGGCGCGACGCATGGGTAGCGCCGGGCCATGCCCGGCGGACGCGAAAAACAGAAGGGCCGGCATTGCGCCGGCCCTTCGTCATTTCATTACTGCTGCAGCCGCATCAGAACTTCGCGGTGAACTCCACGCCCCAGGTACGCGGCTCGTTGAGGAAGCCGGTCAGGTTGTTGAAGTCGATCGCGCCGACCACGCGGGTCTGGTTGGTCAGGTTGCGGCCGAACACGGCCACGTCGTACTGGCCGTAATCCCAGTTGTAACCCAGGCGCAGGCCACCTTCCAGCGAACTGCGGCCGCGGAATTCCGGCGACTCGTAGATGAAGAAGTTCACCGCGCTGCGGTAGGCCCAGTCGGTGTAGGCATACAGCTCGCTGCCATCGCTGAGCGGGAAGCCCACGCGCAGGGTCGCGTTGTGGATCCACTTCGGTGCCTGCGGCAGCGGATTGCCGTTGACCAGCGCATAGGTGCCGCCATTGATGACCGTGGTCGGGTCGGTGATGGTGCAACCGCCGCCACAGACCGCCACCGCCAGGTTCTTGTCCTTGATCTCGGTGTCGTTGTAGCTGCTGCCGAAGGTCAGCAGCACGTTGTCGGCCAGGTAGGCTTCCAGGTCCAGCTCCACGCCCTGGCCGATGGTCTTGTCGGCGTTGAGCAGGGTGGCGGTGTTGTTGGTGCCACCGACGGCGATCAGCTGCTGGCCGTCCACGTCATAGCGGAACACGCTGAAGCCCAGGCGCGCACGACGTTCGAACAGGTCGGCCTTGATGCCGGCTTCGTACGAAATCACCTTCTCCGAATCGGCCTGCGACAGGCCCGGTGCGAACGCCAGGCGACCCTGGATCGACGGTGCGCGGAAGCCCTTGGCCACGCGTGCATAGGCATTGACGTTGTCGGTCAGCTTGTACACGCCGCTGACATCCCAGCTGACGTCGTTGACGTCGGTGTTGGCCAGGTACGGACCGCTGACCGGGGTGCCGAACGGCACGGCCTGCAGCACGCTGGCACTGAAGTCCTTCTTGTCCTGCGTATAGCGCACGCCGGCACGCAACTTGAAGCGGTCGGTGACATCGAAGTCGCCCGAAGCGAACACCGCCCATGCCTTGTTGCGCTGCTGCTGCACGACGTGGCCGGTCTGCGGGTTGCCCGGGGTCAGCGAGTCGTAGTTGAAGTTGTTGATGGTGACGTCTTCATCGAAGTAGAAGACGCCGGCCTGCCAGTCGAAGCGGCCCCATTCGTTGGATTCCACGCGGAATTCCTGGGTCCACTGGCGGTGGTGCGGCAGGCCGTCGGCCGACTCGGACGAGAACGGAATCAGGCCCGGGCCGGAGTTGCCCGCGCCGAGGAACGCGGCGCCGTAGCCACCGTCGATGTCGCCGCGGTTGAGCGATTCGGCGGTCTCATAGCCGGTGATCGAATGCAGGGTCACCGAACCGAGGTTCCACTGCAGGCGCGCGCTGCCGCCCCAGGTTTCCAGGTCGGAGAAATTGACGCCGTCGTTGGCGACCTTGTCGCGGTCGAAGTTCTCGACCAGCGCGTTGCCGCCCTTCTCGATGATGTTGGCGCGGAACAGGCGCGCGGTGCCGTTGAGCTTGCGCTTGTGCAGGTTGAACAGCGCTTCGAAGTCATCGCCTTCGTACAGGAACTGCACGCGGCCGGCTGCTTCGTCATAGCCTTCAAAACCACTGTTGGGCGCACCGGCACGGGTGTTGTCGACCCAGTCGTCACGACGCTGGTAGATGGCCGACACGCGTGCGGACCAGCGGTCGGTCAGCGGGCCGCCGTAGGCGCCCTGCACGTTCCAGCTGTTGTAGCTGCCATAGCCCACGCGCACGTAGCCATCGGCATCCTGCGACGGCCGCGCCGAATCGAACTTGACCACGCCAGCCGGGGTGTTGCGCCCGAACAGGGTGCCCTGCGGGCCGCGCAGCACTTCCACGCCGGCCAGGTCGAACAGCGGGAAGCCCTTCAGCAGCGGGCTTTCCTGCACCACATCGTCGTACACCAGCGAGACCGGCTGCGATGCATTGAGGTCGAAATCGGTATTGCCCAGGCCGCGGATGTAGAAGCGCGGGAAGGCACGGCCGTAGGACGACTCGATGTTGAGGCTCGGCACGCGCGCAGCAAGGAAGCGGATGTCATCGCCCGCCGAACCGAGCACGTCGAGCTTTTCGCCCTGGATCGCGCTGATCGCAACCGGCACGTCCTTGGCGTTCTCGACACGACGCTGTGCAGTCACCTGCAGCGCATCGAGGGCGACCGGATCCTTGGCGGCGGGGGTTTCCTGGGCGGCTGCTACCAGCGGCAGCAGGGCGGAAAGAGCGACAACGAGCGGGCGCGCGACCGGAGAGCGGCCACGGGAAGTACGGGTCGGAGACATGGCGGTAGGCTGTGTTTGGAGGGGTGGTAAAACGGCGCTACCAGATAATTGTTGCAATACAGCACCTCCCTCGCAAATGCCGATCGTTCATGGCCGCCTCGCGCGCCGCCGGACGCTGCCGCTAGACTCGGGGTTTTTCCCGCAACGGACCTGCTGCGATGACCCAGTGGTACTTCCATGCTCCCGGCCAGGCCGACCGTGTCGGTCCGTTCGACGAGGAGGCTGCGCGCCGCTTCGCCCAGGCCAATCCGCGCGCGCTGGCCTGGTGCCAGGGCATGACAGGGTGGACACCGGTGTCCGAAATCGCCGCCCTGCAGCAGGCCGGCACCGGCACCGGCACCGCGGCTCCGCCGCCGATGCCTGCAGTCACCCCTGCAGTCGCAACCGCGTCAACCGGCGGCCGCGCCGACCGCATCGACTTCCGCATCGTCGGCCATGAAATGCAGTTCGTGGAAATCGAGCTGGATCCCGGCGAAGGCGCGGTGGCCGAGGCCGGCGCGCTGATGTTCAAGGATTCCTCGGTGCAGATGGACACCGTCTTCGGCGGCGGCGCGCGCAGCGGCCAGAGTGGCGGTTTCATGGACAAGGTGATGGCGGCCGGCAAGCGCGTGCTGACCGGTGAAAGCCTGTTTGCCACCGTCTACACGCAGACCGGCCAGGGCCGCGGCAAGGTCGCTTTCGCCGCGCCCTATCCCGGCACCGTGCTGGCGATGAAGCTGGACCAGCACGGCGGGCGCCTGATCTGCCAGAAGGACAGCTTCCTGGCCGGCGCGCGCGGCGTGCAGATCGGCGTGCAGTTCCAGCGCAAGATCATGACCGGCCTGTTCGGCGGCGAGGGCTTCATCATGCAGAAGCTTGAAGGCGATGGCTGGGTGTTCATCCATGCCGGCGGCTGCGTGGTCGAGCGTGAGCTGGCCGCCGGCGAACGCCTGGACGTCGATACCGGCTGCATCGTCGCCTACCACCCGACCGTGGACATGGACGTGCGCCGGGTCAAAGGCATCCGAAGCGTGCTGTTCGGTGGCGAGGGCGTGTTCCTGGCCACCCTGACCGGGCCAGGCAAGGTCTGGCTGCAGTCGCTGCCGTTCTCGCGCCTGGCCGGCCGCATGTGGATGGCCGCGCCGCAGGGCGGCGGCAAGAGCCGCGGCGAGAGTTCGCTGCTGGGCTGATCGGGAAGGCTGGACGGCTGGTAGTGCCGGCCGCTGGCCGGCAACCCCGGCAACCCATGCATCCCAGCGATTGCCGGCCAGCGGCCGGCACTACCCAGTCGGCGGCAGGCGATTTCATGAATGGGGAGCCGACCCACCCTGCCCGGCCTGCCACGCCTTCGGTATGCTGGCGCCCTTTCCTGAATCCGGCGCCGCGAGCGCACTGCCGATGAGCCTGTTCCGCCCCCGCGTGCTGCTGTCCGTCGCCCTGCTCGGCCTGCTGGCCGGTTGCGGTGGTGAAGAGGTCCGCCCCACCCCGCCCGCGCAGCCCACCGTGGTTCCGCAGGCCAAGCCGGTGAAGATCGGCATCGCGCTCGGCGGCGGCGCGGCCAAGGGCTTTGCGCACATCGGCGTGATCAAGATGCTCGAGGCCAACGGCTTCGAACCGGTGGTGGTGTCCGGCACCAGTGCCGGCAGCGTGGTCGGCGCCCTGTATGCCAGCGGCATGGACGCCTTCCAGATGCAGAGCAAGGCGGTGGCGCTGGACGAAGCCAGCATCCGCGACGTGCGCCTGTTCTCCGGTGGCTTGGTGCAGGGCCAGAAGCTGCAGGACTACGTCAACGAACAGGTGGCCAACCGCCCGGCCGAGCGCCTGAAGAAGCCGTTCGCCGCCGTCGCCACCCAGCTGGAAACCGGCGAGCGTTCGATCTTCGTGCGCGGCAACGTCGGCCAGGCGGTACGCGCTTCCAGCAGCATCCCCGGCGTGTTCGAGCCGGTGAAGATCGGTGGCCGCAACTACATCGACGGCGGCGTGGTCAGCCCGGTGCCGGTGGATGCCGCACGACAGCTCGGTGCCGAGTTCGTGATCGCCGTGGACATCTCCAGCAAGGCCAGCGGCAAGGCACCGACCGGCATGCTCGGCATCGTCAACCAGTCGATCTCGATCATGGGCCAGCGCCTGGGCGAGCAGGAACTGGCGCGCGCCGACATCGTGATCCGGCCGAAGGTGCTGGACATCGGTGCTGCCGATTTCAGCCAGCGTGGCACGGCCATCCTGGAAGGCGAGAAGGCCGCGATGGCGGCGATGCCGCAGATCCGCGCCAAGATCCAGCAGCTGCAGAAGGCCCGCGCCGCCGCATTGGCACCGGCACCGGTGGCGGCGCCCAAGTGCGACGAGCCTTCGCGCCTGGGCAAGCTGATGGGCCGCAAGGAAAAGTGCTGACGCGCGGCGCTTGAACGGCCGCCGCGGTCAGCGCCGCGGTGGTGGGTAACCACTGGCCAGGCGTCGCTGCCGGCGCCGCTCATCCACCGCCCGGTCATGCCGCTGTGCGCTCAGCTGCAACTGCTCCATCGCGTCCCCCGGCAGCCACAGCTGTTGCTGGGCACGGGTGATCGCCACATAGGCGGCGCGCACCGGGCTGTGCAGCGCGCGCGCATCATGGCCGCTGTCGAAGCAGCACGGCGCCATGGACACCGTGGCGAACTGCAGGTTCTTGGCGTGCTGGGCCAGGCACAGCACGACGCTGGCCTCGTCCGCATCGACCAGTTGCCCGAGCAGGCGCTGCAACGCCGCAGCATCGAAGCCACCGGCAAACAGCGCGGGGATGTCCGCCTGTCCACGCTTGGCACAGACCTGCACGAAGCTTTCCCAGCGTTGTCCGGGGCCGCCAGCGGCGGCGCTGCGCCAGGCGTCGATCGGACCGTCCACCTCTTTCAACAGCGCCTGCCGCGACGCAGGATGCAGATGCACGCGCGCGCCGCGCGCAACCAGCTCGTTGGCTTCCAGCAGCATCCGCCACAGGCTGCCGTACAAACGGGCGCCGGTGCTGGGCACCGCCGACCAGTCGTCATAGCGGCGCAGGCCGGTGGCGCGGTCGCTGGCCCCCACGAAAGGCGCCGGTTCGCCGAGATCGTCCAACGCCAGTGACTGGTTGACCAGCGCATCGACCTGCCGCCCCTGCCGCACCGACTGGTGCATCTCCAGCGTCTTCGCCGATGACCAGCGCTGTACGCGTCCGCTCAGCCGTTGATGCGGATCGCCCAGGCTGACCACGCCGGGCGCGTGGGTGGCCAGCAGCTGTTTCCATGCAGGGCTGAGATCGTGCGCCTCATCGACCAGCACCATGCCCAGCGACACCGGCAGCGGCACAGCACGCAGGGCCAGCCATTTGCCGATGTGTCCGGCATCCAGGCGCAGGCAGCCGCCCTTCTGCACCACCGGATCGAACATGCAACGCCAGACGAACTCCGCGGCCGCGATGAACGGCGTGGCTTCCAGCTGCGCTGCGCCCAGCGAGCGCTGGAAGTGCCAGGCCTGCAGGTTCGGCGCTGACGACGCGCACCACCGGTTGATGGCGTCCAGGGCGATCATCAGGACCTGGTCCGGCCGGCGTGCACCGATGGCCGGCAGGCCGAGGCGGGCGGCCGCCTCACGCAGGGTCAGCGTGCTCTGCCGGTAGGTCGGTACGAAGCCGCCAGTCAGGCCGTTGGCGGCGGCATGGCGGGCGATCGCATTGGCGAACTCGATCTGGGTCAGCAGGCGCGTGCCGGCGTCGGCCGGCAGCCGCGCGCGGAATGCCTCGACCTGGCCTCGCGTGGGCGCCACGTAGGTGTAACGGCCCGGGCGAGCCTGCAGCAGCGCCAGCACCAGATGGCCCTTGCCTGTGCCGGCATAGGCCTGCAGGTCGATCAATTCATCGGGATTGGCCGCGATCGCACGCAGCACGCGTGCCTGTTCGGAAGTGAACAGGCCGTTGTGCTGGGTTGCATGCGTGGTCTGTTCGTCATCGCCGGTGTCTTCGTCATCGCCTTCGGCCAGCGATGTCGCCGGAAAGTGGATCGTGTGCTCTTCCAGGGTGATCCTGCACGCCGTCTGGAAGTCCGCGCCGGGATACGCATGCGGCGACGCGGCCAGCACCGCCTCCATCACCTCGTCCGGTGCCAGCAGCACGTCCTGCGCGGCCAGCACGCCCAGCCACGCCTCCAGCGCCCGCGCGTCCTGTCCAGCGCTGGCCGCCAGCTGCGCCTGCGCAGCAGGGCCGTCATCGGCGGCGAACAGCGCACAGGCGTCGTGCAGCAACCGCTGCAGCTGGGTGGCCGGTGGCCTCTGCCGGCGGCACAGCATGGCCACCAGCAGGCCGGCCTGCTCCAGCGGTGTGTCCGGCGACGTGCCTTCGCTCAGGTGCCGCAGCAGGCTCTGCTCGCGCAGCGGAAGGAACAACGGGGAAGACGTCGGGGATGGGGTATCAGACATGCCGGAGCCAGAGGGAATCACTGCGCGGCCTGCGTGTGCACGGCCGCCGCGGGCCACGATGCTCGGCCAGCCCGCGCGCGCCGTCAAACATCACCGCGGCCGCCGGTTCATTCCAGCTGCGACAACGGCAACGCCTGGAAACCCTTCACCGTGCGCAGCACGAAGCTGGAATTGGCATCGGCCACGCCACCTGCGTTGAGCAGCCTGTCCAGCAGGAAACGCGAGAAGTGCTCCAGATCGCGCACATACACATGCAGCAGATAGTCCATGTCGCCGGTCAGGGCGTGGCAAGCCACCACTTCATCCCATGCCTGCACGCTGTCGACGAAGTGCCCGATCGCGGCCTGGTCATGCTTTTCCAGCTGGACGCGCACGAACGCCTGCAGCCCCAGACCGAGCCGGCGGGGCTCCAGGCGCGCGCCATAGCCGACGATCACCCCTTCGCTTTCCAGCCGCTGCAGGCGGCGCAGGCAGGCCGACGGCGACAGGTTCACCCGCGTCGCCAGCTCCGCGTTGGTGGCGCGACCATCACGCTGGATTTCGGCCAGCAGACGTATATCCGTGCGATCGAACTGGACTTCTCCGGCCATTGTTGCCCCGCAACATGGTGAGTACGCAAGGATATTGCGCCAACAAGGTCAATCCGCGCAACTTTTGCAACCCTGTTGCGCGCCCCCTGCCCTAGCATCGTGGGTATCCCGTCAAGGAGTCTTCCATGGATCTCGCCCAGCCCCGCCGCGTCGAACACCAGCAGACCGACAAGGGCTACGTGCCGGTGTACACCACCGCGCTCGTCGAGCAGCCGTGGGACACCTATACCGCCGACGACCACGCCACCTGGAGCACGCTGTACCAGCGCCAGCGCGAACTGCTGGTCGGCCGCGCCTGCCAGGAGTTCCTGGATGCGCAGGACGAGATGGGCATGAGCGCGCACATGATCCCGCGCTTCGACCAGCTCAATGAAGTGCTGGGCGCGGCCACCGGCTGGACCCTGGTCGGCGTGGAAGGCCTGCTGCCGGAACTGGATTTCTTCGACCACCTGGCCAACCGCCGCTTCCCGGTGACGTGGTGGATCCGCCGCCCCGACCAGATCGACTACATCGCCGAACCGGACCTGTTCCACGACCTGTTCGGCCACGTGCCGCTGCTGATGAACCCGGTGTTCGCCAACTACATGGAGGCCTACGGCCGCGGCGGCGTCAAAGCACATGCGATCGGCCCGGAGGCGCTGCAGAACCTGACCCGCCTGTACTGGTACACGGTGGAGTTCGGCCTGATCGACACGCCCGAAGGCATGCGCATCTACGGTGCCGGCATCGTCTCCTCGAAGGGTGAATCGCTGTACTCGCTGGAGTCGGCCGCACCGAACCGCATCGGTTTCGACCTGCAGCGGATCATGCGCACGCGCTACCGCATCGACACCTTCCAGAAGACCTACTTCGTCATCGACAGCTTCGAGCAGCTGATGCAGGCGACGTCGCCGGACTTCACCCCGATCTATGCCGCGCTGGCCGACCAGGCGCACCTGCCGGCGGGCGACGTGCAGGCCGACGACCGCGTGTTCCAGGCGGGTACGGGCGAAGGCTGGGCTGATGGTGGGGATGTGTGAGGCGACAGCCGAGGTCCGGCTAGACTTCAAAAGCGTCTGCAGCTTTTGAAGATTAGGGGGTCAATCCTGGGTCTCCGCTATCCTGCACGGCATGACTGATGCATTTGCTTCGCTGCGCGTAACCGACGTCGCCTTCAACGACGACTTCATCCTGATGACCCTGGCCGACGGCCGCCGCACCCGGCAGCCGTTGCGCTGGGCGCCTGCGCTGTTCGAGGCCACGGCTGAACAGCGTGCGCAGTGGGTGCTCACGACCGATGGGCTGGGCGTGAACTGGCCCGCGCTGCTGCCGGCGCAGGAACGCGGCGTGGTCGATGTTCCGAACCAGGTGTGGGATGACCGCTATGAAGCCGCGCTGGCGCGCCTGAATGCGGCCGCGTGGTCGCTTGATGCGCTGTCCGATGACGACCAGCAGCTGGTGGCGCTGTGGCGGATGGAAGCGGACATCAACAACGGCGGCTTCATGCAGTTCCTGTGCAACTGGGGCGACCCGACCTGCCAGCTGGCGCTGCGCGCGTTGCAGGCGATGGGCGCAACGCAGACGCACGCGATCCTGGCCGGCATGCGTGGTCTGCTGGACCGGCTGGAAGACGACCCGGCGATCAAGGAACTGACCGACCTGTATGGCGCGATGACCGAGCAGGAGCAGGAGGCACTGCATGCCTTCGATGAAGCGTATTTCGCGCGGCCGGAAGACTTGGCCCGGTTGGGTTTGAAGCATTTCGGCCCGGAGCCGTTGTAGAGCCGAGCGCACGCTCGGCTGCGTTTCAGTTACCGCGGATACGCCAGCAGTACCACCAGATCCTCATCACCTACCTGCTGCAGCGCATGGCTGCTGCCCTTGCGCGTAAGCAACGCATGCCCCGCACGCACGTCGTGCTGTTTTCCGTCCAGCACATAGCTGCCCTGCCCGCTCACGATGTAGTAGATCTCATCCTTGTGCTGCGGATGCAGGCCGATGCCCGCGCCCTTGTGCAGCACGCGCTTGCGCAGCACGAACGGCAGGCCCTGCGCATCGGCGAAGAACGGGTACGCCGTGGTCGGCCCGGCGCCGCCATGTGGGCCCGGTTGTGCGCGCGCCAGCGTGTCTTCGTGCACCACCTGCGAGGCACGCGCAGGATCGCCGCCCTGCCCCACCCCCATTACATCGCAGTCGATATCGCGCACCAGTGCAGGCTGCAGCGCCGGCAGAACCTGCACCGCCTCGCGCAGCACCAGGCACGCCACCGCGTTGGCGCCGGCCACGCTGAAGTGGGTGCCGTCGGCCTTGTGCTGTTCCGGCACGAACAGGAAGTACGGGCGTGCACCCTGCTCGCCCAGCGCGCGGATCCAGCGCATGCTGCGGTCGTTGAGGTCGATCAGTGCAACGTGCTCGCGTGTGGCCAGTTGCTGCATCGCCAACGTGTAACGCGCGTGCGTATCCAGCAGCGAACCGAAGTCGTACAGCAGCCGTGCCACCGGCGTGACCAGCACCGGCGTGGCACCCTGGTCACGCGCCACCTGCACGTAGCGCATCAGCATCCGCGGGTAGTCACTGTCCGGATCGGTATAACGCGTCCGGTCTTCGAACTTGGCATCGTTGTGGCCGAACTGGATCAGCAGCACGTCGCCGCGACGCAGTTCGCGGCCAATCGCATCCAGCCGCCCTTCGTCGATGAAGCTGCGCGTGCTGCGCCCACCCTTGGCGTGGTTCCGCACTTCGAAGCGCGCCGGATCCAGGTAGCTCTGCAGCGCCTGGCCCCACCCCGCCTGCGGCGCACGCTCGGGCCCATATTCGGCCGCAGTGGAGTCACCGGCAATGAACAACCGCACCGGCGCCGCATGCGCGGCGGCGCTCGACAGCAGCAACAGCAACAACAGCTTCCGCATGGCCGGGCCCTGGTAGTGCCGGCCGCTGGCCGGCAACTTCATGGATGCGTTGAGCGTCGGTGGAAATGCCGGCCAGTGGCCGGCACTACCGAAAACCAAGCATTACCGCGCCAGCCAGCCACCATCGACCGGCAGCACCGCACCGTTGATGTAATCCGACGCCGACGAGGCCAGGAACACCGCCGCGCCGGCCAGATCTTCCGGCGTACCCCAACGGCCGGCCGGAATGCGCTCGAGGATCGCCTTGTTGCGGTCCTGGTCGGCGCGCAGCGCGGCGGTGTTGTCGGTGGCCATGTAGCCCGGTGCGATCGCGTTGATGTTCACGCCCTTGCCCGCCCACTCGTTGGCCAGCAGGCGGGTGATGCCGGCGATGCCGCTCTTGCTGGCGGTGTACGACGGTACGCGGATGCCGCCCTGGAACGACAGCATCGAGGCGATGTTGATGATCTTGCCGCTGCCCTGGGCGATGAAGTGGCGGCCGGCAGCCTGCGAGATGAAGAAGGCCGACTTGATGTTGACGTTCATCACGTCGTCCCAGTCCTGCTCGCTGAAATCCACCGCGTCGGCGCGGCGGATCAGGCCGGCGTTGTTGACCAGGATGTCCAGCCCGCCCAGGCCTTCGAGCGTTTCGCGCACCACGCGCTCGACCGGCTCGATGCTGATCAGGTTGGCTTCCACCGCCAGGCAGCGGCGGCCCAGCGCGGTGATCTTCTCGATGGTTTCGGTGGGCGGGGCGATGCCGGCCACGGCGACATCGGCGCCTGCGGCAGCCAGCGCCACTGCGATGCCCTGGCCCAGGCCGGTATTGCCACCGGTTACCAGAGCGACTTTTCCTTCCAGGCTGAAGGGATTGGTCATTGCGTATGCGTTCCTTGGTAGAGGCGTGCGTGATGCGGGGCAGGTGGCCACCGGCACGGCGTGCGCGGTGGCCGCCCGGCGCTTACTTGAGCTGGCAGATGTCCAGCACGTGCATGTCGGTGTAATCCAGGTTCTCGCCACCCATCGCCCAGATGAAGGCGTAGTTGCTGGTGCCGGCGCCCATGTGGATCGACCACGGCGGCGACACCACCGCTTCGTTGTTCTGGATGACGATGTGGCGCTGTGCGTCCGGCTCGCCCATGAAGTGGTAGACGCGGTCGCTGTCGCCCAGGTCGAAGTAGAAATAGACCTCGCTGCGGCGGTCGTGCAGGTGCGGCGGCATGGTGTTCCAGACGCTGCCCGGCTTGAGCACGGTCAGGCCCAGCAGCAGCTGCGAGGACTGGCAGGTGGCCGGCACGATGTACTGGTAGATGGTGCGCTCGTTGCTCGTTTCCAGCGCGCCGCGATCCAGTGCCACCGCGTCCTTGATCGACAGCTGCTTGGTTTCAAAGCGCGCATGCGCCGGGGTCGAGGCCAGGTAGAACTGCGCCGGGTTGGCGGCGTCCTGCGAAGCGAAGACGACGTCCTTGCTGCCCATCGCCACGTACAGGCCATCCTTCGGCCCCAGCGTGTACACGGTGCCATCGACGGTGACCGTACCGGTGCCGCTGCCGACGTTGATGATGCCCAGCTCGCGACGCTCCAGGAACGGATGGCCAGCGGCCGACGCCGGTTCGGTCTGCGCCGGCAGCGACAGCGGGCCGTTGACCGGCGCCGCACCGCCCAGCACGAAGCGCTCGTAGTGGGTGTACTTCAGGGTCACCGCATCGGCGTTGAACAGGCCATCGAGCAGGTACAGCTCGCGCAGCTGATCGTTGCTGGCGCCCTTGATGGCGTCGGGATGGGTGGCGTAATGGGTCTTGCAGTACATGGCTTCTCCAGAGCAGGGGGCGGGCCGATGGTTCGGCCCCGGCACGGTTCACGGTCGATTCTAGCCAGACAGGAAACCGGTGTCATTTTGCGCTGCACGATGGTGGTTGGACGGCATCGGCAGGTGCGATCGATGGGGGGAGGGCGGGTGGAGTGTCACGACCAACGGTCGTGACCTACCGGACTGATCCGTGAAAGGTGTCACGACCAACGGTCGTGACCTACAGGATTGATCCCTGCGGGATCAATCCTCGGGCGGTTGGCAGGAATCGCGCACGATCAGGTGCGGGCGCACGCTGGCGATCTGCAGCGCAGGCTGGCCTTCGGGCTGGATCAGCATGGCCGCAGCGGTGCGGCCGGTGTCGCGGGTATGCCGGCGCACCGAGGTCAGCGACGGCCACAGGCGCGAGGCCAGCGGGCTGTCGTCGTAACCGACGATCGACAGCTGGCGCGGAATGTTGATGCCCGCACGCAGCGCGACCTTGTAGATACCGGCGGCCATTTCATCGTTGCCGGTGAAGATCGCCGTCGGACGGCGCTTGCCCAGCAGCAGTTTCTCGGCGGCGGCCACACCCGATTCGAAGGTGTAGCCGGCCTCGATGATGCGATCCTTCGGCAGCTCGATGCCACGCTGCGACAGCGCCTCGATGAAGCCGGCGGTGCGTTCGTGCGCCGAGCGGTATGCACTCGGGCCGGTCACCAGGGCGATGTCACGGTGGCCCAGCGAAAGCAGGTAATCGGCCGCTTCGGCGGCACCGTCGCGGTCGTGGGTGACCACCATCTGCGAGGTTTCATCCAGCGGCAGCGCAGCCACGCGGGTGAAGCGGCAGCCGATCTCGTCCAGCATGTCCGCCAGCGCCTGGTCTTCGGACGCACGTGGCACCAGGATCACCCCATGCAGCTTCTGCTGCTGGGCGAAGCGGCGCACGCCGTCGATGTAGCCCGGGCTGCGGCTGTCGCAGGGGTGCACCACCAGTTCGAAGCTGGAGCCACGCAGCGCATCCAGCGCGCCGTACTGCATGTCCACGATGTACTGCGCGGTGGGGTTGTCGTAGACCATGCCGATCAGGAACGAGCGGCGGAAGGCCAGGCCACGGGCCAGCGGGTCGGGGGTGTAGCCGACTTCGCGCATCAACGCTTCCACCTTGTCGCGCGTGTCCTTGCGCACCAGCGGCGAGTTGTTGATGATCCTTGAAACCGTTTTCTTGGATACACCCGACAGTCGCGCGATGTCGTTGATCGTGGCTGCCTTGCCCTTTGCCAATGCCGGCGTAGCGGCATCGTTCTTGTTGCGCACTGACATGTAGTGAACCCGATAAGCCTGGGGATTCCAGCGCGCGCTCAGTCCAGCGCGCGATAGCGGAAGCTGCGGAAGGTTACCGCACCGTTGCCGGCCGCATACAGGGCCGGTTTCAGTGCCAGGAACTTGCCAGCCACATTGTGATGGTAACCGGACACTTCCATCTGAACCGGATACTTCTGCCAGGTCTGGCCATCGGCGCTGGAATGGATGGTGACGATGTGGCGGTTGTTGGTCACCCGCAGCCAGAGCCGGCCGCCCTTGGCGCTGGCCGCCAGCCGGGTGGGGCGCTCCTCGCCGTAGCGGTGCATGACGAACTGCTCGCCGTTGCTGCCCACGCCCACATACAGGCGGTCGCTGTAGAACAGCAGGGCACCGCCCACCGCGCCGGGGGCGATCTCCATCTGCACCTCGAACTGGTAGGCCGGATCCCCGGCAATGGTCGTCAGCGGCGAGGCATCGCGCGGCGTGCTGCCCTTGCCCTGCAGCACCAGGCCGTCGCCGCTGAAGCGCAGGCGCCGTTCTTCATCCAGCGCCGGGTTGAAGAACGCCCACTGCGGGCCCAGCGCACGGCCGGTGAAAGCATCGGACAGGGCCATGCCGTGCGGTGCCAGCGCGCTGCCCGATGGCTTGCGCAGCGGCTGCCCGAGATCGCCGCCCTTGGCCACGAACCAGCCATCGGCGGTCCATTCGATGGGTTCCAGCAGCGCCTGCCGGCCCAGCGTCCAGAAGCCGTTCTCGTAGCCGTGGTACATCATCCACCAGCGGCCGTCGGTGCCTTCGATCACCGTGGCGTGGCCACGCGACCACCACGGTTCAGCGGCCGACCGGGTGCGCATGATCGGGTTGTTCGGCGCGTTCACCCACGGGCCGTGGATCGAGCGCGAGCGCGCGGTGATCACCATGTGCCCGGTCGGCGGGCCGGCGGTGCCGCCCACTGCAGTGGTCATGTAGTACCAGCCATCGCGGAAGTGGATCTTCGGGCCTTCCTGCGCGTAGGCCTCCACGTCCCAGCTTTCCGGGTAGCGCCAGCCGTCGTACACATGCTTGGGCGTACCCACCACGCTCAGGCCGTCATCGGCCAGCTGCACGTAGTCGCCGCCGCTGAGGAACAGGTAGCGCTTGCCGTCCTCGCCAACCGCGTGGCCGGGGTCGATGTAGCCGCCCAGGCCGATGTCGATCGGCGCACTCCACGGGCCCTTGATGTCATCGGCCCAGACCACGAAGTTGCTGCGGCGCTCACCGGTGCGCGCCGGGAAGTAGATGAAGTAGCGGCCCTGGTGCTTGACGATGTCCGGCGCCCAGATCGCGCCTACGTTCTGCGTGATCGCATGGCCGAGCGGCTGCCAGTTGACCAGGTCGCGCGAGTGCCAGATCGGCAGGCCGGGGTAGGCGTCGAACGAAGACAGGGTGAGGTAGTAATCCTCGCCGTCCTTCAGCACCGACGGATCGGGCCTGTCACCGGCCAGCACCGGGTTGAGGAAGGTACCGTTGCCAAGGTCGCCCTGGCGCTGGTGCTCGATGCCGCGCTTCCACTGCGCGGGCGCGGGATCTGCAGCCAGGGCAGGCAGCGCGGCCAGCAGCAGGCCAAGCAGGGCGGTTGCAGCAGCGCGGTGCAGCGTCGGTGTCATGTGATTGCCTCCGCTCATCAGGCGCGCAGCGCGGCGGGCAGCCACAGCGACAGCGACGGGAAGAAGGTGACGATCAGCAGCACGCCCAGCGCGGCGAACCAGAACGGCCAGATCGTGCGCATGCTCTGGCCGACGCTGATCTTGCCGATGGCGGTACCGATGAACAGCACCGAGCCCACCGGCGGCGTGACCAGGCCGAGGCCACCGGTCAGCACCAGCACCAGGCCGAAGTGGATCGGATCGATGCCATAGGCCTTGGCCACCGGCAGGAAGATCGGCGTGCAGATCAGGATCATCGGTGCCAGGTCCATGAAGGTGCCCAGCAGCAGCAGCATCACCACGATCATCAGCAGCACCATGAACTGGCTGTGCGCGAACGACTGCAGGAAGTCCACCGCCGCCGCAGGCACCTGCAGGTAGGCCAGCAACCAGCCGAACACCGCCGCGGTGGCGATCACGAACAGGATCACGCCGGTGCTGCGCGCGGCATGGATGACGGTGTCGAAGAACTCACGCCAGCGCAGCTGCCGGTACAGCACGGTGGTGACCAGCAGGGCGTAGACCACGGCGATGGCCGCGCTTTCCACCGCAGTGAAGATGCCGGCGCGGATACCCACGAAGATCAGCGCCACCAGACCCAGGCCGGGCAGGGCGGAGACGATGCGCAACAGCACCGCGCGCCAGCCCGGGAACACTTCCACGCCATAACCACGGCGACGCGCGACCACGTAGCCGGTGATCATCAACGCCAGGGTCATCAGCAGCGCCGGCACGATGCCGGCGGCGAACAGGTCAGCGATCGACAGGCCACCACCGGCGGCGGCCGAGAACAGGATCAGGTTGTGCGACGGCGGCACCAGCAGCGCCACCAGCGCAGCGGTGATGCTGACGTTGACTGCGAAATCGCGGTCGTAGCCACGCTTGACCATCTGCGGAATCATCGTGCCGCCCACCGCCGACACATCGGCGATGGCCGAGCCGGATACACCGCCGAAGAACAGCGAGGACAGGATCGAGACCTGGCCCAGGCCGCCGCGCATGCGCCCGACCAGCGATGATGCCAGGGCGATCAGGCGTTCGGAGATGCCGCCGCGCATCATGATCTCGCCAGCGAAGATGAACAGTGGAATGGCAATCAGCGAGGCCGAACCGGTACCTGCGGAGATCTGCTGGACCAGCACGATGCTGGGAATGTCCAGGTAGAGCAGGGTGGCCAGCGCAGCGGCGGCCAGCGCGTAGGCCACCGGCACGCCCAACAGCAGCAGCGCGGCAAAAACAGAGAACAGGATGGTGATGCCCATGGATCAACGATCTCCTTCAGCGTCGTCGGCGTCGGCTGCCGCGGCATGCAGCGCTTTCCACGCACGGTTCAGCGCGAACAACAGCATCAGCGCACCGCCCACGGCCAGCGGCAGGTAGTTGATGCTCTGCGGCAGGTTGGCGCCGGCGGTCTTGATGTCCATTCCATCGAGCAGCAGGTCGGCCGACCAGAACGCGATGAAGCCGCCCAGCACGGCCACCACCAGCTGGGTGAACACATCCACCACCCGGCGCAGGCCGGCGCCCATGTAGCCGTGCAGCAGGAAGAAGCCGAAGTGGCGATTGGTATGCACGCCGCAGGCCGCGCCCAGGCTCATGGCGGTGGCCAGCAGCAGCAGGGTCACCGGCTCGGTCCAGCTGGGCGAATCGTTGATCACGTAGCGGGCGAACACCTGCCAGCCCTGCACCACCACCAGCCCCAGCAGCGCGGCCACGGCAACATGGATGGCGATGTCGGCGATGCGGTCCAGCAAGCGTTGGCCGGGTCCGGTGGAAATCGTCGTCTCGGTCATGGCAGTGTCCTCAGGCGGCGGCACGGATGCGGGCGACCAGCGCAGCCAGCTCGGGTTGCTGCAGGTACTGCTGCAGCAGCGGCTGGGCGGCGGCACGGAAGGCGGGCAGGTCCACCTCGTTGGCTTTCACGCCCGAGGCCAGCACCGCGCGGCGCGCGGCATCTTCGGACGCATCCCATTGCTCGCGCATCACCTTCACCGAGGCGCGCGCGGTCTCCAACAGCAGCTGGCGGTCGGCCGGCTGCAGGCGCTCGAAACTGGCGCGCGACATCAACAGCACGTCCGGCGCATACGAGTGATCGCTCTGCGACCAGTAGTGCGCGGCCTCGAAGTGGCGGCTGGAGTGGAAACTGCGCATGTTGTTCTCGGCGCCGTCGATCATGTGCGTCTCCATGCCGGAGAACGTATCGCCCAGCGACATCGGCGTCGGGTTGGCGCCGAGCAGGCGCATCAGCTGGATGAAGATGTCCGAGGACGCCACACGCAGTTTCAGCCCGTGCAGATCACCGGGCTGCACGATCGGATGCTTGGTGTTGTAGAAGCAGCGTGCGCCGGAATCATAGATGGCCAGGCCGACCAGGTCGCGGCTCTCGAAACCACGCAGCACCGCATCGGCAATGCCGCCATCCAGTGCGGCGCGCTGGTGCGCCACCGACTCGAACACGTACGGCAGACACAGCGCCTGGGTGAGCGGGAAAGCGTTGTTCAACGCACCGGCATACACGCGGGTGATGTCGATGGCGCCGAAACGGGCCATGTCGATCGCTTCCGATTCGCGACCGAGTTGGCCCGAATGGTATTGCCGCAGGCGCAGGCGACCGTTGCTTTCGCGCTGCAGGGTTTCGCCGATCCACTTCACCGCGGTCACGGTGGGATAGTCGGCCACGTGCACGTCGGTGGCCGTCAGCAGCTGGCCGCCGTCGATGGCATCGGCGGGCCCGCGGCCACAGGCCGCGAGCATCGGGGTGGCCAGCGCAGCAGCGCCGCCGGCCAGGAAATGTCGTCGTGTGATCATCTGCGCCCTCCCGCGCGTGTTCACCGGATCGTGCGGCGGTTACCCGGCCGGCACGGCCCTGCAGGCAATTTCGCCGAAGCCGGCAAACCGCACCAGCGCCGTCTGCCCCACGGTGATGTCATGGATGCCGGTGGCATTGCCGGTGGCGATCAGGTCGCCCCGTCGCAACGGCCGGCCGCGCAGCGCCGAACGGGACAACGCGAACGCATATGCCGCGCGCAGGCCGCCGGGCAGCCGGGTGGCACCACCCGTGCCGACCACCTCGCCCTCGATCAGGGTTTCGGCGCGCAGGTCGGTTTCGTCGCGGGCAGTCCAATCGGCAATCTCCGGCCCCAGCACTAGGCCGTTGTTGTTGCCGAAGTCGGACACCACCACGCGCGGGCCGAGTTCGTTGATCGTCGCCAGCGGGCTGCTGGCCACTTCCACGCCGATGTACAGGCGCGCCGGCAGCGCTTCAGCCTGCTCGGGCGTCCAGTGCAGCTGTGCGGCGGGAGCGTCCTCCAACAGCTCCAGCACGTACTCCGCCTCGACCGCGCCGAAGCCGCCGACGAACACTGGAATGTCCACTGTTCCACCGGTAGCATTTTTCAGCTGACGCGAGAAAACCGGGCCCAGCAGGCGGTCGTCCCCGGACGCATCGCGGCGCTCGGCGGCGATGTAGCCGACCTTCCAGCCCACCACCTGGTCATCCCAGCTGGCAATGGCCAGATCCTGCACCTGGTAGGCAGCCACCAGGTCAGGCGGGACAAGGCCCGGGAAGCCGGGCAGGGCCTGGCCGCCGCGGCGCGCGGTGGTGAAAGCGTGGGCGATCGCGGCCGCATCGTCCGGCGCCGGCGTCTGCCCATGTATGCCGTGTTCGTTGCTCAAGAACGGTCTCCCTCTGGCGTTGTTGCACTGCCCATCGACAGCGTCTGCAGGAGGTGTATATGGTAAACCGGTGTCATCGTGCAAGCCGCAGCGCATCACGAGCGCTTTCCGGTGACCTCGGCCACTCTGTTGTCTCCCCGTTGGAGCCCTTTCCACCATGCGTTTTTCCCGTGTGCTGTTGTTGCTGTCAGGCCTGCTGCTGACCGTCCCCGCATCCGCGGCCGATGTGCCGTTGCGCGCAGGCGAACACCTGGGCCGGGAGCTTGCCGGCGAGCAGCTGCCGCTATGGCCTGCGGGGCAGGTCCCCGGTGAAACGGGCACTGCGCGGCCGGCGCGCGTGGTCGAGCGCAGTGATGACCCGGCCCACCCCGATCGCTTCATCGACCAGGTCGATGCGCCCTACCTGCTGGTGCACACGCCGGCCCGTGCCAACGGCCGCGCGCTGCTGGTGATTCCCGGTGGCGGCTACCAGCGCGTGGTGATCGACAAGGAGGACAGCGCGCTGGTGCCGGAGTGGGTGGACCGTGCCGGCTACACCCTGTTCGTGCTGCGCTACCGCCTGCCGCAGGCCGGCCGCGACCGCCAGGCGGCACTGGCCGACGCGCAGCGCGCACTGCGCGTGGTGCGCGACCAGGCCGCACGGCGCAGGCTGGATGCCGACAGCGTGTCGGTGATGGGCTTCTCCGCCGGCGGCCATGTCGCCGCACGGCTGGCCACCGGTTTCGATGCGCCGGTCTACCCGCCACGCGATGCCATCGATCGCCTCAGCGCGCGTCCCGCACGCGCGGTGCTGGTGTATCCGGTGATCGACATGGGCGCGCATGCACACAGCGGCTCACGCGGACGCCTGCTGGGCGAGCAGCCCGATGCGGCGTTGGCCGCGCAGTATTCGATGCAGCAGCACGTACGCGCGGACATGCCGCCAACGCTGCTGATCCATGCCAACGATGATCGGGTGGTCAACGTGCACAACAGCGAGGTGATGGCGCAGGCACTGGCCAAGGCGGGTGTCGAACACGAGCTGCACCTGTTCGCCCATGGCGGCCATGGCTTCGGCATGCGCATGCCGCCTGATTCAACGCTGGCCGTGTGGCCGCTGCTGGCACAACGTTGGCTGCAGGCGACGGAGGCGGCACATTGAACCAGGGGGATGCCAACCTGCAGCGCCGCCGTTTCCTGCGCGACAGTGCACGCTGGGCGCTGGCCACGGCCACCCTCGCAGCGCTTCCTGCCGCCGCGGTGCCTGGGCCACGTGATGACACACAGGTGGTGGCACGCCTGCGTGGCGGCCGCGTGCGTGGCCAGCGCGAGCACGGCGTGCACGTGTTCCGTGGTCTGCGTTATGGCGCTGACACCTCCGCCTACCGTTTCCAGCCGCCACGGCGCGAGACGGGCTGGCGTGGTATCGCCGACGCCCTGGAATACGCCGCGTCTGCGCCACAGAGCGGAGCGGACGGGCCGGGCAGCGAAGATTGCCTGTTCCTCAACGTCTGGACGCCGGCATTGGGCGACGGCGGCAAGCGGCCGGTCCTGGTCTACATCCATGGCGGTGGCTTCAACAACGGCTCTGGCAGCGATCCGCTGTACGACGGCAGCGCATTGTGCAGACGCGGCGACGTGGTGGTGATCACCGTCAATCATCGCCTGAACACCTTCGGCTACCTGTACCTGGGCGCGCTCGGCGATCCGCGCTATGCGGCCTCCGGCAACGTCGGCCAGCTCGACCTGGTGCAGGCGCTGCAGTGGGTGCGCGAGCATGCAGCGGTGTTCGGCGGCGACGCCGGCAACATCACCGTGTTCGGGCAATCCGGTGGCGGCGCCAAGATCGCCACGCTGATGGCGATGCCCGCGGCGAAAGGCCTGTTCCAGCGCGCGTGGACGATGAGCGGGCAGCAGGTGACCGCCGCCGGTCCACGTGCGGCGGCGCAACGGGCTTCGATTGCGATGGAAACCGTGGCCGCGCGCGACCTGCAGGCGTTGCTGCGACTGCCGGCGGCCGAGCTGCTGGCCGCCACCCGCGCCCGCGATCCCTCGCGGGTGGAAAGCAGCGCGCTGTACTTCGGCCCGGTACTGGATGAGGTGGTGCTGCCGGTGCACCCGTTCTGGCCACAGGCACCGGCGCAGTCCGCGTCGATTCCGATGGTGATCGGCAACACCCGTGATGAGACGCGCGCGTTCCTTGGCAACGACCCGGCCAACTTCACGCTCACCTGGGAGGATCTGCCGGCGCAGCTGGAGAAGCAGCAGTTCGTCGATCTGCTGCCCTCGGTGGTGATCGCAGAATATCGACGCCTGTATCCGCACTACACGCCCTCAGAGGTGTTCTTCGCGGCCACCACCGCCGGCCGCTCGTGGCGTGGTGCGGTGGAGGAACTGGAAGCACGCGCTCGGCAGACAACCGGGGCCGCACCCACCTGGGCCTACCAGCTCGATTGGCCATCACCGGTGGAAGACGGACGCCTGCGTGCCTTCCATACGCTGGATATTCCGCTGGTGTTCGACAACGCCGGCCTGCCGGGCGCGCGTACCGGCGGTGGTGAAGACGCCCGAGCACTGGCAGCGACGATGAGCGATGCGCTGATCGCCTTTGCGCGTACCGGCGATCCCAATCACGCGGGAATGTCGCAATGGGCTCCCTATGGCGTGCCACAACGGCAGACGATGGTGTTCGATCGGCACAGCCGCGTGGTTGACGATCCACGTGCCGGCGAGCGTGCGCTCTATGCAAAAGTGCCGTTCGTGCAGCGCGGCACGCAGTGATGACACCGCGGTGCAAACATTCTGTTAACCCGCCTCGGCTAGAGTCGGTTCATGGAAGCGATGTTCACGCCACCGCCGTTCACCGGCCGCGAGCGCTTGATTGCAGGGATTGATGCCGCCGTCTGCCTGGTCGATCCGCAGGCGATCACCGGTGCGCTGCAGCGGGTGCTGCGTGAAGCCATCGTCGATCCGCTGATCGAGCTGCCGCCCTGCGTACGTCGCCCCGTGGACGGCCATTACGCGCGCCGTGAACTGTACCGAAGCGCCACGCTGGGCTACAGCGTGATCGCGATGTGCTGGGGCCCGGGGCAGGGCACGCCACTGCACGACCACGATGCGATGTGGTGCGTGGAGGGCGTGTGGCAGGGCGAGCTGATCGTGACCCCGTACGCGCTGCTGGAACAGCGTGGCGAGCGTCACCGCTTCGCTGCGCAGGAGACGCTGTACGGGCACCGTGGCAGCGCCGGCAGCCTGATTCCGCCGCACGAGTACCACACACTGCGCAACGCCAGCGACGAGGACGTGGCAGTGTCCGTGCACGTCTACCAGGGCGTGATGGAGCGCAGCGCGGTGTTCGATCCGCTGGATGACGGCTGGTACCAGCGCCGGGTGAAGGCGATGGAGACCGAGGCGTCCTGATTGCGTTCCGCCGGGCATGGCCCGGCGCTATCAGGGCTTGTGGCCCACCGATTCATCGGTAGCGCCGGGCCATGCCCGGCGGAACGCGGAATTCATCGCGGCACATCCACCACATTGTTGAGCCGCGTGACTTCCTCTCCGCCATCGGCCAGCGCAACACGCACGCGCAGGCCGCCGCGATCCCCTGCTGGCAACGGCAACGACACCACCGCCGTCTTCGGCAGCAGGTCGGTCGGTGCTGCGATCGCTGGCACTTCGGTGCGTGCGATCTCGCGGCCCCGCGCATCTTCCAGTATCGCCACGCCCACACCGCTGGCCACATGCCCAAGGCCGTGCACGGTCACGTGTACCTGGCGCCCGTCCACCCGCACATCGCCACGGCCCACGCCCAGGTCCGGACGCATTTCCACCGGCGTACCCGCAGACACACGCTCGAATTCGAAGACTTCGGTGCGACCGGGCTGGAACTGCATCGGTACCGACGCACTCGTCTCCAGCTGCACCGTACGCTCGCGCGGCCTACCGTCAATGCGGCCATCGCCATCGGCATCCACGCCACTGCGCACGCGCCAGGAACCGCTGCCCACGTTCCAGCCGGTCATGTCGGCGGCGATCACGCGCGCGCCGAGGTTGTGGCTGGTGATCGTGAAGCGCTCACGCGAGGGCGCATGCACCAGCAGTGCCACCTGTTCCGCGGCGCCCTCACGATCGAAGCGCCAGCTGACGGTGTGCCCGGGCCAGCTCTGGTTGCGCTTCAGGGCGATGCCGCCCAGCCGCGCACGCTGCAGGAACTCGCTCGGTGCTTCCACCCGGTCGGACCACCAATGGCCCTCGGTGTTCATGTACGCGCGTTGTGCCTTGGCCTGCAGGCCCTCGGCATGCAGCGCATCGATGTACTTCCGCTCGCCGCTGGCCTGCCATGCCATCAGGCTGGCGAAACCGGTCTTTCCGGCGTCGGCCTCGGCGGTCAGCAGCGGGTACCAGTCCTGCTGCCGGCCAAGTGCCTCTACATAGTTCTCGCCAAGGTTGGCCAGCGCGCCGGGGCCGCCGCGCTGCACGCGATAATCCAGTGCCTGCAGGTACTTCGCATCACCGGTCCAGCGCCATGCCGCCCAGAAGGTGTGCATCGTGTCACCGCTGCCGGAACCGTTGTTGAGTTCGCCGCCGCGGGTCGCACCCGTGGCCCAGTTGATCTCGTTGGGCAGGGTGAAGCGGCCCTTGTCGTCGGTGCCGGCGTGGGCCAGATAGCCATCGGCCAGGCCGATCACCAGCCGGCGCCCGGTCGGGTCGGCGTTGTACTGGCCCAGCAGGAATGCCGGGTGCAGCACCGGGAACGAGTACGGCTTCTGCCACTGCCAGTTGGGTTCGCGGTAGACCTTGTTGCCACCGAACCAGTTGCTGGAGAACAGCACATGGCCCTGCGGGTTGCGCAGGATGATGCGCTCGTCGAACGCCTTCACCGTTTCCATCAGCCGTTCCAGGGTCAGCGGATCGCCCCAGTTGAGGTACAGCATCGCGCTGTTGGTGTTGATGCCTTCCTCGTAGGCATGCAGCTCGTCGGTCTCGATGGTGCTCAGGCCATTGCTGAACATGCCGTTGCGGTACACCGCGTCGGACAATGCGCTCAGCGAGGCATTCAGACGGTCCGGCTGCACGCCCATCAGGGCAAGGCCGGGCCACTGCTGGGTCAGGTCGGAATCATCGGAGATGCCACCACCGAAATCGCCGTAGGTCACCTGCCGCTGATCGATCCACCAGTCGACGAACTGCCGCACCTGCGCCAGGTCCTGCACCTGGTGGAAGGCCCACGCCGGTACGCCCTTGGGCACCTCCGGCGCGGTGTACGGCGGTCGCCCCTGGCTGTTGTAGCTGATGTAGTTCCAGTACAACCGGCCCAGTTCGTGGTCCGGGTCGACGCGCAGCAGATCGCTCAGGTCCGCGTAGACGCGCGCGTACAGGCGCTGGCGCTTGGAGGTGGTGTGTTCCTCCACGAGGAAACCCCAGTTGTCGCGCACCTGGTTGAAGCGGTCGGCCACATGCTCCTTGAGCGCATCGGCGCGTGGCTTGAACACCAGCCGCACCTGCGCACCGTCCAGTGCCTTGGCGTCGAAGCCGGGGGCAGCCGAGGCGATGCTCAACCACAGGCTGTCGGCGGTGAGGATGCGGTCGCGCAGGTCCAGCCACAGCGTGCGCTTCTGCCCCGGCTGCACCGAGACCGATACATCGATCATGTCGCGCGCCGGCCAGATCGGATCCTTGATGCGGAGGTTCAGCGGGATCAGGCCATCGTGCGTGGCCGGCAGGTCGAGCGCGGGAATATCGATGGCCACGCCATCCAGGCCGTCATGCATGTTCTCCCAGCTGTAGGCCCAGCTGCGGATCAACGGCTGGTTGGCCGGCGCATCGCCCACGCCGGAGGGAATCAGCACGTGCACGATGGGCTTGGGCTGCGTTGGCAACGAATCGGCCGGGCGCCGGCGCGAGCCCGCCCCCTTGGGCAGCGCCATCACCGTGCTGCGTTCGGCCGCCGGGTAGCGGCCTTCGATGTAGCGGCGCAGTGTGTCCAGGTTGGTGTAGTCCGGCAGTGCCTGGCTGTCGATGACATAGGTCTGCTTGACCGTGCCGTCGGGCTCGGCACCTTCGCTCACGCCATACGCCCAGATCTCCTGGATCGACGTTTCCTGTTCAACGTTGCTGAAGCGCAGCACGCCACCGGTCTGTGCCGGGATGTCGTCCACGCTGCGCACCACACCCTGCGGACGCGTGGCCAGCACCTGGGTGGCGTGCGCGGCATCGCGGCCATGGGCCAGCGTGCCGAAGGCCGCGCCGCGGATCTCCACCCGGTTGACGGTCTCGCCGGCCGGCACGGTCAGGTCCAGATGCTGGCCGCTTTCCACATACGTGTTCCAGTCCGGCAACTGGAAGTAGTCGTTGCGGCCGGGGAGGCGCGAGCGGTTGTAGACACCGGGCCAGGTGGTCTCGGCGATGCCGTCGGTGGCCTTCCACATCCACGCCTTGAGGTCGCGGGCATCGTCGAATTCGATCTTGCGGATGCGCGTGCTGGCTGCGGTCAATGGCGGTGGCGGCGCGCCTTCCCAGCCGAAGCGATGGCGCCACGCACGGTCATCGGCAGTGCTGGCAACGGCGCTTTCGGCGGCCTTGCCGCGCGCGAGCGCACTGACGGCCGCAGCATCGAGCATGCGGTCATACACGCGGATGTGCTGGAAGTCGCTGCCACGCAGGAAGTTGTAGCGGCTCTGCACCTGGTAGGGCGCCATCACCCGCCCGGCCAGGCCGAGCTGGTCCAGCGCGGCATCGTAATCGCCGCTGGCCAGCACACGCGCCACCTCGCGGCCATCGACGAACAGGCGTACACCCTGATCTTCGTCCCAGGCGAAGGCCAGGTGCAGCCACTGGTCCGCACGTGGCGGCGTGTCCATGCGGAACGACACGCGCGTGCGGGCGAGGTTGGCATCGGTGACGAACGCATCGAAACCATGCCCGTTCCAGTCGATGCGCAGCCAGGCCATGTCCCAGCTGCTGTGGTCGGCATAGCCGACGCGGAAGATCACGAACGGTGCTTCGCCCACCGCGTAGCGCGCGCGCCAGTCGAAGGCGAGGGTGCCACGCTGGGCGAGGATGTTGCCGGGTGCATCCCAGGCCAGCACGCCGTCGTCCTGCCACTGGATGGCCTTGCCGCGCGCTCCGTCGTCGACGATGTCGACCTTGTCGCGGAAGTTCGGCACCGCCTCACCCTGCGCCGCCACGGCCTCAAGGCCTTTGCCGGCATCGACATGGAACAGCAGCGTGGGCGCATCGGCGGCGGCCATCGCGGGGCCGGCAGCCAGGGCCACCGCCAGCAACAGGCAGCGGGACAGGATCGAGCGGTGCGGCATCAGGCGTTTCCTTTCAACGGGCGACGGCCGGCGAGGGCCGCCGGACCGTAGCAAGGCCACGCCGCGACGGCACCTTGCGGCGCAGCAGCGGTCGTGGCGAACGACGGCGTGCCGGGTGGCACGCCGTCGGCGTTGCTCAGAACTTGTAGCGCAGCCCCAGCAGGTACTGGCGGCCGGTCTCGGTGTACTGCAGCGGCAGGCGACCGGTCAGCGGCGAGTACACCCACTCGTCGGACGCTTCGTTGGTCAGGTTGATGCCTTCCAGGCTCAGTTCCAGCTGGTCGCTGATCTTGTAGCGGATGGATGCATCGAACACCGTGGTACCGGTCATTCCGTGGTAGCCATCGAGGTTGAAGCCGGTTTCCTGGCCCGGTGCCTGGGTCAGGTAGTCATCGCGGTTGGTGGCCGAGATGCGCCCGGCGAACTTCTCGCCCTCATAGAACAGCGTGGCGTTCCACGACGACTTCGACAGGCCGGTCAGGTCGGTCTTCATCACCGGCTGCCCGGCCGCGTTGATGTACTGGATCTTCGATTCCACCCAGGTGTAGTTCAACTGCATGCCCAGGTTGGCCCACTTGCCCGGCAGGAAGGTGAAGGGCTGGGTGTAGTTGGCCTCCACGCCGTGCAGTTCGCCGCCCGGGGTGTTGACCGGCTTGCTGTAGGTGAAGTCATCGGTGGCCGAGGCGCCGGTGCCGACCAGCAGCGAAGCCGGCAGGCCGCTGTCACTGTACGGACGCACTTCGCGGGTGGTCTGTACGAAGCTCTCGATGTCCTTGTAGAACAGGCCGATGCCGGCCATTGCGCCCTCGGCGAAGTACCACTCGAAACCAAGGTCGACATTGGTTGCGCGGATCGGATCCAGCATCGGGTTGCCGCTGGAGATGGTGCGTGCACCACCGGCCACGGCCACCGTCGCGCCCGGGGTCAGGCTGCCCAGCCCCGGACGGCTCATCACCTTGGCCGCACCCAGCCGGATCAGGAAGTCCGGGGTGACTTCCGCCACCAGGTTGAACGAGGGCAGGGTGTCATCGTAGGTACGGCTGACCGTGGTTTCGACGGTGCCGTTGGCCAGCGTCGACTGCCCGGTGGCCGACTGCTTGGTGCGCACGTAGCGCACGCCGAAATTGCCCGACAACGGCAGCGAGCCCAGTTCGGTGGAGAACTCGCCCATCAGGTAGGCGCCACGGTCCTTCTCTTCGACGCTGCGCACATTGTTGGCGCGCGGGGCGACGGCGAAGGTGCCGCTGTTGCTGTAGATGTCGAGCTGTTCGGCGATCGCATCCAGGTCCGGCACGACCCAGTTCGACGGACTGCCGCTGATGCCCTTCAGTCCGGCCTGCTCGGTCAGGTTCACCGGCACGATCTTGTTGCCGCCGGCGAAGTTGGGCACGGCCAGTTCGCTGGCGCGGCGCAGTTCGACGGTCTTGAACGTGTAGTCCTTGGCCAGCACGCCGCCCTTCAGGCGGAAGCCCGGGCTGATGTTCCAGTTGAAGTCGATCTGGCCGGTGTCGAAGTCGTTGTCCACGTACTGCGGACGCAGGCGGATCTCGGCCAGTTCCCAGCCGTTGGGATTGGTCGGGTCGATGCCGTAGTTGAGGATCGGCGCACGGCTGTTGCCGCGGTAGTCGTAGCTGTAGCCCTTGACGTCGTACTTGTCCATGATGACGGTGGTCTGCACCGGGTTCTCGTGCTTGGAGCGCGAGATGCCGATCTTGCCGGACAGGGTGAAGTCATCACCGAAGCGGTGCTGGCCGTTCAGCGCGATCTGCTTGAACTCGGTGCTCCACTCGTCGTGGCGGTTCTCGGTGCGGATGTCGACGTTGTCGAATTCGCCGTAGAGCAGTGCGTTGTCGCGGATCTCGCCGTTCTTGACGATGGTGGTCGGCTTGCCCGACAGGCGTGCGCTCGCATTGGCGCCACGGCTGAAGGAAATCGCCTCGATGTAGTGCTCGTCGCGCGTTGCGTCGATCTTCGAGTACAGCGCATCCAGCGAGATCTCGGTGGCGTCGTTCGGCTTCCACTGCAGCGAACCGGTCACGCCCAGACGCTTCTGCTCATGCTCCATCTGCACGTAGCGCGGGAAGCGCGGATGGAACACATCGGCGCCACGCGCGGCGGCGAACGGCGAGGACGCGGCGAAGTTGCCGTTGCTCGGGCCGTTGGCCCAGCGACCGGTGTTGGAGCCTTCCTCCAGCGCCTGGCGCTCGGAATAGGCCACCGACAGCAGCGCGCCGAAGGTGCCATCGGCGAAGGTGTTGGAGATCAGCGCGGCAATGCGCGGATCGGCCTTCTCGGCCATCGCGTTGTAGCTGGCCTGGCCACTGGCGGCGAAGGTGAACCCGTCGTAGTCGAACGGACGCGCGGTGCGCAGATCGACGGTGGCGCCCAGCGAGCCTTCCTCGACATCGGCCGAGGCGGTCTTGCGCACCAGCAGCTGCGAGAACAGGTCCGAGGCGAACACGTTGAAGTCGAAGCCACGGCCGCGGTTGGTGCCGCCGCTCTGGTCACCGGCGCCGACCGTGGTCAGCGCTTCCATGCCATTGATGCGCACGCGGGTGAATTCCGGGCCGAGGCCACGCACCGAGATGTTGCGGCCTTCGCCGGCCTCGCGGGTGATGACCACGCCCGGGATGCGCTGCAGCGACTCGGCCAGGTTCAGGTCGGGGAACTTGCCGATGTCCTCGGCAACGATGGCATCGACCACGCCGGCTTCGCCGCGCTTGATGTCCAGCGCCTTCTCCACGCTGGCGCGGTAGCCGGTGACGGTGACCGTATCCAGGTCGGTGGCGTTCGGGTTGGCGCTCTGCTGCTGCGCGCCGGCGTTGCCTGCCAGGGCCAGTGCGACGGCCAACGCGAGCAAGGTAACCGGTGTCTTTTTTTCATGGTTCCGAGAATGCATGCCTTTCCCCTCTCCCAAAGGTCTGGTATCGCGGCTGTTTCAGCGGGATGACACCGCTGGTCAGGCCGGACGTTAACAGCACGTTCCCGATCCGGCATCTTGCACCGCAACAGATCTGAAATGTCTCCAAGACGCTTGCAGGACAGTGCTTCCAACAGTTTGGTAGGCTAAGGGCAAGGATGGGCGGGATTGAAATGACACCGCTAGCCAATTCCACGCCCCACGCGTGGTCCACTACCACGCCGCCCAGTGTCACATGCGGGCGGCACGCGTGAAGGAGCAGAAATGGGTCGTATCGTGTGTTTCGGGGAACTGCTGCTGCGCCTGGGTGCGCCCGGTCGCGAACTGCTGCTGCAGTCGCCGCAGCTGCAGGTGCATGTCGGCGGTGCCGAGGCGAACGTGGCTGTCTCGCTGTCCCGCTTTGGACATGACGTGGCCATGGTCAGCACCGTCGCCGGCAACGCCCTCGGCGCGCATGCGCTGGCCGAACTGCGCCGGCATGGGGTCGATACGCGCGGCGTGCGCGAAGATGCCGAAGGCCGCATGGGTCTGTATTTCCTGACCACCGGCGCGGTGCAACGGGCCAGCGAAGTGGTCTACGACCGTGCCGATTCGGCATTCGCCAACAGCACCGCCGCCGACTACGACTGGCCCGCACTGCTGCAGGGCGCGCAGTGGCTGCACCTGTCCGGGGTCAGCCCGGCGCTGGGCGCGGACGTGGCGCAGGCCACCCTGGCCGCAGCGCGCGCTGCGCGTGCACTGGGCGTGCGCGTGTCCTTCGATGGCAACTTCCGGCCGAAGCTGTGGCAACGCTGGGGTGGCGATGCGCGGGCGATCCTGCACGAACTGTTCGCGCAGGCCGACATCGTCTTCGCCGACTACCGCGATATCGAAGTCATCCTCGGCCAGCGTTTCGAACAGGCCGACGTGGTCGCGCGTGTGGAAGCGGCGGCAGCGGCCGCGTTCGAAGCGTTCCCGCAGCTGCAGTGGATGGCCTGCACCCAGCGCCAGACGCTGAGCGTGGACCACCATGCGCTGGGCGCGCTGCTGCTCGGCCGCGATGGCACCCGCGCGCAGGCCCCGGTACGCCAGCTGCAGGGCATCGTCGACCGCATCGGCGGCGGTGATGCCTTCGCGGCAGGCATCCTGCATGGCATCCTGTCGGCCTTCGATGCCGACGCCACCGTGCGCTTCGGCCTGGCCGCCGGGGGCCTGAAGCATTCCATTCCCGGCGATTTCAATCCCGTCAGCGAAGCTGATGTGTTGGCCCTGGTGGGCGAGGAGCGATTCGATGTCCGGCGCTGATCCACGCGTTCGTGCGGTACTGAAACTGGCACCGGTGATTCCGGTGTTCACCCCCGATGACATCGACGATGCGGTACAGGTCGCGCAGGCGCTGTTCCGTGGCGGCCTGCCGGTGATCGAGGTGACCCTGCGCACGCCGCGCGCGCTGGAAGCCATCAAGGCGATGGTCGAGGCCGTGCCGGATGCGGTGATTGGTGCCGGCACCGTGCTCGATGCCGCGCAGATGCAGGCGGTGAAACAGGCCGGCGGCCGCTTTGCGGTGTCGCCCGGGGCGACCCCACGGCTGTATGCCGCCGCGCGCGATGCCGATCTGCCCTACCTGCCTGGCGTGGCCACCGGTTCGGAGCTGATCGTCGGCCTGGAACACGGCCTGGACACCTTCAAGTTCTTCCCGGCGGTGCAGGCCGGTGGTGCCGCGATGCTGTCGGCGTGGCACGGCCCGTTCGGCGATGTGCGCTTCTGCCCGACCGGCGGCATCAGTGCGCAGACCGCCAGTCAGTTCCTGCATCTGCCCAACGTGCTGTGCGTGGGCGGTTCGTGGCTGACCACCGCCGCGCTGATGCAGACCCGCGACTGGGACAGCGTCGAGCGCCTGGCACGCGAGGCCGCGGTGCTGGCGGGCTGATCCCTCGGCCCCTGCTGGAGCCGGGCACAGACCCGGCGCCAGCGCATCCGCTCAGCCGCGTGGCGTACCCAGCCGGCGGTACAGGGTGCTGCGGTTGATCCCCAGCCGCTTGGCGGCCGCGCTGACGTTGCCCTGGCACTCGGCCAGCGCCTGGCGCATGGCCGCCTCGGCGATCTCCTCCAATGCCCCGCTGGCAGGCACTGCGGGCGCGGTGGGCGTGCCAGCACGTACGTCCGCGGGCAGCAGCTGCGGGCCCACCGGTTGCCCCGGCTCAGCCAGTGCGGCCAGCGTGCGCAGGCAGGCACTCAGCTGGCGCAGGTTGCCGGGCCAGGCATGGGCGGCCAGCGCCGCGCGGGCCTGCGACGACAACGCATGGCCCTGTCCCAGCTGCTGCCACAGGGCATCCACCACGGCAGCGCGATCGGGGTGCTGCCGCAACGGCGCCAGGGTCACCACGTGGTCGGCGATGCGGTAATACAGATCCGCACGGAAGCGACCGGCATCCACCGCCTGCGGCAGTTCGCAGTGGCTGGCGCAGACCAGTGCGAAATCCAGTTTCACCGGCTTGCCGCCGCCCAGCGGTGACAGCTCGCGTTCCTGCAGCACGCGCAGCAGGCGCGGTTGCAGCGCCAGCGGCATGTCGCCGATCTCATCGAGGAACAACGTACCGCCCTCGGCCTGCCGCAGCAGGCCCGGGCTGCCCTGCCGGCGCGCACCGGTAAAGGCACCCTCCTCGTAGCCGAACAGCTCTGCTTCGATCAGGCCTTCCGGCAGTGCCGCGCAGTTCACCGCGACGAAGGGCTTTCCCGCACGCGTGCTGCGTGCGTGCAGTTCCCGCGCGAAGACTTCCTTGCCGGTGCCGGTCTCGCCCTGCAGCAGCACCGGCAACCCGGCCTGCAGCACGCGTCCTGCGGTGGCCAGTTGTTGTTGCTGCCCGCTATCGAACAGTGGGCCCTGCGCTCTCGCCGGCAACGGCGCGGTCGGTCCAGGCGTAGCCACACTGCGTCGCGACGCACGGGCCTCGCGCACGCCGTACAGACGACGGCCCTGGCGATCAAGCAGCACGCCGTCATCTGCCAGCCGCGACAGCGGTTGTTCGAACAGCGCTTCGTACGGCGTGCGGCCGATGTCCTGGCGATCCAGCCCGAACAAGGCAAGGCCGGCACGATTGGCCGCGACCAGGCGACCGCCGCGGAAGCCGAGCACGCCTTCGCGCGCACTGCCCAGCAGCGCGGGTTGATGATGCAGGCGCAGCAGCTCGCAGTCGGCCAGGCCGTCGGCGAAACCGCGGTGCTCGATCTGCGCTACCGCCTGCCGCACCAGCGCCAGCGCGTGCACATGTGGCAGCCGCGCGTCGCCGGACACATCGAGCACACCCAGGCACTGCCCGTAGGGATCCAGGATCGGCACGGCCGAACAGGTGAGGATGCCGTGCGGGGCGAAGTAGTGCTCGCCGCCACGCACCTGCAGCGCGCGCCCGTCCACCAGCGCGGTGCCGATCGCGTTGGTGCCGACCGTGCCCTCGTCCCAGCGCATGCCCGGCATCAGCGCGACACGACCCGCCTTGTCGAGGAAACCGGCACTGCCTTCGGCGTCGAGGATCCAGCCGTCTTCATCGGTCAGCAGCACGATGCTGCCGCTGTGGGTCATTTCCGCCGCCAGTCCATCCAGCTCCGGGCGCGCCTGTCGCCACAGGCGCTCGCGGCGCTGGCGCAGTTCGCGCAGGCGGTTGTCGGTCAATGGTTCGGCGGCCGGCTGCGCATCCACCAGCAGGCCGTGCCGTTGGCAGCGTTGCCAGGAATGCAGGATCGCCTCGGGCACCGCGCCGACGGGCGCAGCGCCGCGCTCGAAGAAGCTGCGCCGGGCACTTCCCAGGCGGGGATCGGGAGCAAGCGGGGACACCGACAGCCTCCTGTGTCGCACATTGCGACAGTTGTTGCGGGACCTGTCCCGATTAACAGCACACCCCGCGTCGGCCTGCAACGACCGCGCCTGCTGCGCTGCCGCAGGGCGCGCGACAGGATGACCGACGGCCGGGCGGTGAAGGCGTGATGCAGCGCAGCAGGCCACAGTTGGCATCGTCCTTGCGCCTGTGGAAACACCACGTCCATCTCAGGAGCCGTCATGAACGCCGTACCGTCCACCCGCCCGCATGCCACCGATCCGCGCTCCCTGTTCAAGCCGCGCTATGGCAACTACATCGGTGGCGAATGGATCGCCCCGCGCAGCGGCCGGTACTTCGACAACATCTCGCCGGTGAACGGCCAGGTGTTCACTGAAGTTGCCCGCTCCAACGCCGAGGACATCGACGCCGCACTCGATGCCGCGCACGCCGCAAAGGACGCCTGGGGCCGCACGTCGGCCGCCCACCGTGCGCTGCTGCTCAACCGCATCGCCGATCGCATCGAACAGAACCTGGAACTGCTGGCCCACGCCGAGACCTGGGACAACGGCAAGCCGATCCGCGAGACGCTCAACGCCGACGTGCCGTTGATGGCCGACCACTTCCGCTACTTCGCCGGTTGCCTGCGTGCGCAGGAGGGCAGCCTGTCGCAGATCGACGACGACACCGTGGCCTACCATTTCCACGAACCGCTGGGCGTGGTCGGGCAGATCATCCCGTGGAACTTCCCGCTGCTGATGGCGGCCTGGAAGCTGGCGCCGGCGCTGGCCGCCGGCAACTGCGTGGTGCTCAAGCCTGCCGAGCAGACCCCGGCGTCGATCCTGGTGCTGATGGAGGTGATCGGCGACCTGTTGCCGCCGGGCGTGCTCAACGTGGTCAACGGCTTCGGCCTGGAGGCGGGCAAGCCGCTGGCCAGCAGCCCGCGCATCGCCAAGATCGCCTTCACCGGTGAAACCTCCACCGGCCGCCTGATCATGCAGTACGCCAGCCAGAACCTGATTCCGGTGACGCTTGAGCTGGGCGGCAAATCGCCGAACCTGTTCTTCGCCGACGTGATGGCCGAGGACGATGATTTCCTCGACAAGGCGGTGGAAGGTTTCGTCATGTTCGCCTTCAACCAGGGCGAGGTCTGCACCTGCCCGTCGCGCGCACTGGTGCAGGAATCGATCTACGAACGCTTCATGGAGCGTGTGCTCGAACGCGTGGCAGCGATCCGCCAGGGCAATCCGCTGGACCCGAACACCATGGTGGGTGCGCAGGCATCGGGCGAACAGCTGGAGAAGATCCTGTCCTACATCGCCATCGGCCGCGAGGAAGGCGCCGAGGTGCTGATTGGCGGTGACAGAGCCGCGCTCGGTGGCGACCTGGCCGGCGGCTTCTATGTGCAGCCGACCGTGTTCAAGGGCCACAACGGCATGCGTGTGTTCCAGGAGGAGATCTTCGGGCCGGTGGTGTCGGTGACCACGTTCAGGACCGAAGAAGAAGCGCTGCAGATCGCCAACGACACGCTGTACGGGCTGGGTGCCGGCGTCTGGAGCCGCGATGCCGCGCGACTGTACCGGGTGGGCCGCGCGATCCAGGCCGGGCGGGTATGGACCAACTGCTATCACGCCTACCCGGCGCACGCCGCGTTCGGCGGCTACAAGCAGTCAGGCATCGGCCGCGAGAACCACCGGATGATGCTCGACCACTACCAGCAGACCAAGAACCTGCTGGTCAGCTACGCACCGAAGAAGCTCGGCTTCTTCTGAGGATTGATCGGGATCAAGGCGCGGGCATGGGGCCGGCGCCATCCTGTCTGCAAGCGCACTACGGAGAAGCACGCATGAACAGAACCATGAAGGCCGCCGTCGTCCGTGAGTTCGGCAAGCCGCTGGTCATCGAGGAAGTCGTGGTACCGCGCCCGGGGGCGGGCGAGGTGCTGGTCAAGATCGAGGCCTGCGGCGTCTGCCACACCGACCTGCACGCCGCCGAGGGCGACTGGCCGGTGAAACCGAACCCGCCGTTCATCCCCGGCCACGAGGGCGTGGGGCACGTCGTGGCCGTGGGAGGCGGGGTAGGGCACATCAAGGAAGGTGACAGGGTCGGCATCCCCTGGTTGTACTCGGCGTGTGGCCATTGCGAACACTGCCTGGGTGGCTGGGAAACGCTGTGCGAAACGCAGCGCAATACCGGCTACTCGGTCAACGGCGGCTTCGCCGAGTACGCATTGGCCGATGCCAACTATGTCGGCCTGCTTCCGAAGGAAGTGGGCTTCGTGGAGATCGCACCGGTGCTGTGCGCCGGCGTCACCGTGTACAAGGGCCTGAAGGTCACCGACACCAAGCCCGGTGATTGGGTGGCCATTTCCGGTATCGGCGGCCTCGGCCACATGGCCGTGCAGTACGCCCGCGCGATGGGCCTGAACGTGGCAGCAGTGGATGTGGACGACGCCAAGCTGGCCCTGGCCAGGCGCCTGGGCGCACAGGTCACCGTCAACGCGCGCACCACCGATCCGGCCGCGTTCCTGAAGAAGGAGATCGGTGGCGCGCATGGTGCGCTGGTCACCGCGGTTTCGCCCAAGGCCTTCGAACAGGCGCTGGGCATGGTCCGTCGCGGCGGCACTGTCTCGCTCAACGGCCTGCCACCGGGCAACTTCCCGTTGGACATCTTCGGCATGGTGCTCAACGGCGTCACCGTACGCGGCTCGATCGTCGGCACCCGCCTGGACCTGCAGGAATCGCTGCAGTTCGCCGCCGAAGGCAAGGTTGCCGCCACGGTCAGCACCGACCGCCTGGAGAACGTCAACGAGGTGTTCGCGCGCATGCACGCCGGCACCATCGAAGGCCGCGTGGTGATCGACTTCGCTGCCTGATCCCCTGTGCATGGCCGCCGTGTCCGTTTCCCTCTCCCACGGGCACGGCGGCCATGCCGATCTGCCGGCAGCGCCGCGCACCCCGGCGGCCGTACAATGCGCGCATGCCCGGCACGCTCAAGACCGTCTTTCTCTCCCTGCTCGCGCTGATCGGCGCGCTGCTCGCGCTGGCCCTGGTCAGCAGTGCCGCGGGCTGGCTGCCATCGCTGCTGCGCATGACGCCGGGAAGCGAGGCCCAGCTCGGCTGGGACCTGGCATTCACCGTGCTGGGTGGCATCGCCGCCATTGCCTTCGCCACCTATTACGCGCCGTGCTGGCCACGCGCGCATGGCACCTCGATCTGGTCACTGCTGGTGCTAGGCGCGGGCTATGGCCTGTGGGTGATGGGCGGCGACTTCCCGCACTGGTTCGTCATCGGCCTGCTGGTTTCGCTGCCGGTGCAGTTGCTGCTGGGCTGGTGGTTCGGCCGTCGCGCATCGCGCGATCGGCGCTGAGCGGATACSGGTAGTGCCGGCCGCTGGCCGGCAACCTCGATGATCCTGCAGTTGCCGGCCGCAGTTGCCGGCC
>NZ_JBFTIX010000007.1:0-262301 GCF_056395105.1 Stenotrophomonas sp. 10L48 | reverse complement strand
CTGTCGAAGGCGGGGTGGGTCCGGTTGCGGGGGTGTCCGCGGCATGGATGCCGCGGCCAAGCCCCCAAGGGTGAGGGCGCTTTGCTTGCGAAGCACTGCTTCGCAAGCGCCCGAACGCACAGCCGCCAGCGGCTGGGCCGGTCTGGGGGTTTACGGCGTCCCCCGCAACCGGACCCACCCCGCCATCCCAAGGAATGCAGACCGTTGCCGTTGTCGTTGCCTCTGCGGGTGCAGGGCGCAGCCCTGCCAACAAACCCAACCTTCAGAACATCAGGTTGATCAKCACCACCACCACGCAGGTGTAGATCAGCGACAGCGGGCCGCCGACCCGCCACATCTCGCGCGGGGTGTAGTTGGCCGGGCCGGTGATCATCGAAATCACCGGGTTCGACGCCGTCATCAGGTTGTTGGACGCCGACAGCGCCACGATCAGCGCGAACGCCGTGGGATTGCCGCCGGCCGCCAGCGCCAGGTTCACCGCGATCGGCACCATCACGATGGTCGCGCCCACATGGCTGATCACCAGCGAGAACACCGTGGTCAGAAGCGCCAGCGCCAGTTCCAGCACCCAGATCGGAATGCCGGTGGGCAGCTTGTCGATGGTATGGCCGGCCACCCATGCCGCTGCGCCGCTGGAATCCATCGCCCAGCCAAGCGGAATCAGCCCGGCCATCATGAACACCGTCTTCCAGTTGATCGAGGCATAGGCCTCGTCCATGCGCAGCACGCCGGTCAACAGCATCCCGGCCACGCCGGTCATCAGGGTCAGCGCCACCGGCAGTTTGCTGGTCAGCGCGATCAGGATGGTCAGGGCGAAGATCGCCATGGCGATCTTGAACTTGTGCGGGCGCTGCTCGCCGGTGGGGTAATCGGTGACCACCACGAAGTCGCGGCTCTTGGCGGCCTGCGCGAGGTCGGTCCAGATGCTGTGGAAGACCAGCATGTCGCCGGCGCGCAGCTGCACATCGCGTACATCCTCGCGGATCACCTGCTTGTCGCGGTTGATCGCCAGCAGGCTGATGCCGCGTTCCTTGCGCAGGCGCAGCTCGCCTGCGGTCTTGCCGATGACGCCGGAGGTCGGCGGCACCACCGCCTCGGAAATGCCAGCGCGGCTGGGATTGAACAAGTCGCCCAGGTGTTTCAGGCGCGAGGACATGCGCAGGAACTGGTTCTGCGCGAAATCGTGGATCTGCTGGCGCGGTCCCATCGCGCCGAGCACGCTGCCCACCCAGATGCGCATTTCCGCCGGCGGTGCCAGGCGGGTGTCATTGCCGGTCTTCAGTGCCAGCAGCAGCGGCGCGTCATGCAGGTTCTCGGCCTCGCCCAGGGTCATGCCGACCAGCGGGCTCTCGGCGGTGACCACCAGCTCGAACACGTCGCCTTCGATGCCGTAGGTCTTGGCGAAGTAGCTCTCGGTGCGGGCCGGCGTGGTGCCGTCGTTGACCAGGCTTTCCTCTTCCACCAGCTTGCGGTCGCCGTAGTAGCGGAAATACAGCAGCGAGGCGATCAGCAGGGCGATGCCGATCGGCAGCGGCGCGAACATGCGCAGCGGCTCGATGGTGGCCAGGCCGGAGGGCAGGTTGTTATTGGCCGAGGCCAGCAGATCGTTCAGCAGGATCAGCGGCGAGTTGCCGACCATGGTCAGCGCGCCACCCATCACGATCGCCGCCGAGATCGGCAGCAGCAGGCGTTGCATGGTCAGCCCGGTGCGCGCGGCCAGGCGCGAGGCAACCGGCAGGTACAACGCCATCACCGACGGGTTCTGCATGAAGGACGAGTTCAGGCCGGCGATGGCCGTGGTCATCATCAGCAGCCGCTGCTCCACGCCATGGCCGCGCCGCAGCAGCCAGGCCGCGAGCCGGTTCAACGCACCGGTGCGGTCCAGGCCCGCGCCGAGGATGGTGGTGGCGATGATGCTCATCACCGCGTTGCCGGAGAAGCCGCCGAAGATCTCCTCCGGCGCGATCAGGCCGGTCACGCCCAGCACCACCAGCACCACCAGCGCGACCACGTCGGCGCGGATGCGCTCGAACAGGAACATCGCCATTGTGAAGCCGACCAGCCCGAGCACGAGCTTCATGTCAGTGGTCAGCGTCAGCGCGGTATCCATGTGGGGCGCGGCGTCCTCAGGCGTTCATCAGGTGCGGTCGTACAACAGGTCCCAGACGCCATGGCCGAGCTTCTGGCCGCGGGTCTCGAAGTGGGTCTGCGGGCGCCAGTCCGGGCGCGGCACGCTGCCACGCGGACCGGCACGGTTGACCAGGCCGGGGGTGGCATCGAGCACGTCCCACATCTGCTCGGCGTAATCCTCCCAGTCGGTGGCACAGTGCAGGCGGCCACCGGGGCGCAGCTTGCGCACCAGCAGCTCGGCAAAGCCCGGCTGGATCAGGCGACGCTTGTTGTGGCGCTTCTTGTGCCACGGGTCGGGGAAGTAGATGCGCACTTCGTCCAGCGCGCCATCGGCGATTTCCTTTTCCAGCACTTCCACCGCGTCGTGGTGGTACAGGCGCACGTGGTCGGCGTTGTCGTCGGCCAGCGCGTTCAGCAGGCGGCCCACGCCGGGCGCGTGCACTTCCAGGCCGATGTAGTCGCGGCTGAGGTCCTGCTGCGCGGCGAAGCGCAGCGCGGCGCCGTTGCCGAAGCCGATTTCCAGCACCTTGTGCGCATCGCGGCCGAAGGTGGCATCCAGATCACGCGGTTCACCGCTGAAATCCAGGCCGAAACGCGGCCAGCGCTCGTCGAACGCGCGCTGCTGGGCCGGGGTGAAACGGCCCTGGCGCAGCACGAAGCTGCGCACTTCACGGCGGCCTTCGTTGACCGTGAACGGCTTGGGCGGTGCCTTCGAACCGGCGCTGTCGAATGGATTGGTCATCAGCCGATCAACCCATCGATCGGCGAGGACGCACTGGCATAGCGCTTGCGCGGAATGCGGCCGGCCAGGAACGCCTCGCGGCCGGCTTCCACGGCCTTGCGCATGGCGCTGGCCATCAACACCGGGTTGCGCGCGCCGGCGATGGCGGTGTTCATCAGCACGCCGTCGCAGCCCAGCTCCATCGCGATCGCCGCATCCGACGCGGTGCCCACGCCGGCGTCGACGATGATCGGCACCTTGGCGTCTTCGATGATCTGCAGCAGGTTGTACTTGTTCTGGATGCCCAGGCCCGAGCCGATCGGCGCGGCCAGCGGCATCACCGCAGCGCAGCCGATCTCTTCCAGGCGCTTGGCCAGGATCGGGTCGTCGGAGGTATAGACCATCACCTCGAAACCGTCCTTGACCAGCTGCTCGGCGGCCTTGAGGGTCTGCACCACGTCCGGGTACAGCGACTTCTGGTCGCCCAGTACTTCCAGCTTGGTCAGGTTGTGGCCGTCCAGCAGTTCGCGGGCCAGGCGGCAGGTGCGCACGGCATCCTCGGCGGTGTAGCAGCCGGCGGTGTTGGGCAGGATGGTGTAACGGTCCGGCGGCAGCACGTCGAGCAGGTTCGGTTCGCCCGGGTTCTGGCCGATGTTGGTACGGCGGATGGCCACGGTGACGATCCGGGCGCCCGCGGCCTCGGTGGCCAGGCGGGTTTCTTCCAGATCCTTGAACTTGCCGGTGCCGGTAAGCAGCCGCGAGCTGTAGGTCTTGCCGGCGATCACCAGCGAATCGGGGGAGACATGAGCGTTCATGACGCGATTATCGCTTATCCGCCCGAAGATGGGGTCGTCACTTCGACGCCGCCGGGCATGGCCCGGCGCTACCGGAACGGATGCGCAGGGTAGCGCCGGGCCATGCCCGGCGAGCGCGGAGCGCGGGATGCCTCAGCCGCCGCCGAGGGCATGCACGATCTCCACCACATCGCCCTCGTCCAGCACATGCTCGGCATGACGGCTGCGGCTGACGATCTCGCCGTTCACCTCAACCGCCACCCGGCGTTGCAACAGCTGCTCGGCCGCAAGCAGGTCCAGGAGGGTCGCTGAAGCGGGCAAGGTGCGGGGTTCGCCATTGAGCTGGATGTTCATGGGGCCATTGTCGCTGATTGCCGGTTCGCATCGGAACCGTTGCAAGTTGTGCGCTACGCCCGCACCGGCAAAGCCCGCCGGGCCTGGCTCGAGCGACAATCCATGCGGCGGCGCAGCGTGAGCAATTGGCGGCGCAGTGAAACCATTCACCGTGCGCCGGCGTACGTGCGTCGGATCCTCAAACGATATCCCCACAGGAGTTTTTACATGCTGCTCAGCAAACGCCCGATCCGCTCCCTCATGGCGGCCGCGATCGCGCTGGCCGCGCTGCCGGCCATGGCAGGCGAATCCCCGTTCACCCGTACCGTGTTCTTCGGTGACAGCCTCACCGACAGCGGCTACTACCGTCCCCTGCTGCCGGCGGAGGCGCGTCCGGTCGCCGGCCAGTTCACCACCAACCCCGGTTGGGAGTGGGCGCAGTTCGTCGCCGATTACTACGGCACCAATGCGTCCCCCAACGGCAACGGCCAGACCGGTGACAACTACGCTGTCGGCGGTGCCCGCGTGGGTACCGACCTGACCCAGCCGGCCTTCGGCAACGTGCCGGTGCCGTCGCTGAAGACGCAGATGGCCAGGTATCTCGCCGCCAACGGTGGCAAGGCGGACCCGAATGCGCTGTACACCGTGTGGGGGGGCGCCAACGACCTGTTCTCGATCACCGCTCCGGCCCAGGCCCCGGCCGTGATTGGCGCAGCGGTGACCGACCAGATCGGCATCGTGGCCAGCCTCAAGCAGGCTGGCGCGCAGTATGTGCTGGTGCCGAACCTGCCCGACGTCGGTATCACCCCCGGGTTCATCGACCGGGGTGCGGCGGGTCAAGCGCAGGGTACGGCCCTGTCCACCGCGTACAACACTGCGCTGTACAGTGGCCTGAAGCAGGCCGGTATCGACTTCATCCCGCTCGATACCTACACCCTGCTGCATGAAATCATCGCCAATCCGGGCATGTATGGTTTCAGCAACGTCACCGGCCGCGCCTGCCTGGTGGCTTCGTCACTGACCTGCAGCCCGCTGGCCTACGCCCGCCCGGACGCGGCCAGCAGCTATCTCTTCGCCGATGACGTGCATCCGACCTCGGCCGCGCACCAGATGCTGGGCCAGTACGCCATCTCGATCCTGGAAGGCCCGCGCCTGCAGCAGGTGCTGAGCCACTCGGCGCAGACCATCGGCCGTTCGCGCGCCGACCAGGTCAGTCTGCACCAAGCCGGCCGTCCGGCCGACGGGATGTCCTGGTGGGGCGGCGTGCGCGGTGACATGCAGCGCTACGACCACGCCGATCTGTACGACGGCCTGGCCCCGGCCGGCCTGTTCGGTGTCGACTGGGCACGTGACGGCATGGTCTTCGGCGGCTTCGCCGGCTTTGGCCGCCTGAATGCCGACTTCGGCAACAGCCGTGGCGATTTCACCCAGAAGGACACCACGGCCGGTCTGTTCGCCGGCTGGTACGGCGACCGCATCTGGGTCAATGGCCAGGTCAGCTACACCTGGCTGTCCTATGACGTGAACCGCAAGGTCCAGCTCGGCCCGGCCACCCGCGAACACGGTGGCTCGCCGGACGGCAGCAACCTGACCGCCGCCCTGAACGCCGGTTACGAGTTCGGCACCGAAGGTGGCTTCCGCCACGGCCCGATCGCCTCGGTGATCTGGCAGCAGGTCAAGATCGACGGTTACACCGAAAGCGCCGATGCCGGCACCCTGGCCACCGCGCTGGGTTACGGCAAGCAGGATGTCGATTCCACCGTCGGCCGTATCGGTTGGCAGGCCCGCTTCGACGGCGGCACCGTCAAGCCGTACGTGCAGGTGACCTACGATCACGAGTTCGAAGACACCAAGCAGGCCAGCGCCTGGGTGCAGAGCCTGCCGGACGTCGGCATGTACCGCGTGCCGGGCATGGACTTCGACAAGAACTATGCGACCGCCATCCTGGGCGCGCGCATGGAGCTGTTCGGCCTGCAGAGCAACATCGGCCTGAGCGCCACCACCCTGCAGAAGCGTGCGCAGGACGCGACGCTGTTTGCCAGCTTCAGCGGCAGCTTCTGATGCACACGACGGCAGGCCTGCGGGCCTGCCGTCACCGTCACCGTCACGGGCAAGCTGCAAGGGCCTGCCCGTTGCGTTTGAACACGTGCCCCGCATAGACTTGTCGGGCAACGCGGGCGTAGCTCAATGGTAGAGCTGTAGCTTCCCAAGCTACTGACGAGGGTTCGATTCCCTTCGCCCGCTCCATGTCTTCCAGCGGTTTGCGGCGTGTCAGCCGCTCCGCGCTACCCAGCCAGCGCGACAGCGCCTCGGCTCGGGCACTTCGATCCGCTTTGCCGCACAGTGATCGCGGGCATGCTGCCAGGTGAGTTTTCCTTGGCTCAGCGCCGCGCGACCGTCCTTAGCGCTGGAAAGCCTCCTCTGCGACCTTGCGGTCTGCTCGATCCAGTCACACGGACAGGTTCAGTTGTTGCTGGGATCGGACATGCTAGAAATCCGTCAACAATTGGTATCAATCGTTCGTTGTCCGGAGCGTGAATGATCGCTGCACTTGTGCCCATCAGGCGATGCTTTGATTTTTCGGGACGATCCAACCGGACAGAGTTCTGGTCGTTCTTCCTGCTTGCCGCTTTCTTGGCCGCGCTGAGCTACAGCTTGATGGAAGCTGGCTACTGGCTGATCGGCACACGGTTCTACAATTGGGAACTGGGCTTGCGTCTCAATAGCGTGGGGCAGGGCCTGGCAACGGTCGCGCTGGTATCTTTCCTCCCGCCCATGCTCGCACTGACCGTGCGCAGGTTGCACGACATTGATGAGTCGGGATGGTTTGTTGTCATTGCCTTCGTTCCTTTGGGGGTGTTCGTTCTGTTTCCGGTCATGCTGCTGCCCGGTAGCGAGGAAGAGAATCGATTTGGCGGGACGCAGGGATTGTCGGGGGGCTGAAAGTATCTGGCGCAGCGTTTGCCGGTGCCTGCTTGAGAGTGCGGACTTCGCGTCCGAGCGTGCAAGGCAGATTCCAAATCCGTATGTCCCCCCGACTTGCCCTCCGCTAGCGTGTTGCCCTCATTTCAAGGAGCGCGCCGGCATGCAACGCAGGAACGACCTGGTCAACGCACTGCATCAGATATTCCTTTCCGCGGGAATTGGCTCGGCCAAACAGGTTGAAGCGGTGCGCGCCCTGGGCAGGGCAGGTGGGCCGGAGGCCGCGCAGCGCATCGTGGAGATTTACAAGGATGCCTTCGGCGGGTCGACCGTCCAGATGGCGTGCATCGCCGCTCTGGGCGAGGCCGCACGCGGCTATCCAGCGGCGGAATGAAGGGGAAGCCCGGCACGCGGTGGTGCCGCCAGGCAACATCATCCGGTCGCAACGCTGCCACGCTATGCTTCGCGCCTGCCGACCGATCCCACTGCGATGAAGCTCGCCATCCTGTCCCGCAACACCCGGCTGTACTCCACCCGTCGGCTGGTCGAGGCCGCGCGCGCGCGCGGCCATACCGTGCGCATCCTGGACCCCCTGCGCTGCTACATGCGCATCGCCGCGGACGGCTTTTCCATGCACTACAAGGGCCGGCCGATGACCGGCGTGGATGCGGTCATCCCGCGCATCGGTGCTTCGGTCACCCGCTATGGCACCGCCGTGCTGCGCCAGTTCGAACTGATGGGCGCACGCACGCCCAATCCGTCCGACGCGATCCTGCGCTCGCGCGACAAGCTGCGGGCGCACCAGTTGCTGGCGGCCAAGGGCATCGACATGCCGGTCACCGTCTTTGGTGACAACCCGGATGACACCGTCGACCTGTTGTCCATGCTCGGCCCGCCGCCGCATGTGGTGAAGCTCAATGAAGGCACCCAGGGCCGTGGCGTGATCCTCACCGAGAAGGCCAGCGCCTCGCGCGGCATCGTCGAAGCCCTGCGTGGCCTGTATGCCAACTTCCTGATGCAGGAGTTCATCGGCGAGGCCAAGGGCGCCGACCTGCGTTGCTTCGTGGTCGGCGACCAGGTGGTGGCGTCGATGCAGCGCCAGGCGCCGGAGGGGGATTTCCGCTCGAACCTGCATGCCGGCGGCACGGCGGTGGCGTCCAAGGCCAGCCGGGCCGAACAGCAGGTGGCGGTGCGTTCGGCCAAGGCGCTGGGGCTGGGCGTCTGCGGGGTGGACCTGATCCGCTCCGAGCGCGGCCCGCTGGTGCTGGAGGTGAACTCCACCCCGGGCCTGGAAGGGATCGAGGCCGCCTGCGGGGTGGATGTGGCCGCACGCATCATCGAACATGTCGAGAAGATCAAAAAATCCTGATATTTCAGTGGCTTGAAATTAAATTCAGGCGAGGTTGGCGGGTTTAACGCTGCTTTAATCGCCCCGGGCGTAGCCTTCAACGAACCGCAGCTCTGCCTCTCAGCAGGATCGGTATCGGGATACAACTTCAGGCCCAGGCGGGTGCACCGCCTGGGTCTTTTTTATGCCCTGTGTCCCCCTGCCAAGGGGCCCTTGTGGGCACGTGGGGACACTCGTAGAGTTGGGCCTTCGTTCCGAAGGATCGGGAGGTTGGCGATGTACCGCACCACGATGATCGTGCTGTTGCTGTGCCTGCCTGGCGTTGCACTGGCCAAGCCGGAAAAGGCGGCTGTGCAGATGGACCGCCAGACCCCGGTGGCCGAGCAGGTCCGCCAGGTCGAAAAAGCCCTGCAGCAGGGCGACTACAACGAAATCTCCGCCGAGGACCGCAGTCAGGTCCAGCAGGCATTGGCGCGGATCACCCAGCGGATGGGCGAACGGCAGACCGTCCAGGAGCTGCCACCGCAGGTGCAGAACGACGTCTTCAACGATCAGGAGCGGGTCAACAGCATCCTGACGCGCGCCCACGACGACAGCCGCCAGATCTGCTCGTACCAGCGCACTACGGGCAGCAACATGCCCAAGAGCCGTTGCCTGACCGTGGCCGAACGGCGCCGCATCGAAGAGAAGGGCAAGGCCCTGCTCAACGACCAGCGCACCTACAGCAACTTGAACCCGGACTCCAAGCTTTAAGGCCGCCTGCACCCTGCCGGCCAGCACTTGCTGGCAGAGCGGGCATCCGCATACAGTCGGCGTTCACCTCAGACAGGGATTCGTTTGTCATGAAGCATCCAGTGATATCAGCGGTTCTGGTTTCGGCGTTGGCCCTGGTCGCTGCCTCGGCAGGGGCCAAGAGTGCCGAAGAGGTATTCCTGCCGGGCAAGCCGCTGCTGCAGCAGGTAGAGCGCATCGAGATCGAGCTCAACGATGGCGAAACCTATTCCGAGCTGCGTCAGGAAGAGCGCGGCAAGGTCCGCGAGACCCTGGTTCGCATCCGTGCCGCCGCCGAGCAGTACCCGACCAAGGACGCGATGCCTGAATCGGTACGAACTGAGGTCTTCAACGATCAGCAGGTCGTGAACACCGTTTTGACACAGGCGCGTGAAGATAGTCGTCTAATATGCCGACGTGAGAAGACCATTGGTTCCAACATGTCGTCCACGCAATGCATGACCGTCGCCGAGCGTGCTCGGCAGAAGGACAAGGCACAGCGCGACATGGGCCAGGCCCAGCGCGTCGGTAAATTCGTCAATTAGAGGTGACAGTGAGAATCCTGGTAATCGAAGACAACAGCGACATTGCGGCCAATCTGGGCGACTACCTGGAGGACCGGGGCCACACCGTGGACTTCGCTGCCGACGGAGTGACCGGGTTGCATCTGGCTGTCGTGCACGAGTTCGACGCGATTGTCCTGGACCTCAACCTGCCGGGCATGGACGGTATCGAGGTCTGCCGCAAGCTTCGCAACGAAGCGCGCAAGCAGACCCCGGTGCTGATGTTGACCGCGCGCGATTCGCTGGACAACAAGCTCGCCGGCTTCGATTCCGGTGCTGACGACTACCTGATCAAGCCGTTCGCGCTGCAGGAAGTGGAAGTGCGTCTGAACGCCCTGTCGCGTCGCGGCAAGGGCGTGCAGACCCGCGTGCTGGAAACCGGTGACCTGGAATACAACCTCGACACGCTGGAAGTGCGCCGCCAGGGCAAGCTGCTGCAGCTCAACCCGACCGCATTGAAGATCCTGCAGGCGCTGATGGAAGCGGCCCCGGCCGTGGTCACCCGGCAGGAGCTGGAAACCCGTGTCTGGGGCGAAGAGCTGCCGGACTCTGATTCGCTGCGCGTGCACATCCACGGCCTGCGCGCCGTGGTGGACAAGCCCTTTGAAGTGCCGATGATCCAGACCCGCCATGGCATCGGATACCGCATCGCTACGCCGGAAGCCTGATTCTGTGGCAAGCAAGGGGGAGCGCCGGCGCACGCCTTATCGGCGGCGCCTGCGCAGCCGCATCATCGTCTCGTTCGTGTTGTTGGGCTTCTGCCTGACGACACTGTTCGCGTTCGCCACCAACTGGGCCCGCATGCGGGTGGAAAACCAGCTGGTGGAAGACGTGATGAACCGCAACATCAGCGAGTACGTGCGGCGTTATTACGAAAGCCCGGACCGCAACCCCGACCTGCCGGTGCAGCAGATGCGCGCGCGCCTGATCAAGCCGGACAAGTTCGAAGCCCTGCGCGAGGAGGAGCCGGACTGGTACGAGTTCAAGGACGGCCTGTACAACATGGGCGGTGTGGACGAGCGCGGCGAGCGCTATTCCTACAAGCTGGCCGTGCGCAAGACTCCCGATGCTTGGGCGTTCCTGGCCTACGACATGACCGACAGCGTCCGCGGTGGGCAGCAGCTCAACCGCGCGCTGTTCCTGTCGGTGCTGGTATTCAGCCTGCTGTCGCTGGTGCTGGGCTGGTGGTCGGCCTCCAAGGTGATGAAGCCGGTCTCGGATCTGGCCGCGCGCCTGCGTGCGTACCGTGGCGGTACCAGTGAGCCCGAGCCGTTGGCGCCGCGCTTCCCGGATGACGAAGTGGGCCAGTTGGCACAGGCGTTGGATGACTATTCCTCGCGGCTGACCGAAGTGGTGCAGCGCGACCGTGAGTTCAATGCCGATGTCAGCCACGAGCTGCGCACGCCGTTGGCGGTGATCCGTGGCGCCACTGAGCTTCTGCTGACCCGCCCCGGCCTGGACGAAAAGGTGCTGCAGCGCCTGCAGCGCATCCAGCGTGCCGAGCAGCAGTGCAGCGATCTGATCGGCGCGCTGCTGCTGCTGTCGCGCAACGAACGCGGGCAGGGCAGCAGCAATGTGGCCCGGGTGGCCGAACAGCTGCTGGACGCGCACCGCGCCCAGTTGGGTGGCAAGCCGCTGGAGCTGCACCTGGATGGCGAACGCGATCTGGTCATCGATGCCCCCGAAGCGGCGCTGTCGGTGGCGCTGGGCAACCTGATCGGCAATGCGGTGAAGTATTCGCAGGATGGCGAGGTGCGCGTGCATGTGGGCGCCAACGCCGTGTCGGTGACCGACAGCGGGCCGGGCCTGAGCGAGGAAGATGCCGCCAAGCTGTTCCAGCGCGGCTACCGCGGTACCCATGCCGGCCACTCGCAGGGCGGTGGCATTGGCCTGTCGATCGTCAGCCGCCTGTGCGATCTGTACGGCTGGCAGGTAAGCGTGCGCCCGGGCGGCGCCCGCGGCGTGATCGCCACGCTGACGTTCTCGCCGAAGCCGCTGTAACCCATTCTGGCTGCTGCTTTGCTGGGGGCCGACCTTGGTCGGCACGAATCCATCCGTCGCCAAAATCTCCCACTCGGCGCGAAATGTCGCATGCAACGCCAATTCAGCTTCCGCGAAGGCGCGGCGCTTCTGGTCCAGCACGACACCTGCGTGATGCATTCCGCGCCCTGCGCGTGTCACAACGCACGGTTCCGCAGACGGTTGGGCCGCATGGCGTTTTCGCCTCATGACCGCAATGCATGCAGCTGGCGAGATGGCACGGTCGGGGTCATCGCCCCGGCCGGGATTGGCGTCCTGAATAAACCCGACAACTTGAAAGCTCCAGATGCGCTTTGGCCATCGTGGAAAATGCATCGCATGCCTTCTGCTTCGGCGGGCGGTGCGTGGGGACTCGCAAGAGTCCGCTGGAGTCTTTTTCCTTGCTTTCGAGTTGTTGGGTCTCCGGTACGCCAACCCGCACCGTCCGCCACCCCGCATCCGCGGGTGGCCTTGCCGTCTGCGAGGAGCATTGCCATGTCTGCACGCACTACCTATCCGAACCTGCGCCGCCTGGTTGGCGAATCCGCCGATCAGTTGCCGGCCGACATCGCCGAACGCATCGAAGATGTACTGGCCGAACCCAGCGACCTGCTGCCCGCGCTGATGGCACGCATGGATGGCCGCGACAACGCCGATGGCCAGACCCGGAAGGGCACCGGTCTCAGTCCGTCGCAGGCCGTAACCCTGGCCAGCCTCAGCCGTACCCTAGCCGGTCTCAATGCGCTGATCCAGATGCTGCACGCCGCCGAAGCGGCACGCGTGCAGGGCAGCGCGGGCCAGCAACTGCCGCCGGATGTAGTGGAAGGTCTGTTGCTGGCCGCCCGCGAACTGGCCCGCTACGCCCGCCAGCAGCTGGAGTAGATCCACGCCATGCGTGGATGCTCATCCCCGCACCGCGCGCCTGTTCCATGGGCATTCAATAGCGCCGGGCCACGCCCGGCGGTTGTTACCAGATCAGACCGGCAGTCGAGCAAGCACGACGCCCGTCACGCCGCAGGCTCCAATTCGGATCGTGACAGTGTGTCAGTCATCGGCGTGCATGAGCCCGTGCGCAAGCACGAACTCCTGCGCAGTCTCGTCCCCACCTTCAGCGGCCCGCCTGATCCAGGCAAGGGCCTCTGTCCTGGCCTGCTTCACTCCCTTGCCATGGAGCAAAGCAAGGCCGTACTCGTACATCGCCGGGGGATAACCTGCCTCGGCTGCCGATTTGAAGCAGGTGGCCGCGCGCGCAACATCGATTTCCACTGAGTCGCCGAACAGATGGCGCATGCCGAGTTGCAAAATCGCCGGGGCATAGTTCTTCGCGGCTGCGGCGCGGAGCTGACGGATGGAGCGCTCCTCAAACACTTCGGACGTTTCGCCGGATATGCTCAGATGGGCGGCGAGAAAAACAGCCTCGCCACCATCCGAGTCCAAATGGGCGCGGATGTGCTCCAATGCGGCCGTGATCTGGCCGTCATTCAATAGTCTTTCAAAGACTGTTGTTATTTGTGTCGGCAGCTTCATGGCGAACCGGCGGGTATCGTAGGCAAAAGGACGGTTGCCCAAGGATTTCCGGGAAACGTCGACACAAGGGCGAGGCATGTCGAGGCGTAGATCAAAACGTGAATCAAAACGTAGATCAAAACGTAGATCAAAACGTAGGCCCCTTGTCATACTGTTCGGTCTGGCCCTCGCCGCCTGCTCGGCTTTGAGCGGTTGGGCAGTGCTGCACTATGAAGTCAGCGAACTGTCCGGTCGGTGCCGCGTGTTCTGTGGCGTGGGCACGATGGTCAAGCATCTCTTCGGGCCGTTGGCGTATCAATGGGGTGTTGCGATGATCTTCTTTTTTGTCGCAGTCCTGTGTGTGGATCTGGCAATCCGCCGGGGCATTCAAGGTCGCTGATTGCCTCGGGGGTGTGAATTGCCCCGGCCGGGACATCCCCCTGCGCGCGATGCAGATCACCCAGGAGGCGACATCAGCCATGCAGGGTGAAGCCCGCCCTTACCCGGGAGCCAACCCCAGATACCGCAGATGCAACCGCTCGACCTGCGCCTGCAGGTCATCCGGATGGCCATCATTGACCAACACGTCATCGGCCAGCGCCAAGCGCTGTGCGCGGGTGGCTTGGGCGGCGATCATCTGGTCGGCCAGCGCGGCGTCGATGCCGTCGCGCTGCATCAGCCGGGCGTGCTGCACGGCTTCCGGGGCATCCACCAGCAGCACCCGGTCCAGCCACGGATAGGCCTGGCGACCGCCCACTTCGGTCAGCAGCGGGATCGCCGCCAGCGCATAGGGGCTGGCGGCCTGTTCGCACTGCTGCTGCATCAGCCGGCGGATGGCCGGGTGGGTGATCGCTTCCAGCGCCGTCCGCTCGGCCGGGTCGGCAAAGATGTGGGCGCGCAGGCGCGCCCGGTCCAGGGCGCCGTCGGCGAGCAGCATGTCTGCACCGAAGCGCACGGCAATCAGGGCGAGGGCAGGGCTGCCCACCGCCACCACCGCACGTGCGGCCAGGTCGGCGTCGGCCACGACAATCCCCAGCGCCTCGAAGCGCCGGGTTACTTCACTCTTGCCCGAGGCGATGCCGCCGGTCAGGCCCACCACATACTGGCTCATGGGGACTCCCCTCAGCGCAGCCCGCTCATCACCAGATACTGGTTCAGCAGGGGCTCGCCCCACATGAAGAACAGCCAGCCGGCCAGTGCCAGGTAGGGGCCGAACGGAATCGGTGTCGCCCGGTCACGGCCGCGGCTGTACAGCCAGATCGAGCCGATGAGGGCGCCCAGCACCGACGACATAAGGATGATCGGCAGGATGCCCTTCATCCCGCACCACGCGCCCAGTGCGGCCAGCAGCTTGAAGTCGCCGTGGCCCATGCCTTCCTTGCCGGTCAGCTGCTTGAACAGCCACCACACCGACCACAGCGACAGGTAGCCCAGCAGGGCGCCGAGCAGGGCCGGTTTGGCGGGCATGTACAGGTTGTCGATGCTGCCGATCAACCCCAGCCACATCAGCGGCAGGGTCAATTGATCCGGTAGCAGCTGGGTGCGCAGGTCGATGCCGGACAGGGCGATCAGGAAGCAGGTCAGCACGATCGCACCGAAGCCCTGCCAGCCGAAGCCGAACTGCCACACACAGGCCAGCACCATCACCGCGGTCAGGGCCTCCACCAGCGGGTACTGGATGGAGATGGGCGCCTTGCAGTGGCGGCACTTGCCGCCCTGGATCATCCAGCTGAACAGCGGGATGTTCTCGTACCAGGCCAGCTTGTGCTTGCAGTGCGGGCAGTGCGAAGGCTCCACCACGATGCCCGGCGGGGGCGGTTCGTAGAAGTCCGGCTCCTCCAGAACCTCGCGCGCATCGCGCTTCCACTGCCATTCCAGCCGCTTGGGCAGGCGCAGGATGACGACGTTCAGGAAGCTGCCCAGAAGCAGTCCCAGGCCGGCCGCGGCGGGATAGCCGAGGCCGGGATGCTGGTCGAGAAATGCCATGTATGTTTTATCCGACGACGGAAGCGAGCTTGAAAATCGGCAGGTACATGCCGATGACCATGCCGCCGACGATGGTACCAATGATCACCATAATGACCGGTTCCAGCAGGCTGCTCAGGGCGTCAACGGCATTGTTGACCTCCTGCTCATAGTACTCGGCCACCTTGAACAGCATGGCATCCAAGGCGCCCGCCTCTTCGCCGATGCCGGTCATCTGGATGACCATGTGCGGGAACAGGTTGGTCTGTTTCATGGAAACGTTGACCGGGTAACCGACAGACACGTCGTCGCGCATTCTCAATACGGCATGCTCGTAAACCGTATTGCCGGTCGCGCCGGCCACGATGCTTAGTGCCTCTACCAGCGGTACGCCGGCCTTGAAGGTCACGGCGGTGGTGCGGGCAAAGCGCGCAATCGAACTGTTGTGCATGATCTGCCCGATTACCGGCAGCTTCAGAACAAGTCGGTCGATACTGTGTTGTAGCTTCGGTGAGCGCTTATAGGCGGCGATGAAGCCGACTATCGAACCGATGATGAGCAGCAGAATCAACCACCACCACGAGACCATGAACCGGGACAGGTTGACGATGAACTGGGTAAAGGCGGGGAGGTCCGCGCCGAAGCCTTTAAACACGTCCTCAAACTGAGGTACTACCCAGACCAACAGGATGCCGCTGACCAGCAGGGCAACCGCAAGCACCATGGCCGGGTAGAACATCGCTTTCTTGATCTTGCCCTTCAGGGCCTCAATGTTCTCTTTATAGTTGGCGACAGTGTCCAGTACTGTCTCCAGAACGCCGGCGCCTTCACCAGCCCGTACCAGGTTGCGGTAGAGCTCGTCGAACTGTACCGGGTACTTGCTGACAGCCTCATAGAGCGACGAGCCGCCTTCAATATCGGTGCGCAGGCCATCCACCATCTTCTTCATGCGCGGGTTCTTGTGCCCGTTCGCGATGATGTCCAGCGAGCCTACAATGGGTACGCCCGACTTCATCATGGTGGCCATCTGCCGACTGAAGAAGGCAATTTCCTTCGGCGTGATCTTGCTCCCGGCCGCGCCAAATAGAGGCTTGGGCTTAAGTTTGACCATACCGGGATTTATGCCCTGACGGCGCAACTCGGCCCGCAGCAGGTTCGCATTCTTCGCGGCCTGCTCTCCCTTCATCTTCACGCCCCGCTTGTCGGTCCCCTCCCAGACAAACGGCTGCAGCTCCATGGTGCTACGCGCCACGGGCCCCTTCTTGATCGCACTGCGACTGACAGACATATCGGCTCCCCAAGACCCACCATCCCCAGGCGGGCATCTAGCCGTCGATGGTAGCGGGTTCATGCCCGTCTGGGCAGTTGCCGGAGGGCCCATCATGCGAATTCGTGCCGGGTGCCGACCAAAGGTGACGCACTGCGTCACATTGCCGCGTCCATCGCAGATTCGTACTCCGGGGGTTCCCATCCGTGAAATAGCTGCCATCATGGGCGTGGGGAAATCCAGGGGGAGGCGTGCCGGGGTTGGCACGCAACCTGCGTTGATCCACCCGCAGGGGACAGGAGCCCGCTCAACCGGCCACGGCCGGATCGATCCTGTGCTCTGAACATCAACCACTACTATCTTGGGGACGTACCAAATGAAGAACCAGAAGGGCTTCACCCTTATCGAACTGATGATCGTCGTTGCGATCATCGCCATCCTGGCCGCAATCGCCCTGCCGATGTACCAGGACTACGTGGCCAAGTCGCAGACCGCTGCGGGCCTGGCCGAAGTCACCAGCGGCAAGACCGCCGCTGAAGTTGCACTCAACGAGGGCAAGGACTTCGCTGATCCCGCCGACATCGGTCTGAAGGTTTCGACCCGCTGCCCGACCGTCACCGTGAAGGGCACCGCCTCGTCCGGTGCGGCTTCGATCGCTTGCACCCTGGCCGGCAACTCGCAGGTGAAGGACAAGACCATCACCCTGACCCGCGCCACTGCGGACGGTACTTGGACCTGTGCCACGACCGTGCTGAAGAAGTACTCCCCGACGGGCTGCACCGGCGCCTAATACGCTCCGGAAGAAGCCCCGCGAAAGCGGGGCTTCTTTCGTTTGCAGGGACGGTAATTCACTCATGAGCTGGGGGAGCCATGAATCGAACTAGAGGTTTCACGCTGATCGAGCTGATGATCGTGGTCTCCATCATCGCCATCCTCGCCGCTATCGCGTTGCCGATGTATCAAAATTACGTAGCCAAGGCCGATCTGGCGGCTGCCCTGTCGGATATCCGGCCGGGCAAGACGACGATGGAGTCCGTTGCACAAGACAACCAGAACGCGGCTCTGGTCAACGCGGAGTACATTGGGCTTAAGCCAAGTACGAGATGCTCTGCGGTTTCGGCGGAACTGGCCGCCACGGGTGTGGGCAGCATAACCTGCACCTTAGTTGGTGGCGCACCCGTTTTAGGCAAGAATTTGATCCTACGCCGGGCAGCCGACGGTACTTGGAGCTGCGACGGCAGCGCCTTTGAAGCACGCTATCGTCCAACGGGCTGCTGATCACATTTCAGCCGGCAATGGGATGTTGGGCGACCCTTGACGGGGCTATCATCCCCGGGGGAGTCAGGATCGAGCCTGCCGGGCCGGCAACGCCGGGCAAGGCAGCGTTGCTCATGGATTGGCGATGCCGCTGGCCGATGCTCGCGGCAGGTTCTGCTGCCCTGTGTGGTGCCCCTGGAGGGCGCACCGCATTGCCAGACCCATGAGCCAAGGATTTCTATGAACGCCGTTACCACCGCCAATCTCGTCGGCATCACCGGCCTGGCCCGCCGCCTCGTCCAGGACGGCGCGCTGGACGAAGTCGCTGCCCGCGATGCCATGGCCAAGGCGGCCGCCGCTCGCCAGCCGCTGCCGACGTGGTTCGCGCAGAACAAGCTGGTCAGCGCCTCGCAGCTCGCCGCCGCCAACGCGGTCGAATTCGGCATGCCGCTGTTCGACGTGTCCACGTTCGACAGCAGCCAGAACGCGATGAGCCTTGTCAGCGAAGAGCTGCTGCGCAAGCACAACGTGCTGCCGCTGTTCAAACGCGGCGGCAAGCTGTTCGTCGGCACCAGCAACCCCACCCATTCGCTGGATGAGATCAAGTTCCACACCAATCTGGTGGTTGAGCCGATCCTGGTGGACGAGGACCAGATTCGTCGCACGCTGGAGCAGTGGCATGCCAGCCACGACACGATGGGGGATGCGCTAGGTGGCGACGATGACGGCATGGCCAACCTCGATGTTGGCGGTGGCGACGACGACATGGCCAGCACCGACAGCGGTATCGACGCCAAGGGCGACGACACCCCGGTGGTCAAGTTCGTGAATAAGGTATTGGTCGACGCTATCCGCAAGGGCGCGTCGGACATCCACTTCGAGCCCTACGAAGACGACTACCGCGTGCGTCTGCGCATCGACGGCCTGCTGAAGATGGTCGCGCGCGCGCCGAACAAGCTCAACCAGCGCATCGCCGCGCGCCTGAAGGTGATGGCGCAGCTGGATATCGCCGAAAAGCGCGTGCCGCAGGACGGGCGCATCAAGCTCAACCTGTCCAAGACCCGGCAGATCGACTTCCGCGTCAGCACGCTGCCTACGCTGTTCGGTGAGAAGGTGGTGCTGCGTATCCTCGATGGCAGCGCGGCCAAGCTGGGCATCGACAAGCTGGGTTACGAGCCGGACCAGCAGAAGCTGTTCCTGGAGGCGATCCACAAGCCGTACGGCATGGTGCTGGTGACCGGTCCGACCGGTTCGGGCAAGACGGTGTCGCTGTATACCGCGCTGGGCATCCTCAACGACGAGACCCGCAACATCTCCACCGCGGAAGATCCGGTGGAAATCCGCCTGCCGGGCGTGAACCAGGTGCAGCAGAACAACAAGCGCGGCATGACCTTTGCCGCGGCGCTGCGTTCGTTCCTGCGACAGGATCCGGACATCATCATGGTCGGCGAAATCCGCGATCTGGAAACGGCGGAAATTGCGATCAAGGCTGCGCAGACCGGTCACATGGTGCTGTCCACGCTGCATACCAACGATGCGCCGCAGACCATCGCGCGCCTGATGAACATGGGTATCGCGCCGTACAACATCACCAGCTCGGTGACGCTGGTGATTGCCCAGCGCCTGGCGCGCCGCCTGTGTTCGAACTGCAAGCGCCCGGCCAATCTGCCGGAGCATGCGCTGCTGGCCGAGGGCTTCACCCAGGCGCAGCTGGATGCGGGCATCGAACTGTATGAGGCGGTGGGCTGCGACGAATGCACCGAGGGCTACAAGGGCCGTACCGGCCTCTACCAGGTGATGCCGATGACCGACGAGATCGCGACCATCGTGCTGGCGGGCGGCAACGCGCTGCAGATTGCCGAGGCTGCGCAGGCGATCGGCGTGAATGACCTGCGGCAGTCGGCGTTGAAGAAGGCGGCCGCGGGCGTGACCAGCCTGGCCGAGATCAATCGCGTCACCAAGGATTGATGCCGTAGATCCACGCCATGCGTGGATGGGCGGTGCACGGGGTTGCCGGCCAGCGGCCGGCACTACCATTTCGACGCAGAACGGGCGGTTGATCCACGCCATGCGTGGATGGGGTAACCAGTAGATCCACGCCCTGCGTGGATGACGCGGTACATGAGGTTGCCGGCCAGCGGCCGGCACTACCATTCCGACGCAGAACGGGCGGTTGATCCACACCATGCGTGGATGGGCAACCAGTAAATCCACGCCATGCGTGGATGGGCGATGCACGGGGTTGCCGGCCAGCGGCCGGCATCACCATTCCGACGCAGAACGGCCGGTTGATCCACGCCATGCGTGGATGGGCAACCAGTAGATCCACGCCATGCGTGGATGGTCGGTGCACGGGGTTGCCGGCCAGCGGCCGGCACTACCTATTCCATCCCCAGCTTCTTCAGCTTGTAGCGCAGCGCACGGAAGGTGATGCCCAGCTGCGCGGCAGTGCGGGTCTTGTTCCAGCGGTTTTCTTCCAGCGCGCGCTGGATCGCACTGCGCTCGAGCTGCTCGATATACGAGGGTAGGGCGGCACTGCCTGGATGCAGATCCACAACGGCTTCAGCGTGCGCAGCGCTGCCGGGTGAGCGAGGCGCATGCTGCGGCAGGCGCAGGTCGTCGGCGCCGATACGGTCTTCCTCGGCCAGTGCCAGCGCGCGTTCGAGGATGTTCTCCAGCTCGCGCACGTTGCCGGGGAAGCCGTACTGGGCCAACGCGTCCAGCGCCGACGGCGCCAGCAGCGGGGTGGCGCGGCCGTGGCTGCGGGCCAGCCGCGCCAGGATCGACGCGGCCAGCGCGGGCAGGTCCTGGCGACGCTCGCGCAGCGGCGGTACGCGCAGTTCGATGACGTTGATGCGGTAGTAGAGGTCGTGGCGGAAGCGCCCGTCTTCGACCAGCTCGGCCAGATCCTTGTGGGTGGCCGAGAGGATGCGCACGTCCACCGGTTCTTCGCTGGGGGCGCCCACCGCGCGCACCGATTTTTCCTGGATCGCACGCAGCAGCTTCACCTGCATCTGCAGCGGCAGCTCGGCCACTTCATCCAGGAACAGGGTGCCGCCGTGTGCGGCCTGGAACAGTCCCGGCTTGTCGGCATGGGCGCCGGTGAAGCTGCCCTTGCGGTGGCCGAAGAACTCGCTCTCCATCAACTCGGTGGGAATGGCGCCACAGTTGACCGGCACGAACGGCCCAGCGGCGCGTGCACCCTGAGCATGGATGGTGCGTGCAACCAGTTCCTTGCCCACCCCGGATTCGCCCAGGATGTAGACCGGTGCCTGGCTGCGCGCAACCTTGCCGATGGTGGCGCGCAGCACGTCCATCGCCGGCGATTCGCCGAGCAGACGTGCGGCCTGTTCGGCGGCGGGACCGGCAACCGGGCGTTCGCTGTTGTTGAGTTCCAGCGCATGCTTGACCAGGCCGCGGAGCACGGTGATGTCCACCGGCTTGCTGACGAAATCGAAGGCACCGGCTTTCAGCGCTTCCACGGCCAGGTCCATGCTGCCGAAGGCGGTGATCATCGCCACTGGCGTGCGCGGATAGTGCTGGGCGATCTCGCTGACCAGTTCGATGCCATTGCCATCGGGCAGGCGCATGTCGGTTATGCACAGGTCATAGGGATTGCTGGCCAGCAGTTCGCGGGCTTCGGCGAGGTTGGCGGCGGTGCTGATGCGCAGGCCCATGCGGCCGAGGGTCAACACCAGCAGTTCGCGGATATCGCGTTCATCGTCGACGACGAGGGCGCTGCGGGTTTCGTTCATGGGTGGGAAAGATAGCCGAGGGTGTGGAAGGCGACAAATGTTTGACGCACCGAATCAGTGCGGAAGCAGGGTGTGCGGGCCGGGCAGTACCAGGCGGAAGCAGGAGCCGCCGGCGGGGACGGGGATGTAATCCAGCCGCGCCTGGTTGGCCCTGCACAGCTCGCGGGCGATATAAAGGCCCAGGCCGGTGCCGTGCTCGGAGGTGGTGAAGAAGGGGCGGAACAGTTGCGCGGCGACGGTCTCGGGGATGCCGGGGCCACGGTCCATCACGTCGATCACCGCACTTCGCTCGTGCTGGGCCACGCGCAGCCGCACGCGCGCGGGCTGCTCGCCGATGCGGCCGTACTTGAGGGCGTTGTGCACCAGCACGGTCAGCACCTGGTACAGGTGGCGCGGGTCGACCTGGGCCGGCACAGAGGTGTCGTTGATGATCGGTTCGATGCTGTCGGTTTCCAGCGTCTGGCCCTGCTTGTACTCCAGCACGAAGCGGCGCACGAAGGCGGCCAGGTCGACATTTTCCGGGTTGGCGCGTTCGCGCCGGGCCAGGCCCAGCACGCTTTCAACGATGCCGTTGGTGCGCTGGCACTGCTGGTGGATGATCTGCAGCAGGCGGCGGTCGCTTTCGTTGAAGCCGGTGCCTTCCTCCAGCAGCTGCACGGCGTAGTTGATGGCCGCCAGCGGGTTGCGGATCTCGTGCGCGAGGCTGGCCGAGAAGCGCCCCATCGCCGACAGGGTGAGCGATTCGGCGCGGCGCGAGACCACGCTGGAGTCGTCCAGGAACACCAGCACCAGGTCGCTGCCGGCCAGCAGGCGGGCGAAGCGTGGCTGCACTTCCGGCTGGTCGGGGTTGAGTTGCAGCGGCATTTCATCCTGTGCCCAGCCGTTGCGCCAGCGTTGCAGGCGCCGGGCAAGTTCGGGGGCGACACTGGCCAGGTCGAGGCGGCCCGAATCACTGTTGCCATCGCGGTCGCCCAGCAGGATCGAGGCAGCTTCGTTGGCCAGGGTGATGCGGTTGTCGGCATCCACCACCACCACGCCGGTGCGCATGCGGCGGATGATCAGTTCGTTGATCTGGAACAGGTTGGCCACTTCGTCGCCACGCTGGTTGGCCAGCTGCTGGTTGCGGCGTGCACGGTTGCCGACCTGGTAGCTGATGAAGGCCAGCGCCAGGTAGCTGGTGGCGAACATCGCCAGTTCGGCCAGGGTGCGGGTGGGATCGCCGCCTTCCAACACTTTCCACAGGTATTCGGCGGCGGTGGCGACGCTGGCGGCCAGCGCCAGCACCAGGCCCCAGCTGAGCGGCAGCAGGGTGGCGGCGGCGGCGATGTTGAACAGCAGCGACATCGAGATGCCGGCGCTGGCGCCGGGCAGGGCGTGCGCCAGCAGGCTGGCGGCGACGATGTCCAGCAGCACGCCGCCAACCACGATCGGCCGCAGCCAGCGTTCGTTGCGGCCGATCACCAGCCACAACAGGGACAGCAGCAGATAGGCGGCGCCGACCGAATAGGCCAGGCGCGGGTGATGCGCTTCGCCGACCATGGCCGACAACGGGCTGTACAGCAGGGCGGCGATGACCGAGGCGATCAGCACCCGGTACAGGGCGAAGAAATACAGCTCGCGCCGCGGTATCGATTCGATGCGGTCGATCAATGAAGCACTGGGTGACACGCCGGAACTCCCCTTCTGGCTGCCTGGAACTGGGTCATGACGGCGGTGGGCCGAACCTGCCCGACGTCCCCCGATCGTCGGATCTGCTCGCTGCCCGGTTGCCGGCACCGTGGGTCGAATTTATGGGGCCAGTATAGGGCGCCTGTACCGGGCTGGGCTGCGCAGTCGGCCCGGGCGGGCGTTTGCGGTGTGATCCAGGCCGTGCCGCAACTGCCTGAATGACCATGGAAATCTGGCCGGTTCGGGCCTTTTGTCCATACTTCTTTGCGCCCCGGCGCCGGCTCGGCCACAATAGTGGGCCCGCCGCGGTCCATGCCGGCGCCCCGCCGGGGCCCTGAGGAATTGCGTGCGGTCGTTCCTATTCCCACGGTGACGCATGAATTTCCACGAATACCAGTCAAAACAACTGCTTGCCGAGTACGGCATCCCGGTCCCGGCCGGCAAGGTCGCTGCGACCCCGGACGAAGCTGTTGCCGCTGCCAACTCCCTGGGCCAGGGCCCCTGGATGGTCAAGGCGCAGATCCACGCTGGCGGCCGCGGCAAGGCTGGCGGCGTCAAGTTCTGCAAGACCACCGACGACGTGAAGGCCGCTGCGGCCAAGATGCTCGGCACCAAGATGGCCACCTACCAGACCGCTGGCGTTGAACTGCCGGTCAACCTGGTGCTGGTGACCACCGCTGGCGAGATCGTCAAGGAACTGTACCTGTCGGTGCTGGTTGACCGTGGCACCAAGACCATCACCTACATCGCTTCTTCGGAAGGCGGCGTGGAGATCGAGCAGGTCGCCGCTGAAACCCCGGAGCTGATCCACTCGCTGAACGTCGACTTCGTCGAAGGCGTGCAGGGTTACCACGGTCGTGATTTCGGCTTCAAGCTGGGCCTGACCGCCAAGCAGGCCGGCCAGTTCGCCAACATCATGGTGAACCTGTACCGCCTGTTCAACGAAAAGGACCTGGCGCTGGTTGAAATCAACCCGCTGGCCATCCTGGACGACGGCAACCTGTACGCGCTGGACGGCAAGTTCGACAGCGACGACAACGCCGCGTTCCGCCAGAAGGCCCTGGTCGCCATGCGCGACAAGACCCAGGAAGATCCGACCGAAGTGATCGCTTCGGAGCTGGACATCAACTACGTCACCATGGACGGCAACATCGGCTGCATGGTCAACGGCGCAGGCCTGGCCATGGCCACCATGGACGTCATCAAGCTCAACGGCGGCGAGCCGGCGAACTTCCTGGACGTGGGCGGCGGCGCCAACAAGCAGCGCGTCATCGAAGCGTTCAAGCTGATCCTGTCCTCGGACAAGGTCGAAGGCATCTTCGTCAACATCTTCGGCGGCATCGTCCGCTGCGACATGATTGCCGAAGGCATCATTGCCGCCGTGAAGGAAGTGGGCGTCAAGGTTCCGGTCGTGGTGCGTCTGGAAGGCACCAACGTGGAAGAAGGCAAGCAGTTGCTGCGTGACAGCGGCATGGCCATCATCCCGGCCGACAACATCAACGACGGTGCCAAGAAGGTCGTCGAAGCTGTCAAGAACGCCGCCTGATCCGACACCGAAGGAAATCCAATGTCAGTTTTGATCAATAAGAACACCAAGGTGATCGTGCAGGGCTTCACCGGCCAGCAGGGCACCTTCCACGCCACTCAGATGATCGAGTACGGCACCCAGGTTGTTGGCGGCGTGACCCCGGGCAAGGGTGGCACCACCCATATCGACCTGCCGGTCTTCAACACCGTTGCCGACGCCGTGCAGAGCACCGGCGCCAACGCTTCGGTCATCTACGTGCCGCCGCCGTACGCGGCTGACGCGATCCTGGAAGCCGCTGCTGCCGGCATCAAGGTCATCGTCTGCATCACCGAAGGCATCCCGGTGCTGGACATGCTGCGCGTCAAGAACGTGCTGACCCGTTCGCATCCGGACACCGTGCTGATCGGGCCGAACTGCCCGGGCGTCATCACCCCGGGCGAGTGCAAGATCGGCATCATGCCGGGCCACATCCACAAGCCGGGCAAGATCGGCATCGTGTCGCGTTCGGGCACCCTGACCTATGAAGCGGTCAAGCAGACCACCGAAGTCGGCCTGGGTCAGTCCACCTGCATCGGCATCGGTGGTGACCCGATCAACGGCCTGAACTTCGTCGACTGCCTGAAGCTGTTCAACGAAGACCCGCAGACCGAAGGCATCATCATGGTCGGCGAAATCGGCGGCGACGCTGAAGAAGCCGGTGCCGAGTACATCAAGAACCACGTGAAGAAGCCGGTCGTCGGTTTCATCGCGGGTGCTTCGGCTCCGGCCGGCAAGCGCATGGGCCACGCCGGTGCGATCGCATCGGGCGGCAAGGGCACTGCCGAAGGCAAGTTTGCTGCCATGGAAGCTGCTGGCGTCGTCACCGTGCGTTCGCCGGGCGACCTGGGCGCTGCCATCGCCAAGCTGGTGAAATAAGATCGACTGCCTTCGGCAGACGATTCTGTAGAGCCGGCCGTTGGTCGGCTGCTTGAAACAGAAGGGCCGCCTCAGGGCGGCCTTTCTGCGTCTGGGCATCCGCTGGGCATGGCCCGGCGCTACCAGAATGGTCCACGCGGTAGCGCCGGGCCATGCCCGGCGAGCGCATGTCGCGGCGCTACAATGTGCGTATTGCAACCACAGGCTGGACCCTCATGGCTTCGATCCGCATCGCGATGGCGCAGTTCGACTTCCCGGTTGGCGATGTCGCCGGCAACACCGAGCGCATCATCGAGATGATCGGCCAGGCGCGCGATGAGTACGGCGCCGGGCTGGTGATGTTCCCCGAGCTGGCAGTCAGCGGCTATCCGCCGGAGGACCTGCTGCTGCGCCCGGGCTTCCTGTACGAGTGCGAGCAGGCGATGACCCGCATTGCTGCTGCGTGCCGTGGCATCACCGCTGTAGTGGGCTGGCCACAGGCCGCCGGTGCGGTGGTCTACAACGCGGCCAGCGTGCTGCGCGATGGCCTGGTGGAGCAGACGTACCGCAAGCGCGAACTGCCCAATTACGCGGTGTTCGACGAGCGCCGCTACTTCGATGTCGACCCGGACGGTGGCAGCTGCGTGTTCGAGGTCGACGGCATCCCGGTCGGCCTGCTGATCTGCGAGGACCTGTGGTTCGCCGAGCCGCTGGCCGATACGGTGCGTGCCGGCGCGCAGCTGGTGGTGGTGCCCAATGCCTCGCCGTACGAGCGTGGCAAGCATGCCCAGCGTGACGCTGTGCTGGCTGCACGTACCCGCGAAAGCGGCGCGGCGATCGCCTACCTCAACGTGGTGGGCGGCCAGGACGCGCTGGTGTTCGATGGTGCATCGGTGGTGGCCGATGGAGATGGCACGGTGCACCCGGCCGCGGCGGCCTTCGTCGACCAGTGGCTGGTGGTGGACTACGACGGCGCTACCCGCCGCTTCCTGCCGCAGGTATGGATGGACGACGGCGACGAGAGCATGGATGCGCTGGCCTGGCGCGCGGTCACCCGCGGCATCCAGGACTACTGCAGCAAGAACGGTTTCAAGAAGGTGTGGCTGGGTCTGTCCGGTGGCATCGACTCGGCGATCGTGCTGGCCATGGCGGTCGATGCACTGGGCGCGAAGAACGTGACGGCGGTGCGCCTGCCGTCGCGCTATACCGCCGGGATGTCCAACGACCTGGCCGCCGAGCAGTGCGAGGCGCTGGGCGTGAAGCTGGAAGCCGTTTCCATCGAGCCGGCGTTCCAGGGCCTGATGCAGGCGCTGGCGCCGATGTTCGAGGGCACTACGCCGGATGTGACCGAGGAGAATTTGCAGTCGCGCAGCCGTGGCGTGATCCTGATGGCACTGGCCAACAAGTTCGGTGGCCTGCTGCTGACCACCGGCAACAAGAGCGAGTACGCGGTCGGCTACGCCACCATCTATGGCGACATGTGCGGGGGGTACGCGCCGCTGAAGGACCTGTACAAGACCGAGGTGTTCGGCCTGTCCAAGTGGCGCAACACCGTTGGCGGTGCGCCGGTGATCCCGCCGGCGGTGATCAGCCGCCCGCCCTCGGCCGAACTGCGCGAAAACCAGACCGACCAGGATTCGCTGCCGGCCTACGACGTGCTGGACGGCATCCTGTACCGCTACATCGACCAGGAGCAGTCGCGCACGGAGATCGTCGCTGCAGGCTATGACGCGGCGGTGGTGGATCGTGTGCTGCGGCTGGTGCGGATCAGCGAGTGGAAGCGCCACCAGGCCGCGCCGGGCCCGAAGGTCTCGCGCCGCGCGTTCGGGCGTGAGCGCCGCTACCCGATCAGCAACGGCTACAAGAGCTGAGGACCGGTCGCCGGGCATGGCCCGGCGCTACCGATGTTCGATGGATCCATCGGTAGTGCCGGCCGCTGGCCGGCAACCGGGTGTACCGCCCATCGATGCACGGCGTGGATCTACCGGGCCTCGTTGAGCAGCTGCTCCAGGCCGGCGGTTTCGGCGGCCTCGTCAAATTGGCTGTGCCCCAGCCGCGCACGCACGAATGCCAGGCCATCGGCCGCCGCTGCGTCCAGCGTGCCGCGATGGTCGACCGGGTATCGGCGGAATGCCACCGGTTCGCCGCGCAGGGCCAGGCCGACGGCATACAGCAGGGTGGTGAGATAGGGCACGTCGCGATCCTCGCTGCCGTGGCCCAGCATCAACGGCTGGCTGAAGCCCCGCCGTGGCACGCCCAGATAGTCATGCAGCAGCGCCCAGATGCCCGGCACCGAGGTCAACGGTGCGCTGAACATTTCTCCCGTGTTCGCACCTTCCAAGGTGGCCGCCAGCGGGCCCAGGCACTGCTGGCGCGCCAGCGTGACCCGTGCATGGCCTTCATCGCTGAGTACGCGTGCGATACGCGGCTCCACCTGCAGCAGGCCATCGAGGAGGTAGGCGTGATAGGCATTGAGCGCGCCCGGATTCGGCGTGCGGCTGTCCGGCTTCATCACCAGCGCGGTCAGTTCGACGGCCGTGGGTGTGCCGGTGGTGAAGCTGCCGCGGTACTGCAGCGAGGGTCCATAGGACGGTGCCAGATGGCCGGCAGTGAGTGCGGCAGCGCCGCCCTGCGAATGGCCCACCGATACCCAACGCGGTGACAGCGTGGCATTGCCGAGGAAATGGCGGCTGGCCTTGATGAGATCGATGGCGTTGCGCGCGGAGGTGCGCACGTGCAGGTAGGCGTGGTCACCCGGGCCGCCCAGGCCTTGGTAATCGGCGGCGAGAACGGCATAGCCCTGTGCCAGGAACTGGTCGAGGAAGCGGCCATCGCGCTCGGGCTGATAGGGGCCGGATACCGAAGGCGCGCAGTGGTCGGCGATGCCCTGGGTGCCGTGGGCCCAGGATACGACCGGCCAGCCACCTGCCGGCGCAGGCCCGGCGGGCAGGTAGACCAGCCCGGTCGCCTCGGCCAGGCGTCCGTGATGATCGGGGGTGCGGTAGGCCAGCTTGTAGGCCTGCGCGGCCTTGGAGGGCACCCAGCTGGCGCGGTAGGGCGCGGCCGAGAGCAGGTCACCCGGCTCCGCCGCCAGCGCGACAAGGGGACTGGCGGCCAGCGCGAGCAGGGCAGTGACCAGCAGGGTCGGGCGGGGTCGGAACCGCAGGGACGATGAGGACATGTGGCGCTCCATGCAGGCCGGGATGGCCTTTGCGCCGCATTCTGGGAGCTGTCCTGCGCGCCGACTGCGATGGAAGTCGCAATGATCGCCGGTTCGTAGCATTCCTAGCGGTGACGCCAGGCAAAAAAAAGGCCCCGTGCGGGGCCTTCTTCTTACTTCTTTTCCAGTCGCGCATTGCGCTGGCCGGTCGCGGCGGACTTTTCGCCGGCAAACGGGTTCAGCTTGCGGATCATCCACGGGTACTTCGGCCACTTGCCTTCCAGCCACGGGTGATCCGGCTGGTTCAACTGCAGGACGCGGCGGGCGTCGTCGGCCAGGGTCTTGTTGCCCAGGTGGGTGTAGGACTCGGCCAGCACCGCCACGGCATCGTTCTGGAATGCGCTCTGCGGGTAGTTTTCCAGCAGGTAGTTGGCGCGGCCGGCAGCCGAGACCCAGGCGCCGCGACGCACGTAGTACAGGGCGTTGTCGAGTTCGTGCTGGGCGAATACGTCACGCAGCACCAGCATCCGCTGGCGCGCATCGGCGGCGTAGCGGCTGTTGGGGTAGCGATCGACCACGATGTTGAAGTCTGAATACGCCTGATGCGGCGTGGACAGATCGCGGCGGCTCGCGTCCAACGACCATACGCGACGCAGGAAAACCGTATTGCGGTTGGAGTTGGCCAGGCCGCGCAGGTAGTACAGGTACGCGATGTTGCGGTGCGTCGGGTAGGTACGGATGAAGCGGTCGATGCTGGACACCGCGTCATCGTGCTTGCCGGCCTTGTACTGGGCATAGGCCGATTCGATCATCGCCTGCTCGGTGTACGGGCCGTAGGGATACTGTGCCACCAGGCGACGGAAGCTGGCTTCAGCGCCACTCCAGTTGCCGCCTTGCATCAGCTTGTGGCTCTTTTCGTAGAGCTGTTCGACCGGGGTGCCTTCATCAGGGCGATCGCCCTTGGTGCCGCGGTTGCAGCCAGTGGCGACGATGACCAGCACCAGCAGGAGGGCGGTCAGGCGGACGGGCGCGGAGAGCAGGACGGAGCGTCGGATCATGGGGTCAATGCGGGACGCGGCTGGAATACGAAGGGTCGATGATAGCCTAGTGTCCTGTCCAGCGACTGAAACCGGCTCGCCGGGACCCCAAAATTTCGAAGATGCCCCCTGCCATGTCTGAACAACCCTCCGAATCGGCCCGCCAGGCCATTGTCCCCGACACCTCCGCCGGCCGCCGTTTCGACGCGGTCGTGGCCGAGCTGTTCCCCGAATACTCCCGCTCCCGCCTGACCGAGTGGATCAAGGCCGGCGACGTCCTGCTGGACGGCGCGCAGGCACGCCCGCGCGACGCGCTGCGCGGCGGCGAGGTGGTCACCCTGCAGGTGGTGCTGGAAACCCAGACCAGCGCCGAGCCGGAAGACATCCCGCTGGACGTGCTGTTCGAGGACGAGCACCTGCTGGTGATCAACAAGCCGGTCGGCCTGGTCGTGCACCCCGGTGCCGGCAACCACAGCGGTACTCTGGTCAATGCGCTGCTGTACCGCGACCCGTCGGTGGCGGTGCTGCCGCGCGCGGGCATCGTGCATCGCCTGGACAAGGACACCAGCGGCGTGATGGTCGTGGCCCGCACGCTGGAAGCGCAGACCGCACTGGTCGAGCAGCTGGCCGCCCGTGACGTGCACCGCCAGTACCTGGCCGTGGTGATGGGCGCGCTGGTGGCCGGTGGTACCGCAGATGCGCCAATCGATCGCCACCCGCGCGACCGCCTGAAGATGGGCGTGCGCGAGGATGGCAAGGAAGCGGTGACCCATTACCGCCTGCGCGAGCGCTTCCGTGCGCATACCGCGCTGGAATGCCGCCTGGAAACCGGGCGTACCCACCAGATCCGCGTGCACATGGCGCACCTGCGTCATCCGATCGTGGGCGATCAGCTGTACGGCGGTGCGCTGAAGCTGCCCAAGGGGGCCAGCGACGAGCTGGTGGCCGCGCTGCGCGGCTTCAAGCGCCAGGCCCTGCATGCAGAGACCCTGGAGTTCGTGCATCCGATCAGTGGTGAGCCGGTGCGCAACACGGCGCCGGCGCCGGCCGACATGCTGCACCTGATGAAGGTGCTGCGCGAAGACAGCGCGGCCTTCGCCGAGCGTGAGCGGGACCGCTGGTAATGACTACCGCGCTGCCGCTGCCGCTGCTGCAGGCTGATTGGCCGGCGCCCCCGGGCGTGCATGCACTGACCACGCGCCGGCATGGCGCGGGTATCTCGCCAGCGCCGTTCGCCCAGTTCAACCTGGGCAACCGGCATGCGGCCGACGGTGACACCCCGGCCAACGTCGAGCACAACCGGCAGCTGCTGCAGCAGGGCTTGGCACTGCCATCGGCGCCGCATTGGCTGCGCCAGGTGCACAGCAGCACCGTGCTGCGTTTCGGCGCGCCGCCGGTGGAGGGCGCCAGCGAACCGGTGGCCGATGCCGCGGTGACCTCGGTGCCCGGCGTTGTGCTGGCGATCCTCACCGCGGACTGCCTGCCGGTGGTGTTCGCCGCTGTCGATGGCAGCGAGGTGGGCGCCGCCCATGCCGGTTGGCGTGGCCTGGCCGACGGCATGCTGGAGGCCACCGTGGCCGCCATGCAGACGCCACCGGCGCAGCTGCGCGCGTGGCTGGGCCCGGCAGCGGGACCGGCCGACTACGAGATCGGCGAAGAGGTGTACCACGCCTTCGTCGGCCACGACGCGGCCGCTGCGGCGGCCTTCGTGGCGACCCGCCCCGGTCACTGGAAAGTGGATCTGTTCGCGCTGGCGCGACAGCGCCTGCAGGCCGCGGGCATGGAGCTGGGCAACATCCACGGCGGCACGGTCTCGACCATGGCCGATGCGGATCTGTACTCGCACCGTCGCGACCGCCGCACTGGCCGGATGGCGACGCTGGTGTGGATGGACTGATGCGCGGGGATCGCGCTGCGGGGGCAGAACCTGGCGGCGTGATCGTCTTCGATGGCGTCTGCGCGTTGTGCAGCCGCTGGGTGCGTTTCCTGCTGCGGTTCGACCGGCAGGAACGCTTTCGCTTCGCGGCGATGCAGGGCGCGCAGGGCAGCGCGATGTTGCGCGCGCATGGCCTGGACGCGCACGACCCGACCTCGTTCCTGCTGTTGGACGGGCAGGGCGCGTGGACCGATACCGATGCGATCCTGCGCGTGCTGGCGGCACTGGGTGGTGGCTGGCGCCTGGCGGCCGTACTGCGCGTGCTGCCACGCCGCTGGCGCGACGGGGCCTACCGCATATTGGCACGCAACCGCTATCGCTGGTTCGGGCGCCATGACACTTGCTACCTGCCCACCCCGGAACAAGCCGCGCGGTTCCTCGATTAAGCGCCGCCGGGCGTGGCCCGGCGCTACCCCGTGCCCGGATCAATGTAGCGCCGGGCCATGCCCGTGGGCGGTCAACCTTCCAAGGCTTCGAGGTAGCTGCGGCGCCAGTGGTTGATGTCGTAGGTGCGCAGGTGTTCCATCATCGCGTGCCAACGTTCCTTGCGCCGGTGCAGCGACATCGTCGCCGCAGTGGCGATGGCATCGGCCACGCCGTCCAGATCGTGCGGGTTGACCAGCAGCGCCTGCTTCATTTCATCGGCGGCGCCGGCCAGCAGGGACAGCACCAGCACGCCGGGATCTTCCGGGTCCTGCGAGGCAACGTATTCCTTGGCGACCAGGTTCATGCCATCGCGCAGCGGGGTCACCAGGCCGACAGCGGCGGCACGATAGAAGCCGGTCAGCGTGGCGTGGGTGAAGTTCTGGTTGACGTAGCGCAGCGGTGTCCAATCCGGCTCGGCATGGCCACCATTGATGTGGCCGGCGATCTGCTCCAGCTGGCTGCGCAGTTGCCGGTATTCGGTGACATCGCCGCGCGAGACCGGTGCGATCTGCAGGTACGTGAGCGAGCCGCGCTGGTCGGGATGGCGCTGCAGGTAGCGTTCGAAGCCGAGGAACCGTTCGGGCAGGCCTTTGGAATAGTCCAGGCGATCCACGCCGATGGCGAGCTGGCGGTCGCGCAGGCTGCTGCGCAGGTTCTTCACGGCCGCCTTGCTGGCTGCGGTGCTGGCCTGGCGGGCGATCAGCTCGGTGTCGATGCCGATGGGGAACGCCGCGGCTCGGAAGTGACGTCCACCGGGCGCTTCGAGCTTGCCGTTTTCCAGTACCCGGCCACCGCCGAACAGACGCAGGTAGGTCTGGAAGCGATCGGCATCGCGCTGGGTCTGGAAGCCGACCAGGTCATAGGCATACAGCGCCGAGAACAGCCGCAGATGGTCGGGCATGGCCTGCAGCAGGTCGGCCGAGGGCATCGGGATGTGCAGGAAGAAGCCGATGCGGCAGCCGATGCCGCGCTCGCGCAGCATCGCGCCGAGCGGAATCAGGTGATAGTCGTGGATCCAGACGATGTCGTCTTCGCGCAGCAGCGGCGCCAGCTTGTCGGCGAACAGTGCATTGACCCTGTGGTAGGTCTCGCGGGTGCCGCGGTCGTAGTCGACCAGGTCCAGGCGGAAGTGCAGCAGTGGCCACAGCGTGCGATTGGCGAAGCCGTTGTAGTAACCGTCCACATCGCGCTTGGCCAGGTCCATGGTGACGTACTGGATGTCACCATCGCGCTGCTCGTGCAGCGCGCCACTGGCCTCGCGCACGCTCTTGCCACTCCAGCCGAACCACAATCCGCCGCGTTCCTTCAGCGCCGCCAGCAGGCCCACGGCGAGGCCACCGGCACGGTTCTCGCCGGGCACAGCCACGCGGTTGGATACGATGACAAGACGGCTCATGAAGCCTCCTGCCAGGACCGCGACAGGCGCATCGCCGCAGTGATCAGGCCGACATGCGAGTAGGTCTGCGGGAAGTTGCCCCAGGCTTCACCACCGTCGAAGGCAAGGTCCTCCGACAACAGGCCCAGATGGTTGCGTTGCTGCAACAGTGATTCGAACATGTCGCGCGCCTCATCCATGCGGCCGATTGCAGCGAGCGCATCGATGTACCAGAACGTGCAGATGGTAAAGCTGGTTTCCGGTTCGCCGAAATCATCCGGCGCGATGTAACGGTACAGCGCGTTGCCGTGCTTGAGGTCGCGGCCGATGGCCTCGACGGTGGCGACGAAGCGTGCGTCGTTGGCGTCGATGAAGCCGATGTCGGCCAGCAGCAGCAACGAGGCATCAAGGCGATGGCCATCGAAGGTATCGGTGAAGTGGCCGAGCTCCTCGCTCCAGGCTTTTTCCATGATGCGTGCGTGGATGGTATCGGCACGCTCGCGCCAGTACTGTGCACGGTCATCACGCTTCAGGCGCACGGCGATCTTGCACAGGCGATCACACGCCGCCCAGCACATCGCGCTGGTGTAGGTATGCACTTCGGTGCGGCCGCGGAATTCCCACAGGCCGGCATCGGGCACGTCGTGCAGTGCGAACGCCTGTTCACCCAGCGGTTCGAGCCGGGCAAAGGTGTGGCTGTCACCCGGATCCTGCAGGCGACGGTCGAAGAACAGCTGGGTGGAGGCCAGCACCACGCTGCCGTATACATCGTGCTGGCGCTGCACCCAGGCCAGGTTGCCGCGCCGCACCGGGCCCATGCCGCGGTAGCCGGACAGGCTGGGCACTTCGTCCTCGTCCAGCTTGGCTTCGAAGCCGATGCCGTACAGCGGCTGCAGGGTGCCGTCGGTGGTGGCCAGGTTGAAGATGTAGCCGAGGAACTGCTCCATCGTGCGGGTGGCGCCCAGACGGTTCAACGCGCGCACCACGAAGGCGGCATCGCGCAGCCAGCAGTAGCGGTAGTCCCAGTTGCGCACGCTGCCGGGCGCTTCCGGAATCGAGGTGGTCATCGCCGCGATGATCGCGCCGCTGTCCTCGTACTGGCAGAGTTTGAGGGTGATCGCACTGCGGATCACCGCGTCCTGCCATTCCAGCGGGATGGACAGGTACCGCACCCATTCGCGCCAGTAGTCGCGGGTGCGCTGGAAGGCTTCCTGCACGTAGCCGCTGATGGAGCGGTTGAGCGATTCATCCACGCCCAGAATCAGGTGGATGGGATGGTTGAGCACGAACGGCAGGCCATCACGCACGAAGCGCACAGGAACGTCGGTGGTCAGGCGCAGCACATGCTCGGGCAGGATCCAGCGCACGTGGTTGCTGCCCCAGGTGGACTCGGGCACGCGCGCGCCCCAGTCGGTCAGAGGTCGTGCGCGGATCACGATGCGCGGGCTGCCGGACAACGGTCGCACCTGGCGAATGAGGCTGACCGGCCGGTAGAAACGGTCGTTCTGGCGCCAGCGCGGGGCGAAATCGAGGATTTCCAGCGCGCCGCCATGCGCATCGCGCAGCACGGTGCGCAGGATCGCGGTATTGGTGAGGTATTCCTGTTCGCTGCCGGCGAAGTCCTCCAGCTCGATGGCGAAGTCGCCGCCGGTCTGCTGGTTGGGGCTGAGCAGGGCACAGAAGGTCGGGTCGCCGTCGAAGGTCGGCAGGCAACTCCATACAACACGGGCGTGTTTGTCGACCAAGGCGCCGAAGCTGCCGTTGCCGACCACGCCCAGATCAAGATCGGGTTGGGTCATCACGCGGTACATCTCGGTTGCGGCCGTGGGGGCCGGGGTCAATACGCATTCTCACGCAGCCAGGCGTGCACGCTGCGTATGTCGGGCAGCGCGAACACCGCCGCGCTGGGTTCACGTTCGCCGATCAGCACGCTCCAGCCATGCAGGCCATTGGCCGCATCGAAGCCGAATTCATCGGTCAGGTCATCGCCGAGGAACACCGGCAGACGACCACGGAACGGCAGGTACTGCATCAGCCGACGTACGGCTCGGCCTTTGTTGGTAGCCACCGGGACGAATTCGACGACATGGTCGCCCGGCTGCAGGCGATAGCTGGCACGGCCGCGAACATGGCGCTCGGCGAAGGCGCGCACATCGTTGGCTGCATGCGGCGCGCCACGCCAGTGCAGGGCCAGGCCTACGCCCTTGTTCTCGACCAGCACGCCGGGGTGGCCATGGGCGAAACGCATGGCTTGTTGATGAAGCGCATGCAGCCAGTCGGCGGTGTCGTCACCATGCTCATCGCGTATCACGTGCCCGTCCTGCGCACGCAGTTCGTGGCCATGCAGGCCCGCAGCGGGAAGCTTGAGCGGCGCGAACAACTGGTCCAGCTGTTCAAGCGGGCGACCACTGACCAGTGCCACCGCACCTTCCAGGCGATCGCTGATGCGGCCGATGGCTTCACGCACATCGGGGAGAAGCTGCACGGCGTCGGGGCGTGCAGCGAATTCGATCAAGGTGCCATCCACATCGAGGAACAACGCGCAGGCGTCGTCCAGCAATGGAGGTGGCGGACGCAGGGGGAGCGGTTCAGCCATGGCGACCACCATGCCAGCGGCGGCGTGTACGCGGGGTCGAGGTCAGGCTACGGCTGGTGCGGACCAACGGTCCGCACCCACCCGATGGGTGCCGGCGCACCCACCCGCAGCGAGCCATCGCGTCCCGGTGGGTGCCGACCGTTGGTCGGCACGTTGTTCGCAGCAATCAGAACGTGTAGCGCACGCGACCGTAGTAGTACGCACCGTTGCTGCCGATCGGCGACAGCACGTCGTAGGGCAGGTTGCCGAAGTAGTGGATGTCCTCGTTGGAGCGATCCGGGTAGTTGTCGGTCAGGTTCTGCCCACCGATGGCCACGCTCCACTGCGGGGTGATGCGGTATTCCACTTCCGCATCCAGCTGCCACTCGGCCTGGTAGGTCTGGCGGGGAATGTAGCCATCACCGAAGTTGAATACGCGGGTCGCGCTGCCGTAGCGGTTCACCCGGCTGCTCAGCGACCAGTGGTCGTTGCTCCAAGCGGCTGAGAAACTGCCACGGGTGCGCGGGGTGGCGTCGGTCAGCGTATTGGTCTCTTCGATGCCGAACAGCACGTAGTCCGGGTCCAGCGCCTGCAGCTGCGCCGGTGTGGCCAGCACGTTCTTCAGCGTGGTCTTGGTGTAGGCGTAGGTGCCGGTCAACAGCAGCTGGCCATCGCCCAGCGACTGCCGCCAGTTGCTCACCAGCTCGGCGCCGCGGGTGCGCGTGTCGGCGGCGTTGACGAAGAAGCTGGCGCTCTGCAGGCCGCCGACGCCGTAGTTGGTGGCCACGTAATCGGTCAGCGCATCGCCGGTGATGCTCTCGGACAGTGCGATGCGGTCGTCGATGTCGATCTGGAAGAAGTCCAGCGACAGGTCGAAGTGCTCGCCGATGCGGCTGGTGAAGCCGAGCGAGGTGTTCAGCGACTTCTCCGGCTTCAGGTCCTGCGCACCCAGGCCACGGGCGATGGGGTTGTTGACCGAGAGCAGGCGGCCCTGCACCAGCTGGCCGCCGGCGTTGTAACCGGTGGAGGTGGATTCGTAGCCGATCTGCGCCAGCGACGGTGCGCGGAAATTGTTGGAGATCGCGCCGCGCAGGGCGAATGCCGGGGTGAACTCGTAGCGCAGTCCGAGCTTGCCGGTCAGTTCGCCGCCGAAGTCATCGCTGTGCTCGTAGCGCGCGGCCAGGTCGGTGGAGAATTTTTCGCCGAACTGGCTGGACAGGCTGGCGTAGACGCTGGCCACATCGCGCGACAAGGTCGCCGCGTCCTGCGGAGTCAGGCCACCGCCTGCCTGCGAGCCGGTCGGACGATCGGTGTACGGGCCGGCGGCGTAGCTGGCCGGGTCGCCTGGACGGGTCTGGTAGCGCTCGTGGCGGGCTTCGGCGCCCAGGCCCAGGGTGTGGCTGATGCTGTCGCTCTGCGAGAACACGCGGCTCAGGTCGAAGTTGCCCACGGTCTGCGCGTACTCGTAGTCCGCGGTCTTGAAGCGGGTCGGGCTGGTCGGGCCCAGCGAGGCATTCAGCGAATCGCGCAGACGATAGGTGAAGTCGTTCTGGCCGTAATCCAGGCTGCCGTCATAACTCCATTCACCCCACTGCCCACGGATACCGGCCACCGCCTGCACATCGCGGTTCTCGCCTTCGGAGATCGGCCGGTAGCCATTGGGGTAGACCTCCTTCCAGTTGGCATCGCCATCGGGATAGCGGAAGTAGTTCGCGCCTTCGGTATCACGCTGGTTGAAGGTACCGAACGCATAGAACGTCGCGGTCTTGCCCACCGGAATCTCGGTGTTCAGCCACAGATTGATGTCCTTGCTGGCGCCATCGCCGAGCACGTAGTTGCGCTTGCCCTGCAGTGCAAGATTGGCCTCGGTCTGGTCCCACGGCGGAATCTGGTCGAAGCCGGCGCGGTTGGTGCCGTTGCGCTTCTTGTATTCCAGGCCGACGCGCAGGAAGCCGCCGTCTTCGCCCAGCGAGGTGCCGACCTTGGCACTGAGGTTGCCCGTCTGGCCGTCGGTGAGGGTGCGGCCGATCGGCTTGAGGTCGGTGTGGTTGGCGCCGTAGCTGGCTTCGATCTCGCCGCCGTCGCCGCCGTTGTCGAGGATCACGTTGATCACGCCGGCCACGGCGTCAGAGCCGTACAGCGCACCGGCGCCATCGCGCAGTACTTCGATGCGCTTGATGGCGCTGACCGGGATTGCGTTGAAGTCGACCGGCGTGGTGCCCTTGCCGATCTTGCTGTCGGTGTTGACCAGCGCGGTGTGGTGGCGGCGCTTGCCGTTGACCAGCACCAGCACCTGGTCCGGCGACAGCCCGCGCAGCTGCGCGGCGCGCACGTGGTCGGCGCCGCCGGAGTTGGACTGGCGGGGGAAGTTGAACGAGGGCAGCAGGGCCTGCAGGGCGCTGCCCAGCTCGCCATTGACCACGCCGGCCTTGCGGATGTCCTCGGCGGTCAGCACGTCCACCGGCGAGGTGGATTCAAGCACGGTGCGGTCGGCGGCGCGGGTGCCGGTGACGATCACCGTGTCCAGGTTGGTGGCGGCGTCCTGGGCCGAAGCCAGGGCGGGGGACAGGGCGAGCGCGATGGCGAGGCCGAGCGGCGACGCGGACAGGCGGGGGGACATGCGGACTCCAGCAGCAACAACGTGGGGAAGGGGGGGAGATAGTTTCACTTACATCCATCCGGATGAAGCGATATATTATCTTGGCGTGAGGAGGCGGTGCGATGCAAGTCCCGTCTCCCATTGCATTACTTCATGCCTTGCCGGCATGAGGGCATTGGTTGCAGCCGCAACCGAGGCGCAGGTGTACCCTCCGTGCCCCTTCGTCGTGCTTTTTTCCCTTCCCGGAGTGCTGTTCCCGATGAAACACCTTGGCCTTGTCTTCGCCGTGCTGCTGGCCACCAGTGGCTGCGCCAGCCTGTCCTCCAAGGCGCCCAGCGCCTATGCCACCACCGCCGACCTGCAGGGCGACGCCGCGCGTCCGTCCAGCGGCCACGGCTGGGTGCGCAGCGAGCTTTATTTCGGCGTGGGCGAAGAGCAGGGCGCCGGTGACCGCCCGCAGGCCGACACCATCAGTGATGCGCAGTGGCGCGCGTTCCTGGACAAGGAAGTGACGCCGCGCTTCCCGGACGGCCTGACCGTGTTCGATGCCTACGGCCAGTGGCTGTTCCGTGGCGATGCCTCCCCGAACCGCCTGCGCACCAAGGTGCTGGTGGTGCTGCACGAGGACAGCCCGCAGCGCCGCGCCGACATCGAAGCGATCCGTCTGGCGTGGAAGCAGCAGACCAAACACCAGTCGGTGCTGTGGTCGCGGCAGGCGGTTGACGTATCGTTCTGACCTGGACGCGCCACTGTGGCGCTGCAGGGAATGACGATGGCACCCAGGGAAGTGCTGATGGCGGTGATGCTGGCCGGTCTGTTGGCGCCGGCGGCACAGGCGCAGGACGAGGACCGGGGCCTGCTGCGGTTTTCGCCGGCAGCGGGCGTGCAGGCGTCGGTGGAGGTACAGGAGGACGGCATGCTAGCCGTGCTCCTGCAGCCGGCAGGGAAACGGCAGCGCCTGCCTGGCGCGCCGGACGCCGAGGGACATTCGCGCCTGAGCGCAGAGGACCTCGATTTCGACGGGCGTCCCGAGCTGGTTGCGCGCGCGGCGGTGGGCATGGTCAATGAGGCCGTTGCGGTCTATCGCTTCGACGTGGGCAGCGGTGAGTTCCGCGCACTGAAGGCGGTGACCCATGGAAACGACCAGTGCGGTGACCTGATGGGCCTTACCGCCGACGCCGCCACGCGCACGCTGACCGCCAGCTGCCGCAGCGGGCCGATGTGGTACACCGACGTGTATCGCTTCAACGGACCGCAGCTCTATCTGTACCGCGGTGAGAGCGTGTTGATGCTGGGCGATACGCTGAACCGGGCGCTGCACTGGGAAGAGACCGAGAACCAGGGGCCACTGGCGGTGTGGCGTACCTACGATCCCTCCGGCAAGGTGCTGGAAAGCGCCATCGGCGACGGGCTCGGCGCACCAGCAAGCGGTGCGCCGCTGGTGGGGCTGATGGCGAGCGTGCTGCCTGCGCGCCTGTTCCTGTTCGATCATCCCGGTGCGTCCAGCACGCAGCGCTACCTGGTGCAGGGTGATCGCGTGGAGATGCTGGATGAGCAGGATGGTTGGGTGAAGCTGCGTTATCGCAACCCGAAGCGCGGCGCGGTGACGGGGTGGATCAACGTCAACGATTGACGGCAGCCCTGCCCGGAGTTTGCACGACAAGGCGATCGGCCTCTTGCCCACGGGAGCATCACTTCACCGGGACTAGCCTCGGGGTTCCCCCTTGCAAGGCTGTAGTCCCATGAGCAAGCGCGTTGCCGAGATCGTCGTCGATACCCTGCAGCAGGCGGGCGTCCGCCGTTGTTATGGCATCGTCGGCGACACCCTGAACCATGTCACCGACGCACTGCATCGCAGTGAGATCGAGTGGGTGCATGTCCGCCATGAAGAGGTCGCGGCGTTCGCGGCCGGTGCCGATTCATTGATCAGTGGCCAGCTGACCGCCTGCGCGGGTTCGTGCGGTCCTGGCGGTCTGCACTTCATCAACGGCATCTTCGAGAGCAACCGCAACCGCGCGCCGATGGTGCTGATCGCCAGCCAGGTGGTCACCAGCGAACTGGGCATGGAGTTCCCGCAGGAAGTGGATTTCAAGGCGGTGTACGGCAGCTGCACCGTGTTCTGCGAGCAGGTGCACAGCCCGGCCCAGGCACGGCGCGTGGTGGCGCTGGCCTGCCAGGCGGCGATCAGCCGCCGCGGTGTGGCGGTGGTGATCCTGCCGGCCGACATCAGCGAAGCGGAAGTGAAGCACGATGTGCCGTTCTCGGTGCATTACACCCAGCCGGTGCTGCGCCCCTCCGAGGCCGAGCTGCAGCACATCGCCGAACTGCTGGGGCAGGGCAAGCGCATCGGCATCTATGCCGGCGCCGGTTGCCAGGGGGCACATGCGCAGCTGCTGGAACTGGCGCGGCGCCTGCAGGCACCGGTGGCGCACACATCGCGTGCGAAGGACTTCGTCGAACCGGACAACCCGTACAACATGGGCATGACCGGAGTCTTCGGCATCGAATCCGGGTTCCACACGTTGATGGAGTGCGACACGCTGCTGCTGCTCGGCGCGGATTTCGCCTGGGGCCAGTTCTATCCGGACAAGGCCACGATCATCCAGGTCGACCGCGACGGCAGCCACCTCGGTCGCCGCCATCCGGTGAACCTGGGCGTGGTCGGTGATATCGCACCGACGCTGGACGCGCTGCTGCCGATGCTGCCCCCGCGCGAAGACAGCAGTTTCCTGGACGAATGCATCGAGCACCGCGACAAGGCGCTGAAGAAGCGCGAGCAGGAGGAACAACCCGGCGAAGGCGAACTGATCCATCCGCAGCACCTGACCGCGCTGCTGTCGAAGTACGCTACCGACGATGCGCTGTTCACCGCGGATGGTGGCTCGCCGATGGTGTGGGTGCTGCGGCACATCCGGGTGAATGGCCGGCGCCGCACGCTGACCAGCCTGCTGCACGGCACGATGGCGAACGCGATGCCGCAGGCGCTGGGTCTGCAGAAGGCCTTCCCGGGGCGGCAGGTGATTTCGTTGTCCGGCGATGGTGGGTTGGCGATGTTGCTGGGCGACCTGCTGACCGCGGTGCAGGAGAATCTTCCGATCAAGGTGGTGGTGTTCAACAACGGCTCGCTGAATTTCGTCGAGCTGGAGCAGAAGGTGGAAGGGCTGCTGGACAACTACACCGACCTGAAGAATCCGGATTTCGGGCGGTTGGCCGAGGTGATCGGCTTCCATGGCCGCACGGTGACCCGCAGCGAGGACCTGGAAGAAGCGGTGCAGGATTTCCTGGCCCAGCGTGGGCCGGCGCTGCTGGATGTACACACCAGTCGCGCGGAGCTGGTGATGCCGCCGCAGATCGAGGCCAAGCAGGTGGCAGGCACGGCGTTGTATGCGGCCAAGGCGGTACTGAGCGGTCGCATCGACGACGTGAAGCATCTGCTGGTGGACAACTTCCTGAAAAAGTGAGGGTTGGGGGTTTGATGCAGGGCTGCGCCCTGCACCCGCCGAATCAACTTTTGATCTTTTGATTCTCTTCCGTGGTTGGCGTCCGCAGGAAACTGTCAGGGGCCGGGCGGGGGGGGGGGGCCTGCGCAGGACCGTTGGCGCCATGGATGGCGCCATCGAGTCCCCATGGACGGGTTTACGGCGTGTCCTGCGCAGCCCACCCCGCACGACCCACGCCGATAGGCTGCTTTCAGCGACCAACCACGAGGGGCTCCGCCGTTGGCTGGAACCCATCATTCCACTCGGGAATTGGCGCGCCGGCCCCGCTGGGCCTACCATCGGCGGTCCCCACCCCCACCGCCCCTTCCATGTCCGCTCCCGCTTCCACCGCGCCGCGCCGCTGGTTCGTCGCTGGCGACTTCAATGGCTTCTTCGGCCTGGTCGTCGACAACCTCTCCATCCTCGGCTTCATCGCCATGGCCCTGGTCGGGATGTTCCAGTTCCCCGCCGACGTGGTCTTCGGCCGCATGTTCCCCGGCACTGCCCTGGGCGTGCTGGTCGGCAACCTGCTGTACACCCTGATGGCACGGCGCCTGGCCGCGCGTACCGGGCGCGACGACGTCACCGCCATGCCGCTGGGCCTGGATGCGCCGACCAGCATCGGCATGGCGCTGCTGGTGCTGGGCCCGGCCTTCCTGGCCTTCAAGCATCAGGGCCTGGACCCGCATGCCGCCGCCATCGCCACCTGGCAGCTGGGCATGGCCTCGCTGGTCATCATGGGCGTGCTCAAGCTGATCCTGTCCTTCTTCGGTGAAGCGGTGACCCGCGCGCTGCCGCGCGCTGCGCTGCTGGGTTCCATCGCGGGCATCGCACTGGTGCTGATGGGCCTGCTGCCCTTGCTGGAGACCCTGCGCTCGCCGCTGGTGGGCTTCACCACGCTGGGCCTGCTGCTGTACGTGCTGATCGCCAAGGGCAAGCTGCCGCTGCGCGGCCCCGGTGTGCTGCTGGCCTTCGTGTTCGGCACCGTGCTGTATTACGGGCTCGGCCTGGCCGGCCTGGGTGTGCCCGGCTTCCAGATTCCCGCCTGGGTGCCGCCGCAGGTGGTGCTGCCGCTGCCGACGCTGGGCTTCATCGAGGGCCTGCCGACCGCGATGACCTACCTGCCGCTGCTGTTGCCGTTCGGCCTGCTGATGGTGGTCGGTGGCATCAACGTATCCGAAAGCGCGCGCGCGGCCGGCGATGACTACCGCACCCGCGACATCCTGCTGGTGGAGGCAGTGGCCACGCTGGTCGCCGGCGTCTGCGGTGGCGTTGCGCAGACCACCCCGTACATCGGCCAGCCGGCCTACAAGCACATGGGTGCGCGCAGCGGCTACACGCTGCTGACCGGCCTGTTCGTCGGCATCGGCGGCATGCTCGGCATCATTTCCGGGCTGGTGCAGTGGCTGCCGCTGGCGGTGCTGGCGCCGATCATCGTGTACGTGTCGATCGACATCACCACCCAGGCGTTCCAGGCCACCCCGCGCCAGCATGCCGGTGCGATGGTGCTGGGCTTCCTGCCGTCGGCGGCCTACCTGCTGGCGATCAAGGCGCCGGGCTGGATTCCGGCCGAGCAGATGGGCGCGCTGCTGACCCACGTCGATGGCCACGGCCTGCCGGAGCTGGCGGTGATCTTCGCGCTGGGCAACGGCTTCATCATCACCTCGATGCTGTGGATCGCCACCGTCGCAGCGATGGTCGATGGCCGTCTGCGCCGCGCCTGCGGCTTCCTGCTGGTGGCGGCGGTGCTCACCCTGTTCGGCCTGATCCATTCGGTGGATCCGCGCGGCGGCATCTACCTGCCGTGGGATCTGCAGGGCCTGGCCCGCGTCATCAGCTGGCAGTTCGCCGGCGCCTATGTGGCGCTGGCCATCCTGCTGGGGCTGCTGTCGCTGCAGAAGCAGGCGGTGAAGCCGCTGACTGAAAACGCCCATTGACCGGTAGCGCCGGGCCATGCCCGGCGTTGGGTTGCGCTGCCGCCGGGCATGGCCCGGCGCTACTTCTCGCCATCAAGTTCCGGGTAATGCCGGAAGATGCCGTTGGTGTTGAAGGCAAGCCGCCGCTCCGAAGCGAGATAGGCGGCGATGCCGGGCCGTTGTTCCACCCGATCCTTCAGCGCGCGCAGCAGTGGCAACGTCGGCCACAGCGCCCGCATGCGGCGTGGGAACATGTAGTCCAGCCCGCTCAGCAACTGGAACAGCGACAGGTCCACGTAGGAGTGTTCGCGCAGCGGGTGGCGACCGCCATTGGCCTTCAGCACCTGCTCGAAGTAGCCAAGGAATTTCGGCAGGCGCTCATCGCGCATCGCTGCCGCGCGCGCCCTGGCCTCGGTCTTCTGGTCTTCGTAGTACTTCGACGCGGCGATCGGATGGTGGGTGTCGTGCACTTCGGCCACCAGATCGGCGATGGTCAGCTGCAACTGCAGCGCCTGCATGCGCCGCGAGGCGGCCTGCGGAACCAGATCCAGCGTCGGGCCGAGGAAATCGAGAATGGCCGCGACCTGTGCGATGACCTGTCGCCCCGCCTTCAGGAACGGTGGCGCGAAAGGTTGCGCACCTTCGCTGTGGCCATCGAGGAACGGCTGCATCACGGCGTCGCCGTGCACACGCGCCATGTCCACGTAATCGGCGCCGGCATCTTCCAGCGCCAGCCGCACGAATTCGCCACGGCCCTGGATGCCGGTCCAGTAGTACAACGCGTACTGCATGAAGGCTTCTCCACCCAACAGGAACAGCAGGGTCGCGCGTACCGCGCAAAGCAGGCGTGAACCACAACGGCAGCGGAATGGCTGGGGAACCCTGCCGAATCAGGGCAGTCACACCTTGTCCATGCAGCTGAAAGGCGAGGTTCTGCATCATGCAGAGTGGAAAAGTGGTTTGGCCCTGGGTTCTGGGCGTGGTGGTGGTGGGCGGCGCGGGCACGTGGTTGTTCCGCGACCAGTTGCAGCACCTGGCAGATGGCGTAGCGGTGCCGGAGCAATCCGCGCCGACCTCGGCAGTCGCCACACCGAAGCCCGCTGCTACGCACGAACCCGCGCCCTCTCCGATCAAGCATCCGCTGGATTCCGAGGCCGCCGCCGACCCGGCACTGCCGTCACTGGCCGACAGCGATGCCGCCGCCTGGAGCACATTGAGCGGACTGTTCAAGGGCGAGGGCGCGTTGACTGCGCTGCTGCGCGATCACCTGATCCAGCGCCTGGTCACCCAGGTCGACAACCTGGACAAGGCCAGTGTGCCGCCTACCGCGCTGGCCTTCCGGCCGCTACCGGGCAGCCTGCAGGTGGAGCCGGGCGAGGGCGGCGAACGCATCGCCGCGGCCAATGCAGCGCGCTATGCGCCCTATGTGCAGGCCTTCACTGCGCTCGACCCGGCGGCGGCGGCCCACGCGTACAAGCGCTTCTATCCATTGATCCAGCAGGCGTATGTCGATCTGGGCCGTCCCGACGGGTATTTCAATGATCGCCTGGTAACGGTGATCGACCACCTGCTGGACACCCCGGAGCTGGCCCAGGCGCCACCGCTGCAGCGCGATGAACGCGGCCGCTACCGCTTCGCCGATGCCACCCTGCAGTCGCGCTCGATCGGGCAGAAGGCCTTGCTGCGCATGGACGTGGCGCAGGCGCGGGCGGTCAAGCAGCAGCTGCGGGCGATCCGGGCCGCGATCACCCATTGAGGACTCCAGCGTGCAGATCTGATCCGGATCAACGCGCCGACAACACCGCTTCCGGCATGCTGGCCACAGGCTGACTGGCCTTCGAATGCAGTCGCAGCCACCCTTGAAACGGGGTGGGGCAACCGCATCTTTCCAGCATCGCCGGCGTGGGCCGGCCAAGATGACCGATGAGGTTTCGCAATGCGGATGGACAAGCTCACCTCGCGTTTCCAGCAGGCGCTGGCAGACGCGCAATCGCTGGCGGTAGGCCGCGACAACAGCATCATCGAACCGGTGCACGTGTTCAGTGCCCTGCTTGACCAGCAGGGGGGCAGCACCCGGCCGCTGCTGGCCCAGGCCGGCGTCAACGTGCCGGTGCTGCGCGAACGCCTGGACGAGGCGCTTGAAGCGCTCCCGAAAGTGTCCGGCCAGGCCGGCAACCTGTCGATCGGCAACGACCTCAACCGCCTGCTCAACCACACCGACAAGCTGGCCCAGCAGAACGGTGATGCCTTCATCGCCAGCGAGTGGTTCGTGCTGGCCGCGCTGGAAGACGGCGGCACGCTGGGCATGGCGATGCGCGCTGCCGGTGCCGACAAGGCGCGCCTGCAGACCGCCATCGACAAACTGCGTGGTGGCGAGAACGTGCAGTCGGAGAACGCCGAAGAGCAGCGGCAGGCGCTGGAGAAATACACCATCGACCTGACCGCACGCGCCGAGAGCGGCAAGCTCGACCCGGTGATCGGTCGCGACGAAGAAATCCGCCGCACCATCCAGGTGCTGCAGCGTCGTACCAAGAACAATCCGGTGCTGATCGGCGAACCCGGCGTGGGCAAGACCGCGATCGTCGAAGGCCTGGCCCAGCGCATCATCAATGACGAAGTGCCTGAAGGCCTGCGCGGCAAGCGCGTGCTGTCGTTGGACATGGGCGCGCTGATCGCCGGCGCGAAGTTCCGCGGTGAATTCGAAGAACGCCTGAAGGGCGTGCTCAACGACCTGGCCAAGAGTGAAGGGCAGATCATCCTGTTCATCGACGAGCTGCACACCATGGTTGGCGCGGGCAAGGCCGACGGTGCGATGGATGCCGGCAACATGCTCAAGCCGGCACTCGCGCGCGGCGAACTGCACTGCGTCGGTGCGACCACGCTGGACGAGTACCGCAAGTACATCGAGAAGGATGCCGCGCTGGAGCGCCGCTTCCAGAAAGTCTTCGTGGGCGAGCCGACGGTGGAGGACACCATCGCGATCCTGCGCGGCCTGAAGGAAAAGTACGCGGTGCACCACGGGGTGGAGATCACCGACCCGGCCATCGTCGCTGCGGCCACCCTGTCCAACCGCTACATCACCGACCGCCAGCTGCCGGACAAGGCCATCGACCTGATGGACGAGGCCGCTTCACGGCTGCGCATGGAGATCGATTCCAAGCCGGAGGAACTGGACCGGCTGGAACGTCGCCTGATCCAGCTGAAGATCCAGCGCGAGATGCTGAAGAAGGAAAAGGACGACGCTTCGCGGCAGCGCCTGGCCGATCTGGAAAAAGATATCGATGCGCTGGAGCGCGAGTTCTCCGATCTCAACGAAGTCTGGAAGTCGGAGAAGGCCGCGCTGCAGGGCACGACGAAGATCAAGGAACAGGTCGAGCAGGCCAAGGTTGAACTGGAGTCGGCCCAGCGCCGGCAGGATTTCGCGCGCATGAGCGAGATCCAGTATGGCGTGCTGCCGCAGCTGGAAAAGCAGCTGGCCGCCGCCCAGGAAGTGGAGAACCACGACTTCAAGCTGGTGCAGGACCGTGTCACCGACGAGGAGATCGCCGAGGTCGTCTCGCGCTGGACCGGCATCCCGGTCAACAAGATGCTCGAAGGCGAGCGTGACAAGCTGCTGCGCATGGAAGAGGTGCTGCACAACCGCGTGGTCGGCCAGGAAGAGGCGATCAAGGTGGTGTCCGACGCGGTGCGTCGTTCGCGCGCTGGCTTGTCCGATCCGAATCGACCGGGGGGATCGTTCCTGTTCCTGGGCCCGACCGGCGTGGGCAAGACCGAACTGTGCAAGTCGCTGGCCGAGTTCCTGTTCGACAGCGCCGACGCGATGATCCGCATCGACATGAGCGAGTTCATGGAGAAGCACAGCGTCGCACGCCTGATCGGTGCGCCCCCCGGCTACGTGGGCTATGAGGAAGGCGGTTACCTCACCGAGGCTGTGCGCCGTCGCCCGTATTCGCTGATCCTGCTGGACGAGGTGGAAAAGGCGCATCCGGATGTGTTCAACATCCTGCTGCAGGTACTGGACGACGGTCGCCTGACCGATGGCCAGGGCCGCACGGTGGACTTCCGCAATACCGTCATCGTGATGACCTCCAACCTGGGTTCGCACCAGATCCAGGACATGAGCGGCGATGACACGCCGGAGGCCTACACGCAGATGAAGGCGGCGGTGATGGGCGTGGTGCAGGCGCACTTCCGTCCGGAGTTCATCAACCGGTTGGATGACATCGTGGTGTTCCATCCGCTGGACAAGCAGCAGATCAAGCAGATTGCGCGCATCCAGATGCGTGGCCTGGAAAAGCGCCTGGCCGAGCGTGGCCTGAAGCTGGTGGTGTCCGATGCAGCGTTCGATCTGCTCGGCAACGTCGGCTTCGATCCGGTCTACGGCGCGCGTCCGCTGAAGCGTGCGATCCAGGCACAGCTGGAAAACCCGCTGGCGCAGAAGATCCTGTCCGGTGCGTTCGTCAACGGCGATACCATCGAAGTGGGCAACGACGGCGGCCATCTGGTGTTCGCCAAGGCCTGATGCGTGCAACGGGGCGCTGCATGATCGCAGCGCCCCGTCTCTTTGCCAGCGCGAACGTCGGTGCCCGGCGCTCGCCGGCCATGCTCAGAACCGGTGCGTATACCCGGTCATCAACCCGAACTGGTTGGCCTTCTGCACGATCGGGCTGTCGGCGGCGTCGCCGAGCAGGCGGGTGCCCTCCACGGCGATGTACCAGTTGCCATTGCGACCAGCGCGATGGCTCCATTTCATGCCCAGCCCGGCGCTGACCAGGCCGGCCTTGGGCTTGTGCTGGGCGAACCCGGTACGTGCGGCCTGGTCGGGGCTGACGCCGTACCAGGTCTGCATATAGCCGCGGTTGCCGTAGTCGGTGGAGACGCTGCCGCTGACCACGCCACCGGCCAGATCGAACAGCGGCATCTCCAGGTTCAGGTGGATCTGCTGGGTGGCAAGGCCGTTGTCGCCCTTGTCATCGTCTTTCAGCGTGTACTGCCAGGAACCACTCAACACCGCCTCACCCAGCGTATAGCCAGCCGCCAGGCCGACCAGGGGCCGGGTATCGATATCGCCCATGCCACGCAGGAAGTCCGAGCCGCCGAGGATCGAGTTCTTCTCGCGTCGGCTGCCGCTGCCGCCGACGTAGGCACGCACGCGGGTGTGTTCGCCGATCGCCGTGCCCCAACCCGCACCGCTGGTACCCAGAAACCAGCCGCCCGGCGAAGTCACGTCGAACGACAGCGTCGGTGCGGCCTGGAATTCCTCGCTGCCGCTGTAGCGCGGGGCAACGCCGCCACCGGCGGCCAGCTCGAAGGTCCATTGATCCTCCTTGGCATGCGCTGTGGACGTTGCGAACAAGGGCAGCAGGGCCAGGCCGAGCAGGGTGGGGAAACGGCGACGGTGGGACATGGCAACTCTCTACAGTGGGAGGAAATGCAGTGCGCGCATCCGGCGCGTGCTGCTGGGTCGACAGCGTGGCGGGATGCCACCGACCAATCCGTCCGCAGTTGTGCGGGAGTTGTAAGCAACTGTAAGCGCGGCCCGTGGCGTTCAGCTGGCAGCCAGTGGCCAGTGCATTTCCAGGCGTGCACCGCCCAGGGTCGCGCGTCCCACGCGCAGCTCGCCGTGGTGACGAACCGCGATGCGCCCGGCGATGGCCAGGCCAAGACCAAAGCCGCCGGTGTCGCGGCTGCGGCTGTCATCCAGGCGGGTGAACGGGCGCAACACCTTCTCGCGATCGCCTTCGGCAATGCCGGGGCCATCGTCATCCACGCGCAGGCAGGCCTTGCCGGCCACGCTGACCAGTGACACCTCCACACGGGTGCGTGCATAGCGCATCGCGTTGCCGACCAGGTTGCTCAGGGCCAGCTGCAGCAGGCGTGGCTCGGCATCCACGCGTGGCAGCGCGCTGGGCCAGACCTGCAGCACCAGGCCCGCGCGCTCGGCATCGCGCCGTGCGTCTTCCATGCAGGCCTGCAGCCAGTCGTTCGCCTCGATCCGCTGCATGGGCTCGGCGTCGTTGGGATGCTCCAGACGCTCATAGGCCAGCAGTTCGCTGACCAACCGGTTGAGCTCGGCCAGATCACCATGCAGGCCGGCAGCGAGGTGTGCCCGCCGCGCCGGGTCGTTGCTGTCCTGCATCAGATCCAGGCCGAAGGCCAGGCGTGCGATCGGCGTGCGCAGCTCGTGGGAAATGGCATGGGTAAGATCGCGCTGCCGTTGCACCAGTTCGGCCACGCGCGCGGCCATGCGGTTGGAATGCTCGACGATGACCCGGATCTGCGAGCGTGGTGATACCTGCGCACGTGCCTGCAGGTCGCCGGCACCGATGCGATCGGCATGACCCCGCAGCGCTTCCAGGTCGCGCCACAGCAGGCGTACCCAGGCATACAGGCAGGCGCCGACCAGCAGCAGGATGCACAGGTAGGCGGCGGCGGTCATGTACAGGGTCATCTGCACCTCGCCGGGAAGGCGCAGCTGCAGCCAGCGTCCGTCAGTCCCCTCGATGGGCAGCAGCACCTGCTGGTAGCGCTCACGGACGATGAAGCCGTCCCCGCGCAGGGCACTGCGCTCTTCGTCATCGAGCAGGGGCGGTGCATCCAGCAGTGACAGCGCAATGCCGTAATGCGGCTGCCACTGCAGCAGGCGCTGCTGTTGCTGCTGGCGGTCCAAGCCGGCCAGTCCGCTACGCAGCGCATACACCTGTCCGCGCACCTGTTCGACGAAGACTCGTTCCTGCAGGGGCGTGTAGATGCGGTCCAGCAGATGGTTGAGGCTGAACACCGACACCAGCAGGCAGCCGCCGGTGACGAACCACAACCACAGGAACAGGCGCTTCACGCCGACCAGGCCGAGGGGTTGAACTGGTAACCGCGGCCCCACACGGTCTTGATCCGGCGCGGTTCGCGCGCGTCATCGCCCAGCTTGCGGCGCAGCTTGCCGATGCAGACATCCACGCTGCGGTCCAGGCCATCGAAACCGATGCCGCGCGCCGCCTGCAGGATCTGGTCGCGCGAGAGGATCTGCCCGGGCTGGCTGGCCAGCAGCCAGAGGATCTCGAATTCGGTGGTGCCCAGCTCTACGGGCTGCCCATGCAGGTGGACCTCGCGCTGCACGCGATCGATCAGCAACTCGCCATGCATCAGCCTGCACGGCACCCCGGCAGGACCGCTGCCATGGCGACGGCGCAGCAGCGCGCGCAGGCGCGCCAGCAGCAGGCGCGGCTCGATCGGCTTGTGCACATAGTCATCGGCGCCGGACTCCAGGCCCAGCACCTGTTCGATATCGTCCTCGCACGCCGTCAGCATCAGGATCGGCACGTCGGAAAAACTGCGGATCTGCCGGCACACGTCGATGCCACCGAGGCCAGGCAGCATCAGGTCCAGCACCACCAGTTCCGGCGCGTGCTGGCGGCAGGCCGCGCTGGCCAGGTCGCCACGCGGCACGTGCTGCACGGCAAATCCATGTTCGCTCAGGTAGTCGCTGACCAGCTCGGCAAGGCGGCGGTCGTCCTCGACCAGCAGCACCTGGGTCGGGTTGCCGGCGGCGGGAGTCCACGGGGAGGGCTGCATGGGTAGGGCGTCCTTGTCCGGGGCGAAGGGCCCGGCGGCGAAGCCTAGCAACGGCCCATGACGACTGCCTGAATCCCGGGCAACCTGATAACCGCCGGTACTGGCGTCATCGCCAGGGGCTCTCAATGGCGGTCGATGGCTGGCCTATGGTGGGCGTTTCCCCGGAAGGAGCCTGGCGCAATGAGCGATCCGCAGTGGCAACTGGAAACCCTGGCCGTGCACGGCGGCTACCGCCCCGACCCGACCACCCGCGCGGTGGCGGTGCCGATCTACCAGACCGTGGCCTACGCATTCGATGACACCCAGCACGGGGCGGACCTGTTCGACCTGAAGGTGCCGGGCAACATCTATACGCGCATCATGAACCCCACCACCGACGTGCTGGAGCAGCGCGTTGCGGCGCTGGAAGGGGGCATCGGCGCGTTGGCACTGGCTTCCGGGCAGGCCGCGATCACCTATGCGATCCAGACCATTGCCGAGGCCGGCGACAACATCGTCGCTGCCAGTGCGCTGTATGGCGGCAGCCTCAACCTGCTGGCGCACACGCTGCCGCAGTACGGCATCCAGGCGCGTTTCGCCGATCCGGCTGACCCGTCGGCGTTCGCGGCCTTGATCGATGAACGCACCAAGGCGGTGTTCGTCGAATCGATCGGCAACCCGCGCGGCAACGTCACCGACATCGCCGCCATCGCCGAGGTCGCGCATGCGGCCGGCGTGCCGTTGATCGTCGACAACACGGTGGCCACGCCATTCCTGCTGCGCCCGTTCGAACATGGCGCCGACATCGTGGTGCACTCGCTCACCAAGTACCTCGGTGGCCACGGCACCAGCTTGGGTGGGGCGATCGTCGATTCCGGCCGCTTCGACTGGACGGCACAGCCGCAACGCTTCGCCCGCTTGAACCAGCCCGATCCGAGCTATCACGGCGTGGTCTATACCGAAGCGCTCGGCGCGGCGGCCTACATCGGCCGTGCGCGGGTAGTGCCGTTGCGCAATACCGGCGCAGCGTTGTCACCGTTCAACGCCTTCCTGATCCTGCAGGGCATCGAGACCCTGGCGCTGCGCATGGAGCGGATCAACGCCAATGCGCTGGCTGTGGCGCAGTACCTGCGCGCGCATCCGAAGGTGGCGTGGGTGCGTTATGCCGGGCTGGCCGACGACCCCGAACACGCGGCGGCGCAGCGTTATCTGGGCGGGCATGGCTCCGGTGTGCTGACCTTCGGACTGCCGGGCGGGCGCGTTGCCGGCGCCCGCTTCCTCGATGCCCTGAAACTGTTCACCCGGCTGGTGAACCTGGGCGATGCCAAGTCACTGGCCACCCATCCTGCGTCGACCACCCATCGCCAACTGGATGCGGCCGAACTGGCCAGGGCCGGGGTCAGCGAGGACACCGTGCGCCTGTCGATCGGCATCGAGCACATCGGTGATCTGCGCGCGGACCTAGAACAGGCTCTCGCCCAGGCCTGAGGGCGGGCAATCGCGCAGGATCGGTCACGCACCCCGCTAAAGGATCAGGCACGATCGCAGCCAGGTCCTCAGCGGAGATGGTCATGAAGCGGCTTGCAGGCCTGCGCCAGGCGCAGGGAATCGAACGGGTCATCGACCATCTGCAGGGCTGCCTGCGTGAGCAGCAGGCACTGCCGGATGTAGCGTCACTGGCGACTGTCGCCCATCAGTCGCCCTATCACTTCCAGCGCCTGTACCGGGCACTGACCGGGGAAAGCCCCGGACAGACGCTGGACCGGCTGCGCCTGCTCAACGCCCTGCAGGCGCTGCAGCAGCCCGATGCAAGCGTCACCGACGCTGCGCTGGCCGCTGGATATGAGAGTGCGCAGGCCCTTGCGCGGCGCTGCAGGCAGCGCCTGGATACCACCCCGCGCGCGCTGCGCGCCGATGCAGCGCTGCGGCAGCAGTGGCAGCAGCTCTTGGCGCATCCACCGGCCGACGTGGACGCAGTGACCGCCGCCCCGCTGAAGGTGGAAGTGCGCGCGCTTCAGCCGTTCGAGGTCGTGCTGCTACGCGCGAAGGGGGCCTTCGGTGATCTCGATGCCAGCTTCGGCCGCCTGTACCAATGGGCGCAGGCGCAAGGGCTGGCCGACGATCTGCTACACCTGGTGGGCATCGCCATCGATGACCACCGGGACGTACCCGCGCAGGCGCACCGCTTCGACTGCGGGATGGGATTTGCCACCGCGCTGCCACAACTTTCGTCGCCGCTGCGGCGGCAGGCCCTCGGCGTCGGTCCGCATGCGGTCGTCCACCATGTCGGCCCCTATGAGCAGCTGCAGGCCGTGGGGGATGCGCTGCTGCGCGACTGGTGGCCGGACAGTGGGCACGCGCTTGCCGAAGCGCCACTGTACTTCCACTTCCTGGATGATCCCGAACAGGTGCCTGTCCACCAGTTGCGTGCCGACGTCTGCCTGCCGCTGGCAGGCTGATACCTGCTGGCTTGGTCGTCATCGCCAGAGGCGATCACCACCACTGCAGGAAAGCGTTACGGTAGAGACGCTCTCCAAGGGCGTGGCGATATCATCCCCGGCCGATGCGGGTCGGCCGGGGATTTTTTTGGGCGCAGCCAACCCAGGTAGATCCACGCCGTGCGTGGACGCATTTTGATGCACTGTCGAAATACTCGATTCCGATGGAGACCCATCCACGCATGGCGTGGATCTACTGTGTCGACCAAGGTCGACACCTACCAACAGCGGCACCGAACGCCGTACCCGCAGCTCGCTGAAATCTGTGGAAGGCGGGGTGGGTCTGGTTGCGGGGGTGTCCGCGGCATGGATGCCGCGGCCAAGCCTCCAGGGATGGATTCACGGCGTCCCCCGCAACCGGACCCACCCCGCCTTCCCACAGGAACCCCGCTTCTGCTTCGGCTGTGGCTGTTGAGRTTGCCGGCCAGCGRCCGGCACCACAGCGGGTGCAGGGCGCAGCCCTGCTGCACACCCCTCACACCACCGGGATGCTGTGCTGCCCAAGACTGCGGTACGGCGGGGTAGCCATCACCATTTCCGCCAGCGAGTAGGCCAGCTCGCGCTCGGCCATCACCGTGCCGTCGGCACCGTGTTCAAGCAGATGCTTCACTTCGGCATCGCTGTGCGCACGCGCCAGCAGGGTCAGGTTGGGGTTGATCGCACGCAGCTTGGCCAAGGTCTCACCGGCTTCCAGCGGCTGCGGGATCGCCAGCACCGCGATCTTCGCGCGCTCGGGATGGGCTTCGGCCAGCACCTTGTCCGAGGCGGCGCTGCCGCGGATGCCGGGCAGGCCGGCGGCATGCGCCTCGGCCACGTGTTCCTTGTTGTCGTCGATGATCATCACCGGCACGCCACGGTCGCGCAGCACCTGCGCCAGCGCGCTGCCGACGCGGCCATAGCCGATGACGATGGCATGGTCGTGCAGGTCCAGCGACGGCCCCGGTGGCAGCTCGGTCTCCACCGCGGTGGGCGTGGTTTCCTGGTGCTTCAGCAGCCAGCGGTCGAGCAGGCCGAACACCAGCGGGTTGAGCATGATCGAGATCAGCGCGCCGGCCAGCACCAGCGCCTGGCCGGTCGGAGGCAGGATCTTCAGGGTCACGCCGAGGCCGGCAATGATGAAGGCGAACTCGCCGATCTGCGCCAGGCTGGCCGAGATCGTCAACGCGGTGCCAGTGGGGTGGCCGAACGCGCGCACGATGAAGAACGCCGCCGCCGATTTGCCGAACATGATGATGCCGGCGGTGGCCAGCACCTGCCACGGGTGCTCGATCAGGATGCCGGGATTGAACAGCATGCCCACCGAGACGAAGAACAGCACCGCGAACGCGTCGCGCAGCGGCAGGGAATCGCTGGCCGCCTTGTGGCTGAGTTCCGATTCATTGAGCAGCATGCCGGCGAAGAACGCGCCCAGCGCGAAGGACACACCGAACAGCATCGCCGAGCCGAACGCCACGCCCAGCGCGATCGCCAGCACCGACAGGGTGAACAGTTCGCGCGAGCCGGTACCGGCAATGCGCTCCAGGATCCACGGAATGACCCGGCGGCCGACCACCAGCATCACCGCCACGAACAGGCCCAGCTGCACGAACGTCCAGCCGATGCTGGCCAGCACGCTGCCGAGGGTGTGGTGTTCATTGGCCGCGTCGGGCCCGAACACACCGGCCATCACCGGCATCATCACCAGTGCCAGCACGCAGGCCAGGTCCTCGACGATCAGCCAACCGACCGCGATCTTGCCGCGCTGGGTTTCCAGCAGGCGGCGCTCTTCCATCGCGCGCAGCAGCACTACGGTACTGGCCGTGGCCAGCGCGAAACCGAACACCACGCCGTGGATGACCGGCCAGCCCATCAATGCCGCCAGGCCCCAGCCGAGCAGGGTAGCGACCAGGATCTGGCCGATGGCACCGGGAATGGCGATGGCCTTGACCGCCATCAGGTCCTTCAGCGAGAAGTGCAGGCCGACGCCGAACATCAGCAGCATCACGCCCAGCTCGGCCAGCTGGTTGGCCAGTGCCTGGTCGGCGACGAAGCCCGGCGTGAACGGCCCGACGCAGATGCCAGCAACCAGGTAACCGACCAGAGGAGACAAGCGGAGCTTGTTGGCCAGCGCGCCGAAGATGAAGGCGAGCCCGAGACCAACGGCAACGATGTTGATCAGGTCGGTGTCATGGTGCATCGGCTCTCGCAGAAATCGGGGGGATGCCCCGATTTTCACCTAATGAGCCAAATGCGGCAAACCTTTGGAGCAAATAGGGTCAGATCCCTTTTCCTGCAGGAAAAGGGATCTGACCCCGGATGAACCCGCCGGGCAGGGCCCGGCGCGCCCGTTACCGCTTACCAGTTGTACTTGATCCGCCCGTACACATACGCGCCATTGAAGCCGAACGGCGAGTAGTTGCTGTACGGCAGCATGCCGAAGGTCGAGTTCTGCAGGTCCTCGGTGCGGTCCGGGTACTCGTCCAGCAGGTTGTCGGCGCCCACCGTCAGCGTCCAGTTCGCACTCGGCTTGTAGCTGGCCGAGGCATCCAGCACCCACTTGTCGCCGTAGGTCTGGTCGCGCGCGGCGGTGGCTGAGTTGCGCACCGTGAACTCGCCGTAGCGGGTCGCCGCCAGGCCCAGTTCCCAGTGATCCGAACGCCAGGTGCCACTCAGGATCGTCTTGTCACGCGGATAACTGTCCTCGATGCGGCCGATTTCATCGCGGCCGATCAGCGACTGGGTCAGGCCCAGTGTGCCGAACACCGCCGGCGTGCCACCCACGCGCTGCACTTCGGTGTCGTTGTAGCTGTAGGCCGCGGTCAGTTCCAGGCTGCTGGCGCTGAACGGCACGGTGTAGCTGGACACGAAGTCGACGCCGCGGGTGCGGGTGTCCAGGCCGTTGGTGAAGTACGAGAACGCAGTCACCTGCGGCAGGCCGAGCGTGGTCAGCAGCGCGCTGCTGGCGGCATTGGTGCTGATGCTGGACGACAGCGCGATGCGGTCGTCGATGTCGATCTGGTACGCGTCGACGGTGATGTACAGGCGATCCACCGGCTGCAGCACCAGGCCCAGGCTGTAGGAGGTGGAGGTCTCGGCCTTCAGCGGCGACGCGCCCAGTGCCTGTGCGGCCGGGCTGGTGGTCGGGAAGGTGCCGCGTTCAACGAACACGCCGTTGAGGAACTGGCTGGTCACCGCCTGGTAGCCCTGCTGGGCCAGCGACGGTGCGCGGAAACCGCTGGAGGCGGTGGCACGCAGCGCCACCTTGTCGGTGAAGGCATAGCGCGCCGACAGCTTGCCGGAGAAGCGGTCGCCGAAGTCCGAGTAATCCTCGTAACGACCAGTGACACCGGCGGAGAACTTCTCGCTCAGGTCCGCTTCCAGGCCCGCATAGACCGCATAGTTGTGGCGATCGGTATGCACTTCGTTGGTCGGGGTGAAGCCGCCGAAGCCCTGCGCACCGGTGCCGGTGTAGGAATTCAGCTCGCCCGGGTTCTGGTCCCACTTCTCGCGGCGGTACTCACCGCCGAGGGACAGCGTGACCGGATAGGCCAGGCCCCAGTCCAGCGACTTGGTCAGGTCGGCGTTGAAGATGTCCTGCTGGTACTTCAGCGTGCCGTCGTAGAACGAACGCGGGCTGGTCGCGCCCAGGCTGTAGTTGATGCTGTTGCGGGTGTGGAAATCCAGGGTGTTCTCGCCGTGGTTCAGGCTCAGGTCCCAGGTCCAGCCGTTGTCGGTGTTGCCTTTGACCCCGGCCACCAGCGAGCGGTCCTTGGAATACTGGTTGATCTCCGGCACGAAGCCGTCGGGGTAGGTCTGCGCCAGCAGCGCGGTCTGTCCGTTGTGGTTGCGCGAACGGTAGAACGCGAACGAGGTGATGTCGCGGTTGCTGAGCAGCGCGCTCGCATAGCCGGTCACGTGGTCGCTGAAATCAAAGCTGGCATTGGCCGACGCCGCAGTGGCGTCCACGCGCGGGTCGCCGACGATGAAGGTGGTCTGGCCCACGGACGGGTAGTTGACGGTATTCGGCGTGGTGCCGCGATAGGGGCCGGCGCGGTCGCTCTCGTCCTGCTGGCTGATCTGGCCGGCCACGTGCACGCGGCCACGGCCGTTGCCGAATTCCACGCCGGTGTCGCCGGACAGCTGGTACTTGTTGCCGTCGCCAGCCGAGTACTGGCCGTAATCGACGGCCAGGCTGCCACCGCTGCCGCTGCCCTTCAGCACGATGTTGATGACGCCGGCGATGGCATCCGAACCGTACTGCGCGGAGGCGCCGTCGCGCAGCACCTCGACGCGCTCGATGGCGGCGATCGGAATCGCGTTGATGTCCACCGCCGACGAACCGCGGCCGATGCTGCCGTTGACGTTGATCATCGCCGAGGTGTGGCGGCGCTTGCCATTGACCAGCACCAGCACCTGGTCCGGCGACAGGCCGCGCAGCTGTGCCGGGCGCACGCCGCTGGTGCCGTCGGTCAGTGCCGGGCGCGGGAAATTCAGCGACGGCAGCGCGCGCGACAGCGCGGTGGCCAGCTCACCGGTACCGGTGGACTGCAGGATCTCGGGGGTGATGATGTCGATCGGCGACTGCGATTCGGCGACCGTGCGGTCGGCCACGCGGGTGCCGGTGACGATCACCGTATCCAGGGTGTTGGCGGCGGTGCCGGCCTGCTGGGCGGCGGCAACGAACGGAGAACCACCGAGTGCGACAGCGACGGCGGCGGCGATCAGGCTGGTCTTGCGGGTCATCGGGAGGGGGCTCCGGTTGGCGGGATGGCACCGGAATCGACATCACGGGGGTGAGGCGGACGACGGTTGCTGCGGTGCGCAATACAGGAATTAACGGGATATTCAGTGCCTGTCAAATGCCGGTCATCAGAAAAAACGTTGCAGCAGCAACCATTTAGCTGCGACAGGCGGTGACGGGGAAGGGGCCCGGGAGGCGCGCGGACAGGACGTGGGAGAGAGGAACGTCGGCCGTCGCGCATCCCGGGGCGCGTCAAGTATTCGTTAACGTTAGAATTGCGTCGCAGGAACAGTGCTTACCAGCACATTCCATTCGGTTATATGGACGCCTCCCCCCATGATTTCGCTTCGTAATTTCGCCTTGCGCCGCGGCGAGCGGCTGCTGTTGTCCAATGTCGACCTGACCCTGCATGCCGGTTACCGGGTAGGCGTGGTCGGCCGCAACGGTGCTGGCAAGTCCAGCCTGTTCGCGGCGGTGAAGGGCGAACTGGAGGCCGACAAGGGTGACGTCGACCTGCCGGGCAAGATCCGCATCGCCAGCGTTGCCCAGGAAACCCCGTCCCTGCCGGACCCGGCGCTGAGCTTCGTGCTGGGCGGTGACATCGAAGTGGCTGCGGTGCTGGCTGCCGAAGCCGACGCCACCGCCCGCGAAGACTGGGAAGCGGTGGCCGAGGCGCATACGCGCATGGCTGAGCTGAACGCCTACGACGCCGAAGCACGTGCCGGCAAGCTGCTGCATGGCCTGGGCTTCCCGGCCGAAACGCACCACCGCGCCGTGTCCTCGTTCTCCGGCGGCTGGCGCGTGCGCCTGAACCTGGCCCGCGCGCTGATGATGCCCAGCGACCTGCTGCTGCTCGACGAACCGACCAACCACCTGGATCTGGACGCGGTGTACTGGCTGGAACAGTGGCTGCTGAAGTACCCCGGCACCCTGCTGCTGATCTCGCATGACCGCGAGTTCCTCGACAACGTGGCCACCCACACCCTGCACCTGCACGGTGGTGGCGCCAAGCTTTACCCGGGTGGTTACACCGACTTCGAGCGCCAGCGTGCCGAACAGCTGCGCCAGCAGCAGATCGCGCATGAGAAGGAACAGGCCGAGCGCGCCCACCTGCAGAGCTTCATCGACCGCTTCAAGGCCCAGGCCAGCAAGGCCGCACAGGCACAGAGCCGGATGAAGCGCCTGGCCAAGCTGGCCGGAACCGAGGCGGTGCGCGCCGAGCGCGAATTCCGCATCGAGTTCGCACCGCCGGCCAAGCTGCCGTTCTCGCTGATCCGCCTGAACCACGTCGAGGCCGGCTACGGCAGCGATTCGGTGATCCTGCACAACGTGGGCTTCGGCCTGGAAGCGGGCCAGCGCATCGGCCTGCTGGGCCCCAACGGCGCCGGCAAGACCACCCTGGTGAAGACCCTGGTGGGCGAACTGGCACCGATTGCCGGCGAGCGCGCCGCACACCCGGACCTGCGCATCGGCTACTTCGCCCAGCACACGGTCGAGTCGCTGCATGAAGGCCAGTCGCCGATGGAGCACTTCCGCGACCTGGCCCCGGATGCACCGAACCAGTCGTTCCGCGATTTCCTCGGCAAGTGGAATTTCCCGGGCGACCGTGCCTTTGAACCGGTGGATGGTTTCTCCGGTGGCGAGCGTGCACGCCTGGCGCTGGCATTGATCGCCTGGCAACAGCCGAACGTGCTGTTGCTGGACGAACCGACCAACCACCTTGACCTGGAAATGCGCGAAGCACTGGCCGAAGCACTGGCCGATTTCGATGGCGCGATCGTGATGGTTTCGCATGACCGCCACCTGATCGGCCTGGTCTGTGACACCTTCTGGCGTGTGGCCGACGGCGTGGTCGAACCCTTCGATGGTGACCTCGATGCCTACGCCGCCTGGCTGCGCACGCGCCCGCAGGCGCAGGGCACCAAGGCACGCATGGAGCAGGTGGAGGAACCGGTGGTGGTCACGACCGCACCGGTCGCGCAGGTGGTGCAGAAGAAGCCGGTCAACCCGCACAAGCTGGCCAGCGCCGAAGCCAAGGTCGCCGAGCTGGAAGGTGTGTTGGCCGAACTGGACCGGCAGCTTGCCGACTCGAGCAACTATGCCGATGCCACGCGCATGGCCGTGCTCGGCCGCGACCGCGAAGCCGCCGCCGCACAGCTGGAAAAGGCCGAAGCGGCCTGGATGGAACTGCTGGAGTCCTGATTCCATCGGTGGCGCCGGGCCATGCCCGGCGGCTTCTTCCAACCGCTGCGCTCGCCGGGCATGGCCCGGCGCTACCCGCGGCGCGCGTGTTTCATCCCTGTGCCTGCAGCCATTCGCGGAACCGCTTGGCCGGTTCCCGTTCGGCACGCGAGCGCAGACGGGTCAGCCAGTAGCGACCCAGCTCCAGCGTGGTGGCAAACGGCTGCAGCAGCCGGCCCTCGGCCAGGTCCGCTTCGAACATGCGCAACGGCAGCAGGGCAACGCCCGCGCCACCGGCCGCAGCTACCGCCAGCGTCAAGGACGAATCGAACACCGGTCCGCGTGCTTCCACGCCGTTGGCCCCGGCCATCTGCAGCCAGCGTGGCCATTCGTCGCTGCGGTACGAACGCAGCAGCGGCAAGGCCGCCAGGTCGCGCGGATGCTTCAGCCGCCGCGCCAGTGCCGGCGCGCACAACGGCGCGAACGGCGCGTCCAGGATCGCCGTGCAGGCCTGTCCCTGCCAGTCGCCATCGCCGAAACGGATCGCCAGGTCCAGGCCTTCACCGGCCAGGTCGATGCGGTTGTTGTGGGTCTGCAGCCGCAGTTCGATATCCGGGTGGGCCGCATCGAACGCGGCCAGCTGCGGCAGCAGCCAGCCGGTGGCGAAGGTGCCGACCACGCCGATCGTCAGCACTTCCCGCGCCGGGCCACCGGTGTAGCGGGCGATGCTGGCTGAAATGCGCTCGAAGGATTCATTGAGCACCGGGTACAGGGCTGCTCCTTCCTCGGTCAACGCCACGCCGCGGGGCAGGCGGTGGAACAGGCGGATACCCAGCCGGTCCTCCAGTCCGCGTATCTGGTGACTCAGCGCCGCCTGGCTGACGCAGAGTTCCAGCGCGGCGCGGGTGAAGTTCTGGTGCCGGGCAGCCGCTTCGAAGGCGCGCAACGCATTCAGCGAAAGGGTGGGGTGCAGCATGGGGACGTGTGAGGCAGGATGATGGCTGATGGTAGCGCCTTGCCATGGGCGTTGGATAAATAAAGGGTTTAATGCGTCATGCATGAATTAATCTCATGGCTGACGCTGAAAAAACGCGCTGGTCGCCTTTGCCCACCCTTTCAATAATCGGGACAGCTTCCACGAGGATTCCGCATGCTTGCCCGTCGTCGATTCCTGCAGTTCAGTAGTGCCGCAGTCGCCTCCACCCTTGCGTTGCCGCTGCTGGCCCGGGCTGCCGCACCCGCCACCGTGCCCGCCACCGTGCCCGCCACACCGGTCGATGCCGCCATCGCCGCCGCCGCCGACTTCGCCGCACTGGAAAAGGCGTGCAGCGGTCGACTCGGCGTAACCCTGCTCGACAGTGCCGGTAGTCGTCGCCTCGGCCATCGCCAGGACGAACGCTTCCCGCTGTGCAGCACCTTCAAGAGCGTGCTGGCCGCCACGGTGCTCAAGCAGGCCGAGCGCGATGCGGCACTGCTGGACCGGCGCCTGCCGGTGCGGACCCAGGACCTCCTGGAGCACGCGCCGGTCACCCGCCGCCACGTCGGCAAGGACCTGACCGTGCGTGACCTGTGCCGGGCCACGTTGATCACCAGCGACAACACCGCCGCCAACCTGTTGTTCGCAGCGATCGGCGGGCCGCCGGCGGTGACCGCGTTCCTGCGCGCCACCGGCGACACGATCACCCGCAGCGATCGCCTGGAGCCGGAACTGAACAGCTTCGCCATCGATGATCCCCGCGACACCACTACGCCGGCGGCCATTGCATCGACGCTGCAGCGTCTGGTGCTGGGCAATGCACTCAGGCCTGCCTCACGCCAGCAGTTGGCCGACTGGCTGATCGACAACGAAACCGGCGATGCCTGCCTTCGTGCGGGCCTGGGCAAGCGCTGGCGGGTGGGCGACAAGACCGGCAGCAATGGCGAAGACGCCCGCAACGACATCGCCGTGTTGTGGCCGGTGCAGGGCGGTTCGCCCTGGGTCCTGACCGCCTATCTGCAGGCGGGCACGATCAGCTTCGAACAGCGCGCGGCGGTACTTGCGCAGGTCGGGCGGATTGCAGATGGGCTGATCCGCTGAAGGGCGCTCTGCCGAAAGGAGAGGACACTTTCAGCCGTGTCCGGCTTGCCCGATCCGGATCGAACCCGCATCCTGCGCGCGTTCGATCCACACGGAAGTCCCCCCGATGAGCCATGAACTGGTCTACCTGCTGCTGATCTTCGCGCTGCTGGTCATCCCGCGCGCGCTGCAGCGGTTCAGCCTGCCGGCGCCGCTGACCTGCCTGCTGTTCGGCATCATCGGCATGCTCTGGCTGGGCGACCAGGCGCACGACGCGGTCATCGCGCTGCTGGCCACGCTGGGCATCTCCTCACTGTTCCTGTTCGCCGGCCTGGAAGTTGACCTGCAGGCCTTGCGGCGCGGCATGTGGCCGCTGCTGGCGCATCTGCTGATCCGCAGTGCCACCCTGTTCGGCGTCGGCTGGCTGGCCTGGCGTTACGCCGGCCTGCCATGGCAGGCGGCCGGGTTGCTGGCACTTGCGCTGCTGACCCCCTCCACCGGTTTCATCATGGATTCGCTGTCGCGGCTGGGGCTGAGCGAGGACGAGCGGTTCTGGGTCACCAGCAAGGCCATCGCCGGCGAACTGCTGGCCCTGGCGGCGTTGTTCATCGTGCTGCAGGCTGGCGATCCCGGGCACATGGCGCTGTCCAGCCTGGCCCTGCTGGCGATGATGATCGGCCTGCCGCTGCTGTTCATCGCGCTTGGTCGCTGGGTCGCGCCGCATGCGCCGGGCTCGGAATTCTCACTGCTGGTGATGGTGGGCATGGTGGCGGCGTACATCACCTACCTGCTGGGCGTGTACTACCTGGTTGGCGCCTTCATTGCCGGCCTGGTCGCGCGCCTGCTGCACCAGCGAATGCCGCTGCTGGCCTCGCACGAAAACCTGCATGCGCTGCGTCTGTTCGCCTCGTTCTTCGTGCCGTTCTACTTCTTCAACGCCGGCACCAAGGTGCCCAGCGAAGCGCTGAGCTGGGAGGCGCTGGGGCTGGGCATCGTCATCACCCTGGTGGTGCTGCCCCTGCGCATCGCGGTGGTCTGGCTGCAGCGCCGCGTGATGTTCGGCGAGAGCTTCCGCAGCAGCCTGCGTGTGTCGCTGGCGCTGGCACCGACGCTGATCTTCACCCTGGTGCTGGCCGCGATCATGCGCGATCGCTTCCAGATTCCCGCGGTGCTGTTCGGCGCGCTGCTGCTGTATGCCGCCTTGACCACGCTGCTGCCCTCGCTGGTGTTCCGCACGCCGTTCGATGTCGATCCGGTCGAGCAGGAGCCGGCAGGGCAGGGCGAAGATGCGCCGGTGGCGGCGACGGACGTGGTTGCCGCCGCCCCTGCAGCCGAGCGCTGAGGTGGATCCAGGGAGTGCGGTTTGCGCCCATCGGCCATGGCCGTTAGGGTTGGGGCATGAAACCGATCGCCGCTGTTGCTTCCGCCTTCGCCCTGCTCGGCCTCGCCGCCTGCTCGCAGCCATCGCATACGGTCAACCACGATCTGTCGACCGCGCCGGCCGACGCCTTCATGGCCGCGGTCGCTGCCCATTGTGGCCAGGCGTACGAGGGCAAGGTGGTGGAAGACACGCCGGCCCCCACCGGTAAAGACCCCTTCGCCGGGCAGAAGCTGGTGATGCACGTGCGGGGCTGCGCCGACCCGGGCCATGAGCTGCGCATCCCGTTCCACGTCGGCGATGACCATTCGCGCACCTGGGTGTTGACCCGCACCGAGCACGGGCTGCGCCTGAAGCACGACCATCGCCACGCCGATGGCAGCCCCGATGCGATCACCCTGTACGGCGGTGACAGCAAGCCGCCGGGCACCGCCGAACGCCAGCAGTTCCCCGCCGATGGCGAATCGGTGGCGATGTTCCGCCGTGCCGACATGCTGGCTTCAACCCACAACACCTGGGCGATGGAGATCGAGCCGGACCAGCGGTTTGTCTATGAGCTGACGCGCCCGGAAGGGCGCCGTTTCCGGGTCGAGTTCGATCTCAGCAAGCCGGTCGCGCTACCGCCGGCGCCCTGGGGTGATGCAGCGGCGCCGGCACCCTGATCGGCCCCCTGGCATGCTGCCGCGGACAGCCCGGCGCTACCCCTCAACGCGTGCCGAAGCGCGCCCGGCAGCCGTTGCTGACCCACACGTTGCCGCGCGAGTAGCCCCAGGTCCGGCCTTCCTGGCAGGCGCTGCCGGACAGCTGCTGCTGCAGCACAGGCCGGCCCTGGCGTTCATCCCAGTTGCAGCTCTGCTGGCGGTTGTTGTTGCTGCTGCAGGTCACGGTGTAGTTGCTGTTGCCACCACCCCAGCCGCCGCCATTGCCCCCACCATTGCCGCCGCCCCAGCCACCGCGGGCCTCGGCGAACTCGGCGCGGCAGCCGCGGTTGACCCAGATCGCGCCGTTGCGCACGCCCCAGTTCTGGCCTTCCACGCACTGCGTGCCGGAGATCTGCCGGACCACGCGTGCGTTGCGCCAGCCCACCGGGCAGCTGCGTTCGCGGTTGTCCTGGCTTTCGCAGCGCACGGTGCCGCTGTTGCCGTTGCCGTTGCCACCACCCCAACCGCCGCCGTTGCCGCCACCCCAGCCGCCTCGGCCCTGGGTGAATTCGGCGCGGCAGCCGTTGTTGACCCAGATGCTGCCATTGCGGGTGCCCCAGGTTCGGCCTTCCACACAGGCCGAGCCGGACAGCTGGCGGACCAGCCGGGCATCGCGCCAGCCGGTGTTGCAGACGCGTTCGCGGTTGTTCTGGCTCTCGCAGCGGACCACCCCGTCCTGCGCGGCGGCAGGGGCGGAGTGCAGGGCGAGCGCGGTAAAGGTGCCAAGGATCACGGCCAGGCTGGCCAGGGACTGCGGTTTCATGGCGACATCCCCATACGGGAGTAGGTGCGCGACTATAAGGACGGGGGCGATCAAGCCCGCGTGACCGTCCGCATTTGCCCCGGCCGGGGCGTCGGCCGCAGAATAAGAGGCTTTCCGGCCCCCATCAGGCGCCGGCGTTCTCCAGCGGAGCTTTCCCCCCATGCGTACCCACTTCTGCGGCCTGGTCGATGAGACCCTGATTGGCCAGACTGTCACCCTCGCCGGCTGGACCGACGTGGCCCGTAACCAGGGCGGCGTCTGCTTCATCGATCTCCGCGATCATGAAGGCATCGTGCAGGTGACGGTGGAGCTCGACAACGCCGAAGTGTTCGCCGTGGCCGCCTCGCTGGGCTATGAGGACGTGCTGCAGGTGGAAGGCGTGGTACGTGCTCGCCACGCGGTCAACGACAAGCTGCGCACGGGCAAGGTGGAAGTGATCGCCACCGCCATCACCGTGCTGAACAAGGCCGCGCCTCTGCCGTTCCACGCCCACGAGAACCCGGGCGAAGAAACCCGCCTGAAGTACCGCTACCTGGACCTGCGCCGTCCGGAGATGCAGCGCATGCAGCGCACCCGCATCAAGCTGGTGCAGGCCCTGCGCCGCCACCTGGACGAGAAGGGCTTCCAGGACATCGAAACGCCGATCCTGACCAAGGCCACCCCGGAAGGTGCACGCGACTTCCTGGTGCCGGCGCGCATGCACCCGGGCGAGTTCTATGCCCTGCCGCAGAGCCCGCAGCTGTTCAAGCAGATCCTGATGGTGGCCGGCTTCGACCGCTACTACCAGATCGCGCGCTGCTTCCGCGATGAGGCCCTGCGTGCCGACCGCCAGCTGGAATTCACCCAGCTGGACATGGAGTTCGCCTTCGTCCGCGAGCGCGACGTGCAGGACTTCGTCGAAGACATGATCCGCGCCATCTTCAAGGAAGTGGTCGACGTCGAACTGGATGCCAGCTTCCCGCGCATGACCTGGGCCGAGGCGATGCGTCGCTATGGTTCGGACAAGCCTGACCTGCGCATCGAGCTGGAACTGGTGGACGTGGCCGAGCTGGTCAAGACCAGCGAATTCCCGGTGTTCACCGCTGCTGCCAATGATGCCGATGGCCGCGTCGCCGCCCTGCGCATCCCCGGTGGTGCCAGCCTGTCGCGCAAGCAGATCGACGAGTACGCCGCGCACGCCGCCAAGTACGGTGCGAAGGGCCTGGCCTACATCAAGGTGGGCGAGAACGGTGAAATCAGCTCGCCGATCCAGAAGTTCTTCAGTGAAGAGGGCTTCGCCGCCCTGGTCGCCCATGTCGGCGCCGGCAACGGCGACATCGTGTTCTTCGGTGCCGGCGGCTACAACAAGGTGTCCGACTTCATGGGCGCGCTGCGCCTGAAGGCCGGCAAGGACTTCGGTCTGGTCGCCGACAGCTGGGCGCCGCTGTGGGTCACCGACTTCCCGATGTTCGAATGGGACGAGGAAGCGCAGCGCTACGTCGCCCTGCATCACCCCTTCACCGCGCCGGCCGTGGACGACATCGCCGACCTGCGCGCGCACGCCAAGACCGCCGTTTCGCGCGGCTACGACATGGTGCTCAACGGCAATGAAATCGGCGGCGGTTCGATCCGTATCCACCGCCCCGACATGCAGAGCGCGGTGTTCGAACTGCTCGGCATCGGTGCCGAAGAAGCCCGTGCCAAGTTCGGCTTCCTGCTCGACGCGCTGAACTACGGCGCGCCGCCGCACGGTGGCATCGCCTTCGGCATCGACCGCATCGCCGCACTGATGGCCGGTACCGAGTCGATCCGCGACGTCATCCCGTTCCCGAAGACCACCGGTGCGCAGGATCTGATGACCGACGCGCCGTCGCCGATCGTCGACGAGCAGCTGGCCGAAGTGCACATCCAGGTTCGCCCCAAGAAAAACTGATCAGGAGATCCAGGCAATGACCGAGTTTGCGTTTTCGCTGGAGTGGGAAAAGCTGGGCAATGAAGGCTCCGAGGCCAACCTGGTCACCGAGCGTGCACGTGTCTTCGGTGGTTGGCTGGTCCGTGTCGGTACCAACCCGTCGGCCATGGCCCTGACCTTCGTCGCCGACGGCGAAGGCCGCTGGGACGGTGAAGACTTCGGCGTCGAGGATTACGAAGACGACGAAGAGGAAGAGTACGACGAGGACGAGGAAGGCGAAGAAGAGGAAGACGGCGAGGAAGAAGAGGACGACGAGGAATACGAAGAAGAGGAAGAGGAAGAAGACGACAAGGAACCGGCGGAGCGGGCTTGACCCGAACCGTGGTCCTGACGTCAACTCGACCCATGTATTCGATCCGCCGCGCCACTGTGGACGACGCGCCGACCCTGTCGGCGCTGGCCGCACGCACGTTCACCGAAACCTTCGGCCATCTGTATCCGCCGCAGGACCTGCAGGACTTCATCGACGAGGCCTACACGGTCGAGCGCCAGCGCACGATCCTGGCCCACCCGGATTACGCGGTGTGGCTGCTGGAGCTGGACGGGGAGGCGGTCGGCCATGCCGCCGCCGGCCCCTGTGGGTTGCCGCACCCGGACGTGAAGCCCGGTGACGGTGAGCTCAAGCGCCTGTACCTGATCAAGACGCAGCAGAGCTGCGGCTGGGGCAGCCGCCTGCTGGAAACGGCGCTGGCCTGGCTGGAGCACGACGGCCCGCGCACGCTGTGGCTGGGCGTGTGGTCGGAAAACTTCGGCGCGCAGCGCTTCTACGCCCGGTATGGTTTTGAAAAGGCCGGCGAGTACCTGTTCCCGGTGGGCGATACCAACGATCTTGAGTTCATCCTGCGCCGTTTGCCGCATCCGGCCTGAAACCGTTCACCGCCGCTTGCCCCTGGCTTTTGTTCAATCACTGTAGTTCCGCCCCGCTGACCGCCAGGCTGTTGCACATGACTCCCCCCGTTCTGTTGTTGCATGGCATCTGGAATGCCCGTGCCTGGGTCGGGCCGCTGGCCTGGCGCCTGCGCGCGCGCGGCTTCCAGGTCCATACCTTTGGCTACTCGTCCGTATTTGGCGGTCCCGATGTGGCCGTGCCGCAGTTGCTGGAGCGGCTGGCAGATGCAGGCCCGCTGTCGCTGGTCGGGCACAGCCTGGGTGGCCTGCTGGCGCTGGAAGCCCTGCGCCGGCAGCCGCAGTTGCCCGTGCAGCGCGTGGTCTGCCTGGGCTCGCCACTGCGGGGCAGTGGTACTGCGCGCTCGTTGTCCGAACATGGTTGGGGCCTGGCCCTGGGCCGCAGCAGCGAGCTGTTGCTGGACGGGCTGCCGGACTGGCAGGGCAAGGCCGCCGTCGGCCTCATCGCCGGCTCGGTGCCGCATGGGCTGGGCAGCCTGCTCGGGGCGCTGGATGACGATTCCGACGGTACCGTGGCGCTGGCCGAGACCCGCCTGCCGGGCCTGGCCGACCACTGCGTGGTGCGCACCAGCCACAGCGGCCTGGTGGTGTCGCCCGATGCCGCGCGGCAGACCGCGCATTTCCTCCGCCATGGCCAGTTCGACCATGCCCGGCGAGCGCAGCGGCATCCATCCGCCCTCGACACGGTCAGCGGGCCCGATCAGGTAGAATCCGCGGCCTTATCCATCAACGCACGTACGGAAAGACCCATGGGTAGAGGCCCCTCCATCGAGAACCGCAAGAACGCGTCTGACGCGAAGCGCGGCAAGATTTTCACCAAGATCATCCGTGAGATCGGCGTGGCCGCCCGCGGCGGTGGAGGCGACCCCAACAACAACCCGCGCCTGCGTGTAGCCGTGGACAAGGCGCTGACCGCGAACATGTCCAAGGACGTGATCGAGCGCGCCATCAAGAAGGCCACCGGTGAACTGGAAGGCGTCGAGTACGAAGAGATCCGCTACGAGGGCTACGCGCCCGGTGGCGTGGCCGTCATCGTCGATTGCCTGACCGACAACCGCGTGCGCACCGTGGCCGATGTCCGCCATGCGTTCAGCAAGTGCGGCGGCAACATGGGCACCGAAGGCTCGGTCAGCTTCATGTTCAAACGCGTGGGCGTGCTGCACTACGGCGCCGGCGCCGATGAGGACGCCATCTCCGAAGCGGCCATCGAGGCCGGTGCCGATGACATCGTGGTCTACCCGGAGGATGGCGCGATCGACGTGCTCACCGCCGCGGACAGCTTCCACGCAGTCAAGGATGCGATGCAGGCGGCTGGCCGCACGCCGGATCATGCCGAGCTGACCTTCCGTGCCGACAACGACATCAAGGTCGAGGGCGACACTGTCCTGCAGGTCAAGAAGCTGCTGGACATGCTGGAAGACCTCGACGACGTGCAGGACGTGTACTCCAACGCCGATCTCGGCGCGGACGCCTACGCCTGAACGGACGCTGCGCCGGTCGCCTTTGGCGGCCGGTGAGCGGACAATGCGGACCATGATGACCCCAGACGTTTCCAGCCATCACCGCCGCATGCGTCCTTCCCGGATCAGCGGCCTGCGCGCGTGTGCCGCATGACCCGCATTCTCGGCATCGACCCGGGTTCACAACGGACCGGGGTCGGCATCATCGATGTCGATGCCAGCGGCCGGGTCAGCCACGTGCATCACCAGCCGCTGGTGCTGCTCGGTGCCGATGACTTCCCGCAGCGCATGAAGCTGCTGGTGCTGGGCCTGGCCGAGCTGTGCCTGGAGTTCCAGCCGCAGGAAGTGGCCATCGAAAAGGTGTTCATGGCGCGCAACCCCGATTCGGCGCTGAAGCTGGGCCAGGCCCGTGGCGCGGCGATTTCGGCGGTGGTGCTGCGCGACCTGCCGGTGCACGAGTACGCCGCCAGCGAGATCAAGCTGGCGGTGGTCGGTCGTGGCGGCGCCGAAAAGCAACAGGTTCAACACATGGTCGGGCTCATGCTCAACCTGAAAACCAAGCTGCAGGCCGACGCGGCCGACGCGTTGGCCGTGGCCATCACCCATGCCCACGTAAGGGCAACGGCCAACCGCCTGGGGCTGACTGCCCGCCAGGCGTGGGGCCGCAAATGAGGAGCTGCACGCAATGATCGGTCGACTGCGCGGAATCGTCGCCTACAAGGCGCCGCCGTGGCTGGTGGTGGACGTCAATGGGGTGGGCTACGAGCTGGAGGCGCCGATGAGCACCTTCTACGACCTGCCCGAGCTGGGCCGTGAGGTCACGCTCTACACTCATTATTCGCAGAAGGAAGACAGCGTCTCGCTGTACGGCTTCCTGCGCGAAGGCGAGCGCCGCCTGTTCCGCGACGTGCAGAAGGTCAGCGGCATCGGCGCGAAGATCGCGCTGGCCGTGCTGTCCGGGGTCACCGTCGAAGAATTCGCCCGCATGGTCCAGGCCGGCGACATCACCGCGCTGACCCGCATCCCCGGCATCGGCAAGAAGACCGCCGAGCGCATGGTGCTGGAACTGCGTGACCGCGCGGCGCAGTTCGGTGCCGGTGGCGCACTGCCGACCGGCAGTGGCCCGGCCCCGGCCGATCCGCTGTCCGATGCCACCGTGGCGCTGCAGCAGCTGGGCTACAAGCCCACCGAGGCGGCGCGGATGGCGCGCGAGGCCTTCAACGAGGGCGACGAAGTGGCCATGGTCATCCGCAAGGCCCTGCAATCGGCGCTGCGCTGAGCCGCTCCGTTTCCTTCCCCATTACACCCTGAGCTTCGCCAGGAGCCCCATGTCCAGCAGTCAAACCCCGCACACCGCCGCCCATGGTGGCCATGGTCACGCTCCCCCCGCCGGGGGCCTGGCGCTGATCATCGGTGCGATCGGCGTGGTCTTCGGCGATATCGGCACCAGCCCGCTGTACACCCTGAAGGAGGCGTTCTCGCCGCACTACGGGCTCAACAGCGACCACGACACCGTGCTGGGCGTGCTGTCGCTGGCGTTCTGGGCGCTGAACATCGTGGTCACCCTGAAGTACGTGACCATCATCATGCGCGCCGACAATGATGGCGAGGGCGGCATCATGGCGCTGATGGCGCTGACCCAGCGCACGCTGCGCAACGGGTCGCGCTCGGCCTACGTGGTCGGCATCCTCGGCATCTTCGGCGCCTCGCTGTTCTTCGGCGATGGCGTGATCACCCCGGCGATATCGGTGCTGGGTGCGGTCGAAGGCCTGGAGGTTGCCGCGCCGGGGCTGCATGCCTTCATCGTGCCGATCACCGTGGTGGTGCTGCTGGCCGTGTTCGCGGTGCAGCGTTTCGGTACCGCGAAGATCGGCAAGCTGTTCGGCCCGATCACCTCGATCTGGTTCATTTCGCTGGCCGCGATCGGCATCTACAACATCGTCGACGCGCCGGAAGTGCTGAAGGCGTTCAACCCGTGGTGGGCGATCCGCTTCTTCATGGAGCACGGCTGGCACAGCATCTTCATCCTCGGCGCGGTGGTGCTGGCGGTGACAGGTGGCGAGGCGCTGTACGCCGACATGGGCCACTTCGGTGCCAAGCCGATCCGCCACGCCTGGTACTTCTTCGTGCTGCCCTGCCTGGTGCTGAACTACCTGGGGCAGGGCGCGCTGGTGCTCAACCATCCCGAGGCGGTCAAGAACCCGTTCTTCGAGGCGGTGCCGTCGTGGGCGCTGTACCCGATGATCATCCTGGCCACGATGGCTGCGGTGATCGCCTCGCAGTCGGTGATCACCGGTGCGTTCTCGGTCTCGCGCCAGGCCATGCAGCTGGGCTACATCCCGCGCATGCGCATCAAGCACACCTCGCACGACACCATCGGCCAGATCTACATCCCCGGCATCAACTGGGGCATCGCGGTGATGGTGATCGGCCTGGTGCTGGCCTTCCGCAGCTCGTCCAACCTGGCCGTGGCCTACGGCATCTCGGTGTCGGCCACCATGCTGATCGATACCCTGCTGCTGGCCCTGGTTGCACGTTCGCTGTGGCCCAAGGCACGCAACTGGATCCTGCCCTTGTGCGTGGTGTTCTTCATCATCGATCTGGGCTTTGTCATCGCCAACGGCGCCAAGCTGCTGCAGGGCGCCTGGTTCCCGGTGGTGCTGGGCATCTTCCTGTTCACCATGATGCGCACCTGGCGCCGTGGCCGCGAACTGCTGCGCGACGAGATCCGCAAGGACGGCATCCGCATCGACACCTTCCTGCCGGGCCTGATGCTGGCGCCGCCGGTACGCGTACCCGGCACCGCGGTGTTCCTCACCGCCGACCCGGCCGTGGCCCCGCATGCGCTGATGCACAACCTCAAGCACAACAAGGTGCTGCACGAGCGCAACGTGTTCCTGCATGTGGTGACCCTGCCGGTGCCGTACGCGGCGGAAGGGCAGCGCCTGAAGATCGAATCGGTGGGCGATGAGTTCTATCGGGTCTACGTGCGTTTCGGCTTCATGGAGACCCCCGACGTACCGCTGGCGCTGATGCGCTCGTGCGACCACGGTGGCATCTACTTCGACCCGATGGACACCACCTTCTTCGCCAGCCGCGAGACCATCGTCGCCACCGCCAACCGTGGCATGCCGATCTGGCGCGACAAGCTGTTCGCGCTGATGCACAGGAACGCCGCCCCGGCGACGGGCTTCTTCCGGATTCCGGGCAACCGCCTGGTCGAGCTGGGCGCGCAGGTGGAGATCTAATCTCCACCTGCGCTACGTCCCACGATTTGCTGCGCAAATCGTGGGCCCCGCCCGCATTCCACCTTATCCCCCCGCCTGTCGGCGCGCCCCCTTGAACAACAAGGGGGCTCCACTTGCGGAGGCGCCGCGCGCCAGAAGCCGAGCCCACTCTGCTCCTCAGTTCCATCCACCCATGGCGTGGATCTACCGTGTCGACCAAGGTCGACACCCACCTATAGCAGGCCACGCCGTGTCGACCAAGGTCGACACCTACCAGGAGCAGACCATGCCATTCCGGCAGATCGCGGAGATCTGTCGAAGGCGGGGTGGGTCCGGTTGCGGGGGTGTCCGCGGCATGGATGCCGCGGCCAAGCCCCCATGGATGGGTTTACGGCGTCCCCCGCAACAGGACCCACCCCGCCATCCATCAGGAAACCTGCTTCTGCTGTTGCTTCGGCAGTTGAAGTTGCAGTTGCTTCTGCGGGTGCCGGGCGCAGCCCGGCCGAATCTCCCCGCTTTTACCGCATAATCAGCACATGACCGACGACCGCATCATCGCCGCCGGCGCCACCCGCGAGGATGACGCCGCCGACGCCAGCATCCGACCCAAGCGACTTGCCGACTATCTCGGCCAGGTGCCGGTGCGCGAGCAGATGGAGATCTACATCCAGGCCGCCAAGGGTCGTGGCGATGCGCTGGACCACGTCCTGATCTTCGGCCCCCCCGGCCTGGGCAAGACCACCCTCAGCCACGTCATCGCCAACGAACTGGGCGTGGCCCTGCGCGTGACCTCCGGCCCGGTGATCGAGAAGGCCGGCGATCTGGCCGCGCTGCTGACCAACCTGCAGCCGCACGATGTGCTGTTCATCGACGAGATCCATCGCCTGTCGCCGGTGGTGGAAGAAGTGCTGTACCCGGCGATGGAAGATTTCCAGATTGACATCATGATCGGCGAGGGCCCTGCGGCGCGCTCGATCAAGATCGACCTGCCGCCGTTCACCCTGATCGGCGCCACCACCCGCGCCGGCCTGCTGACCGCACCGCTGCGCGACCGCTTTGGCATCGTCCAGCGCCTGGAGTTCTACAGCGTCGAAGAACTGACCCGCATCGTGCGCCGCTCGGCCGCGATCCTGGCCATCGACTGCACCGCCGACGGGGCAGGGGAGATCGCGCGCCGCGCGCGTGGCACCCCGCGTATCGCCAACCGCCTGTTGCGCCGCGTGCGCGATTACGCCCAGGTCAAGGCCGGTGGCCACATCGACCAGACCGTGGCCCAGGCCGCAATGCAGATGCTCAAGGTCGACCCGGAAGGCTTCGACGAGCTTGACCGCCGGCTGCTGAAGACCATGGTCGATTACTTCGACGGTGGCCCGGTGGGCATCGAGTCGCTCGCCGCAGCGCTTTCCGAAGAGCGTGGCACGCTGGAAGACGTGGTCGAGCCGTACCTGATCCAGCAGGGCTTCCTGGTGCGCACCGCGCGTGGCCGCATGGCGACCCACAAGGCCTACCGGCACATGGGCCTGAAGCCGAAGAACCCGCCGCAGGACCTGTTTGCCGAGGTCCCCGATGTCGGTTGAACCGCGATTCAGTTGGCCGACACGCATTTACTGGGAAGATACCGACGCTGGCGGCGTGGTCTACCACGCCCGCTACGTGGCCTTCATGGAACGGGCCCGGACCGAATGGATGCGCGCGCTGGGCTACGGCCAGGAGCGCATGCGGTCCGAGCACGGCATGGTCTTCGCGGTGCGCTCCATGCAGATGGATTTCATCAAGCCGGCACGGCTGGATGACCAGCTGCAGGTAAGCGCCACCCTGGTCCAGCTGAAGAAGGCCAGCATGGTCTTCGACCAGCAGGTCCTGCGCGACGGCCAGCTGCTGCTGTCCGCACAGGTCCGCATCGCCGCACTGGACGCGGCCAGTTTCCGCCCGCGTGGCATGGACGATGCCGTCCTTGCCGCGCTGCAACCCCACCTCCACCCCGAATCCGAACAGAACTCTTGAGGAACAACGGATGATCGCAACGCTCCTGGCCCTGCAGGCCACGGTCACCGAGGCTTTGCCGGCTGACGTCAGCAATGCCGCGACCCAGACCCTTGCCCAGGCCACCACCGGCGGCGGCATCAACTACCTCGAACTGATGGCCAAGGCCAGCTTGCCGGTGAAGATCATCGTGCTGGCGCTGCTGGTCGGCTCGTTCGTCAGCTGGGTGATCATTTTCCGCAAGGCCCGCATCTTCAAGCAGGCCACCCGCGAAGCCGACGAGTTCGAGAACCGCTTCTGGTCCGGTGCCGACCTGGGCAAGCTGTACAGCTCGGCCACCGACCGCAGCCGCAATGTCGGCGGCCTGGAAGCCATCTTCGAAGCCGGTTTCCGCGAGTACACCCGCCTGCGCGACAAGCGCCGGCTGGATGGCCGTGCCCAGCTGGAAGGTGCCCAGCGCGCCATGCGCACCACCTACACCCGCGAAGTCGACCAGCTCGAGCGCAACCTGGAGCTGCTGGCCAACATCGGCTCGACCGCCCCGTACGTAGGCCTGGTCGGTACCGTGTTCGGCATCATGGTGACCATGCACGACATGATCAGCAGCGGCGCCCAGGCCGGTATTGCCGCCGTCGCCCCGGGCATCTCCGAAGCCCTGTTCGCCACTGCCATCGGCCTGTTCGTGGCGATCCCGGCGGTATGGGCCTACAACCGCTTCACCACCCGCGTGGAGCGCATGTCGGTGCGTTTCGAGACCTTCGCCGACGAGTTCAGCTCGATCCTGCAGCGCCAGAGCGCTGGCGACGAGTAAGCGCCAGACCCGGGAGTCCAAGCCATGTCCGCTGCCATCGGTCGCCGCAAGCGCCGCAAGCTGAAATCGGAAATCAACGTCGTTCCCTATATCGACGTCATGCTGGTGCTGTTGATCATCTTCATGGTCACCGCGCCACTGCTCACCCTGAGCTTCGATGTCGACCTGCCCAATTCCAACGCCAAGGCGCTGGAAAGCAAGCAGGAACCGGTGATCGTCTCGGTGCGCCAGGACGGCCAGCTCAGCCTGAAGCTGCCCGACGCCAAGGAACCCACGGCCGTCACTGCCGAGGAACTGCAGGGCCACCTGTCCGGCATCGCCGCGCAGGACAAGGGAGTGCGCGTGATCGTCGCCGCCGACCGTGCCGTGGCCTATGAAAAGGTCATCGCGGCGATGGACGTGATCAAGCGCGCCAACGTGGACAAGGTAGGCCTGGCCACCGATGCACGCTGACGCCCTGCCGCCACCGCACAAGCAGGAACCCGGCTGGGGCCAGCCGATGGTGCTGGCCGTGCTGGTGCACCTGCTGGTCGCGTTGATCTTCATCGGCGCCTGGCTGTGGTCACCGCAGCGCAATACCGATGCCGCCGCAGGTGATCCCTCGGTCGAGGCCAGCCTGGCACTGTCCGCGTCCGAAGCCGCTGCCGCCCGCCAGGCCCTGCGCCAGTCGGAAAAGCTGGAAGACCTGCCGCCGCCGGTGGCCGAACCGATCCCGGTGCCGGAAGACACCATCCCGCCGCCGCAGCCGATTGAAGAGCCGCGCCCGCAGGACGCACCGACGCCGCAGCAGCAACAGGCGCAGGAACGCGTGGCGCAGCCCGACACCAAGGACCAGGACGCGGTCAGCGCGTTGGCGATCTCGCAGGAAAAGGCCAAGCAGGAGCAGGAAGCCAAGCGCCGCCAGGAGCAGATCGACCTGACCGAGCGCAAGCGCCAGGAAGAGGCCGAGCAGAAGCTGCGTCTGGCCAAGCAGCAGGAAGCGGATGCCAAGAAGAAGCAGGCCGAGCAGGAGCGCCTGGCCGCTGACAAGGCGGAAGCCGAGAAGCAGAAGAAGATCGCCGACATCCGCGCCCGCCGCGAGCAGGCCGAGAAGGAAGCCAAGCTGGCCGAGCAGAAGCTGCGCCAGGTCGCTGCCGCGCGCAATGCCGCAGGCACGGCTGCTGCCGGTGCCAGTGGTGCAGCACAGCCGGCTGCCGGTGGTGGTGGCAGCAGTGATGATCTGTCTGCCAAGTACGCGGCGGCCATCCAGGCCAAGGTGCTGGCGCAGTGGGTGCGTCCGGACAGCGTGCCGCTGGGCCAACGCTGCCAGATCACCATCAACCAGTTGCCGGGCGGTACCGTCCGCAGCGCCACGGTCAGCGCCGGCTGCCCGTTCGATGAAGCCGGCAAGCGCTCGATCGAGGCCGCCGTGCTCAACGCCCAGCCGCTGCCGTACCGCGGTTTCGAGCAGGTATTCGCACGCACGATCAACTTCACGTTCACCGCCCAGGATCGCTGAGGCGCGGGGCAGGGCAGCCCGTTGGGGCTGTCCCGTCATCCAATGACGCCTTTAGCTCTGGATCGTACGGGCCCGTCCACGCCATGCTTGGGACGAGTCATCCGCACGAAAGGTGGCCGCGACGTTAACGGCATGTGAGAGACCCGGCTGGCACTGACCAGGAATTCACGTACCCTTGGTTCATGATTGCGAAGCGGTTCACTGCCGTTTTGTTATCCCTCGTTCCGGTTCCCCCTATTTGAGCGCTCCATGAAGAAGATGCCTCGCTGGCTTGCCGTGTTTGCGGCCCTGTTGCTGCCCTTTGCTGCCGTCGCGCAGCAGAAGGGGCTGGATATCGACATCATCGGCGGCAATGCCTCCGCCCTCCCGATCACCATCGTGCCGATGCCCTACCAGGGTGCAGCCGGTGCTCCGCAGACCGACGTCGCCGGCGTGGTCCGTGCCGACCTCGAACGTTCGGGCCAGTTCCGCACGCTGCCCGAAGCGCAGATCGTCGAAAAGCCGATTCGTGGCGGTGACATCCAGTTCGCCACCTGGCGCGCGCTGAAGCAGAACTACATCGTCGTCGGCCGGGTCATGGACGCCGGTGCCGGCGCCTACCGCGTCGAGTACGAACTGTTCGACGTGCCCAAGGGCGAGCGCCTGCTGGGCCTGGCGATGACCGCCCGTGGCAATGCCATGCGCGACGTTGCCCACCAGATGGCCGACGCCATCTACGAGAAGATCACCGGTGTCCGTGGTGCCTTCTGGACCCGCATCGCCTACGTGACCGCCAGCGGCAAGGGCGACGCCATGCGCTACGCGCTGATGGTGGCCGATTCGGACGGCTTCAACCCGCAGACCATCGTGCGTTCGGCCGAGCCGCTGCTGTCGCCGTCGTGGAGCCCGGATGGCAACAAGCTGGCCTACGTCAGCTTCGAGCGTGGCAACTCGGCCATCTACATCCAGAACATCTCCACCGGCGCCCGTGAGCTGGTCACCAGCTTCCGCGGCATCAACAGCGCCCCGGCCTTCTCGCCGGACGGCCGCAAGCTGGCCCTGACCCTGTCGCGTTCGGGCAACCCGGAGATCTACGTGATGGATCTGGGCAGCAAGCAGCTGACCCAGCTGACCAACCACTTCGCCATCGATACCGAGCCGACCTGGGCACCGGATGGCAGTGCGGTGTACTTCACCTCCGACCGCGGCGGCCGTCCGCAGGTCTACAAGGTCGGTGCCGGTGGTGGCAGCGCCGAGCGCGTGACCTTCCAGGGCAACTACAACGCCAAGCCTTCGGTGTCCTACGACGGCAAGAAGATCGCTGTCGCCCAGGGTTCGGGCAACAGCTACAAGATCGCGATGATGGACAGCTCGCTGGGTTCGCCCCGCTGGAGCACGCTGTCGCCGGGTTCGCTGGACGAATCGCCGAGCTTCGCGCCCAACGCGAGCATGGTGCTGTATGCCGCCCGTGAGGGTGGTCGTGGTGTGCTGTACGCCGTCTCGGCCGATGCGCGCGTGCGCCAGCGCCTGGTCCTGGCAGACGGTGATGTGCGCGAGCCGGCATGGTCCCCATACCGTACCCAGCGCTAAAAGAGTGTTAATATTTTCTCTGTATTGAACCCCTCATCGGCTTAGGAGCCACAAAGGTATCGCCATGAACAAGTCCACCCGCGTTCTGCTTGTTTCCCTGCTGTCCGTGGCCGTCCTGGCCGGTTGCTCGAAGAAGGTCAAGGAAGAAGCCCCGGCTCCGGTCGATACCGGCACCTCGACCACCACCCCGACCGGTCCGTCCACCTCCGGCCTGTACGGCCCGGGCGATCTGGACACCGACGCCTGCCTGCGTCAGCGCGTTGTCTACTTCGACCTGGACAAGGAAGACGTGAAGCCGGAATTCCAGGCCATCATGGCTTGCCACGCCAAGTACCTGCGTGACCGTCCGTCCTCGCGCATCACCCTGCAGGGCCACACCGACGAGCGCGGTTCGCGCGCGTACAACCAGGCCCTGGGCGAGCGTCGTGGCAACGGCGTCAACTCGGCACTGCAGGCCAACGGTGGCTCGGCTTCGCAGCTGACCGTCGTGTCCTACGGTGAAGAGCGTCCGGTCTGCACCGAGTCGAACGAGTCCTGCTGGTCGCAGAACCGTCGCGTCGAAATCGTCTACACCGCGCAGTAATCCATGCGCCTTGGCATCAAACTGATGCTGGTCGTTGCGGCAGCCCTCGTGGCTGCCGCACCGGCGCATGCACAACGTCAGAGCCTGGCCGACCGCGTCGGTTCGCTCGAGCAGCAGATGTACAACAACAGTGCCAACCAGGACCTGTTGAACCAGATCAACCAGCTGCGGCAGCAGGTCACCAGCCTGCAGGCCTCGATCGAGCAACTCCAGCACGACAACGCCCAGCTCAAGCAGACCGCCCAGGACCAGTACCTGGATCTGGACAGCCGCCTGAACCGGTTGGAAGGGGGCTCTGCCGCCCCGGCCCTGCCTGCGGTTCCGGCGAGCGCACCGAAGGCTCCTGCAGCCCCGGCAAAACCCGCAGCGGCGGCCACTTCCGAGCGGCCGCCTTCGGTCCATGGTGACCCGGGCAGCCTGGCCGTCACCGGTGACGAGCGTACGTCCTACAACGTGGCCTTCGACGCATTGAAGGCGGGCAAGTACGATGATTCGGCGCAGCTGTTCCTGAGCTTCCTGGAGCTGTACCCGAACGGCGTCTACGCCCCCAATGCCTTGTACTGGCTGGGCGAAAGCTATTACGCCACCCGCAATTTCCCGATGGCCGAGTCCCAGTTCCGCGAACTGCTCTCGCGCTATCCCACCCACGACAAGGCCGCTGGCGGCCTGCTCAAGGTCGGCCTCTCGCAGTACGGCGAGGGCAAGGTCGACCAGGCCCAGCAGACGCTGGAGACCGTCGTGGCGCAATACCCGGGCTCGGACGCCGCGCGTACCGCGCAGGACCGCCTGCAGTCGATCCGCCTCGGCAATCAGATCCGCTGATCCGCTGACCGGGCGTACAATGTGTTCCCCGTAGCGCCGAGCCCTTGCTCGGCTGCTTTCGTTTCCGGGTCGGCAAACCCGTCCGGATCCGGTAGCGCCGGGCCATGCCCGGCGACTTGCATTACCCGTCGGGCCATACCCGACCGGCTGCTGTTGTAGAGCCGAGCCATGCTCGGCTGCTTTCGTTACCGGCCACGGTAGCCCACCCGCCACGTGTCCCACCAAGAAGTCCCTGCCATGACCGCCGTTCCCCCGTCCGCCGCCGTTGCCACGCCCAGCGAGATCGTGCAGTCGCCCCTGCCGCGCCTGAAGATCACCGAGATCTTCACCTCGCTGCAGGGCGAAGCCGATACCGCCGGTTGGCCGACCGTGTTCGTGCGCCTGACCGGCTGCCCGCTGCGCTGCCAGTACTGTGACACCGCCTACGCCTTCCACGGCGGCACATGGTGGGACATCGACGATATCGTGGCCCACGTGCAGGCCCAGGGCGTGCGCCACGTCTGCGTGACCGGCGGCGAGCCGCTGGCGCAGAAGCGCTGCCTGGTGCTGCTGCAGAAGCTGTGCGATGCAGGCCTGGATGTGTCGCTGGAAACCTCCGGTGCGCTGGACGTCAGCGCCGTTGATCCGCGCGTGTCGCGCGTGGTCGACATCAAGACCCCGGGCTCGGCCGAGGTCGCGCGCAACCGCTGGGAAAACCTGCCGCTGCTGACCACGCGTGACCAGATCAAGTTCGTGATCTGCAACCGCGAAGACTACGACTGGGCCAAGGCCATGGTCGCCGAACACCAGCTGGTGCAGCGCACGATGGTGTTCTTCTCACCCAGCAAGGGCGAAATCACTGCCCGCCAGCTGGCCGACTGGATCGTGGAAGACCGGCTGCCGGTGCGCTTCCAGATGCAGTTGCATAAAATCCTGTGGAACGACGAGCCGGGCCGATGAGCCGGCGCAGCGTTTCCTGATGTAGCTCCGGCGCGGGACAGCGTGCTGGCTTTCTCCCCCAACCGGATGATTTACCCATGAAGAAGGCAGTCGTGCTTCTCTCCGGCGGCATGGATTCAGCCGCCGTCATCGCCATGGCCCAGGAACAGGGCTTCGCCGTGCATGCCCTCAGCGTGCGTTACGGCCAGCGCCACACCTCCGAGCTGGATGCTGCCGCGCGCGTGGCCAAGGCCCAGGGCGTGATCGTGCACAAGACCGTGGACGTGGACCTGCGCAGCATCGGCGGCTCGGCGCTGACCGACGACATCGACGTGCCCGAGGCGGGCGGCGAGGGCATCCCGGTCACCTACGTGCCGGCGCGCAACACCATCATGCTGTCGCTGGCGCTGGGCTGGGCCGAAGTGCTTGGTGCCAACGACATCTTCTGCGGCGTCAACGCCGTGGACTATTCCGGCTACCCGGATTGCCGCCCCGAGTTCATCGCCGCCTTCCAGGCGCTGGCCAACCTGGCGACCAAATCGGGCGTGGAAGGCGCGGGCATCACCGTGCATGCGCCGCTGCAGTTCCTCAGCAAGGGCCAGATCGTCAGCGAAGGCGTGCGACTGGGCGTGGACTTCGGCCTGACCGTGTCCTGCTACAACGCCGATGCCAGCGGCGCGGCCTGCGGGCATTGCGATGCCTGCCGCCTGCGCGCGCAGGGCTTCGCCGATGCCGGCGTGGCCGACCCGACGCTGTACGCCTGACCGGCTCTGGTAGGGCCGGCCGCTGGCCGGCTTCCCCGGCAGGTCTGATTCTGGTAGGTGCCAACCTTGGTTGGCGCTGTCCGCCGGGCGCGGCCCGGCGCTACCAATGTTGGGATTCCGGTAGTGCCGGTCGCTGGCCGGCAGCCCCGGCGGGTCTGATTCTGGTAGGTGCCAACCTTGGTTGGCGCTGTCCGCCGGGCGCGGCCCGGCGCTACCGCTGCCGCAGCCAACCCGATGCTTCAATGAAACCGCGCACCGCAAGCGGATCGCTGTAATCCAGCTCGATCATCCGCGCGATCGCCGCCTGCTCATCCGGCTGCTGCCGCATGTACTCCTGCGCGATGCGGTAACCAGCGTAGTACCCCACATCACTCACCCCGAACGGGCTGCGGGCGTTGTTGTACAGCCAGTTGTCCAGCGCATCGCCATCCATCTCCGCTCTGAAGCGAGCGCGGATCTCCGATTCGTGCAACGGGCCATAGGTGTACAGCGGCAGTGCCGGGCGGCGACCGCTGATCCGCTCGGCAATGTACTCGGCCACGCCTTCGCGCACCGCGTACTGTGCGAGCGATCCCGTAGTCTCGCGCTGTTGGGTGTGCACGTACTCATGCAGGTTGTTCTGCGCGTTGTTCGCGCCGGGCGCGCTGTCGTAGAAGGCCCGCAGGCGACTGCGCAACGGCTCCGGCAGTTCGCTGACATCCACGCTTGCATCGCCGAGTGCCATTTCCGCGCCGATCAGCACCTGCTTCCCCAGCGTGGTGCCGCCTGTGCGCAGCACGCCCACCGCATAGGTGATGCTGGCCGGGCGCAGGGCGGGGTAAAGCCTGCGGAACGCAGCCAGATCCCGCTCCAGCGTAGCGCTGGCCTGCCGGGCGTTGGCGGTCAGCGGCCGCACCGAGGCCCAGAAGTGCGGCCAGGCGAGCATTGCTTGTGCGTATTCGGCGGCGGTGTAGTTGCGCACCTTCATCAGCGCGTGCAGGCCGGCACTACCCGGCTCGATGTAGTGCTGCCGGACCAGGGCCACCCTCTGCGCGGCATCGGGCTCGGCAAGCACTGCATCGTAGGTACTCCAGAATCGGGCGATGTCATCCATCTGTACCGATGGGGCCGCAGCGGTGGTGACGGTGCAGGGCAGCAGCAGGCAGGCGAACAGAAAGAAGGGCAGGCGCATCGGTGGCTCCGAAGGACGAAGGAGTGTGCATGAGATGCGTCCGCTGCATGGAACGGTTTAACTGCAGGCCGATACTGCGACGATTTCTCTCTACCGCACAAAGTAGGGTAGAATGCCCACCCCGCCGACAGGCAGGGATGTTGCATGGGCCGTTAGCTCAGTCGGTAGAGCAGAAGACTTTTAATCTTTTGGTCGATGGTTCGAATCCATCACGGCCCACCATCGCAGACAGCGCCGGCATCACCTGCCGGGCAACCCAGAAAGCGCCGAGAGGCGCTTTTTTGTTGCCCGCGTGCAGCCACGGTCGGCATGCCGCGGCGCCGGCGCAGGAAATCTTCCAGCAACACCAAGTAATTACCTTTAAGGTAATTAATTCGGGAATAAAAAGTAATGGATCGTGCGGTTTTGGCCGGTCAGAATCGACCGGCCAGGTCTCTTTCAACCGTAGTGCGCGCGTAGAAGCCCCGCATCGTGGAAGGAAATCCCCTCGCGGATGCACTCCTCGGCGCGTTCCATATCCTTGTGCAGCTGGATCAGCGCATCGTCGGCGAGCTGGTCGATGTCCACCACCCCGCAGCAGGCCTGGTCGATCACATGCTGCATCGGCTCCCCCCAGCGCCGGCGTACGTTGCGGATCATGCGGCAATGCCACTCGCGCATGATGGCATCCATCCGCCGTTCTCCCGGGGCTGCATGTGCCTCACCGGCCACCACCCGCAAGGCAGGTGTCGGGTTGCGACCGCCGCGCAGTTCCTGGGTCCTAGCGGCCAACCGCTGTGCGAGCTCCTCGAGTCGCGTGTGAGTCATCCTTCGCCTCCCTGATCCGTTTTGCCAGAAGCTTCGTCAGGTCGAGCACATTGTCCGGGGCCGAAGGCTGACCGAACTCGTCCACGACCATGAATGCGGTCTCCAGCAGCACAGGATCGTAGATCCATTCCGGTGGATCGCCGACCAGCTCCAGGTAGTGCGAAAGCACCTTGACCGCAGCGCTCATCTTCTCGAAATCCAGTCCCGTAGATTGAGACTGAAGCGACATCTCAACGTCCTGATCGGCACGATCAAGCGTGCCGTGCGGGAGTTGCATTGCCGACTCGAGATCGCGTGCCAGACGATGGCCGATGCTCTTCGGGTTGCTCTCCGAAATCCACTGGCTGACCTGGGGCTGCGCCCAGCGGGTGCCGCCGAACAGGCGGGCCCATTCGGCCGGGCCGCCGGCAGCGGCAACGCGGAGGCGCATGTTGAGGGTGCGGGCGGTACTGGCGTCCATCTGTAAATGGTGCTCTGCATTACCAATCCAGCAAATGACCAAAACGGTATTGACTTGGCATTACCGCCACGGTAATGTGGGGCCATGAACCTCATCGACTACGCCATCTCCCAAGGGGGCTACGGCACCCCCAGTTGCCCCGTGATGCGCCGTCTGGCCCACCAGACCGGCTGTGCGCTGCGGACCCTTTACATGATCGCCCGCGGCCACAAGTTGCCTGGCGCCCGTCTGTGCCGACGCATCGAGCTGGCCACGGCCGGTGCGGTCCGTCGTGAATTCCTGCGCCCGGATGTGTTCGCGCCGGGTCCGTCGTCCATCCAGGGAGAAGCCCACCATGCAGCTTGATACGTTCGGCGAATACGTCCGCAGCCGTCTGGAGCACTGGGGCGGGGAATACGCCCTGCATCGCGACTGCGAATACCTGGGCTTCCAATCACGCAACCTGCTGGCTGTCTTGATCGAGCATCGCGGCGATATGCCCGGCCGTGCGCAAGGGTACAAGCCACTGGAGACGGACCTGCTGGCGCAGCAGATCGAAGACATCATCACCGCAGTTGCCCGTGACAACGTGGCGATGGCCTGCGCACTGCGTGGCTACTACTGCGGTCGCGGCCGTCGCAAGGTCGAGCGCTTCGAGACCGCCAATCTGCTGCTCGCCAACTGCGGGCAGCGACCGGTCTCCAACCGGCATTACCTGAACCTGGTCGAGCTGGGCTTCCAGCGCGTGCGCGGCTGGATGGAAGGCATCGCCCAGGCCGCATGAGCGGTGGGCTCAACTTTCGCCCGTCTCCCGACCGGATGAACCCTCGCGCCCAGCCGGCAGCGAGACGGGCACCTCTCCCGGCCACCTCGGTATGTCGTGGCCAGCATCAAATCCTGGACTTTCCATGAAAGAAGAAATCTTCAGCGCAGTGGGCGCAGCGGCGGCCAAATCGGCTCCGCCGGTAACCGTTGCCGGTGCACTTGCCGCCGGCATCACCCTGGACCGCCTGGTGGTGGTCCTGACCATCATCTATCTCGCCGCACAGATCGCTTACCTGTGCTGGCGCTGGCTGCGCGAGTGGCGGCGGAAGGGACGCGAATGAGTACGCCGCCCACAGCGTTGCCGCTGCGCCACCTGGTTGCCGCGCTGGTCCTCAGTGCCGCAGGCCTGATCGCCATTGTCGAGCATGAGGGCTATACCGACGCGGCGGTGGTGCCGACCCGCAATGATCGGCCTACCTATGGTTTTGGCTCGACCCGGCGCGAGGACGGCACGCCGGTCCGGCTCGGAGACCGGACTACGCCCGTCCGTGCGCTGCGCACCGTGGAAGCGCACCTGGCGCGCGAGGAATCGCAGTTCCGCGCATCGTTGCCGGGCGTCGCGCTGACACAGGGTGAGTACGACACCTATGTCGACTTCCTTTACCAGTATGGGATCGGCAACTGGAATGGATCATCCACGCGCCGGCATCTCCTGCGAGGTGAGTACCGCCAAGCGTGCGATGCGCTGCTGCTGTGGAAGCGGGCAGGGGGCTACGACTGCTCGACCCGGGTCAACGGACAGCCCAACAAGGTGTGTTGGGGCGTATGGCAACGGCAGCAACAGCGTCATGCCCGCTGCCTGGCGGAGCAGTGAGGGATGCCACGCACATTGATTGCGATTGCGCTGCTGGCGCTGTGGTCGTCGGTGATGTTCGCGGCAGGCTGGGGCTGGCGTGGCGATCGCAGCGATGCCGCAAAGGCAGAGGTTGCGTCGCTGCAGCACGCCGAGGCAATGCAGGCCGAGCGCGCAGCGCGCGAACGGCAGGCGGTACAGACCGGGGCGATGGCCTCGCTGGGAGAACAGCATGAACAAGATCGAGAACGTGCGGCCGAAGTGGAAACAGCGGTGGTTGCTGGCCTGCGTGCTGGCAGTCTCCGGTTGCGCAACGACCTCGCCGCCTGTCATACCGGTCGCTTGTCCGACGCCACCGCCAGCGCCCGCGAACGTGATGCGGGCGCCCAACTACGAGCAGAGGTTGCGGCAGCGCTTGTTCGAATCGGACGCGACGCCGACGACCAGCTCAGGAGCTGCCAGGCGGTGATCGCGTTGGACCGCCGTTGAAGGCGTGCGGATCGCGGTGGGGTCAGACCTTCGGTAACCCATGACGAGCGTTCACCAGCGGATCTTCGCAATAGGGGGCGAGATGAAGTCTGCCGTGCGATCAGTGTGGCGTTATGCTCAGCGTCTTTCCCGGGATGGCCGCCCCATGCGTTTGATCGTGCTGTCGCTGTTGTTGTCCGCTGTCTCCGCCGCGCCGCTGATGGCCGCCGAACCGACGGCGCAGACGGCGGCCGCTTCGCCGCTGGTGATCGGTGAGACCTTTACCATCCAATCCAAGGCGCTGGGCGAAACCCGCCGCATCAACGTTTACCGCCCGCAGCCGTGGGGCCTGGACCCGAAGACGCCACTGCCGGTGCTGTACATGCCCGACGGCGGCATCGGCGAGGACTTCCTGCACGTGGCCGGGTTGGTGCAGGTGCTGACCGGCAACGGCAGCATGCGCCCGTTCCTGCTGGTCGGCATCGAGAACACCGAGCGCCGCCGCGACATGACCGGCCCGAGCCGTGATCCTGAGGACCAGAAGATCGCGCCGCGCATTGGTGGCTCGGCGGCGTACCGTGATTTCCTGCGCGATGAACTGATGCCGCAGATACGCCAGCGTTATGCGACCACAGACGAGCGGGCACTGATCGGTGAATCGCTGGCCGGGTTGTTCGTGATCGAAACCCTGCTGCAGGAACCGGCCATGTTCAACAGCTACATCGCGCTGGACCCCAGCTTGTGGTGGAACCACGGCGCCTTGCTGTCTGGCGCAGGCAAGCAGGTGCCGTCGGTCGCGCGCAGCGGCGCGCGGCTGTTCCTGGCCAGCAGTGGCCAGCCGGAACTGGCTGCGTCGAGCGCACGTTTGGCGGCGCTGCTGCAGCAGGCATCGCCGGCAACGCTGGTGAAGTACCAGCCGCTGCCGGAAGAGACCCACGCGACCATCTACCACCCGGCCGCCCTGCAGGGCCTGCGTACGTTGTTCCCGGTACCGCCGCCGGCGTCGCCTTGAGAGGTTTGGCGCGCAACAACGCGGTGTGTGAGGATGCATCAGCGGCGCCACCTGGGTGCGCCGCCCGCAACAGGAGAGCGCGGATGCAGCGTGTGCGTGGATGGAGTGTGCTGGCCTGCCTGGCCTTGGCTGGGTGCGCGATGTCGGTGGCGCCGCCGGCAACGCAGGAGGAAGCCAGGGAAAGCGCGACGGCCGTGCCAGGCGTTGTGCTGCCTGATACCGAGTCACTGCGCGTGCATGACCCGATCGGGCGCGACTATGCCCTGTGGGTGGCGTTGCCTGCCGGCTACGCGGCGCATCCGCAGAAGCGTTATCCGGTGGTGTACGTGACCGATGCGCTGTACAGCTTTCCGCTGGTGCGCAGCGTGCGCAACCTGGTGGGGCAGCAGGGCGTCAACATCGAGGATTTCATCCTGGTCGGGTTGCCGCCGCAGGAAGGGCTGACCTCCAAACAGAGCCGCTCGCGCGACTACACCCCCAGTGATCCTGTGCGCACCCCTGCCGGCTACTACAGCGATGACGTCACCTATGGCGGCGCGGCCCATTACCGCGACTTCCTGGCTGACCACGCACTGCCGCTGATCGATGCGCGCTACCGCACCGATCCGGCCCGGCGTGTGTTTGCGGGCCATTCCTATGGCGCGCTGTTGGGTGCTTACGTGCTGACGACCCAGCCCGACATGTTCGGCACCTACATCCTGTCCAGTCCGTCGCTGTGGTTCGACCAGGGCCTGCTGCCGCGCATGCAGGATGCCGCGGTAATGCCGTCACAGCCCATCCGCGTGCTGCTGTCGGTGGGCGGCTACGAGACGGTCAAGCCGGGCCCACGTTATTCAACGGGCAACGACATGCTGCGGCAGGCCGCCGACTTCGCCGGTCAACTGCGGCGCAGCGGTCGCAAGCTGCAGGTGGAGAACATCGTGATGGATGGCGAGGACCATCTCACCGTGTATCCGCGCGTGATCACCCGTGCGCTGCTGCAGGTACTCCCGGGCGAAGGACCGTATACCGGCGGCTGACGGCCGGCTCCATCCACGCATGGCGTGGATCTACTGGCAGCATTTTCCGTTCACGCAACGGTGCGCATCGTCGTAGATCCACGCCATGCGTGAATGGACCAGTAGATCCACGCCATGCGTGGATGGAGCAGTAGATCCACGCCATGTGTGGATGGAGCAGTAGATCCACGCAACGCGTGGATGCCAGCCTCAGGCCGCGCTTGCCTGCGGCGCCGGCATCAGCGCGGCATCGGCGGCATGGCGGAAGCACAGCCGGATCGCATCCAGCAGCTCGCTCATGTTGTAGGGCTTGGGCAGGAAATGAATGCCGTCGTGCAGTTGCGGCAGCACGGCATGCTGGTCCATGCCGGAGGTCACCAGGATCGGCAGCTGCGGATACAGGCTGCGAACGCGGTTGGCGGCCTCGATGCCACTGACCAGGCCGAGATTGACGTCGGTGAACATCAGGTCGAAGCGCTCTCCGGCGGCCAGCAGGCCCAGCGCGGCTTCGGCGCTGCTGACGCCTGCGACGTGGCAGGCCTGGCTCTCCAGCGCCATCCGGCTCAGTTCACGGGTTTCCTCGGCGTCTTCGATCAGCAGGACGCGTGGTTCAACGTGGCGCTTGGACAGCAGCATGACGCAACAACTCCGGACGGCAGGGCATGGAAGGCGCGCAAGTATGCGCAAGCCCCCAGTGAGCCCCGCGTGCAGGATCGGCTAAGCCGGCGTTACAGCGCGCGGTCGCGCTGGCGCCGCACATGCCAGGCCAGCGCTGCCACTGCCAGCAGCGTAGTGCCGATGCGCAAACTGGTGGCCTGCCAGCCCAGCGCAACGGCGTCGTCGAGGCTGAACACATTCCAGGCCAGGTTCATCGACACGTGCAGGGCCAGGCCGCACCACAGGGTATTGCCGTCGAGGTGGTCGAGCCAGGCGAAGATGAAACCGCCGAAGGCGATCACTACGCCGACGAACAGGGCCACGCCGCCGCCGTCGAAGCCGCCGAAGCCCAGCCAGTGCACCACGCCGAACAGCAGGGCCTGCGGCAGTGCGAGCAACGGCCAGGGGCCGCGCACGATCTTCGCCAGCAGCACGAAGCCGAGGCCGCGGAACAGCACTTCTTCGGCCAGCGGGAACAGCACGGCCAGCGTCGTGGCGTCCAGCGTCGTCAGCGCCGTGTTGGGCGTCCCCAGCAGGGCCAGCCCCAGCCAACACGGTAGGCTGGCCAGCAGCACCCACAACGGGCCACGCATGCCGTTTCCGCGCAGGCCGAGGCTGGCCAGCAGGCCCACTCCGCGAGGGCGCAGCAGCGTGGCCAGCAGCAGTGCGACCAGCACCGCCAGCGCGTTGTCCAGCAGGCTGCCACCGTAGGGCATGGGCAGGGCGGGAATCGGCGCGCCCAGCGCGGCACTGATGTCGCGCACGTTCAGGCCGAGGCCAACGCCAAGCAGCACCAGCAACAGGCGGACGCCTGTGGGAATCGAGTCACGGGCAGTCACATGCATTCCTTGCAGCGAGGTCGCGAGGCAGTCTGCAGGGCGGCGGACGTGGCGGCACGCGCCGGAAGTCCCTGTGCCATCGGTCATGCGTTGCCGCACAGTCATCCGCACGCAGGTACAGTCGAGGCCAGACCGACAGGAGCAATGCGAATGCTGTGCCCCGTGTGCAAGACCCAGACCCTGCAGATGGCCGAGCGCCATGGCATCGAGATCGACTACTGCCCGAGCTGCCGTGGCGTATGGCTGGATCGTGGCGAACTGGACAAGATCATCGAGCGCGCCACTGACGGTGCAGGTGCCGCCATGCCGCCGCCAGGGCCCGCGCCGGTGCAACCGCAGGCCGCTCCGCCGCCGGTGATGCATCGCGATACCCGTCATCTCGGCCAGCGCCACGATGACAACCGTGGCCAGTACAGCCAGGGCTACAAGAAAAAGAAGAAGGAAAGCTTCCTTTCGGAGTTGTTCGACTTCTAGGTAGCAGCGTCGAGCCTTGCTCGGCTTTGCTCTTTGGGGCCACGCCGACCAAGGTCGGCATCTACCAGAACAGGCGTCGAGCCTGGCTCGACTCTACAGGGACGCGGCTCAGGGCCGGCGCAGGATGAACTCGCGGTCGCGGCTGTCGCCGACGATGAAGTCATACTCGCCGGCCTTGCTGCAGCCGTAGCGCGCGTAGAAGCGCTGCGCGCCGAAGTTCTCTTCCCACACGCCAACCCACAGGGTGCGGCGCTGCGGCTGGTCCAGCCAGGTCATGAAGGCATCCATCAGGCGCGCGCCGTGGCCGCCGTTCTGGTGGCTGGCCAGGATGTACAGCCGCTTCAGTTCGATGTCGCCTTCGCGTGCTTCGGCATGCGGCAGGGTGTTGGCACCGGCGGCCAGATAGCCCACCACCGTCTCACCCTCCAGCAGCAGCCACACCGCGCTGCGCGGGTCGGACAGTTCCGCTCGCTGCGGCTCGGTGCCGTAGTGATCCTGCAGGAACGCGTGCAGGTCCTGCGGCGGATAGGAATCGCCCCAGGTTTCGGTATAGGTCTCGATGGCGATCGCCGACAGCGCGTCGACGTCGGCGAGGGTGGCGCGGCGGATATGCAACGACATGGTGCAGCCTGCAATGGAACGTGCGGCAGTGTAGCCGGCCCCGGCGGTTGCCGGGGCTGGCTGCTGCTCATGATCCGCTGCTCAGAACCACATGCGGATGCCGGCGACCCAGCGTGTGTCGCGTGCATGGTCGCCCGCATAGTCGGCGGTATCGCCGAAGGCGCGTTCGTGGCTGATGCCGATGTACGGCGCGAAGCGGCGATTGAACTCGTAGCGCAGGCGCAGGCCGGCTTCGACCTTGTTGAGGCCGCGGCCGATGCCGTGCTCCGGTTCGTCCTTGCTGGCCACGGTAGCTTCCAGCAGGGGCTGCAGGATCAACCGGTTGGTCAACAGCACGTCGTATTCGATCTCGGCCTTGGCCATCAGCTGGCCACCGGAACCGGCATACAGCGTGGCCGAGCTTTCGAACTTGTACGGCGCCAAGCCCTGGATGCCGATCGCCGCCCAGGTGCGTGAATCGGCGGGGCGGAAGTCCTGGCGTACACCGACCAGCACGTCCCACCACGGCGAAATTGCACGCCCGTACAGCGCTTCCACGCCTGATGATTCCGTGCGGCCTTCGCTGCGTTCGCCATCGGTGCGCAGCCACAGGCGGTTGATGTTGCCGCCGATCCAGCCACTGGCCTCCCAGGCTTGGCCGTTGCCGTTCTTTCCATCCCAGTGTTCCAGGCGATCGATCAGCAGCAGGCTGTGGATTTCCGGTGGGTGCTCCATCGCACCATGCGCGATGGGTGGAAACGCGGCCGCACGATCGGCATCGGTAGGGACAGGTATCGGTTCGCGCGGCTGCGTCGGCGCGGGCGTGCCGTGGCCCATTGTCGCGTGATCCATCGCGCCATGGTCCATCGTTGAATGGTCCATCGTTGAATGATCCATCGCACCGTGGTCCATCTTCGAATGGTCCATCTTCGAATGATCCACGTCGGCCGCTGCCGCTGCCGCTGGCGTGGCATCGGCAGGAGGCGAGTGCGCTGTCATGTCATGGCCGGCATGGGACTGCGCAAACGTGGGCAGCGCGGCCAACAGGCCGAGGGTCAACAGGCTTGGGGCAAGCAGGGAACGGCTCATTCTTCGATCCTCACTTCGCGCATCATGCCTGCTTCCATGTGGTACAGCAGGTGGCAGTGGTAGGCCCAGCGGCCGAGGGCATCGGCACGTACGCGATAGGTGCGGCGTGTACCGGGCGGCATGTCGATGGTGTGCTTGCGCAGCTGGAATTCACCCTGCGCGTTTTCCAGGTCGCTCCACACGCCATGCAGGTGGATCGGGTGCTGCATCATGGTGTCGTTGACCAGCACGATGCGCATGCGCTCGCCGTAGTTCAGACGCAGCGGTTCGGCACCGGCGAAGGGAATGCCGTCGAACGACCAGGAGAACTTTTCCATGTGGCCGGTCAGGTGCAGCTCGATCTCGCGGCCGGGCTCGCGGCCATCGGGGTCTTCGAACAGGCTGCGCATCGCACCATAGGTCAGCACCTGGCGGCCGTTGTCGCGCAGGCCGATGCCGGGGTCGTCCAGCTTGGGCTCGGTGGCCGAACTCTGCATGTCCACCAGCGGATTGTTGCGCTCGCTGGCCGGATGTTTTGGCGCTTTGCTGGCGGTATCGCCGCCGCCATGTGCGCCGTGGCCCATGCTGGCACCGCAGCCGCCTTCCATGCCCTTCATTGCTGCCATGTCGTGTCCGCCGTGGCCACCGCCGCCCATGTCGTGACCCGACATTCCTGTGACATGGGCCATGTCATGGCCCATGTCGCCCATCGTCAGCAACGGGCGCGGATCGCGCGCGGGAATCGGTGCCTGCAGCCCATGGCGCACGGCGAGGGTGCCGGCGGCATAGCCCGTGCGGCCCATGTCCTGGCAGAAGATGGTGAAGGCATCCTGGCCGCTGGGTTCCACCAGTACGTCGTAGGTTTCGGCCGGGGCGATGCGGAACTCGTCGATGCTGACCGGATGGATGTACTGGCCGTCGGCGGCGACCACGGTCATCTTCAGGCCGGGAATGCGCACGTCGAAGTAGGTCATCGACGCACCGTTGATGAAACGCAGCAGCACCTTTTCGCCACTGCGGAACAGCCCGGTCCAGTTGCCGGCCGGCGCGGTCCCGTTCATCAGGTAGGTATAAGTGTGCGCGTTGATGTCGGAGATGTCGCTGGGCGTCATCCGCATCCGGCCCCACATGCCGCGGTCGGACAGCGCGGCCGACCAGCCATCGCGACGGGCGTCGCGCAGGAAGTCGGGCAGGGTGCGCTTGTAGTAGTTGTCGTGCTCGGCGAGCTTCTTCATGCGCCGGAACAACGCGCCGGGATCCATGTCGGTCCAGTCGGACAGCATGATCACGTGCTCGCGGTCATGCCGGTACGGCGCCGGTTCGGCCGGGTCGATGATCAGCGCGCCGTACAGCCCCGCCTGTTCCTGGAACAGCGAATGGCTGTGATACCAGTAGGTGCCGGACTGCTTGAGGTCGAAGTGGTAGTGGTAGGTCTCGCCGGGGCCGATGCCGTTGAAGCTCAGGCCCGGCACGCCATCCATGTTGGCCGGCAGCAGGATGCCGTGCCAGTGGATCGAAGTAGGGTGCTGGCCGAGCGTGTTGCGCACGAACAGGTCCACGGTCTGGCCTTCGCGCCAGCGCAGGATCGGTGCCGGCAGCGATCCGTTGACGGTGATCGCCGGGCGGGTGCGTCCGGTGAAGTTGGCCAGCGACTCGCCGATCGCCAGTTCGACGCGGGTATCGCTGATGACCGAAGGTGCGCCGGCCAGGCGTGGCGCGGCAGAAGCGGCGGCGAGCGCGCGCTGCGGGATGCCGGCCGCGGCGATGCCGGCGACCACGCCGCCAGCAGCGATGCCCTGCACGAACAGACGGCGCGACGGCATGGGCACAGCGCCCGGGCCGGGAGGAATACGGGTACTCATGGTGGTGACTCCAAACACGGAAAGACGCCAGCGCAGGGCCGGCTTCAGTGCGCAGCGCGCACGAGGTGTGTTGGATCAGCCGATGGGAGGGCGCGAGATCGGCGGCAGCGGCGGTGCCGGGCGGCCATTGGCAGGCATCGGCTGCGGGGTCAGGGAAAGACCGGGACCGGTCAGGAAAGGCAGTGCCTGCACGGCCAGCAGCGGGTGCTGGGCACAGCTGCGCATGCAGTCCTTGATCTGGCAGTGTGCGTCGTGGGCGGGGGCCTTGGCCTGCGGCGCCTCGTCTGCAGTCATGCCGGCGTGGTGGTGGCAGTCAGCGTCGCCTTCATCGGTCGTTGCCGAGGCCATCGCATGGGCCATGCAGCCCATGTCCTCGTGCCCGCTGGCCATGGCCGCGTTCAGCCCGTTGAGAAACAGGCTGAGCATGAGCACGACACGGAGCAGGGTCGAGGCGAGGGACATGGCGCTAATCTAGCGGCAAGTGGGCGGACATGCACATCCGGCTGAACGGGTGGTTCAAGGTTTGAGCCGGGCGAGGGTGCGCAATCGCGCAGCCTGGTAGCTTCTGGCCATGCCCGGCGAGCGTGAGGCCCGGTCGATATGCGGGCCGCCGGGCATGGCCCGGCGCTACCGGGGTCATCCCTCTTCGCGCACGATCTCGACCAATCTCGGGCCATAGCGGCTGAGCTTGGTGCCGCCGATGCCACCGACCCGGGCCAGCTCGTCCAGCGAGGTCGGGCGCTGTTCGGCGATGTTGCGCAGGGTGCTGTCGTGGAAGATCACGAAGGCCGGCACGTTCTGCTCGCGCGCCAGCTCGGCGCGCAGGCCGCGCAGCGCATTGAACAGGGCCAGGTCCTGCGGCAGCACCGACAGGCCGGTGCGTTGCGCGCTGCGTTCGCGCCCGGCGCTGGCACTGACTGCATCGCGGCGCATGCTGATCTGGCGGCGACCGGTCAGCACATCGCGGCTGGCATCGGTCAGGCGCAGGCCACCGTGGCCCTCGCTGTCCACTTCCAGCAGGCTGGCGGCCACCAGCTGGCGGAACACGCTGCGCCAGGTGCGCGCGTCCAGGTCGCGGCCGATGGCGTAGGTGCTCAGCTTGTCGTGGCCCTGCTGCTTGACCTTCTCGTTCTCGCTGCCGCGCAGGACGTCGATCAGGTGGCCGACGCCGAAGCGCTGGCCACTGCGGTATACACAGCTCAACGCCTTCTGCGCGGGGATGGTGGCGTCCCAGGCCGCCGGCGGAGTCAGGCAGTTGTCGCAGTTGCCGCAGGGCTTGGGGTAGGTCTCGCCGAAACCGGCCAGCAGCACCTGCCGGCGGCACTGCATCGATTCGCAGTACCCCAGCAGGTGGTCGAGCTTGGACCGCTCCAGCTGCTTGCGCTCCTCGCTGGCCTCGGACTGCTCGATCATCTGCTTGAGCAGCACCACATCGCCCAGGCCGTAGCAGAGCCAGGCCTCGGCAGCTTCGCCATCGCGCCCGGCGCGGCCGGTTTCCTGGTAGTAGCCTTCCATCGACTTGGGCAGGTCGGTATGGGCGACAAAGCGTACGTCCGGCTTGTCGATGCCCATGCCGAAGGCGATGGTCGCGCACATGACGATGCCGTCTTCGCGCAGGAAACGGCGCTGGTTGTTGGCACGCACTTCCGCGGGCAGGCCGGCGTGGTAGGGCAGGGCATTGAACCCCTGCGTGCACAGGAACTCGGCGGTTTCCTCCACCTTGCGCCGTGACATGCAGTAGACGATGCCGGCCTCGCTGCGATGGCTGCGCAGGAAATCGCTCAGCTGCTTGCGGGCGTTGTCCTTCTGCACCACGGTGTAGCGGATGTTGGGGCGATCGAAGGAGCTGACGAAGTGACGTGCTTCGGCCAGGTCCAGGCGCTCGGCGATCTCGCGCTGGGTTGGCGGGTCGGCGGTGGCGGTCAGGGCGATCCGCGGAATCTCCGGCCAGCGCTCGTGCAGGACGGTCAGCTGCCGGTATTCGGGGCGGAAGTCGTGGCCCCATTGCGACACGCAGTGGGCTTCGTCGATGGCGAACAGGGCGATCCGGCTGCGCGACAGCAGCGACAGGAAGCGGCCGGTCAGCAGGCGTTCGGGAGCGACATAGAGCATGTCGAGCTCACCGGCGAGCAGTTCGCGTTCGACCCGGCCAGCCGTTTCGGCGTCCAGGGTCGAGTTCAGGAATTCGGCGCGCACGCCGAGCTGGCGCAGGGCTTCGACCTGGTCCTGCATCAGCGCGATCAGCGGCGAGATGACGATGCCACAGCCGTCACGCAGCAGGGCGGGCACCTGGTAGCACAGTGATTTGCCGCCGCCGGTAGGCATCAGCACCAGGGCATCGTGACCGGCAGCCACATGCTCCACGATGTCCTGCTGCGGACCACGGAAATCGTCGTAACCAAAGACGCGGCGGAGCAGGTCGTGCGCGGGACGGGAAGCCATCCAGCTAGTTTACCCCGGCGGGGGTTCGGCCGGGTTGCACCCGGCACCTGCCGTGGTGCCGGCCGCTGGCCGGCAATCCTGGCAACAGCAACAGCAACAGCAACAGCAACAGCAACAGCCGGCTCTGGGGTGATCCGTGGTTTGGCGGGGTGGTGTGGGCTTGCAGGACACGCCGTAAATCCGTCCATGGGGCTCGATGGCGCCATCCATGGCACCAACGGTCCTGCAAACCCACACCGCCCCACCCCCGACAGATTTCCGGTGACGGTTGGTAGATCCACGCCATGCGTGGATGAAATCTGTCAGATATCGACAAATAAAATGGGGTCGGATCCGTTTTCCTGCGGAAAACGGATCCGACCCCAAGCTTTAAGAGTTGGCCCGACAGATTGCGGAAGACTGTCGAAGGCGGGGTGGGTCCGGTGGCAGGGGTGTCCGCGGCATGGATGCCGCGGCCAAGCCCCCATGGACGGGTTTACGGCGTCCCCTGCCATCGGACCCACCCCGCCTACCCACAGGAAGCCAGCTTTTGCTCTGGCTCTGGCCTTGGCTTCAAGGCCTCTGCAGGTGCAGGGCGCAGCCCTGCCGAACCACCCAAAACCCTTACTGGAGCAGCGAGCGCAGCATCCACGCGTATTTCTCGTGGGTCTGCAGGCGCTGGGTCATCAGATCCTCGGTCGGGGCGTCGTCAGCGTCGTCGGCCACATCCAGCACTTCACGTGCCGTACGGCATACCGCTTCGTTGGCGACCACCAACTGGCGTACCATTTCACGCCAGTCCGCACTGTCGGTCAGGCCCGGCTCCTCGACGATCGAGGTCAGCGCAGCAAATTCCCGGTAGGAGCCCGGGGCATTGAAGCCCAGTGCGCGGATGCGCTCGGCCACATCGTCCAGTGCCGCCCACTGCTCGGTGTACTGCGTCTCGAACATGGTGTGCAGCGAGTTGAACATCGACCCGGTGACATTCCAGTGGAAGTTGTGGGTCTTCAGATAGAGCGTGAACGCATCGGCCTGGAACCGCGCCAATCCGTCGGCGATCTTCTTGCGGTCGCCCTGGGTGATCCCGATATCGATGTTGGGGGCCGACGGCGCGGAAGCCGCAAGCTTCTGCTTGCCGGTCTTGGGCTTGGTCGTGCTCTTGGTCTTCGCCATGGGGTTCCTCCTTATGGAATCGTTGGCCTTCACAATAAATCAGTCTTGATGACTGGTCGCATTCAAAGTTTTAAACGAACCGATTGATGAACGCTATCGACAAAATGCCGCAGTCCCGCCAGCGCCAACAGCGTGCCGCCATCGACGGCGCCATGAGCCGCGACCGTGGACGATTGCTGGGAATGCTCTCGCGTTGCCAAGCCAAGCCACAGGATGCGGCGTTGGCCGCCAGTTTCGAGCAGGCCTTGCAGGTTTCGGTGCAGCGCCGCCACGCGCGGGCGCAACAACAGCCGGCCATTACTCTGGACCCACAGCTGCCGATTGCGCGTGAAGCCGAGACCATCACCCAGTTGATCCGCGACCACCAGGTGGTGGTGATCGCCGGTGAAACCGGCTCGGGCAAGACCACCCAGCTACCGAAGCTGTGCCTGGCCGCCGGCCGTGGCCAGGCCGGCATGATCGGCTGCACGCAGCCGCGCCGGATCGCCGCACGTGCGGTGGCCAGTCGTGTCGCGCAGGAACTGCAGAGTGAACTGGGCCAGCTGGTGGGCTACCAGGTGCGCTTCAACGACAAGGTCGGCGAAGACACCCGCATCAAGTTCATGACCGACGGCATCCTGCTGGCCGAAATCGCCAGTGATCGCTGGCTGTCGAACTACGACACGATCATCGTCGACGAAGCGCACGAACGCAGCCTCAACATCGACTTCCTGCTTGGCTATCTCAAGCAGCTGCTGCGCAAGCGCCCGGACCTGAAGCTGATCGTCACTTCGGCGACCATCGACACCGAGCGCTTCGCCCAGCATTTCGACAATGCGCCGGTGATCAGCGTCGAAGGCCGTACCTATCCGGTGGAGGTGCGCTATCGCGCGCTGGAAGGCGAGGGCGAAGACCAGGGCGAACGCACGGTCAACGATGCGATCGTTGCGGCCATCGACGAAATCACCCGCCTGGATTCCCGTGGCGACGTGCTGATCTTCCTGCCGGGCGAGCGTGAGATCCGCGATGCACACCAGTCACTGGAGCGGCGCAAGTACCGCAGTACCGAAGTGCTGCCGCTGTACGCGCGGCTGTCCAACCAGGACCAGGACCGGGTGTTCAACCCCGGCCCGAACCGGCGCATCGTGCTGGCCACCAATGTGGCCGAGACCTCGTTGACGGTGCCGCGCATCCGTTATGTGGTCGACCCCGGTTTCGCCCGCGTCAAGCGTTACAGCCCGCGCAACAAGCTGGACCGGCTGCACATCGAGCCGATCTCGCAGGCCAGTGCCAACCAGCGCAAGGGCCGCTGTGGCCGCGTGGCCGAGGGCATCTGCTATCGCCTGTATGCCGAGGCCGATTTCCAGGCGCGGGCGGAGTTCACCGATCCGGAAATCCGTCGTTCCAGCCTGGCCGGGGTGATCCTGCGCATGCTGCAGCTTGGCCTGGGCCGCATCGAGGATTTCCCGTTCCTTGAGGCGCCGGATGAGCGGGCCGTCGCTGACGGTTGGCAGCATCTGACCGAGCTGGGGGCGATCGACAGCGAACGCCACCTGACCGCGATCGGCAAGCAGATGGCGCGCCTGCCGGTGGACGTGAAACTGGCGCGCATGCTGGTGGCGGCGCAGGCGGCAGGCTGCCTGCGACCGATGCTGGTGATCGCCTCGTTCCTGGGCATCCAGGATCCGCGCGAGCGGCCGCCCGAGGCGCGTGGCGCCGCCGACAACGCACACGCGCAGTTCGCCGATGGCCGCTCCGAGTTCGTCGGTGTGCTGCGTCTGTGGGACGCCTATCGCCAGTCCCATGAGGATCTGACCCAGTCCAAGCTGCGCGACTGGTGCGGCCGCCACTTCCTCGGCTTCCTGCGCATGCGTGAATGGCGCGAGCTGCATCGACAGCTGCGCCTGCTGTGCGAGGAACTGGGCTGGAAGGAAGAGGCCAACGAGGCATCGATGGCCCCGCTGCTGGCCCGCAGCAGTGCGCCGGCTCCGGCGCGCGATGATGCTGCTGCGGTGAAGGCGACCCGTGGCCAGCTGCACCGTGCTGCGCGCCTGGCCCGCGAGGGCAAGGCCGAAACGGCGCCCGCGCCGGTCGCTGCCCGTGCGCAGAAGGACCAGGCGCCCGACGGCGGTGGTTACAGCGAACGCGTTCGCGCCACGGCTTACCAGACCCTGCATCGGGCCCTGGTGGCGGGCCTGCCCACGCAGATCGGCCATCGCAGCGAGAAGGGTGATTTCCAGGCGCCGCGCCAACGCCGTTTCCTGCCATTCCCCGGTTCGACGCTGTCCAAGCGGCCGCCACCGTGGCTGCTGGCCGCCAACCTGCTGGATACGCAGAAGGTGTGGGGCATGACCCTGGCGGCGATCGAGCCGGACTGGGTGATCGCCGAACTGCCGCACCTGCTGCTGCGCAAGCACTTCGACCCGCATTGGTCGCGTGCGCAGGGCCAGGTGCTGGCCTCCGAGCAGATCAGCCTGTTCGGGCTGGTGCTGGCGCCGAAGAAGCCGGTGCATTACGGCCGCATCAACGCCGGCGAGGCGCATGACATCTTCGTGCGCCAGGCACTGGTGACCGGTGAGATCAACACCCGTGCCAGCTTCGTGGCCGACAACCAGAAGGTGCTGGAGCAGGCACGCGAGGAAGAAGCCAAGCTGCGCCGTGCCGGCATCGTTGCCGACGAGGACTGGCAGGCACGCTGGTACCTGGACCGGGTGCCGCCGCAGATCCATTCCGCGTCCGGGCTGGATGCGTGGTGGAAGGCGCTGCCGCCGGAACAACGCAAGGGCCTGCACTGGTCGTTGATGGATCTGCTGCCGGGCGAAGGCAGCGAGCAGGAGCGCTACCCGAAGTACCTGGCGTTGGGCCAGGCGCGGTTGCCGCTGCACTACCGCTTCGAACCGGGAGCCGACGATGACGGCGTGACCCTGGACGTGCCGCTGCACCTGCTCAATGCATTGGATGCGGTGCAGTTGGGATGGCTGGCGCCGGGTTTCGTTGCCGACAAGGCGGCGGCCTTGATCCGCAGCCTGCCCAAGGCAATGCGGCGCAACTACGTGCCGGCACCGGATTTCGCGCGCGCGTTCTACGAGGCCTTCCCGCAGCCCAGCGCGGACGCGATCACCGGCGAGCTGGCGCGCTTCCTGTCCCGCGCAACCGGGGCAACCGTGGCCGCTACCGATTTCGATCCCGGTTCAATCGAACCGCACCTGCACATGAACCTGCGCCTGCGCGATGAGCAGGGCAAGGTGCTGGCAACCTCGCGCGACCTCGATGTGCTGCGTGCGAAGTTCGGTGGCCGTGCCGGCGATGCGTTCGCCGCACGTGCCGGGCGCGAGATGGCGGCCGATGGCCTGCGCACGTTCCCGGCCTCGCCGATTCCGCTGCAGGTACCGGGCGAGGCCGGCGTGCCGGCCTATCCCGCGCTGAAGGATGAGGGTGACAGCGTTGCACTGCGCATCTTTGCTGATCGCCAACAGGCCGAGGAAGCACACCCGCTGGGCGTGCGTCGACTGCTGGAGATCGGCCTGGGCGAGAAGATCAAACAGGCACGCAAGCAGTTGCCGGTAGCAGCGAAAACCGGCCTGTTGTACGCCTCGATCGAAACCCAGGAACGCCTGCGTGGCGATCTGGTCGATGCGGCGCTGAATGCCGTGCTGGCCGACGGCCTGGGCGATATCCGCGATGCGGCGGCGTTCGAACAGCGTCGCGAGCACGCCGCAAAAACGCTGTTCGGCGAGGCCATGCAGCGGTTGAAGCTGGCCGAGACGATCCTTGCCCTGGTGGCCGAATTGAAGCCGATGCTGGAAGCACCGTTGATGGGCTGGGCGCGCGGCAATCTGGATGACATGGAAGCGCAGCTGGTTGGGCTGATCCATCCCGGCTTCCTGCGCGACACGCCGGCCGACGCCCTGGCGCAGTACCCGCGCTACCTGAAAGCGATGATCCTGCGCACCGAACGCGCCAAGCGCGATCCCCCGCGTGACCAGGCGCGCATGCTGGAACTGCACCCGTTCCTGGAGGCATTGCAGGTGGGCGAGCAGCAGGGCCTGCGCGAGCGGCCGCAGTGGCAGGCCTTGCGCTGGGATCTGGAGGAGCTGAGGGTATCGTTGTTCGCGCAGGAGCTGGGCGCACGCACCGGCGTTTCGGCGAAGAAGCTGGCGCAGCGGGTGACCGCACTGCGCCAGGCCTCGTAATCCCTGGGCTGGCCCCGCCGGGCACTGGCTGGCGGGGTCAAACGGAATGGCATCCACGCATGGCGTGGATCTACTGCGGGACGTGGCGCAGCAGGTTGCCGCCAAACGTTGGCTTGGCTCTACAGCAAAACCAGGCCGTTACTTGGTGCGGCGCACCTTGGGCTGGGTGTTCACGCCTTCGACCTTCAGGTACCACACGCCCATCACTCCGGGGCTGATGCTGACCTTCGGCGACTGCTTGCGTACGCCGGAAATCGAGGTGGCATCGGTCTGTTCCCACTGCTGGCCATTGTCCAGCACGTAGATCCGGCCCTTGCCGAAACCGCGGAACTCGCCCTGCAGCACGCCGCTGATCGGCTCGTTGCTGCCGAAGTCGAAGAAGCCGCGGTTCTTCACGATCACTTCCTGGCGGCCTTCCTCGCGCGCTTCTTCGCGCACCGCAGCGACGGCCTCGGTGGTGGCGGCTTCAACCTTGCCCTGCAGCCAGCGGTTCAGCGTGGCCAGCTCGGCGGCATTGAGCTTGTCCAGGCCAGCGGCCTTGAATTCGGCCGGTGACATCTGCTGCTGCAGGTCACCCTGCACCACGCGCTGGGCCAGCGCAGGCGTCGACAGGGACAGCAGCACGGCGGCACAGGCCAGCAGGCGAGGGCGGAAAGGCAGGGTGATCGAAGGCATGGCGGAACTCTCCCGTGGATGTCGGCGAGTGTAGCGGCATGTCCACATTCCCGGCGATGCTGGCCGCGGCGATTGTTCCTGAACGGCTGCGGCGCTAGTGTAGGGGCTTCTGTCTTGCCTGCTCGATGCTGTGAACCGCGCTTCCGTCCCCGGCCTGGATGCCTTGTTGAACCGCCCCTCGGCAGCCGTGCTGCCGGCTCCGCTGCGCCAGGCCCTGCGCGGGTATTGGGAAGCGCCCGACTGCGACCCGCAGATGCGTGCCAGCTGGTCGGTGCTGGGCGATACCCTGGACGCGCTCGCGATGCTCTCGGCAGACGAGGGCGCCGTGGTGGCGGCCCTGCTGTTCGATCTGCCGGGCCTGCGCGTCCACCTTGATGCATTGCCGCTGGGCAGCCACAAAGCGGCGGTGATCGGCCTGCTCGATGGACAGGACGCGGCCGATCCCGTCTGGGCACTGCATGCCGGTCGCGAGGCCGGCCGCAACAGCGAAGGCCTGCGCCGGTTGCTGCTGGCGATCATCCGCGACCTGCGGGTGGTACCGATCCTGCTGGCCCGGCAGCTGGCGCGCATGCGCGCGGCCGACAAGCTCGAAGAGGAGCAGCGCCGCGCGCTGGCCCAGTTGACCCGCGACATCCATGCGCCGCTGGCCAACCGGCTCGGCATCTGGCAGTTGAAGTGGGAGCTGGAAGACCTGGCCTTCCGTCACCTGGAGCCGGAAACCTACCGGCGCATCGCGCGTGAGGTCGACGAAACCCGCATCGCCCGCGAGCGCTACGTCGAGAATGTGAAGAAGGTGCTGTCGCGCGAACTGGGCGTGCAGGGCATCCGCGCCGAGGTCAGCGGCCGCCCCAAGCACATCTACAGCATCTGGCGGAAGATGCAGAAGAAGCGCCTGGCCTTCGACCAGCTGTATGACATCCGAGCGGTACGGGTGATGGTCGACGACGTCGCCGCCTGCTACGCCGCGCTCGGCGTGGTGCATGCGCTGTGGGCACCGGTGCCGAGCGAGTTCGACGATTACATCGCCCGGCCCAAGGCCAACGATTACCGCTCGCTGCACACGGCGGTGGTTGGCCCGGAAGGGCGCACCATCGAAGTGCAGATCCGCACCCACGACATGCACGCGCAGGCCGAGCTGGGCGTGGCCGCGCACTGGAAGTACAAGGAAGGCGGCAAGGGCGCGGAGAAGTCGTTCGATCGCAAGATCACCTGGATGCGGCAGCTGCTGGAGCAGGCGCAGGACGGGCAGGGCAATGAACTGGCCGGGGCGCTTGATGCCGAGCTGACCGAAGACCGTGTCTACGCGCTGACCCCGAAGGACGAGGTGCTGGACCTGCCGCAGGGCGCAACACCGCTGGATTTTGCCTACCAGGTGCACACCATGGTCGGACACCGCTGCCGTGGGGCCAAGGTCAACGGCCGCATCGTGCCGTTGACCTACCGCCTGCGCAGCGGGGATCGCGTCGAGATCCTCACCGGCAAGGAGGCCGACCCGCGCCGCGACTGGCTGATGCCGGCCAACGGCTTCCTGGCCAGCAACCGCTCGCGCGAGAAGGTGCGCAGCTGGTTCCACAAGCTGGACCGTGCGCGCAACGTGCAGGCGGGGCGCGAGCTGCTGGAGCGCGAACTGAAGCGGCTGGGCCTGCAGCATTCGGACCTGTCCGCGGCGGCGAAGAAGTTCCACGCCGACAGCGTCGACGACCTGTACATCCAGGTTGCCCTGGGCGATACCGGCCCCAACCAGGTCAGCCGTTCGCTGCTGGAGGCCGAGCGTGCGGCCAGCCAGCCGGCGCCGACGTCGGCCTTGCCGCGGCCGACCGCGCGCCGCGAGAACCTGGGCAAGTCCAAGTTCACCGTACAGGGCGTGGGCAACCTGCTGGTGCAGCTGGCGCGTTGCTGCCAGCCGGTGGCGGGTGAACCGATCGTCGGCTACCTGACCCGTAGCCGTGGTGTCACGGTACATCGTGCAGACTGCGTGGCATTGGCACGGCTGGCTGCGACCAGCCCGCAGCGGATCCTGCCGGTGGAATGGGGCCAGGCCGGCGGTGGCTATGAAGTGGACGTGGTGGTCGACGCGGTCGACCGCCGCTGGCTGCTGAAGGACATCACCAACCTGATCGCACAGGAAGACGCCTACGTGCTGGACATCCACAGCGACAACGTCCGCAACAGTGGCCGCGCGCATCTGCGCCTGCGGTTGAAGGTCAGCGACTACGGCCAGTTGTCGACTCTGCTGGGCAAGCTCGATGCGTTGCCGGGCGTGAGCGAGGCGCGTCGTCTGGGCTGAGCTTCACGCTGCCCCGGCTACCCTGCACGCATGGAACGCGAGCCCCCGCATCGTTCACACGGCGCCGCACATCCGGCGCTGGATCGCGTTCGCCGTGAAAGCCGCTGGTGGTGGCTGCAGGCGCGCCACGCACGACGGGTGTGGCGTTGGGCATTGCTGGCTGCCGCAGCCGTGTTCGTGCTGCTGGTACTGGTGCGCAAACCGCTGGCGGACTGGTTCTGGGATGAGCCACAGATAGAACAGCTGCTGGCCGAGGGCGATCGCGCAGTGAGCGAAGGACGCCTGACCGCGGCCGACGGCAGCGGCGCGCGTGAACGCTACCAGGCGGTGCTGGCCCTTGATGGCGACCGCCCGCAGGCGCGACAGGGCCTGGCCCGCACCGGCGCGGCAGCGTTGCAGCAGTCGCGTGAGCGGCTGCAGGCGGGCGACCTGGACGGCTGCGCGCAGGCGCTGGCGTTGGCACGTGAGCTGCAGGTGCCGCGCGCCGAGGCAGATGCGGTGGCCCAGCAGCTGCAGGCGCGTCGTCGCGCCGGTGCTGGCATCGGTGCATTGCTTGCGCAGGCCCGCAATGCCTTTGCAGCGGGGCGGCTGGACGACGGCGACAGCAGCGCGCTGCCGTTGTTCCAGCGCGTGCTGGCACTGCAGCCGGACAACCTGCCTGCACTGGAAGGTCGCGAGGATGCATTGAGCGATCTGCTGCAGCAGGCGCGTGCACAGGCCGCACGCGGTGAACTGGCCACGGGGGCAGCGATCCTGCAGCGCGCACGCCAGTTCGATCCAGGTCATTCCGAACTTCCTGCCAGCCAGGAAGCGCTGGCCCGTGCAATCGACCAGCGCCTGCAGCAGGGGCATCGCGCGCTCAAACGGCAGCAGCTCGAGACGGCTGCGGATAGCTTCCAGGCGGTGCTGGCGGTCACCGCCGATGATCCTACGGCACTGCGTGGGCGTGAGCAGACCGTGCAGGCGTTGCTGGCGCGCAGCCAGAAGCGGGCCGACGACTTCCAGTTCGAGGCGGCCGACAAGGATGCCGCGCTGGCCGCGGGGCTGGGTGCCTCGCAGGCAGCGCAGCAGCAGCTTGCACAGCGCCTGCAGCGTGCGCGGCAGGCGCGCCAGTCGTTGCAGCAGCCGGGTATCAGCACGGCCCAGCGTGAGCGCCAGCTGCGTGATCGGTTGCGCCAGATCGACCGCGCCGAGCGTGCCGGGCAGTGGATCAGCCCTCCCGGCCACAGCGCCTTCGATGCGCTGCGCGAAGCGCAGGCACTGGCGCCGCGCGACAGCCGGGTCAAGGCAGCGGCAGCACGGCTGCTGCCCGCCAGCCGGTCCTGTTTTGATGACAACCTGCGGCAGAACCGGGTGCAGGCTGCGGGCGCCTGCCTGCAGGCCTGGCAGACCCTGGCGCCGACCGCCACAGGGTTGCCCGATGCGCGTGCCCGCCTGGCACAACGCTGGCTGGCGATCGGCAGCGAACGGCTGGGTCGCGGTGATGTGGCTTTTGCCGAACGTGCACTGGAACAGGCGAACCAGCTGGGTGCCGGTCCGGCCACCGCCGAATACCAGCAGTTGCAGGAGCGGCTGCGCGACATCGGTAGCGTGCCGCCGTGACCCGATGGATCGCGTTGACGCAGCTATAGTAATGGCCCCCTGTTGCCTTGCCCTGGATAGTAGATGACCGTTCTTGTTTCCGGCGCGACCAGCCAGATCGGTCGTTACCTGTTGCCACGGCTGGTCCAGGCCGGCATGGACGTGCAGGCGGTAAGCCGACGTCCACAGGCGGAGCAGCCAGGAGTGCAGTGGCTGGGCGGCGACCTTTACGATGCACTTGACCAGAGTGGCCCGCACGCTTGGCAGGCCATTGCCAGCTCCAGCCCGATGGAGCTCTGGGCGGAATGGCTTTCCCGGCAGACGGTGGCACCGGCGCCCCGGATCATCGTCACCAGTTCGATGAGCGTGCTCACCAAGCAGGAATCGGCGCAGGCCGATGAGCAGGATGTGGTTGCAATGCTGCAGCGCGGGGAACGGGGGCTGATTGCGCAGGCCGAGCGTCTTGGCATGGAGTGGACGATCCTGCGGCCGACGCTGATCTACGGTGCCGGCATCGATCGCAGCATCTCCCCGATCGTGGCGCGCGCGCGCCGTCTTCGAGTGTTTCCCATTCCGATGACCCATGGCATGCGTCAGCCGGTGCACGCCGACGACATCGCCCAGGCCATGGTGCAGGCCATACGAACCGGGGCCGCCGCAGGCCGGGTGTTGGAAATCGGTGGCGGTGAACGGCTGCCTTACCACGAGATGTTCCGTCGCATGCGTGCCAGCCTGGTGGAATCGACCCTGCCTGTGCGACTCCCGGATCTGTCGCTGCGCGCGCTGGCTGCGGTTCTGCCCCGCGCGCGCGGCCCGGTGTCGCGCCTGCAGCAGGACCTGATCGCCGACAACAGCGAATTGACGGCGCTGCTGGGCGTGCGGCCGCGCGCTTTCCGGCCGGATGCTGGTACCTGGCAGCCCATGACCCCCGAACTGGCATCCGCACGCGTTGCGGCCTCTCCGCCAGGGGTAGTGGCATGACGTCCGTACGTCCCAGCGTGGGAGTTGCGTTGTGTACCTACAACGGTGCGCGCTACCTGCAGGCGCAGTTGGACAGCATCCTGGCGCAGAGCGAGCCGGTGGATGAGGTGGTCATCGGCGACGATGGCTCTTCGGATCAGACCATGGCCCTGCTGCAGGTATTCAGCAGCCGGGCGGGCGCGATGGGCATACGCGTCGAGGTCGTGCAGCATGCACGCAATCTCGGCTACATCCTGAATTTTGCCGATGCGCTGCAGCGCTGTCGGTCCGACATCCTGTTCCTGTGCGACCAGGACGACGTCTGGTATGTCGATCGGGTTGCAACTTACCTGCAACGGTTCCAGGCCGATCCGGGCCTGCTGCTGCTGCACAGCGATGCGCGCCTGGTCGATGGCGATGGCGTTGCGCTGGGTGGACACCTGCTTGAAGTGCTGGGAGTGCATCCGGCCGAAGTGGCGCTGGAGCGATCCGGGCTTGTGATCGATGCGGTTCTGCTGCGCAACTTCATTACCGGGGCAACCTGTGCGCTGCGCCGGGGGCTGCTGGAGAGTGCGTTGCCGATCGCTCCGTGCTGGAGCCACGACGAGTGGCTGGCTGTAGTCGCCTCGCTGGACGGTGGGCTGGACATGATCGCGCGGCCTACCATTGATTATCGCCAGCATGGCAACAACCAGATCGGTGCCGGCCGCCGTGGACTGATGCGGCACCTGCGCCAGCTTGACCTGTTTGAACGCCAACGCCGGCAACGCACGGCCGATCGCCTGCTGGCGCTGGATGCGCTGCTGCGTCGGCGTGACGTGCTGATTGCGCCTGTTCGTTTCCACGGCCTGGCAGCGCTGGCCTGGCGCATGGCCTGGTCGCGGCTGCAGCTGTATCGGCGGGCCGATGTGTCGCTGCGCTGGATTGCCCAGGACGCGCCTCGCCTGCTGGCCCGGCTCGCCAATGTGTGCCTCGCCGGGGCAGGCTGGAGAGGCATTCACGCGGCCGCGGCCGGCGCCCGCAGGGGCTGGACGGAATCGCACACAGCTTGAACTGCAGTGAAACCCGGGGCCGGCGCCTGCCTGCCTTCGCGGCGGCTGCGTTAGACTCGCCGGACCCTATCAATCCGCATTCCCGTGCCCCGACGCTACGATTCCGACGACATCGACGATTCCGACGACGACCTGCAGGACGATGGCAGCCCGCTCTGGCGGCGCCGACTGATCACCTGGACCATGGCTGCGGTCGCGTTGGGATTGGGTTTCCTGATCCCCTATACGCTGTACCTGAACCAGCAGGTGACGCAACGCTTCGGTGAACTGCGCTGGCAGATCCCGACGCGCGTCTATGCACGCCCGCTGGTGCTGATGCCCGGCAAGGCGATGGATGCGGCAACCCTGAAAACCGAACTGGCCGCCTCGGCCTATCGCGATGATGGCCAGGGCAAGGATCCGGCAACCTATGCGGTGCAGGGCGGCCGCTTCGTCATCTCCAGCCGCGGCTACAACGATGTCGACGGCCACGTTGCTGCGCGCCGGGTCGAGCTGTCGCTGTCCGGCGGCAGCATCGCATCGTTGCGGGACGCCGACAGCCGCAAGGCGCTGAAGGCGGCCCGCATGGATCCCGCGCGCATCGCCACGCTGTATGGGCAGAAGCAGGAAGAGCGCCGCCTGATCCGCATGAACGAGGCCCCGGACCTGTTGGTCACTGGCCTGCAGGCGGTCGAGGACAAGGACTTCAACCGCCATCACGGCATCGATCTGTCCGGTATCGCGCGCGCGGTCTGGGTGACTGTCCGCTCCGGTGGGCAGAGCCGCCAGGGCGCTTCCACCCTGACCCAGCAGCTGGCCCGCAGCGGCCTGCTGGGAATCGGCAAGGAACAGACCGTCACCCGCAAGTTCAACGAAGTGCTGTATGCATTGATCATGGAAGCACGCTATGACAAGCGCACCATCTTCGAGGCGTACCTCAACCAGGTGTATCTGGGCCAGCGCGGCAGCCAGGCGATCCACGGCATGTCCTCCGGTGCCGAGTTCTGGTTCGGCCGCGATCTCTCCTCGCTGGAAACCGAGCAGATCGCGCTGCTGATCGGCCTGGTCAAGGGACCGTCCTACTACGACCCGCGGCGCAATCCCGAGCGCGCGCTGGACCGTCGCAACTTCGTGCTGGGCAAACTGCACGAGGCGACCCTGATCGACGATGCCGAGTACCAGCGCGCGTTGAAGGCGCCGCTGGGCGTGCCCAAGACCCCGGGCCTGGTGGCGGCCAACCGCTTCCCGGCCTACGTTGACCTGGTGCGTCGCCAGCTTGCCCACGACTATCCGGAATCCGCCCTGCAGGGCGCTGGCCTGAGCGTGATGAGCGGCATGTCGCCGTCCGCGCAGGCTTATGCCGAAGGTGCGGTCACGCGCACCATCAAGTCGCTGGAAAGCAAGCGTCGCCCCGAGCTGCAGGCCGGCCTGGTGATGACCGACGTGCACAACGGTGACGTGGTGGCGGTGATCGGCAGCCGTGAAGTGTCCGAGGTCGGTTTCAACCGCGCCATCGAGGCGCAGCGCCCGGTCGGTTCGCTGCTCAAGCCGTTCGTGTACCTGCTGGCACTGGCGCAGCCGGACCGCTATTCGCTGGCCAGCTGGGTCGATGATTCACCGGTGACCGTGCAGCTCAGCCGCGGCCGCAACTGGAACCCCGGCAATGCGGACAACCGCAGCCACGGCACCGTGCGCCTGATCGATGCGCTCGCCCACTCCTACAACCAGGCGACGGTACGGGTGGGCATGCAGGTCGGCCCGGAACGGGTGACGCAGCTGATCCACGTGCTGGCCGGCATCAAGGCCGAGGCGAACCCGGCGGTGATCCTCGGCTCGACCGACCAGAGCCCGTACGCGATGGCGCAGCTGTACCAGTTCCTGGCATCGGGCGGCGAGATCCAGCCGCTGCACGCGGTGCGTGGCGTCCTTGATCCGCAGGGCAAGCTGCTCAAGCGTTACGACAAGACCCCGGCACCGGCACAGGAAGGTGACTCGATTGCCGCCAACCTGATCAGCATCGGCCTGCAGCAGGTGGTGGCCAGTGGTACCGCGCAGCGTTTGAACGCCGATGGCCTGGGCCGCCTGCAGCCGGCCGGCAAGACCGGCACCACCAACGATGGCCGCGACAGCTGGTATGCCGGTTACACCGGCGATCACCTGGCGGTGATCTGGATGGGCAATGACCAGAACGAACAGGCCGGCCTGTATGGCGCCACCGGCGCGATGCGGGTGTGGTCGGGCATCTTCCAGCGCCTGCCGACGGCGCCGTTGAAGGTCAGCAACAAGGGCCTCGACTGGCAGCCGGTTGCGGCCACGGGAACCAACAGCACCGATGAAGGGTGCCCGGGTGCCCGCCGCTTCCCGTTCGTGGTGGGCTATGCGCCTGCGTATGAACCGTGCGCACCGGCGGCCTTGCCGGACGCGCAGGGCGGTGCGGAAGGCGAGGGCGGCGGCTGGCGCAGCTGGTTCGGCCTTGACCGTAAGCCCGAACCCGCCGCTGAACCTGCCGCAGCACCCGCTGCAGCGACTCCTCCTCCAAGCCGATGATGCCGATGACTATCCGTTCGCTGTTCCAGCCCCTGGTCCTGAGTGGCCTCAGCCTGGCCCTGGCGGCCTGCGTGAGCAGCGCGCCGCAGGTGGTCAAGCCGGTGGATACCACCACGCCCGCACAGCGGCTGGCAGCCGTGGAAGCCGCAGCCGGGCCGGATGACAAGGAACTGTCGGTGCAGCCACTGCGCGATTCCCAAGTTGAGGATCTGCGGCAGACGGCGCTGACCCAGCGCAAGGCCAATGATCTGGCTGGCGCGGCCGGCAGCCTGGACCAGGCGTTGCAGATCGTGGCCGGTGATCCGTCGGTATTGCAGGAACGCGCGGAACTGGCGCTGCTGCAGGGCCAGTGGGCGGAGGCGGAAACGTTCGCACGCAAGGCTGTGGACCTTGGCTCGAAGACGGGGCCGTTGTGCCGCCGGCACTGGGCGACGATCGAGCAGGCGCGCCTGGCGCGGGGCGAGAAGGAGAATGCGGTGTCCGCGCACGCGCAGATTGAAGGCTGCACGGTGCCGGGGATCAAGCGGTACTGAGTTTCCCAGCCAACGGCGCAGCCCCTCGTGGCTGGCTGCTTGGTCGCGCAAAAGCCGCGCTGGCCGGGCAGGTTGGATTCGCGGGGGACGCCGTGAACCCATCCCTGGGGGCTTGGCCGCGGCATCCATGCCGCGGACACCCCCGCGAACCCAACCTGCCCGGCCTCTGACAGTTTCCGTGTGCGGCCAGCCACGGAAAAGAAAAAGAAAATCAATAGCGGGTCGCGCGCTGCGCGCACTCGCTGCGGGGTCGGATCCGTTTTCCGCAGGAGAACGGATCCGGCCCCTTCTACTTTCTCCGTTACACCAACCGCTTCCGCTCTGCCTTTGCATTCCGTCACCGGGAAACTGTCGAAGGGGGGGGGCTGTGGGTTTGCGGGGTGTCCGCGGCATGGATGCCGCGGCCAACCCCCCAGGGATGGGTTTACGGCGTCCCCGCAAACCCACAGTCCCCCGCCAGCCCTCAGTCCAACCCAGAGCCATGAACAAACGCTGTTGCCGTTGCTTTTGCTTGTGCTCTGGCCTGAAACGGGTGCCGGGCAACGCCCGGCCGGGTATCCTTTCCACCTGATGTCCGACCTTGTCCATGCCAGCCGCGAAGCCCTCAGCGAAGGCGGCGCGCTCGCCTCCCATCTGGATGCGTTCGTCCCGCGTCCTGCGCAGCTGCGCCTTACCGAGGCCATTGCCGCGTCGATGCAGCAGCGCGACCTGCTGCTCGCCGAAGCCGGTACCGGCACCGGCAAGACCTTTGCCTATCTGGTGCCGGTGCTGCTGTCCGGAATGCGCACCATCATTTCCACCGGCACGCGCGCGCTGCAGGACCAGCTCTACCACCGTGACCTGCCGCGCGTGCGCCAGGCACTGGGCGTCGGCGTGCGCAGCGCGCTGCTGAAGGGGCGCAGCAACTACCTGTGCCGCTACCGCCTGCAGCAGGCACGCGGCGAGCCGCGCTTCTCCAGCCCGGAACAGGCGGCACAGTTCCAGCGCATCCTGGCTTGGTCCGGCCGCTCGGAATCAGGCGATATCGCCGAACTCGATGGCCTGGCCGACGACTCGCCGCTGCTGCCGATGGTCACTTCCACCGTCGACAACTGCTTGGGCAACGAGTGTCCGTTCTGGGATGACTGTTTCGTCGTGCGGGCCCGCCAGCGTGCACAGGCCGCCGATCTGGTCGTGGTCAACCACCACCTGCTGCTGGCCGATCTCGCGCTGAAGCAGGAGGGCTTCGGTGAACTGCTGCCCGGTGCGCAGGCCTTCGTCATCGACGAGGCCCATCAGCTGCCCGAACTGGCCGCGCAGTTCTTCGGCGAAGGCTTCGGCATGCGCCCCTGGCAGGAACTGGGCCGTGACTGCCTGGTTGAAGCGCGCGGCGTGGGTGGCGCACAGTCTGCACTGCAGGAACCGGTCGATCATCTGCAGCAGGCATTGTCTGCACTGCGTGCTGCGATGGAGGGGCTGCCAGCGCGTGGCACCCAATGGCGCGCGCTGGCAATGCCGCAGGTACGCGAGGGTTTCGATGCGGTGATGTCCAGCCTGGTGGTGCTGGAGCAGGCATTGCAACCGCTGCGCGAAGCCGCTGCTGGCCTCGATGCCTGCCATGCGCGCGCACGTGAGGCGATTTCGCGGCTGGGCCGTTGGCTGGGGGATGAAGAACCCGCGCTCGACTTCGATGCCGATCCTGCAGAAGCGACCGCCGTCGCTGGTGACGTGCTCTGGTATGAATTGACCGCGCGCGGTTTCCGCTGCCAGCGCACGCCGATGGATGTGTCCGCACCGCTGCGCGAACATCGCGAGCGCAGCCATGCCGCATGGATTTTCACCTCCGCCACGCTGACCGTTGGCGGTGGCTTCGAGCACATCGCCACGCGCCTGGGCCTGGATGATCCGCAGACGCTGGTACAGCCCAGTCCGTTCAACTGGCCCGAGCAGGCACTGTGCTACCTGCCTGAAGGCCTGCCGGATCCGGCTGCGCGCGGTTTCGGAACCGCACTGATCCAGGTCCTGCGTCCGGTGCTGCAGGCGTCGCAGGGCAGGGCGTTCCTGTTGTTTGCTTCGCATCGTGCGCTGCGCGAGGCGGCCGAGGCGCTGCGTGATGGGCCCTGGCCGCTGTTCGTGCAGGGCGAAGCGCCGCGCGCGACCCTGCTGCAGCGTTTCCGCGAATCCGGCAATGGCGTGCTGCTGGGCTCGGCCAGCTTCCGCGAGGGCGTGGATGTGGTCGGCGAGGCATTGAGCGTGGTGGTGATCGACAAGCTGCCCTTCGCCACGCCCGATGATCCGGTGTACGAAGCGCGGCTGGATGCCATACGCACCCAGGGCGGCAATCCCTTCCGCGACGAGCAGTTGCCGCAGGCGGTGATTGCCCTGAAGCAGGGCGTTGGCCGCCTGATCCGCAGCGAGACCGACCGTGGCGTGCTGGTGCTGTGCGACCCGCGCCTGCTCAACCGGGGTTATGGCAAGGTCTTCCTGCAGTCGCTGCCGCCGTTCCGGCGAACCCGGGCCCTGGCCGATGTGCAGGCCTTCTTTGCGCCACAATGGGCGCCCGTGGCGGATGCCGCTGCCCCGACCGCTGCCGTGGCGGGGCCGGAGCCGGCTCCCGGCGCCACGTTCCCCCTGTTCTGACCCGATCCGATGAAACTGCTCGCCTTTGAAACCGCCACCGAAGCCTGTTCCGTAGCCCTGCATGTCGATGGGCAGGTACGGGAACGCTTCGAGATCGCCCCCCGCCGGCATGCCGAACTGAGCCTGCCGTGGGCGGAGGAGCTGCTGGCCGAGGCCGGCATCAGCCGCCGCCAGCTGGACGGCATCGCGCTCAGCCGTGGTCCCGGTGCGTTCACCGGTGTGCGCCTGGCGATCGCGTTGGCGCAGGGCATCGCGCTGGCGCTGGATCGGCCGTTGCTGCCGGTGTCGACGCTGCAGGTGCTGGCGCTGCGCGCGCCGGTGGAAGAGAAGCAGATCCTGTCGGCGATCGATGCGCGGATGGGCGAGTTGTACGTGGCACGCTTCGAGCGCGTGGATGGACTGCCGGTGGCGCGGGATGCCGAGCGCGTGTGCGTGCCGGCGGCGGTGTCGTTGCCGGATGCTGCGTCCGTCTACGGCGTCGGCACCGGGTTTGCCGCGGCCGAGGGCGCGCTGGTCGCGCAGCTGGGGGCTGGCCTGCGCCGCTTCGATGCAACGGCGCTGCCACGTGCAGCGGATGTGCTGGCACTGGCGGTACCGGCGTTCGCGCGCGGCGAAGGCATTGCGCCGGAGAAGGTCGAGCCGGCGTACCTGCGGGACAACGTGGCGCTGACGCTGGTCGAGCAGCAGGCGGCGCGGGATGCCAAGGCGAAGGCCAACGGCTGAGCCCCTCGTGGCGGGGTGGTGGGTCGCTGACAGCAGAAGCCGTGGGTTGGCCGGGCGGGTGGGCTGCGCAGGGGGCGCCGTGAATACGTCCATGTAGGCTCGGGCGCGCCGTCCATGGCGCTTACGCCCCTGCGCAGCCCACCCGCCCGGCCACGGACAGTTTCCGTGCGCGTTCGCCACGGAAAATCAAAAAAAATCAAATTCAAAAGCCGGTCGCTTCGCTCGCATCCACGCATGGCTTGGATCTACCGTGCAGGCATGGCGTGGATGCATCGTGTCGACCAAGGTCGACAGCTACCAACAGCAAAGATGCGCCGCGATTGGTCAGGGGTGGGGCGGTGTGGGCTTGCAGGACCGTTGGCGCCATGGATGGCGCCATCGAGCCCCCATGGATGGGTTTACGGCGTGTCCTGCAAGCCCACACCGCCCCGCCAAACCGAACAGCCCAACCGCGGCTCTTGATCTTGACGTTGCAGTTGCCGTTGCCGTTGCTGTTGCTGTTGCTTGCAGCGGGTCCCGGGCCGCAGGCCCGGGCAGAAAACCTTACCGGTCGTCGCGCAGTTCGCCACCGGGCAGGAACACCCACGTGCGGGTGACCTGCAGGATGTCGATCTGGTCTTCGCTGTCGGGCAACGGCGGGAACGGTTGTGCCAGCTGGATCACCCGCAGCGCGGCCTCGTCCAGCAGCGGCGTGCCGCTGGACTTCAACACCCGGCTGCTTTCCACGCTGCCGTCGCGGCGTACCCCCACGCTGATCACCACCTGTCCCCCCAGCCGGCGCTGCCGTGCTTCGTCGGGGTAGTTCAGGTTGCCGACCTGCTCGGCGCGGTCCACCCACGCACGCAGGTAATTGGCGTAGGCGTATTCGCGCGTACTGGCCGAAACGAATTTCCGGTTCGGCCGCTTGGCGTACTGCGCCGAACGCAGGTGCACTTCCGCCGCCAGCCGCGCCATTTCAGCATCGCGCTGTTCGCGCGCGGTCATCGGTGCATCCGGTGTTGGTTGCAGCGGGGTAGGGCGCGACTGCGCCACGGCCACGGTGTCCTGGCCATTGCGGCTGCTGACCACCCGCGCCTGCGGCGGCGGTACCGGTGCTGCCGACTGCTGCTGCTGGGGTACCGGACTGATGCCGGCCTGGGCCTGCGGCACGATGCCGGCCTGGTTGTCGCGGGGGCGCTGCGCACGATCGTGCTCGCCACCGCCTTCCTGGCTGGCGGCGGCCAGGAAATCGGCCTGCTTCGGGGTCAGCGCGGTGCGGGTCTGGCTGAAGATCACTTCCAGGGTCGGCACCAGGGGCGCGTCGCCTTTCACGGCAAAGCCGACCCCGAGGATCAGCAGGGCGTGCACCAGCACCGACAGGGCGATGGTGGCGCCCAGCCGCTGCGCTTCACGCGGCGGCGGGGCGAGGACGGCAGGTGCGGCATCCATCAGCGCAGATCGGCCTCGATCGCGTCGAACAGGGTGCCGGCGATGTTCAGGCCGTACTGCGCGTCCAGCTCGCGCACGCAGGTCGGGCTGGTCACGTTGACCTCGGTCAGGTAGTCGCCGATGACGTCCAGGCCGACGAAACGCATGCCACGACGCTTCATTTCCGGGCCGACCTGGGCGGCGATCCAGCGATCGCGTTCGCTCAGCGGACGGCCTTCGCCACGGCCACCGGCGGCCAGGTTGCCGCGGAACTCATCGCCCTGCGGAATGCGCGCCAGGCAGTAATCGACCGGCTCGCCATCGACCAGCAGGATGCGCTTGTCGCCGGCAGTGATGTCGGGAATGAACTTCTGGGCCAGGGCGAGCTTGCGGCCGCCGTCGGTCAGCGTTTCCAGGATCACGTTCAGGTTGGGGTCGCCCTGTCCGCTGCGGAAGATCGAGCGCCCGCCCATGCCATCCAGCGGCTTCAGTACCGCCTGGCCGTGTTCCAGCGCGAAGGCCTTCAGTGCCTTGGCGTCGCGGCTGACCAGGGTCGGCGGGCAGCACTGCGGGAACAGCAGCGCGGCCAGCTTCTCGTTGTAGTCGCGCAGGCCCTGCGGGTTGTTGACCACGCACGCACCGGCGGCGGCAGCGACATCCAACACCTGGGTGTCGTAGACATACTCGGCGTCGACCGGCGGGTCCTTGCGCATCAGCACGATCTGGCCGGGACCGAATTCGGTCCGGCTGAATGCGCCCAGCTCGTACCAGCCGGCCGGGTCGTCGCGCACCTGCAGGGGGGCGGTCCAGGCCACGGCCACCCCGCCTTCCAGCGCCAGCCCGCCCGGGCGCACGTAGTGCAGGGCATGGCCGCGGCGCTGGGCTTCCAGCAGCATGGCGAACGTGGTGTCCTTGGCGATCTTGATGTGGGCGATGGGGTCCATCACCACGATGACGTTCAACGGCATGGGTGCACCTGTCAGGCAAGGCGTTGATGGTAGCGGCAACGCCGGCCGTGCGCCTCCCCGGCGATGTGCAACGCAGCGTCCCTTGCCGGGCTGCGCAGTGATTGCCAATCCGGTCACGTTCAGCCCGGCGCCACGCCCCGCGCCACGGACCGCCCTTGAAGCGGGCGCGGGAAGTGCGATATAGATACGCTTTCGCAGCGGCTCCCGCCAAAGATTGGGCCGTGCGCTTGGGGAATGGCAATGACTGAAAACACGACTGCGGGCGGGGAGCTCGCAGGACTCCGGGTGATGGTCATCGATGACTCGAAGACCATCCGCAGGACTGCGGAAACACTGCTGAAGCGCGAAGGCTGCGAAGTAGTGACCGCGACGGACGGTTTCGAGGCCCTGGCCAAGATTGCCGACCAGCAGCCGCAGATCATCTTCGTCGACATCATGATGCCGCGCCTGGATGGCTACCAGACCTGCGCACTGATCAAGGGTAACCAGCTGTTCAAGGCGACCCCGGTGATCATGCTGTCGTCCAAGGATGGTCTGTTCGACAAGGCGCGGGGGCGCATCGTCGGCTCGGAGCAATACCTGACCAAGCCATTCACGCGCGAAGAACTGCTGGGTGCCATCCGCACGTACGTCAACGCCTGACCAGGGGGGAAAGGCACAATGGCTCGTATCGTCCTGATCGAGGATTCACCGACCGACCGCGCGGTGTTCACCCAATGGCTGCGCCGTGCCGGCCATGAGGTGCTGGAAGCGGACAATGCCGAAGATGGCCTGCAGCTGGTCCGCGACCAGGTGCCGCAGCTGGTCCTGATGGACGTGGTGCTGCCGGGCATGAGCGGTTTCCAGGCGACCCGGGCGATGGCCCGCGACGCAGCGATCAAGCACATCCCGGTCATCATCGTCAGCACCAAGGCGATGGAAACCGACAAGGCCTGGGGGCTGCGCCAAGGCGCCGCCGACTACATCGTCAAGCCGCCGCGCGAGGAAGAACTCATCGCCCGGATCAACGAGCTGGTGGCCTGATGCGCTCGCCCTTCGACATTCTTGAAGCCTACGAACGGCGCAGCCTGGCCCACGCGGTGCAGCTGCCCGGGCGGCAGTTCGCGCAGGACCTGTGGCGTGGCGTCGGTTTCCGTGTTGGCCAGCGTCGGCTGGTGTCCGATTTCCGCGAAGTGGTGGAGATCGTGCCGATGCCGCCGGTGACCCCGGTGCCATGCGCGCAGCCGTGGCTGCTGGGCGTGGGCAACCTGCGCGGCAACCTGTTCCCGGTGGTCGACCTGAAGTACTTCCTGGAAGGGGCGCGCACTGTCCAGCAGGAAGGCCAGCGCGTGCTGATCATGCGCCAGGCCGGTGGCGACGTCGCCCTGACCATCGATGAACTGTTCGGCCAGCGCAGCTTCGAGCTGACCCAGCAGATCGAGGCCGGTTCACTGGCCGAGGGACGCTACGGCCACTTCGTCGATCGCGCTTTCCATGCCGATGGCAACGATTGGGGCGTGTTCTCGCTCTCGCTGCTGTCGCGTACCCCTGAATTCCGGCAAGCCGCGGCCTGAGGCCGGGCATCGCCCCCTGCATTGAAAATCGAGGTTGAACGATGAGTACTGCTTCGGATGCCACCAAGTCCGGCAAGCTGCGGCTGGGCGGCAGCAACCTCTGGCTGGCGCTGCTGGCCCTGTCGATGATCCTGTTCGGTGTGAACACCGGCGTGTCCACCTGGCAGGGCAGCCGCCTGGCCGATGCCGGTTCCAAGGCCGCGGACCTGCAGGTGCTGTCGCAGCAGCTGGCCAACCAGGGCCGTGACGCGGTCGGCGGCAACGCGCAGGCCTTCACCGCCTTCAAGGCCACCCGCAACGCGATCGAGCAGAACGTGTCGACCCTGCAGGGCCGCTACGGCAACGAGCCGGGCGTCTCCCGGGCGATCTCGACCCTGGCCGACACCTGGGCGCCGCTGGGCAAGCAGGCTGGCCAGCTGGTGGCCAGTGAACCGGCAGTACTGGCCCTGGCCGGCAACGCCAACAACTTCTCCGGTGCGGTGCCGGGCCTGCAGGCCCAGTTGAACGAGCTGGTGCGTGCGATGTCCGCCTCCGGCGCGCCGTCGTCGCAGGTCTACAGCGCCCTGCAGCAGGTGGTGGTCGCCGGTTCGATGGCGCGTCGCGTGACTGAAATCCGCGCCGGCGGCACGGCTGCGGCCGCTGCCGGTGACGCGCTGGCCCGCGACATCACCGTGTTCTCGCAGGTGCTCGATGCGCTGCGCAATGGCAACGAGGACCTGGGCATCACCGCCGTGCGCGGCGCTGCCGCCGTCGCTGCGCTGGAGCAGTCGCAGCAGAAGTGGCAGGCGATGAAGCAGGACGCCGACGCGATCCTGGCCAGCTCGCGCCAGCTGTTCGCCGCGCAGTCCGCTGCCTCCGCACTGGGCCAGGGTTCGGCGAAGATGCTGACCGACAGCCGCAAGCTGTTCGAAGCCTTCTCCTCGTTCGGTTCGGTGTCCGACACCCGCCTGTTCCCGAATTTCTGGATCGGCGTGGTGTCCGGTGCGCTGTCGCTGATCGCGATCATCGGTTTCGTCTCCACCAACGTGCGCAGCCGCTCGCGCGAGCAGGAACTGCGCTACCAGACCCAGGTGGAGTTCAACAGCCGCAACCAGCAGGCGATCATGCGGCTGCTGGACGAAATCTCCTCGCTCGGTGAGGGCGATCTGACCGTGAAAGCCTCGGTGACCGAGGACATGACCGGCGCGATCGCGGACGCCATCAACTACGCGGTGGATGAACTGCGCCACCTGGTGACCACCATCAACGACACCTCGGCCAAGGTCGCGCTGTCGACCCAGGAAACGCAGGCCACCGCGATGCAGCTGGCCGAAGCGGCCGGCCACCAGGCCAACCAGATCACCTCGGCGTCGGACCGGATCGGCGAAATCGCCGCCAGCATCGAACAGGTATCGCGCAACTCGGCCGAGTCGGCCGACGTGGCACAGCGTTCGGTGGTGATCGCCGCCGAAGGTGCCGGCGTGGTCCGCGAGACCATCCAGGGCATGGACCAGATCCGCGACCAGATCCAGGAGACCTCCAAGCGCATCAAGCGACTGGGCGAATCTTCGCAGGAGATCGGCTCGATCGTGGAACTGATCAACGACATTTCCGAGCAGACCAACATCCTGGCATTGAACGCGGCCGTGCAGGCGGCTTCGGCCGGTGAAGCCGGTCGTGGTTTCGCGGTCGTGGCCGACGAAGTGCAGCGCCTGGCAGAGCGCACCTCCGGTGCGACCCGACGTATCGAGAACCTGGTGCAGGCGATCCAGGCCGACACCAACGAAGCGGTCACCTCGATGGAACAGACCACCGCCGAAGTGGTGTCCGGTGCACGCTTGGCCGAGGACGCCGGCACCGCGCTGACCGAGATCGAGCGCGTGTCCAACGCACTCAATACCCTCATCAAGAACATCTCCATCGCCGCCCAGCAGCAGTCGTCGGCGGCGTCGGACATCACCCGCACGATGGGCGTGATCCGCCAGATCACCGGCCAGACCTCGCAGGGTGCCGGGCAGACCGCCGAGTCGATCGGCCACCTGGCGCAGCTGGCGGCCGACCTGCGTCGTTCGGTCGCCGACTTCAAGCTGCCGGCGTGACACGGGCAGGGCGGCGAGCAAGGAACCAGTCGATGAAGCATTTCCATTCCCCACGCCAGGATCCGCGCGACCGTCGCGCGGCGGCGACCGGAGCGCATCCATGAGCAGCCTGCGCGATGCGATGAGCCACGCAGCCCTGGGCTGGGTCAAGCCCGAGCTGGACGAGACCCTGCGCCTGGTGCGCAACGAGGTCGAGTACTTCGCCGAAGATCCGGCCGACAGCAGCCGCATGCGCATCTGCGCCGGCTACCTGCACCAGGTGCAGGGCACGCTGCGCATGGTCGAACTGTATGCACCGGCGATGGTGGCCGAGGAGCTGGAACAGCTCGCCATCGCCGTCGGCAAGGGCGAGGTCGCCGAGCGCGACGAGGCCTGCGCCACCCTGATGCGCGGCAGCGTGCTGCTGCCCGATTACCTGGAGCGCCTGCAGAACGGACACCGTGACATCCCGATCGTGCTGCAGCCGCTGCTCAACGAGATCCGCGCCGCCCGTGGCGAAGCGCTGATCAACGACAGCGTGCTGTTCGCGTTCGCGCCCGATTCGGTGACCGCCACCGAAGCGGAACTGGACCATGCACGCGGCAGCCTCAGCGGCCGCAACCGCGAGCTGCTGGACACCGTTGGCAACGCGGTCAAGGAAGAACTGCTGCAGGTCAAGGACGCGCTGGACCTGCACCTGCGTACCGACGGTTCGCCGCAGCAGCTGCAGGAGCAGGTGACCAAGCTGGGTTCGGTGGCCGATACGCTGGGCATGCTCGGCCTGGGCGCTGCGCGGGGCGTGGTCGTGCAGCAGCGCGACGCGCTGCGCGGGGTCGTCGAGGGCCGCCAGCAGATCGACGAAGACATGCTGCTGGATATCGCCGGTGCGCTGCTCTATGTCGATGCATCGCTGGATGACCAGGTCGCACACCTCGGTGCCAGTGGCAGTGGCCAGGATGATCCGAGCGCGGTGGAGAACCGGCGCACGGTGGAAGTGCTGGCGCACGAGGCGATCGCCAATTTCGCCGCCGCCCGCGAGCATTTCGTCGCTTTCATCGAAACCAGCTGGAACCACGCCGAACTGCAGGACGTGCCGCGCCTGCTCGGCGATGTCTCCGGCGCATTGCGCATGCTCGACCTGGGCACCGCGGCAGACTATCTGCGCGGCGTGCAGCAGTACATCGAAGCCGAACTGATCGGTCGTCAGCGGGTGCCCAGTGGTCGCCAGCTGGACACCCTGGCCGACGCCATGGCCAGCCTGGAGTACTACCTGGAAGCCCTGCGTGACCGCCGTCCGGGTCGCGAGGACATCCTCGACATCACCCGCAGCAGCCTGGAAGCGCTGCGCTACTGGCCGCTGCCCGAGCGCGGCGTGGTCGCTGTCGAAGACGTGCAGCCGGTCATGCGCGAAGCTGTGGTCTTGCCAGCCGAGCCGCTGCAGATCGAACCGCTGGATATCGACGTGCAGGCCTCCGCGCCGGCACCGGGTGACGTGCCGGCGTCGCTGCCCGATTTCACCTTCGACCCGCTGCCGGAGGCTACGCCCGCCGACAACGGCCTGATGTTCGGATCGCTGGGTACGCCAGCGTTGTCGGCCGAACCGCACGGCACCCCGGCGCCCCTGTTGTTCGCTGCCTCCAGCGCCCCCGCGCCGGAAGTGCCGCAGTGGGAACTGGGTGGATTCGACGCGCCGGCAGGGAGTGCTGCCGAACGCAGCGACGAGCGTGCGCCGACGTTCGACAGCTTCGATCCGGTCAGTTTCGATCCTGTGTCCGTCGAACGGTCCGACGCTGCTGCCTGGACGTTGTCCGCGATTCCGGTGCCGGAAGAGGACGACACGCAGGCAAGCGCCGTAGACGGCAATGATGACGCCTTCCTGGCGACGTCGTTGGACGAGACGTCGTCTGCCGCGTCGCTGGACGTGGTCATTTCGCTGGCCTTCGATCCGGTTGYCGCCGAGCAGGACGGCCAGACGTCGCTGAGCGACGATGTGGTGTTCCGTTTCGACAGCAGCCTGCTGCACAACGCCGATGACGTGTTGTCGCTGGAGACAATGGAAACGCTGTCGTTGGACGACGAGCAGGCCTCGCCTGCGACGCTGGAGTTCATTGACGCCGGTGCGGTGGTGCAGGCCGACGATGGCCTGGCCATCAACGAACGGCTCGACTCCACCGTTGACGGCGACGCGGCGACCGATGCGGCAGTCTACGTCGCACCGGCCGCTGATCTGCCCGCATCCGAAGACCTGTCGGCAGTGTCTGCTGCGCCGACCGTGGCGCTGGTCGATGTGGATACCATCGCGCCGATCGACTTCAGCGAAGCCGATGCGCAGTTCTTCGCAGAGCTGAATGCCGCTGCCGCCGGCTTCAATCCCCAGGCCATGCCGGCCGCCGTCGTGCCGACCGAAACCGTGCCGCCAGCCGTGGCCGAGGGCGGGTTCGATGCGGGTTTCGACGACGATGCCGAGAACATCGACCAGGACATCCGCGAGGTGTTCCTGGAAGAATTCGACGACGAGCTGGGCAATCTCGGCACGCTGCTGCCGGCATGGCGCATGCAACCGGACAACATGGACCGGCTGCGGCCGATCCGCCGCATTTTCCACACACTGAAGGGCAGTGGCCGCCTCGTCGGCGCACGTACCCTGGGTGAGTTCGCGTGGAAGATCGAGGGCATGCTCAACCGCGTGCTCGATGGCACCCGCGCCCCCACGCCGGCGGTACTGGCGATGGTCGATCACGCATACACGGCACTGCCGCAGTTGAACGCGGCACTGCGCGATGGCCAGCGGGTCAGCGTCGACCTGCAGGCGATGCAGGCCATCGCCGATCGCGTGGGTGCAGGCGAAGAAACGTTCTACGTTGCGCTGCCGGGCGCCACCGCGCCGACGGCCGAGGCGCCGACCGATGCTGCCGCGCCGCTGGACAGCGCCGTGCAGGATGTCGATGCCCCCGCACAGAGCGCTGTTGAAGCGCCGGGTACCCCGGCCAACATCGACAGCGTGCTGCGTGAGATCCTGGAGGCCGAGGTGGAACTCCACCAGGCCACGCTGCAGGGCTGGTTGCGCTCGGCGCAGCAGGCGCCACAGCCGGTCAGCGATGCGTTGCTGCGCGCGGTGCACACCATGAACGGTGCCTTCGCGATGACCGAGGTGCCGGAAATCACCGCTGTCACTGGCGGCGCCGAGTCGTACATCAAGCGCGCGCTGGCCGCCGAGGTGGTGCCGGGTGATGACGCCGTGGCAGCCCTGGACGAAACCGCGCAGGCGATCAACGCGACCATGGACGCGCTGCAGGCCGAGCAGCCGCGGATTGCGCCGCAGGCTGAACTGGCGCAGCGCCTGCAGGCGCTGGCCGGCGAGCTGCCGGAAGCACGCTGGCCGATGGCCGGGCTGGACGTCGAGGATGAAGACGAAGACCCGCTGCTTCCGCTGGTCGCAGAAGCAGATGCCGCCGACGCCGACATGGTCGAGCCGGGGCATGCGGTAGAGATCGAGCCGGAGGTCGAACGCGACACCGGTGCCGAGGTGCTGGAGGCGCTGCAGGTCAGCGAGGACGCGTTGAGCGATGCGGGCCTGGAGTCCGCCGAATTGACCGGCAGCGATGATCTGTCGCGCTACTTCGATGCAGGGTGGCCGTCGATGCCGGACGGCCCGGCGCCGCAGTCGACGCTGGAAGTGGCTGCTTCCACGCTCGTTGCCGCGGAAATTGAAGCCGGACAGGCGGTGGCGACATCGGAAGACACCGCATTGGAAGACACCGCGCTGACTGCGGCGGATGATCTGTCGCCGTATCTGGATGCCAGTGCGCTGCCGGTTGACGACCGCGATCCGGATGTCCTGGATGTCGCAAACGACCTGAATACGCCGCTGCCATCCACACCTGAAACGGCGGTGGATGAAGACGCTGCTGCGCTGCCGCTCGACAGCGAGCTGTCCAGCCTGCAGGATGAAATGGCTGTGCCGGGCTTCGCAGACCCGGTCACGCTGGAAGCCGCGCTCGAGGCCGGCCTGCACGTGATCGACGAGGAGCAGGGCCAGGACGAAGACGGGCAATGGCCCGTGCTCGGCCTGCAGGCCAGCGAACTCGCGCCTGGCGAGGCGGAAGCCTTTGCCGAGGATGCGGACGTCGGCGGGGAGGCGGCGGTCGGTGAAGGAGAGAGCACCGACCAGCCGTCCCCGGCGACGGTGGAAGACGTCGGGGCCGCGGAGACGGCGCAGGACGCCATCTCGCCCTCGCGTTTCTTCGAGCTGGAAGATGCTCCGGGCCAGGCTGCCGCGGCGGACAGCGGCATGATCGTGGTGCCGGTCGCGGCGGAGGCTGCGGCGGTCGAGGTCGAACCTGTCGCCGTCGACAGCGTCGATGCGGCGGTACCGGCGGATGCGCCCCTGCCCGAAGCCCAGACCGAAGAAGCCCGGACCGACTCCGAAGCCGAAGAGAGCGCCGACCTGCTCGACTTCAGCATCTATGATCGCGAGCTGGTCGACATCTTCGTCGAGGAAGGCAAGGACCTGCTGGATCATTGCGATGGGCTGATCAGCGAGCTGCGCGAAGCGCCGCAGGATCGCGAAGCCCTGGCCGGCCTGCAGCGCGATCTGCATACGCTCAAGGGCGGCGCGCGCATGGCGGGCATCAATGCCATCGGTGATCTCGGCCACAGCATCGAATCGCTGCTGGAGGCTGTCGCTGGCGGGCGCACCGAGATCGAACGTCGTGATGTGCAGTTGCTGGAACGCGGTTTCGACCGTCTGCACCAGCTGCTGACCCGTACCGGCGAACATCGCATCGTCGAGCCGGCACAGGATCTGCTCGACGCCTTTGAAGCACGCACCACCACCGACATCACCGCCGCTGCCAGCGCAGCTGCAGCCAGTGCTGTCGTCGTGGCGGAGCAGGCCCCACAGGCGGCTCCGGCCGTGGCCGTGGTCGATGCCCCGTTGTCGGCACCGTTGCCGGTGGAAGGTTCCAGCGAGGAAGACCCGCTGGCCCGTCCGCAGCAGGAACAGGTGCGTGTGCGCGCCGACCTGCTCGACCGCCTGGTCAACCACGCCGGTGAAGTGGCGATCTATCGTTCGCGCCTGGAACAGCAGCTCGGCGCCTTCCGTGGCGCGATGGGCGAACTGGAACGCACCAATGCGCGTCTGCGCGACCAGCTGCGTCGCCTGGACCTGGAAACCGAAGCGCAGATCGTGGCCCGCTACCAGCGCGAGCAGGACCAGGCCGACCAGAAGTTCGATCCACTGGAACTGGACCGTTTCTCCACCCTGCAGCAGCTCAGCCGCGCGCTGAACGAGTCGGCCGCCGATCTGGGTGGCCTGCAGGGCGTGCTGGATGATCTGTCGCGCCAGTACGATTCGCTCCTGCAGCAGCAGTCGCGTGTCAGTTCGGAACTGCAGGATGGCCTGATGCGCGCGCGCATGGTGCCGTTCGACGGCCTGGTGCCGCGCCTGCGCCGTGTGGTCCGCCAGGCCGGCATGGATACCGGCAAGCAGGTTCACCTGACCCTGGAAGGCACCCACGGCGAGCTCGATCGCAACGTGCTCGATCGCATGGTCGCGCCGCTGGAGCACATGCTGCGCAACTCGGTTGCCCATGGCCTGGAAGCGCCGGAACAGCGTCGTGCCGCCGGCAAGCCGGAAGAAGGCGAAATCGCCATCCGCCTGCACCGCGAGGGCTCGGAAATCGTACTGGACGTGGCCGATGATGGCGCTGGCCTGGATCGTGAAGCGATCCGCCGTCGCGCCATCGACCGCGGCCTGCTGCCTGCCGATGCACAGCCGAGCGAACAGGAACTGGACAACCTGATCTTCGCGTCGGGCTTCTCCACCGCCGACCAGGTCAGCCAGCTGGCGGGCCGTGGCGTCGGCATGGACGTGGTCGGCAACGAAGTGCGCCAGCTCGGCGGCTCGGTCGACATCCAGTCGGTGCGTGGCCAGGGCGTGCGTTTCACCCTGCGCCTGCCGCAGACGCTGGCGGTCACCCAGGCGGTATTCGTGCAGATCGGCGAAACCACCTTCGCGGTGCCGGTCGCCTCGGTCAGTGGTATTGGCCGGCTGTCGCACGAGCGCTTCGAAGCAGCCGACAGCAGCTACCGGTACGGTGGCGAAGACTATCCGCTGTACGACCTCGGCAGTCTGGTCGGCCAGGCCCCGGCACGCGCTGACGGCCAGGCCCAGGTGCCGCTGCTGCTGGTCCGCGCCGGCGACCTGCGCGCCGCCGTTGCGATCGATCAGGTGCTGGGCAACCGCGAAGTCGTGGTCAAGCCGGTGGGCCTGCAGATCGCCTCGGTGCCGGGCATCTACGGCGCCACCATCACCGGCGATGGCCGGGTGGTGGTGATCCTGGACGTGGCCCCGCTGGTGCGTCGTTTCCTGGCCAACCCGACCGCGCCGGTGCTGGTCAACGCACCCCGCCAGGAACGGCAGGTGCCGTTGGTGATGGTGGTGGATGATTCGCTGACCATGCGCAAGGTCACCGGCCGTATCCTGGAGCGTCACAACTTCGAGGTGAGCGTCGCCCGCGATGGCGTCGAAGCCCTGGAACAGCTGGAAGAGCGCGTGCCGGACCTGATGCTGCTGGACATCGAAATGCCGCGGATGGACGGCTACGAGCTGGCCACCGCGATGCGTGCCGACCCGCGCTACAAGGACGTGCCGATCGTGATGATCACCTCGCGCAGCGGCGACAAGCACCGCCAGCGCGCCTTCGAAATCGGTGTGCAGCGCTACCTGGGCAAGCCGTACCAGGAGCTGGACCTGATGCGTAACGTGTACGACTTGCTGGGGATTGCCCGTGTCCGTGAGTGACCTCGATCCGGTTCCGGCCGTAGCCCTGCTGGCCCGCCCGGGTGCGGCGCGTGAGCGCCTGCGCGAGGCGTTGGCCCATGCCGACGTGCAGATCGTGCTGGAAGACGATCCCATGACGCTGGAACCGCAGGCGCTGCATGATGCGCGCCCGCAGTTCGTGGTGATCGCGCTGGAAGCGGCCATTGAAGACGCGCTGGAGCGCCTGGAACCGGCGCTGTCGGCGCCCGGCTTGACCCTGGTGTTCGATGAGGCTGAACTGGCCGCGCGTCGCGATGGTTGGGAAGCGCAGCGCTGGGGCCGTCACCTTGCCGCCAAGCTGCACGGCCACCAGCAGGTGCTGCCGCCCGGCGCCGAGGACGAACCGGCACTGCAGCTGGAGCCGGGCCTGCCGTCGACGCCGCCGGTGCCGAAGGAAACCGCGCTGCAGACGCACCTGGAACAGGCCCGTTCGTGGGCCGACGACGTGCCGGCTGATGGCCTCTATTCGCCGCCGGCACACCTGCACGAGCCCGTCGCGCTGGAGCAGGCGCTGGCTGCGCTGCAGCCGGTGCTGCCGGAAACGGCAGCGCCTGTGCAAGCCGCGCCGGAACCGCCGCCGGTACCGGCAGCTGCGCCGTCGGTATTCACCGACCACACGGCCTGGTCGCTGGTTGACGAGGCCAGCGACGCGCCGGCAGTTGCATCGGCTGCCACCTCGACCGAATCGGCGGAACCTGCATTCGATACCGGACATCTTTCACTGGTCGACCTGGACGCTGCCGCGCCTGCAGGCAGTCGCTCCGGCGCACTGCTGGTACTGGCCGGTATCGGCGGTCCCGATGCGTTGCGTCGCCTGCTCGCTGCACTGCCCAGCGGGCTGGCCGTGCCGGTGCTGGTGCACATGCGCCTGGACGGCGGCCGCTACGGCAACCTGGTCAAGCAGATGGCGCGCGTATCGCCGCTGCCGGTGCAGCTGGCCGAAGCCGGCCAGCGCGCCACCGCTGGCGAAGTGCACGTGCTGGCCGATGACATCGGCGTGCACGCTGCTGCCGATGGCCTGTATTTCCAGAGCGAAGCGCAGGGCATCTCGATTGCCGCGCTGTCGGCCGAGCACAGCGCGCTGGTGCTGCTCAGCGGTGCCGATCTGGCCCATGTGGGCCCGGCGTTGGACCTCGCCGCCGCCGGTGCCTGGGTGGCCGGGCAGGTGGGCGAAGGCTGCTACGACCCGGCTGCGGCGACGGCGGTGGTCGCCGCCGGCATGGTGGCCGGTGAACCGCAGGAACTGGCGCAGGTGATCGCCGCGCGCTGGGGCCTGGATGACGACGGAGATGCCGCATGAGCTACGCCAGCAATGATGAGATCCGTGGCGTCCTGATCTCGGCCGGTGCCGAACGGGTCCTGCTGCCCAATGCAACCGTGGCCGAGATGATGTCGCGGGTGCCGGTGCAGGCGGTAGCCGACGCGCCGCGCTGGCTGGTGGGTGAGATCGGCTGGCACGGCTGGCAGGTGCCCCTGGTGTCGTTCGCACGGCTCTCCGGGTTGGGCGAAGAGACGGTGGCCGGCCACAACAAGGTGGTGGTGCTCAAGACCCTCAACGGCAACCCGCAGCGCCCCTACTACGCGCTGTTGACGCAGAGCTTCCCGCAGCTGATTTCGGTACCGCGCGATGGCCTGCTGGCCGACGCGTCCGAGGAAAACCTGCCTGACATCGTGCACATGCGCGTGCTGCTGGGCGAACAGAGCGCGCTGTTGCCGAATCTCGACGCGCTGGAAGCTGCGCTGGATTCGCTGACGGCCTGACCGGAATCCGCCGGGCGATGCCCGGCGAGCGCAGCGGCCACCGGACCGGAGCCTTACCCCAGATCGCCCAGCCGTGCCTGCAACGCTGCGATCGCGGCCAGGCCTGCGGTTTCCGTGCGCAGGATGCGAGGGCCCAGCTGCAGGCCCTGGAAGCCTGCGGCGGCGAGCTGCTCACGGTCACGCGGCGACCAGCCACCTTCCGGGCCGATGGCGATCACCACGCCGCCGGCCGGCGCTGCCTGCAGTGTCGACAGCCGGTGCGCTCCCAGCGGGTCCAGGGTCAACCGCAACGTATCGGCGGGCAGTGCCGCGCTGGCCTGTGCCAGCGACTGCGGCGGTCCTACCTGCGGAATGCGCGCACGACCGGACTGCCCGCAGGCCGACTGCACGACGTTGTTCCAGTGCGCCACGCGTTTTTCCGCGCGAGCTGCATCCAGCTTCACTTCGGTGCGCTCGGCATTCACCGGCGCGATGGCGCTCACCCCCAGTTCGGTGGCCTTCTGCAGGATCAGGTCCATCTTCTCGCCGCGTGCAATGCCCTGCAGCAGGGTGATGGTCAGCGGCGACTCGTTGGCGATCACCTGCACCGCGTCGATGCGTACCTGTACCTCGCGTTTGCCGGCCATGGTCAGCGTCGCGGTGTAGTCATGGCCATCGCCGTTGAACAGCACGCAGGTATCACCCTCGCGCAGGCGCATCACCCGCACCAGGTGGTTGGCCGTCTCTTCCGGCAGGGTCACGGTCTGGCCGCTGTGCAGCGCCAGGTCGATGGGGCAGCGGGTCACGCGCATGCAATCGCCTCGTCGATGGCCGCCAGCGTGGTATGCGCCAGCAGCTCCAGTTGTTCATCGTCCACGCAGTACGGTGGCATCCAGTACAGCACGTTGCCCAGCGGGCGCAGCACCACGCCGCGCTTCAGCGCCGCCTTGTAGGCGTGCAGCCCCAGCCGCAGGGCCGGATCGAAGGGCGTGCGCTTGTCACCGTTGCGGGTCAGTTCGAAGGCCACCACCATTCCGGCCTGGCGCACATCGGCCACGTGCGGATGGTCGGCAAACGGCGCAGCCAAGGTGCCCATCACCGAGGCGATGCCGCGATTGCGCGCGATCACATCGTCCTCGCCGAAGATGTCCAGCGTGGCCAGCGCCGCCGCGCAGGCCAGCGGATTGCCGGTGTAGCTGTGCGAATGCAGGAAGGCACGTTCGCGCGAATCATCAAGGAAGGCGTCGTACAGCGCCTGCGTGGCCAGCACCGCAGCCAAGGGCAGGAAACCACCGGTCAGGCCCTTGGACAGGCACAGCAGGTCCGGCATCACCCCGGCCTGCTCGCAGGCGAACATCGTGCCGGTGCGGCCGAAGCCGGTGGCGATTTCGTCGGCGATCAGGAACGCTCCATGGGCATCACACAGTTCACGCACGCGCTGCAGATAGGCCGGATCGTGCATGCGCATGCCACCGGCACACTGCAGCCGTGGCTCCAGGATCACGGCGCAGATCTCGCCCGGATGCTGGTCGAACAGCGTGGCCAGGCCATCGGCGGCCTGGCGTGCGCGGTCGGCCGCACTCTGCCCGGGTTCGGCCAGGTAGGCGTCAGGCGAGGGCGCAAACAGGCCCTCGGCCAGCAGCGGCGCGTAGACCCGGCGGTACAGCGGAATGTCGGCCAGTGCGAGGGCGCCCAGCGTCTCGCCGTGGTAGCCGTTTTCCAGCGAGACGAAGCGCGTGCGCCGGGTCTCACCGCGGTTCTGGAAATACTGGAAGGCCATCTTCAGCGCCACTTCGACGCCGGCCGAACCGTTGTCGGCGTAGAACACCTTGGCCAGTGGCGCGCGGCCGGGCTGGCGCGGCGCGAGGGCCAACAGGCGCTCAGCCAGGGTGATCGCGGGCTCGTGGCCGAACCCGGCCAGCATCACCTGTTCCAGCTGTCCGGCCTGGGCGGCGATGGCACCGCCGATGCGCGGCTCGGCATGGCCGAACAGGTTGGTCCACCAGCTGCTGACCGCATCCAGGTAGCGGTTGCCGTCGTGATCGATCAGCCAGGCGCCTTCGCCGCGGGCGATCGGCACCAGCGGCAACGTGTCCGGATGCTCGCGCATCTGCGTGCACGGGTGCCACAGGACCTTGAGGTCGCGTTGCCGCCAGTGCTGGACCAGCGGAGAGGGGGTTGGGTCTGCTAGCATTTCGGGCTCATGAACATGTTGCTGCCTGCACATTCTATCGGCCTCGGCGCACGCGCCGTCTGCCCCGGAGATTCCGCGTGAACGATGACCGCGCAAGGCGTCCTCTGCCGATCATCCATCGGATCACCGACGAGGAGAACGGGCCCTTCCAGCGCCAGCACCTGGACCTGGAGTTCTCCAACGGCGAACGCCGCCGCTTCGAACGCCTGGTCAGCCGTGGCCATGGCGCGGTGGTGGTGGTGCCGATGCTGGATGAAGAAACCGTGCTGCTGGTACGTGAATACGCGGCCGGCATGCACCGCTACGAGCTTGGCCTGGTGAAGGGCCGGATCGATGCCGGCGAAACGCCGGAGCAGGCCGCCGACCGTGAGCTGAAGGAAGAGGCCGGCTATGGCGCTCGGCGGGTCGACGTGCTGCGCGCGATGACCCTGGCGCCGACCTACATGAGCCATCAGTCCTGGCTGGTGGTCGCGCGCGACCTGTATCCGGAGAAGCTGGCCGGCGACGAGCCGGAGGAACTGGAAGTGGTGCCGTGGAAGCTGGCCGATCTGGACCAGTTGATGCTGCGCGAGGACTTTTCCGAAGGGCGTTCGCTGGCGGCGCTGTTCATCGCCCGCCAGTGGCTGCAGGGAGCACGATGATCAAGCTGACCACGGAACTGCGCGAAACCGCGATCGCCATCGCCCAGGAAGCCGGGCAGGCGATCATGCAGGTCTACAGCAACGGTTTCGATGTGACACTCAAGGACGACGACAGCCCGGTCACCGCTGCCGACCTTGCCGCCGACCGGGTGATCCAGCAGGGGCTGCGCCAGCTGACACCGGACCTGCCGATCCTGTCGGAGGAGTCGCCGCTGGTGCCCTGGGAGCAGCGTCAGCACTGGGGCGCGTACTGGCTGGTCGACCCGCTTGATGGCACCCGCGATTTCGTCAAGCGCAATGGCGAGTTCAGCGTCAACATCGCGCTGATCTACCAGGGCGCCCCGGCCTTCGGCGTGGTCCAGTCGCCGGTCACCGGCATTGTCTGGCACGCGATGCGAGGCGAGCTGGCGTATCGCCGGCAGGGTGTGCATGACACCGTGCTGCGTACCCGTACACCTGCGACTGCGCCCCTTCGCGTCGCCGCCAGCCGCTCGCATCGTTCAGCGGAGACGAATGCCCTGCTGGCCCGCATGGGCGACATCGAGACCGTGGTGCAGGGCTCTTCGCTGAAATTCTGCCGGATCGCCGAAGGCGGACTGGATGTCTATCCGCGGCTGGGCCCGACCTCCGAATGGGATACCGCTGCTGGCCAGTGCGTGCTGCACGCGGCCGGTGGCGCGGTGCTCTCGGTCGGGACCGGCAAGCCGTTCCGCTACAACCGCCGGCCGACRCTGTTGAACGGCGATTTCATGGCGCTGGGCGATACCAGCCTGCCGTGGCGGGACTGGTTGTCCGATTGATCCAGGAGAAACGCATGAGCACGCACGAAACCCCTGCCACCGGCAACGCCAGCGCGGAGCTGGAGCGCCTGCTGGCCATCATGGCGCGCCTGCGCGACCCGCAGGGTGGCTGTCCCTGGGACCTGGAACAGAACTTCGCCACCATCGCCCCCTATACGATCGAAGAAGCCTACGAAGTGGCCGACGCGATCGATCGGGGCGACCTCGACGACCTCTGCGATGAACTGGGTGACCTGCTGCTGCAGGTCGTGTTTCATGCGCGCATGGCTGAAGAACAGGGTGCGTTTGCCTTCGCCGAGGTCGCGCGCGCGATCAGCGACAAGATGCAGCGGCGGCACCCGCATGTGTTTGCCGATGTCAGCGTCGAGGATGCCGACGGCGTGATGCGTAACTGGGACGCGATCAAGCGTGCCGAGCGCGCGGCAAAGGGCGATAAGGACACCTCGGCGCTGGCCGGGATCTCCCGTGGCCTGCCGGAATGGCAGCGGGCGGTGAAGCTGCAGTCGCGCGCGGCCAAGGTGGGTTTCGATTGGCCCGGTCCGCTGCCGGTACTGGACAAGGCGGCCGAGGAACTGCAGGAACTGCGCGAAGAGTTCGAACGCGGTGACATCGTGGGCAACAAGGCGCGCCTGCAGGAGGAACTGGGTGACCTGCTGTTCGTGTGCGCCAACCTGGCGCGCCATGCGGACATCGATCTGGGTGCCGCGCTGCGTGGGGCCAACCACAAGTTCGAACGTCGCTTCCGTTCGATGGAGGCGCAGGCCGAGGCACAAGGCGATTCGCTGGCCGCACTCGATCTGGATGCGCAGGAAGCGCTCTGGCAGCACGCCAAGGCCACCGAAAAAGCGTGAAAACGCTCGGTCTGTTCCTGCTGACCGCGCTGGCCGAGATCATCGGCTGCTACCTGCCGTGGCTGTGGCTGCGCAAGGGTGGCAGTATCTGGCTGCTGTTGCCGGCGGCGGCCAGCCTGGCGTTGTTCGCCTGGCTGCTGACCCTGCACCCGACCGCCAGCGGACGCGTGTACGCAGCGTACGGTGGCGTGTACATCGGCACGGCGCTGTTCTGGCTGTGGCTCGTCGATGGCATCCGTCCCAGCCGTTGGGACATGCTGGGGGCTGCGCTTTGCCTGGCCGGCATGGCGGTGATCATGTTCGGGCCGCGGCAACCGGGGTAAGCCGGGCAGGTGTAGAGTCGAGCAATGCTCGACCGTTGTTGTGGCAACAACAGCCGGGCATGGCTCGGCACCTTCAACGAACGGAGCACGCGCATGTCCCGCTTCGCCAGCTTCCGCGAGTTCTATCCGTTCTACCTCAGCGAGCACCGCAACACGACATCACGACGCCTGCACTTCATCGGCAGCTGCGGCGTACTGCTGCTGGTCGCCATCGCCGCACTGCGCGGACAGCCGCTGCTGCTGTTGGCGGCATTGGCCTGCGGCTACGGCTTTGCCTGGGTCGGTCACTTCTTCTTCGAGAAGAACCGCCCTGCAACATTTCGTCATCCACTGTATTCGTTCATCGGTGACTGGGTGATGTTCGCCGACATCCTGCGTGGCAGGGTGAAGTGGTGATCTCGCCGTGCGCGCCGGCCGGCGCCGTACGACTCAACGCACGTTGCAGCCCACCGCCGCCAGGTTGATCGCGTCGGCCATGCGCCGATAGCCCTCGTCGTTCGGGTGCAGATGATCGCGGGTGATGTCCGCCGGCAATGATTCCGGCTCTTTCGGATCACGCAGGGCTGCATCGAAATCCACCACGCCATCGAAGCCGGTGTCCTGGCCACGCGCCCATTGGTTGATCGCGGTGCGGGTGGTGGCCGATACCGGTTCGTAGCGCTCCGAATCGCCGAAGGGCGTCAGTGTGCCGAGATGAGCGCGGATACCATGTGCATGCAGCCGGGCGGCGACCTGGCGGTAGCCCAGCAGCATGTCTGCCGCGCTGCGTCCCGGCAGCGGCTGTGCGCCGCCACCGTGGCGGATGTCATTGATGCCTTCGAACAGGATCACCTGGTCGGCGTCGGCCACTGCGATCACGTCGCGATCCAGCCGTGACAGCGCGCTGTGGCTGCGGCCATGGTCCAGCAGCTTGTTGCCGCTGATGCCCTGGTTGAGCACCACGAAGCGGTCCGGGCACGCCTGCTGCAGGCGCTGGCCCAAGCGCTCGGGCCATTGGTTGAACGAGCCACGCGAGGCCGTCGCGCCCTCGGTGATGGAATCACCCAGGGCCACGATCACCTGCGGCCGGTCCGCGCGCTGCACCAGTACCGCGGAGAACACGTTCTGCTGGTAGCCCACGCGCACGCTGTCGGCCACCGCGTCCTGCTTTCCGTCGACCACCCGCACCACCGTACGGCGCACTGCAGGGCGGGTGGGCTGCGGGAAGTACGCGGTCACGCTGATCTCCTGCAGGGCGGCAACCCGCAAGGGCAGTGCATCACTGAGCAGCGCTGCGCCCACCGGTACGTCGATGGACGTGCGTCCATCGACGGTGACCGGCAGCGCTGCCGCCTTGCCATCCTTCAGGCGCACCCGTACATCTTCCACATGCAGCGGCGTGGTGCCCAGTTCGTTGCTGATGCGCAGCCGCAGCGCATCGCCCCTGCTACCCAGGCGCATGTCCTGGCGCACGGTCTGCGCTGCGAACTGCACGGGCGCGTCAGCGCTGCCATCCTTGCGGTCAGGCGCGGGCGAAGCGGTCCAGGCGGTGACCCAGACCGGTGCGGCCAGCGCCACGGGGGCGGCCACGGCGGTGCCGATGGCCAGGGAAAGCAGGGTGATCCAGCGCTGCATGGGCTTCGATCCGGTCAGGAGAAGTAGGTGCCGCCGTTGACGTCCAGATTGGCACCGGTGATGAACGCTGCCGCTGCCGACGCCAGGTAGACCGCCGCATCGGCGGCTTCCTCCGGCAGGCCCTGGCGACGCAGCGGCGTCGCGCCGGCCACCGCCGTACGCACTTCCGGTTTGGTGAATTCGTCATGGAAGCGGGTGGCGATCATGCCGCAGCACAGTGCGTTGACGCGGATACCCTTCGGCCCCAGCTCCTTGGCCATGGCCCGGGTGAAGGTCATCACAGCCGCCTTGGCAGTGGCATAGATCGCCGCACCAGGGCCTCCGCCATCACGACCGGCCTGCGAGGCGAAGTTCACGATCGCCGCGCCTTCGCCCATGTGCGGTACCACCGCGTGGGTGGTCAGGTAGGTGGAGGTCAGGTTGAGGTCGATGACCTTGTGGAAGAACGCCGGGTCGATGTCGGCCAGCGGACGACGCTCGACCATGCCGCCGGCCACGTTCACCAGCACGTCGATGCGCTGGCCGAATGCAGCCTGCGTTGCTGCGACCAAGCCGGCCACGGCGGCGGGATCGGTGACGTCGGCGCGGTGGGCGATGGCCTGGCCACCGGCCGCCTTGATCAGCGCCAGCGTTTCCTGCGCGCTGGCTTCGTCGTTGGCGTAGTTGAGGCAGACGCGTGCACCGGCCGCAGCCAGCTTGATCGAGACGGCACGGCCGATATCACGGCCACCACCGGTGACGATGGCCACCTTGTCCTGGAACGACATGCGGGAAACTCCTTGGTTTGCGGGGGAATGCGAGGAAATGGGGGGGGGGGCTCAACCGTCGGTGCGGTCGAGCTTGTGGATCGGTCCGGTCCACCACCACAGCGCGGCCAGCGACAGCGGCACCAGTGCGGCGACGAGGATGAAGATCGGTGCATAGGAATGGCGGGTCAGCACCGGTACCAGCCAGGTGGTGATCAACGTTCCGGCTACGGCGGCCAGGCCGCCGAGACCGGCCAGCGTGCCCACCGAGCGGCCATCGAACAGATCGCCGGGCAGGGTCTGGATGTTGCCGATGGCGATCTGGAAACCGAACAGCACTGCTGCAATCGCCAGCACCGCAAACAGCGGCTGGTTGGCCAGTACCGCGCCCAGCAGGGCCGGTGCCATGATCACGCAGCCCAGCGAAATCGACAGCTTGCGCGCACGGTCCACGCTCTGGCCGGCATTGATCAGGCGCCCCGACAGCCAGCCGCCGCTCAGGCTGCCCAGCATGGCGCCGACGAAGGGCACCCAGGCGAACAGGCCGATCTGCTTGATGTCGAAGCCGAAGGTCTCGGCCAGATAGATCGGCAGCCACGATACGAACAGCCACCAGATCGGATCCAGCAGGAAACGGCAGGCGAGCATGCCCCAGCTCTGCCGGTGGGCCAGCAGCGAACGCACGCTGACCTTCGGTGCATCCACGCGTTGCTGGCCAGCCTGGTCTTCCATGATCAGGCGCCGCTCGGCGTCACTCACCCACGGATGCTTGTCCGGGCCGGCGCGATAGACGAACAGCCATGGCAACAGCCACAGGAAGCCAAGTGCACCGACCAGTACGAAGGTGCCGCGCCAGCCAAGCCACAGGTACAGGCCGGCGATGGCCGGCGCCGAAACGATGGCACCGATGGACGCGCCCGCGTTGAAGATGCCCTGTGCGAGGGCACGCTCACGCGCGGGGAACCACTCGGCATTGGCTTTCACCGCGCCGGGCCAGGCACCGGCTTCGCTGATGCCCAGCATCGCCCGCACCACGCTGAAGGAGAGCATGGAGTGGGTGACCGAATGCAGCGCGATCGAGATCGACCACACACTGATCGACAACGCGAACCCCAGCCGCGTCCCGATCATGTCGAACAGGCGCCCGAACAGGAACTGGCCGGCGGCATAGAACAGCATGAACACGGTCACCAGCAGTGCGTAATCGTCCTTGGTCGCGCCGACTTCCCTGGCGATCTCCGGCCACATCACCGCCAGTGCATTGCGGTCGATGTAGTTGATCACCGTGGCCACCGCGATCAGGCCGACGATCAGCCAGCGCACGGCCGAGCGCACCGGCACCTTGCGCAGCGTGGCCACGGCCGAGGGGCCGTTCATCGTGCCTCACCCTTGCTGCGGTCCATGCGCGCATGGCTGCCGCTCCAGCGGTAGGCATGGCCATCCACCGTCACGCTGTGTTCGCCCTTCGCGTCGCTGTCGTCGGCCACGCCGAGTGCGATGCGGGCGCCGCTGGCCAGGCGCAGCTCGAGCACCTCGGCATCATTGCCGCGGGTGCGGATGATCTGCTTGATGCGGCTGTCGGCACCGTGCACGTACTCGGCGGTGCCGTTGTACTCGCCATGCGGCTCCAGCACGCTGAAGAAGGTCACATCCTTCTGTCCTTCCACGCGCTGCAGCAGCGCCGGTTCGCGGCGCAGGTTGAACTCGGGATCATTGGCACCGCTCTCCACCAGCAACGCCTGCGCCGGCGCACTGCTGCCGAAGCGGTAGGTGTAGAAGCGTCCGTCGAGCAGCCACGCCAGCGTGCGCGGCTCACTGCCGGCCTTGCTGCGTGCGTCCAGCCACAGGTGCTGGTAGCCGTTGTCGCTGCCGAGCACCGGGCGCTGGGCAGGGAAATGCTCGGCCTCGAAACCGGTGGTGACGATGTGGCCGTTGAAGTGCAGCGGCAGGTCGTAGCGTGCAGCCTTGTCGCCGTGCACCTGCAGCAGGTCCAGCACCACCGGCAGGCCCAGTTCGGGGTGGCGCAGCAGTGCCTGGGTGCGGGTGAACACCACGCCCGGATAGGCATCGCGCATCGTCGCCGAGGCGATCTGGGTATCTGCGTCGGCCTGGAAGAAGCGCACCTGCGGGGCGAGTTCCTCACCGCGCTTCCAGTCGCCCTTGAAGTGGCTCTGCTCGTTCACCACCAGCGTGTTGTGGGCCACGGTCTGCTTGGCCCAGCTGCGGTTCTCGGCCAGATAGATGCCACCGCGCTTGGCTTCCACGTTGAGGAAGCGCGCCGCGCCGTAGTCGGTCACCACGGCGTTGCCATTGTCGTAGAACAGCCAGTTGAGCTTGTCGAAGTGGCCGTGGCCCATGCCCTGCATGGTGTCCTTCTGCACCAGCGCCTGGCCGCGTTCGCCACCCATGCGCAGGATCGCCAGGCCGCCGCGTTCACCGTCCGGGCCGTCGCGCAGCAGCATCGGCCGGTAGTCGAACGGTTTGGCTTTGTTGGCTGCCAACGCCTGCGCCACCTGCAGCCCTTCCGGCGACAGCAGCAGGCGTTTCTGCTGCTGGGCGACCGACAGCAGACGGTCATCGCCGGCCTGCGCATAGGCGATGCCGATGCCAGCCACCAGCTCTTCGGTATCGATGCCCTTGTCCAGGATCGCATCGTTGATCGGGAAGAACAGGCCGTCGTAGCTGGTCTGCACCAGCACGTCCACCGCCTTCAGCAGCACGCCGTCGCGGCGCGCGAAGATCTTCCGCTGCGGCTCGTTGCGTTCGATCGCGTTGGCAAACAGCAGGAACGGCGCCAGCGCATAGCGCTGGTAGTAGGGGCCTTCCTCGTAATACCCATCGGGCGAGAACAGCAGGTCGATCTGCCGCAGGAAACCGAACTGGTCATCCTTGCGGCTGCCGCGCAGCGATTTCTCCACCAGTTCGCGATCACGCAGCACGTAGCCGGTCAAGCCGGTGGCGGCCACCGCCCAGGTCGCGTGGTTGTGGATCTGGTCGTAGTTCTTCGGCTCGCTGGCCAGGAACTCGGCCATCGGCCGGAACACCTGCGATTCGATGGTCTGCCGATCCTGCGGCGACAGCGCATCGCGGATCGCGTCGTAGCCCTGGATGGCGTTGACCAGCCAGACCGAATCGTTGAGCACCTGCCAGAACACCCGGCCGGGAATCTGTCCGCGTCCTTCCGGATGCGGGCCGAGGGTCGGGTAGAGCTTGGCGTACTGCAGCAGCATGTCGCGCGAATAGGCGACATAGGCCTTGTCGCCGGTCAGCCGGTACAGGGTGCCGGCGGCCAGCAGTGCCTGGTAGTTGCGCTTGTGCTGCTCATGGGTGCGACCGCCGCCCTTGTCCTTCGGCACCGGCACGTCGATGCCGGCCTTCATCATCTTCTGCAGCGATTTCTGCGTACGCGCCTGTTCCTTGGCGAACCACGGATAGCGGCTGCCTTCGCTGGCCATCTGCTGCCACTGCGCGGCGGTCACCAGTACCGGCGCGGTATCGCCTTGTCGCGCGGCTGCGGCAGGTGCCGCATGCAGCGGTGCCGTCGGCAACAGGGCGAAGGGAGCGGCCAGGGCGAGGGCGATCGCCAGACGGTGGGAACAAAGGGACAGTGGCTGCAACCTCATCGATCAACTCCGGTGCTGGTGCGTGACAGGGCAACCTCGCCCACCTTGGGATACCAGTCCACCCCCGTCTGTTCGCGCGGGGTCATTGCCAGCGCCGGATCGGCGCCGATGGTGGGCAGGGGCGTTGCCGGCACCCACAGGCCGCTGGCGGCCTGCTGCAGGGTGATGCTGGCGCTGCTCACCCCGCCCGGGAATACGCTGCTGGCCTGCGGCGACTGCACGTTGTTGCTGAAGGCGATGCCGGCCAGCGAACTGGCCGCATTCGGTGGATTCTTGCTGGTGCGGTTGACGATCAGGTTGCCGCTGAAGTGGCTGTTGCTGGCGGCAACCACGATCCCCTTGGTTTCGTCATGGCCCACACCGAAGCTGATCTTCGCCACGTCGACGAAGGTGTTGCGGCTGATGGTCGCGTTGACCACCGGCGCGTAGCCGGACAACGGCGGATTGGCCTGTGCATCCATCACCGCCAGTGCCGAGCGGTTGCTGGAGCCGGCCAGCCGTTCGAAGTAGTTGTTGCTGACGGTCTGGTCGGCATTGATGATGCGCACGCCGCCGGTGCCGGCCTTGTCGTCGCCGAGGAAGAGGTTGTCGACCACCCGGTTGCCGTTGCCATGGCGCAGGGTCAGCGCGCCGGCCGAACGATAGAACACGTTGCCGCGGAAGGTATTGCCGCCGGACTTGTTGGAGACGATCTCGGTCTCGCCATCGCAGCCCTCGAACCAGTTGTTCTCCACCGTGCTGTTGGAATCGCTCAGCGAGGTGTCGCTGGTGCCTACACGGATCGTCTCTCCGCCATTGACGCCCAGCGCTGGCCGCGGGCCGAACCAGTTGTGGTCGATGCGGTGCTGGTTGTCCAGGCCCTGGGTGGCATCGCGCACCACCACCACCGTCGGGCCAGCGTTGGTCTTGCCGCGCAGCTGGCTGTGGTCGAGGCGGTTGTTGCTGCCGTACAGCGACACCCAGTAGTCCTGGTCGCTGCCATCGGGGTTGCTGTAGTCATCGATGACCAGGCCGGTGACGCGGCTGTGGCTGGCCACTGCCTTGCTCGACTCGCGGAACGCCACCACGGCGTCGCCCGGGGTGTAGCCGTTGCGGAATACCAGGTTGGAGACCTGCAGGTAGCTGCCGGCCAGGCGCAGGTCCGACCCCCCGCTGAGGATCACCTTGCCCGGCGTCTGCGCGCGCAGCACGATCGGTGCGGCGGCGGTGCCCTGGCCCTTCAGCAGCAGGCGCGCATCGGTCCAGGTGCCATCGGCCAGCACGATTTCATCGCCGGGTTGCAGTGCGGCAGCGGCGGTGGCGAACTCGGCGGCATCATGGACCAGCCAGCTCGCAGCGTTCGCCGGCAAACTGGTCAGGCAGGTTGCCAGTCCAATTGCCAGGCAATATCCAAGGGTGGGTTTCGAAAGGCGGTGCGAAGTCGGTTGAATGCGCATGAAGTCCTTCCAGAGACGGCGATGCCGCGGTTTCGGAGTGGGTGTGCATACCACTTGGTAGGTGTGTTGTAAGCCACGTTGCGCGCAAAGTCATGCTGCATCAGCACATGAAATGCCGGGCAACCGGTCTGAATCAAAGGTATTACGAAAAATCCAGTCCAGTTGGTTGACATTTCTGTGTCGGCGTGTCGAAGCTGCGTCCCACGCCTACCGTCCGGGCGATCCTTTGGGAGGAGGAAAACCATGCGGCAACCAGCCGGAGTTGTACGTCGTACACCGTTGTCACCCACACCGCTGATCGTGGCACTGCTCGCTGCGCTGGCGGCTTCGCCGGCCGTGCAGGCGCAGTCTGCCGGCAGCGGTTCCGGGCAGGACGCCACCACCCTGGACCAGGTCCAGGTCACGGGCATCCGCGAATCGATGCAGAGCTCGATCAACAAGAAGCGCGACGACACGGTGATCGCCGATGTGTTGTCGGCCGACGACATCGGCGACCTGCCCGCGCCATCACTGGCCGATGCGATCGAAACGCTGACCGGTGCCGCCTCGACCCGCGACAAGACCGGCGCATCGGAAATCTCGATCCGTGGTCTCGGCGCCTTCCTCAGCAGCACCAATTTCAACGGCCGCGAGATCACCAACGGCAGCGGCGACCGCTCGGTGAACTTCAACATGTTCCCGGCCGAGCTGATCAATACGGTGGCGATCTACAAGACCCAGCGTGCCGACATCATCGAAGGCGGTGTCGCCGGGACCATCGGGCTGGAGACGGTCAAGCCGCTGGAGTACGGCAAGCGCTCGGCGCAGATCGATCTGCGCGGCAGCTGGGCCGAGTATGACAAGAAGTACCGCGACGACGATGGCATCGGCTATCGCGGTACCGCCAGCTACATCGACCAGTTCGAATTCGGCAACGGCCAGAAGCTCGGCATCTCGCTGGGCATCCAGCGGCTGGAGGGCACCGATCCGGAGGAGAGCATCACCAGCGGCTCCACCTGGTATGCCTGCGATGGCAGGCAGAACGTGGCCAATGCCAACTGCAATGAAGTCAGCGCCCAGGCCATCGCCAACGGCGCGCCGTACTACCTGGTGCCAAGCAGCCGCATCTATCGCCTGAAGCAGGAGCGCAATGATCGCCAGAGCGAATTCGCGGCGATCCAATGGCGGCCCAACGACGTGGTCGAGGTCAACCTCGATTTCGAACATACCGAGCGCAACTGGGACGAGGACCGCAGCGACCTGAGCCTGTCCAATGCACGACGCGGCATCACCCAGCGCGAGGTGGACGAGGACGGCATCGTCCGCCACCTGCATGGCAGCACTTCCATCGATTCGACCTCCAACCGCTATTGGCGCGGCGAGGAATACACCGGTGGTGGCCTCAATCTGATCCTGCGCCCCAGCCCGGTCTGGGAGCTGTCCACCGATCTTTCCTATTCGCATACCAACCGCCTGGACAGCGAGCGCATGACCCGGCTGCGCGCCAACCAGCGCGACGTCAACAATGCCATCGTGCCGGGCATCAGCAGCGGCGCCACCGGCTATGTCGACTACGACTGGGACTGGCATGGCGAGGTGCCGAGCGTGGCGCTGGCGCCGAACTTCGACCCGAACAACTGGGACGCCTACACCGGCGCGGCGCGGGTGACCTCCAGCGCGACCGAGAACGACCACAAGATCAAGGCCGGCCGCTTCGATGCCAGCTTCATGCCCGAGTCCGGTTTCTTCACCCGCATCAAGGGCGGCGTGCGCGCCAGCCAGGCCGACTACCGGCTGCGCGACAACACCCTGGTGACCGACTACGACCAGCGCGTAGCGGCCGACAAGGCGAAGATCATTGCCGCCAACCGTGCCTGCCGTGCACCGTTCCCGCAGGACGATTTCATGGATGCGGCCAGCGGCAATACGATCTCCTCGTGGGCGTACTTCGATCCGAGCTGCCTCTACGCGTCCTTCCGCGGCACCAGCGACAGTGGCCTGGACCCGGACTTCCAGGACCCGAACAACGTCGATGTGACCGAGACAACCCGCGCGCTGTACCTGATGGGTGAATTCAGCAGCACGCTGTTCGGCCTGCCGGTCACCGGCAATGTCGGCCTGCGCTGGGTCAAGACCGACGTGCGTTCGGAAGGCGTGCGCACCGACCTGGCGGTCATCGACAACGGCGACGGCACGATCCGCCTGCAACCCACTGGTGATTTCACCACCCAGGTGTTCAAGGCTGGCAACGACAAGCTGCTGCCAAGCCTGAATGCCGCATTCGAGCTGAAGCCGGACCTGTTGCTGCGGTTGGGCGCGTACCGGGCGATGTCACGCCCGGATATCGCCGCACTCGGTGCCGGGCGAACCATCAATGTCAGCAGCGATGCCACCTATACGGGCCTGGCCGACGCGCTGGACGACATCAGTGCCAGCGGCAATCCGGCTGCGCAGCCGCTTATGTCCTGGAACGGCGATGTCTCGCTTGAGTGGTATGCGAACCCGGATACGCTGCTGGCCGGTGCGGTGTACTGGAAGCAGTTCAACGGCGGCACCGCCACCGCGCTGGTGCCGGAGACCTACACCCTCAACGGACAGACGGTGACCGTGCCGGTGCGCCAGCAGGTGACCACCGATGAAGACAGCACCCTGACCGGTATCGAGCTCAGTGCCACCCACCGGTTCTCGTACCTGCCCAAGCCGTTCGATGGCCTCGGCTTCAAGGTCAGCTACAACTATGCCGACGCCGACTACCAGACGCAGGATTCGCGGTTGGGCGAGCAGTTGGCCGCCGATGGATCGATCATTCCGGCCATCGTTCCGCCGGCCGGCCTGAGCGGCTTCTCGCGGCATGTGCTGTCCGGTTCCCTCTACTGGGATGTGGGCCGCTTCAACATCCAGGCCATCGGCAAGTTCCGTTCGCACTATTACCAGGACTTCACCGGCAACACGGCGCAGCAGAACCGCTACTACGATGACAACACCAGCGTCGACCTGCGCCTGCGTTACCGGGTGAACAAGCAGCTGTCGCTGTCGCTGGAACTGATGAACCTGACCGACGAGCCACGCGTGGCGTACCAGCCGCTTTACGGGAATTTCCGCGAGGTGGTGAGCTACGGGCGGCGCGCGTATTTCGGTGTACGATACAAGTTCTGAACAGGGCGGCGCGGCCAATGGTCGCGCCGTCGCTCCAACCGGACCCGCACCGTGCCCGGTGGCCGGGGACGGGCCCGGAGGGAACCGCCAAGGGTCAGCCGCATGTCCGCCAACCGTCTCTACCAGACCATCGCCGCCAAGCTCCGCAAGCTGATCGAGGATGGCGAATATCCGTCGGGTTCGCGCCTGCCGGGCGAACGTGAACTTGCCGAACGCTTCGGCGTCAGCCGGGTCACCATCCGTGAGGCGGAAATCGCCCTGGAAGCGCAGGGCTGGATCGCGATCCGTATCGGTTCGGGCGTCTATGTGAAGCCGCGCCCGGCCCAGGCTGCCGGCGGGCTGCCCGATATCAGCGCCTTCGACCTGACCGCGGCGCGTGCCGTGTTCGAAGCGGAAGCTGCAGCGCTGGCGGCAAGCAATATCGATGAGGCCGGCATCGCCGAGCTGCAGGTGCTGGCTGAAGCGCTGTGCCGTCGTGACCTTACCGATGAAGAGGCCGGCGACTACGACCGCCGCTTCCACCTGGCCATCGCCCGCCTCTCGGGCAACCCGGTGGTCGAGTATTTCGTGCAGCAGATCTGGCGCATGCGCAGCGAGCTGCCGCGGGTGACCGAGGTCTACGCACGGGTGTGCCATGACGATGGTGCCAGCCGCGCCGACGAGCACATGGCGATCTTCGAGGGGCTGCGCGCGCGCGATCCCGTCGCTGCACGCAATGCGATGCGCCATCACTTCCAGCGCCTGTTCGAGGCGATGCTGGAGGCGACCGAAAGCCAGGCGCTGGCCGAGATCCGCCGGCAGACCCAGCAGGACCGCGAGCGCTTCCTGGCCACGACCCGGATCTGAGCGGGTTCATCCTGCAGCGCCGGGCCACGCTCGGCTGCTTTCGGCTGGAACGTGCGGTACCCGCACCGCCTGCATCCGCGCGCTATGCTGGGCTCCGGACGTCTCCCATAAGGAAAGCGCGATGTTCCCGACCATGTTCTTCAGCGCGGTGCTGGCCTTCGTGGCCGTGGTCATCCTGTTCAAGGCAGTGCGGATGGTGCCACAGGGCTATGAATGGACCGTCGAGCGGTTCGGCCGTTACACCCACACCATGTCGCCCGGCCTGCATTTCCTGATCCCGATCGTCTACGGGGTGGGGCGCAAGGTGAACATGATGGAACAGGTGCTGGACGTGCCCGGCCAGGAAGTGATCACCAAGGACAACGCCGCCGTGCGCGTCGATGGCGTGGTGTTCTTCCAGGTACTGGACGCGGCCAAGGCCGCCTACGAGGTATCGGTGCTGGAAGTGGCGATGATCGCCCTGGTGCAGACCAACATCCGTACCGTGATCGGCTCGATGGACCTGGATGAATCGCTCAGCCAGCGCGAGGTGATCAACGCCAAGCTGCTCAGCGTGGTCGATCATGCGACCAACCCGTGGGGCGTGAAGGTCAACCGCATCGAGATCCGCGACATCCAGCCGCCGCGCGACCTGCTCGATGCGATGGCACGGCAGATGAAGGCCGAGCGCGAGAAGCGCGCGCAGATCCTCGAGGCGGAAGGTTCGCGGCAGTCTGAGATCCTGCGTGCCGAAGGCGAGAAGCAGGCTACGGTGCTGGAGGCGGAGGGGCGGCGCGAGGCCGCATTCCGCGACGCCGAAGCACGCGAGCGCCTGGCCGAAGCCGAAGCCAAGGCGACCCAGGTGGTGTCGGCGGCGATCGCCGACGGCGACGTCCAGGCCATCAACTACTTCATCGCCCAGAAGTATGTGGAAGCGTTCAAGGAACTGGCCACGTCGCCGAACCAGAAGCTGGTGCTGATGCCGATGGAGGCCAGCGGAGTGATTGGTTCGATCGCCGGCGTGGCCGAGCTGGCCAAGCAGGCCCTGTCCAACCAGGAAACCCGGCCGCCGGCAAAGCGGCCGCCACCGATCGGAGGCTGACATGCGCTGGGAAGTCGTTGCCTGGGGTGCGTTGGCCTTGCTGCTGTTCGCCGCCGAAGCGCTGGCGCCCGGCGCGTTCATGCTGTGGATCGGCATCGGTGCGGCGGCGGTGTTCGCGCTGGTAGCGGTGTTCGCCGATATCCCGGTGCTGTGGCAGGTGGTCGCTTTCGTGGTGCTGAGCGTGCTGTCGATCCAGTGCTACCGGCACTGGGGCAAGCCGCGCGCGCGGCAGAGTGACGCGCCGCTGCTGAACCGCCGCGCTGAACAACTGGTCGGGCGGGTGGTGCCCTTGCAGCAGGCCATCGTTGCCGGGCAGGGCAGGGTCAGCATCGACGACGCGTCGTGGCAGGTGAGTGGGCCGGAGCTGCCGGCCGGCACGCTGGTGCGGGTGGTGGCGGTGCAGGGCAGTGCGCTGGTGGTCGAGGCGGTCGCCTAGGGTTTCCAGCCAACGGCGCAGCCCCTCGTGTGTGGTCGCTGAAAGCAGATGCTGGGTTGGGTCGGGCGGGTGGGCTGTGCAGGGGGCGCCGCAAGTACGTCCTTGTAGGCTTGGCCGCGGCATCCATGCCGCGGACACCCCCGCCGGTCGCTGCGCTCTGTGTGCCCGGGGTCGGATCCCTTTCCGCAGGCAATGGCTTCGACACTTCTCTCCATATATGTATCGACATCCACAACCGCTCTTGCCTTCCGTCCCGTCATCGGGAACCTGTCGGGGTGGGGCGGTGTGGGGTGGAGGGACCGCAGGCGCCATGGATGGCGCCTACGAGCCTACACGGACGTACTTGCGGCGCGTCCCGCAACCCCACATCGCCCCACCAGCCCACAGACGTCGCCGAGCCGATACGCTTTGGCCGTTGCCGTTGCCTGGCTTGTAGAAAGCGCCCGCCGGCCGCAGGCCGGCCAACATCCCCCCGCTGCGCTGCGGCGCGACCTGCGGCCGACCGATCTGGGATAATGCGCGTTCTTGTTTCCTCTGCTGCCGGACCCGGTCATGACCCAGAAGACGCTGCTCAACGATACCCACCGCGCCCTTGGCGCCAAGATGGTCGATTTCGGGGGTTGGGACATGCCCATCCACTACGGCTCGCAGCTGGACGAGCACCACCTGGTGCGTCGTGAGTCGGGCGTGTTCGACGTCAGCCACATGACCGTGGTCGACCTGCGCGGCGACCAGGTCAAGCCGTTCCTGCGCCGCCTGCTGGCCAACTCGGTCGACAAGCTCAAGGCCACCGGCAAGGCGTTGTACTCGTGCATGCTGAATCCGCAGGGCGGCGTCATCGACGACCTGATCGTCTATTACCTGGGCGACGACTTCTTCCGCATGGTGGTCAACGCCTCCACCCGCGAGAAGGATCTGGCGTGGCTGCGCGAGCAGGCTGCGCCGTTCAACGTCTCGGTCGAACAGCGTCCAGACCTGGCGATCCTCGCTGTGCAGGGTCCGCAGGCGCGCGACATCGTCATCGGCCTGGCCCGCGAAGCCGACCGTGAGTCGCTGGGCAAGCTCGGCCGTTTCGCCGCGCTGCAGGTGCAGTCCGACGACGGCGTTGAACTGTTCGTCGCCCGCACCGGCTACACCGGCGAAGACGGTTTCGAGATCCTGCTGCCGCAGGATGCCGTGGTCGCGTTCTGGAACCGCCTGCTTGCTGCCGGCGTGAAGCCGGCCGGTCTTGGCGCGCGCGATACCCTGCGCCTGGAAGCCGGCATGAATCTGTACGGCCAGGACATGGACGAAGCGATCAGCCCCTACGAAGCGGCGCTGGCCTGGACGGTGTCGCTGGACGAGGGTCGCGACTTCATCGGCCGCGACGTGCTGGAGGCGCAGAAGGCGGCTGGCAACGCACGTCAGATGATCGGCCTGGTGATGGATGAGAAGGGCGTGCTGCGCCATGGCCAGGCGGTCACCACTGCCGGCGGCCAGGGCGAGATCCTGTCCGGCACCTTCTCGCCGACCCTGGCCAAGGGCATCGCATTCGCGCGCGTGCCGGCCGGTGAACTCGGTCAGGTCACCGTCGACATCCGCGGCCGTCAGGTGCCGGTGCGGGTGGTCAAGTTCCCGTTCGTGCGCGAAGGCCAGGCCCAGCCCGGCGTGCTTGGCGACGCCTGATCCAAACATGCCGGTCGTCACTGCCAGCAGTGGCGGCCGGTTGGTTACACTAGCCCCGTTTTTTCCACCCCCTGCATATCTCTGGAGCAGTCCCATGAGCGAGATCCCCGGCGACCTCAAGTTCCTCAAGTCCCATGAGTGGGCCCGTGTCGAAGGCAATGGCCGCGTGACCGTCGGTATTTCCGACCACGCCCAGGGCCTGCTGGGTGACCTGGTCTACGTCGAGCTGCCCGAAGTCGGCGCGACCGCCAAGGCCAACGAGCAGATCGCGGTCGTCGAGTCGGTGAAGGCCGCCTCCGACGTCTACAGCCCGATCAGCGGCACCATCGTCGAGGTCAACTCGGCACTGGCCGACAAGCCGGAAACCATCAACGAAGACGCCTACGGCGATGGCTGGATGTTCGTTGTCGAAGTGTCCAACAGCGACGAGCTCAACGAGCTGCTGGACCCGGACGCGTACGCCGAAGGCCTGGAAGACGAAGAGCACTGAGTCGTCGTTTCCCCGGTACGAAAACGGCCACCCTCGGGTGGCCGTTTTCGTTTTGGAGGAGGCTTCGAACTTATGCCGGCCGGTTCGCCGCATGCCATCGCCATGGCATCAGTCGGTGTTGAGCGCGGGCAAAAGGCGTGCGCAGTTTTGCGCAAATCCGCGTTTCCACCCCCGCGGCGGCGCGCCCGGATGTGAAAAGTTTTTGGCCTTGTTGCAGGACCGTTGTGCTGGCGTTGGCGCGTGCGTTGCCATGCATGGCCGCGTCGCCGCGTGGCGTTCCGCTTCAGGCCCCTACATGACGCAGAGTGCTTATTTCAAGTGTTTTTTCTTCGCTGTTCGTGCGCAGTTGATGGCAGCGACGATGCGCGATGCAGTGTTTGCCGGCGCTCGCGGAGGAACATCGGCAGGCGCGGGAAGGGCTTCCGGGACGCGGCGGATGTGAAAATTTTTCGCGGGGGTTGTTGACAGTAAAAAAAACCGTGATTAGGTTTCGCCTCAGCAGACCTTGCCTGCCAAACCGAGTGCGCAGAATCAATCGTCCGATGCGAAGCAGCCCCTCGAAGACCACCGCGATCCTGACGACGGTGGAGATGGCCCCGCTTCCCCTCGAGAAATGCAAGGCAACCCCTGTTCCGATGCCTGCTCCGCCGATCGTGGCGGGCATCACCGCATCCGTAACGGCGCGCCCGACGCGCCGGCGGTCCCCGCACGCAGCATGGGCGGGTTTGATCCACCTGGGCGTTTCAACTCCCTATCACTGACGAGGAGCCATCACCATGGCAACCAAGAAAGCTGCGAAGAAAAAGCCCGCCGCCAAGAAAGCGGTGAAGAAGGTCGCCAAGAAGGCCGCTGCCAAGAAGGCAGTGAAGAAGGTCGCGAAGAAGGCGACTGCCAAGAAGGCAGTGAAGAAGGCTGCCAAGAAGGTCGCCAAGAAGGCCACGGCGAAGAAGACAGTGAAGAAGGCGGCCAAGAAGGTAGCCAAGAAGTCCGCTGCCAAGAAGGCCGTAAAGAAGACCGCGAAGAAGGCCGTCAAGAAGGTAGCCAAGAAGGCCACCAAGAAGACTGCCAAGAAAGCCGCCAAGAAGACCACTGCCCGCAAGCCGGCCAAGAAGGTCGCCAAGAAGGCAGTGAAGAAGGCGACAAAGAAGACCGCCAAGAAGGCAGTGAAGAAGACTGCGAAGAAGGCGACCAAGAAGGCTGCCCCGAAGAAGGCTGCCAAGAAGGTTGCCAAGCGCAAGCCGGCCGCCCGCAAGAAGAAGGCCGCTCCGGTGGCCCTTCCGGCAACTCCGGCACCGCTGATCTAAGTACTTCCCGATAGCCGTACCCTGAGACCCCTTCCCCGACTGCCCAGCGGGGAGGGGGTTTTTTTATGGGCTGCCTGCGCCTGGCCAGCTGCGTTCACCCGCTGCGTCGCAGGGAAACCGCTCGACCAGGAAATCCACGAAGCTGCGCAGCCGGGTGGAGTGATACCGGTCGTGCGGATAGACCACGTGCATGGGCCGACCGTGCCGGCCATGTTCCGGCAGCAACGGGACCAGGCTACCCGCATCGATGTCTGCTGCCAGCAGCAGGCTCGACTGCAGGATGATGCCCAGGCCCTGCAGCGCGGCCAGCCGCAACGCTTCGCCGTTGTTGATCTGCAACCGTCCCGAAGGCGGCGCTGGCAATGCCACTTCGTTGCCCAGCCAGTGCGACAGCGCAGCAGGATCCAGCGACAGGCATTGATGCTGCTGCAGCTCCTGCGCGTTGTGCGGCGTGCCATGCCGTGTGAGATAGGCCGGCGATGCACACAGGGTCAGCCGGTAGGCGCTGAGCGGACGCGCTACGAGATGCGTGGCGTCGGCCAGCGTGCCGATGCGGATGGCGGCCTCGAACCCCTCATCGGCCAGTTCGACCACGCGATCGGTCAGGACCAGTTCGACACTGACCTCGGGGTAGCGGTCCATGTAGGTCGACAGTGCCGGCACCAGCGCATGCGTGCCGAAGATCACCGGTGCACTGATCCGCAGCGTGCCCGCCGGTGCCAGGTGGTGATGCTGGGCCTGCGCATCGGTTTCCTCCACCAGGCGCAGGATCTCTTTGCAGCGGCCGAAGTAGGCCTCACCGAAAGCGGTCATATGCTGCCGACGGGTCGTGCGGTTCAACAACTGCATGCCCAGCCGTTCTTCCAGGGCGCGCAGGTGCTTGCCGGCCATCGTCGCGGAGATGTCCAGTGCCGATGCCGCGGCACTGAGGCTGCCCTTTTCCACGGCCAGCACATAGACCTGCATGCTCTCCAACAGGTTCATCTGACACCCCGGGTTCTGAATGTTGAAACCTCGCCGGAGTTTATCAATCGAGGGTGTTCAAAGAGCATGTCCGCACGGCCAGATGGGCCGGCAGAACTGGCAGGGCAACACATGAAACTGGATCTTGAAGGACGTACCGCGCTGGTCACCGGCGCAGGCAGCGGCATCGGCGCAGGTGTTGCGCGGGTACTGGCGAGGCAGGGTGTGCGCGTGGCGATCACCGCGCGGCGGCAGGCGCCGTTGCAATCGGTGGCGGCCGCAATCGAGGCGGCGGGTGGACCGGTACCCGTCGTGTTGGTGGGCGATCTGACCGACGCCGACGATGTGCAGCGCATCGCCAGCGCTTCGCTGCAGACGCTGCAGCACGTGGACATCCTGGTCAACGCGGCCGGTGGCGCACGGTTGGCCGGGGTGGCCGCAGCAGACGAGGTGTGGGACGAGGCGATGGCACTGAACTTCTCGGCGGCACGACGGCTGACGCAGGCGTTGCTGCCGTCGATGCGGGCCAATGGCTGGGGGCGTGTGATCAACCTCAGCGGGTCGATGGAGCCGCGTGCGGTGAATGCCGCGAGCCCGGCGAAGGCGGCGCTGCATCTGTGGAGCAAGGGGCTGTCCTGCGATGTGGCGGGCGAGGGCATCACCATCAACTCGATCGCGCCGGGGCGGATCAACAGCGCGCAGATCCTGGATCGGCTGCATCCCACCGAAGAGAGCCGGCGTGAGTTCATCGCCCGCAACATCCCGATGGGGCGTTTCGGCGAACCAGAGGAGGTGGCGCACCTGGTTGCGTTCCTGGCGTCGCCGTTGGCGGGGTACATCACCGGGGCGGTGATTCCGGTGGATGGCGGAATGCACTACTTCGCCCACTAGCATCCCGGGCGCGCCTGATTCTACGAAACGGTGAAGGCAGGGACGCTCAGCGCTACGTAAACAAGCGAAAAGGGCGACCCGTAGGCCGCCCTTCTGTTTACGGTCGAGCTCGCCAGCTCAGCGCGGCGAGGCCACCGCGCGGTTGCCCGAAGCGCCCTTGCCCTTGCGCTTGTCCTGCTGTGCCGGGGTGGCGCCCTCGGCCATCAGGTTGTCGCTGCCGAAGTCGGTGTCCACGTCCAGCCAGCGCTGCGACGGCAGCCCGAGGGCTGCGTCGAGCACGGTCGGCAGCAGGCCGCTGGGCAGGCCGCTTTCGCCGTTCCACATGATGGCGATGCCGAGGTCGCGCTCGGGCACCAGTGCAACAAGGCCGCGGTAGCCCTGCACCGCGCCGGCATGGAACACGACATCGTGACCGGCGTAGTCGAAGGTGCGCCAGCCCAGCGCGTAGCCGGCCGAGTGCAGGCGTTCGCGGCGCCAGCCCGAACGCATCTCGCCCGGTGTGTTGATCAGGCTGGAGTGCAGGGTCGCCAGCAGCGGTGCCGGCAGCACGTCCGGGCGGTGGCCGGTATGGGCCAGCAACCACTGCGCCATGTCACTGGCACTGGCGTTGACGCCGGCAGCAGGGGCGACGCGGTAATAGGTCGGCTTCGGCGTCAGCGACACCCAGCCGTTGCGGCTGCGCACGTGCGGGCGCGCCCAGCGCGAGCTGGCCTGGATGCCGGCCAGGCCGAGGCTGGCATCGTTCATGCCCAGCGGCTTGAAGATGCGGCGTTCGACCGACTGCTCGTAGAAGCTGCCGGAGGCCGCATACACGACGTCGCCGATCAGGCTGAAGGCCACGTTCTGGTAGGCGTAGCAGTCGCCCGGCAGGCACTTCAGGCTGGTGTTGGCCAGCTTCTGGGTCAGCGCGTAGTACTCGGCATTGCCTTCGATGTCGCGGTCATAGGCGTTGTACGGCAGGCCGACGCGGTGGCTGAGTACATCGGCCACGGTCAGGCGGTCGGTGGCCTCCGGCGAGTTCAGGCGGAAGCCCGGCACGTAGTCGGTGACCTTGCTGTCCCAGCGCAGGGTGCCATCGTTGACCAGCAGGCCGGCCATGGTGCCGGCGAAGGCCTTGGACAGCGACGCCAGGCGGAACACGGTGTGGGCGTCGACCGGCAACGGGTTGTTGACGTCGGTCACGCCGTAGCCGCGCGCGCTGAGCACGCGGCCGCCCTGCACGATGGCCACTGCCATGCCGGGCACGCGCTCGCCATAGGTGAGCTGCTGCGCCATCGATTCGATGTTGGCGACGTTGAAACCGGCAGCGGGCAACTGCACCTGCGGCACCAGCCCGGTGCGGTAGGCCGCAGGCTGGGTGTGGGCGACGGCGCCACCGGCGGCGGTTTCGATGTTGGTCGGCATCGGCGGCAACGCCGGCGGGGTCTGCGCGGTGGTGGACAAGGCAAGGGGCATCAACATGCCCAGCAAACCGGTGGCCGCCGAACGGATCGGACGACGCAGGCTGTTCTTTTTCATCGGTTGGAACCCGTGCGCGACTGCTGGGGATGATTCTAGCGCCGCTTTTCGCCTGTGCACAAACAAAGCGAAGATGAATGCGCATCTCGTTGAAAAAGTTGGATTTTTGACGCCAGAAGAGCGTGTATCACAAGGTGTCCGCCGGGCCAGTCCGTGACACTGCGTTGCAGCCATCGGCGCCGCCTGCGCTGGCGATGTTGCAGTGCATTGGATAACGTACGCGCTTCACTGCCCCCGGAGCCTGCCATGCCGCTGTCCAACCGCCGTTTGCGGGCGAGGGGAGCCGCGTGAGCGCGGCGCGGGAGAGCGGGGCACTGAAGGGCCTGCTGGCCGCGCTGCGCGAGTCGCCGGCGCTGTGGTGGTCGTTTCTGTACTTCTTCTGCCTGCTCAGCGGCTACTACGTGCTGCGGCCGGTACGCGAGGCGATGGCCGCTTCGGCCGACCTGGAGACGGTGTTCCCGGCGGCGTTGATCGCCTGGTTCGCCAGCCATGGCATCGCCCTGAAGGACTTCGTCCTGCAGTTCCTGTTCTCCTGCGTATTCGTGATCATGCTGGTGCTGCAGCCGGTCTATGGCTGGCTGGTCAGCCGCTTCCCGCGGCGGGTGTTCCTGCCGGCGGTGTACGGCTTCTTCGTCGCCACCCTGCTGGGCTTCTACGCACTGTTCGACAGCGGCGTACCGGGGCGGGGCATGGCGTTCTTCTTCTGGATCACCGTGTTCAACCTGTTTGCGGTCGCGGTGTTCTGGAGCTTCATGGCCGATGTGTTCTCCAATGCGCAGGCGCGGGCCTACTACGGCTACATCGGTGCGGCCGGCACTGTTGGCGCCTTCCTCGGCCCGATCATCACCAGTGCGCTGGTGCAGCGGGTGGGCATCGCCAACCTGATGCTGGTTTCGGCCGGCTTCCTGGTCGTGTGCCTGTTGTGCATCTGGCGCCTGCGCCACTGGGCGGTGCTGCGCGAGCGTGAGCAGCAGCTGGTGTCGGGTGAGCAGCCGATGGGCGGCAGCGTGCTCGATGGCCTGAAGCTGATCGTGCGCGAGCCCCTGCTGCGCTGGCTGGCGATCATGGTGGTGTTCGGCGTGGGTGTCGGCACCTTGCTGTACAACCAGCAGGCCAGCATCGTGCGTGCCTCGTTCAACGATGCAGGCGCTGCCACAGCCTTCTTTTCGCGCATCGACCTGGCGGTGAACGCGCTGGCGCTGTTGATGCAGCTCGGGCTGACCCGCTGGCTGCTGTCGCGCCACGGCATCGCCCCGGCGTTGCTGATTCCCGGTTTTGCGATCCTGATCGGCTTCTCGGTGCTGGCCGCATCGCCGATGCCGCTGATGGTGGCGGTGGTGCAGGTGATGACCCGCGCCAGCGAGTTCGCCCTGGCCAAGCCGGCCCGCGAAACCATCTACACCCGCGTGGACCGGCAGTGGCGCTACAAGGCCGGCGCGGCGATCGACACGGTGGTGTACCGCGGCGCCGACCTGACCTTCGCCTGGCTGCACAAGGGGCTGTCGTTGTTCGGTTCGCACGTGGTGTTCATCGGTGGTGTAGCCGTCGCCGGCTTGATGACCCTGGCGGCGTTCGGCGTGCTGCGCGAAGAGAAGAAGCTGCCGCGCGACCGTTGATTTGGGGGGGGGGCAGGCCGCCACTGCGAGCAGATGGATTCAGGCCTGATCTTTGATTGCAGTGCTTACTGGAGAAGGGAATGCCCAATGGGAGCACGCGGCGTCATGCGTTGGATGAACGTCAGTTGGAGGCGTGGGCATTTCATGCATTCAACCTGGTCAGTCGGCTTCGAATGGGGGCTCTGGAGAGCACCCTTCTAATGGATGCTCTTTCTGGTCAAGACAGCATGGGCAGGCAACTGGAGGGCAATCTGGGGCTGGTGAACTTTGCCGCGCAACGTTTTGAAGGTCGGCTCATTCTCACCGACGTCATTGGTCCCAGTTCCCGTGCATTGGCAGAGATGATCAAGGTTGCCCGTCAGGACCTGGAGTTTGACGTCCTCGCCTGCAACGAACAGGGAATGTTGAACGTACTGCGGAGAGGCAACGACCTGGAGGCCGAGTCATGGCTCAGCGCCGTTCCTCAGCTGACCGCTCCTCGGCTTCGGCCCCACTTCCAGAGAGCTTTCAGGCGGCCCACCCGCCGTTTGGACAGCCCCCGGGCTGCAGCTCGCTTGCACCTTGCTAAGAAGCGATCGGAGAGGCTGCGCAAGGAGAAGGTCTATCACGACTCTGAATTCTTGCTCTTGAACTACTTTGATCTGGCCGTAAGGCGTCTCTATCGATTTCCGCTCTGGAGACGGATGGAAGGAGTGGTGTATCTCTTCACGGAGCGGCGTCCATGCGAGGATTGTTGTCACGTCGTCACGCGACTGCTTCGTCGTTATCGCAGAATCCAGCTGGTGATCGTGAGGGTGACAGGCCATGGTGCTTCGGAGTGGGGCGCATTGGAAAGACTCTCGGAGCATCCCAGAGTGCATATGCACAGATTCGAGTTTCTGCCGTTGGCTGTTGAAGAACGATCGCCAATGGAAGAGCCTGGGACGGGGCCGTGGACAATCCCCCATCTCGACGGTACGCCCCGTAGGGGATGGGCGCCCAAGGGCGCAACGCAGCGTCAGTGAATTTTCCCTGCAAATACTGGACTTGATATGAGCTTGATTGCGCTGCTGCTGACCGTGCTGGTTGCCGTGCTGCACCTGTATTTTCTGGTGCTGGAGATGTTCCTGTGGACCCGGCCGCTGGGCCTGAAGACGTTCCGCAATTCACCGGAGAAGGCGGAGACCACGCGCGTGCTGGCGGCCAACCAGGGCCTGTACAACGGCTTCCTGGCGGCGGGCATCGTGGTGGGGCTGGTGCTGGCGCAGCCGGTGCTGGTGACGTTCTCGCTGGTGTGCGTGGTGGTGGCGGGGTGCTATGGCGCCTACAGCGTAAGCCGGCGCATCTTCATGATCCAGGCGGTGCCGGCGATCCTGGCGTTGGTGTTTCGCGCACTGGCGTGATTTCCGGCCAACGGCACAGCCCCTCGTGGGTTGGTCGCGTAGAGCTGTCATGGGTTGGTCGGGCGGGTTCCGTGCGCGGCCAGCCCACGGAGAAGAAAAGAAGATCGGCTGGGGGCGGTGGGTTCGCGGGGGTGTCCGCGGCATGGATGCCGCGGCCAAGCCCCCAGGGATGGGTTCACGGCGTCCCCCGCGAACCCACCGCCCCCAGCCAAACCAGCGCTTTCCGCGACCAACCGTCCACCCACGAGGGGCTGCGCCGTTCGCGGCAACATCACTTCGCCGGCGACACCCACATGTCGATGACCGCGCTGAACACCTCCGTCCCCGCGCGGTCGCGCACACTCACCGTCACCGGCAACGCATAGCCTTCGGTCGCCACCACGATCGGCTGCGCCGGCAATGCCGTCGCCTGCAGCGTGCCGCGCGCCTTGGCCAGGTACTGCACCTGCATGCCCTTCGGGATCCAGCGCATGCCCTTGGGCAGCGACGCATCGACCATCAGCCCGGCGGTCAGTTCGGCCAGGTTGCACATTGCGATCGCGTGCACCGTGCCGATGTGGTTGCGCACCTTGCGGCGGTCGGCCAGCGTGCCCTCGCAGCGGCCGTTCTCCAGGCGCATGATGCGCGGGGCGATGCTGGCGAAATAGGGCGCCTTGAAGCACACCGCGCGCGAGAACAGCCAAGTACCGGCAGGCCAGCGCTGCAGGCGGTGGTAGAGCGAAAGCAGGGGCGTGGACATGGCGGTTTCCGGTCGGCGGACAAAGCGACGGCGGGCCAGGCCCGCCGTCGAGGCAACGCGTCGCGGGCGATCAGGCCGCCTGCGAGTGCGGGTCCTTGTTCTGGCGGTCGTAGTAGCTGGCCGCGCGCAGTTCGTGGGTGTCGAAGTCGTCCACGGTGATGGTGTCCAGGGTCAGCGTACGCAGCTCTTCCAGCAGGCTGCGCTCGTCCTGGGTGATCACGCCTTCGGCCACGGCCTCGTCGAGCTGGCTGTTGAAGTCCAGCGCCTCGATGCCCTTGCTCTTCAGCGCCTTCAGGAACTTGCGCTCCACCGGCTCGGCCATGATCGCCTTGCTCAGGTAGCTGTTGATGCGGCCACCCGGGTTGTTCTCGCAGGGGGTCAGGAACACGCCGCTGGCGAGGCGGTCGCGGGCTTCGTTCGGGGCCATCAGCAGCGCAGCCACGCGACGGCTCAGGCGGTCGCCCGGGGCCTCGGCACGACGGCCCAGCGGGAAGATCAGTGCCCACATCAGCCAGCCGATCGGACGGATCGGGAAGTTGCGCAGGGCAGCCGACAGCGATTCCTCGATCTTGTGCACGCTGTCATGGAAGGCCCAGGCCAGCAGCGGCTGGTCGGCCTGCGGCGCGCCTTCGTCGTGGTAGCGCTTGAGCATGGCGCTGGTCATGTAGACATGGCTCAGCACGTCGCCCAGGCGGCCGGACAGCGATTCCTTGAACTTCAGCTTGCCGCCGAGCGTCATCATCGAGATGTCGGCCATCAGCGCCAGGTTGGCCGAGTAACGGTCCAGCTTGCGGAAGTAGCGGCGGGTGTAGGCGTCGCCCGGGGCAGCGCCGAAGCGTGCGCCGGTCAGGCCGAACCAGAACGAACGAACAGCATTGGAGATGCCGTAGCGGATGTGGCCGAACAGGCTGCGGTCGAAGTCCTGCAGGCCGGCACGGGTGTCGGGGTCCTGAGCGGCCTTCATTTCCTTCAGCACCCACGGGTGGCAGAGGATCGCACCCTGGCCGAAGATCAGCAGGCTGCGGGTCATGATGTTGGCGCCTTCCACCGTGATGGCGATCGGCGCGGCCTGCCAGCTGCGGCCGGCGAAGTTGCGCGGCCCCAGGATGATGCCCTTGCCGCCGATCACGTCCATCATGTCCGAGATCACTTCGCGGCTCATGTTGGTGCAGTGGTACTTGGCGATCGCCGACGGCACCGACGGCACGTCACCGCGGTCCACAGCAGCGGCGGTGGCCTGCGACAGCGCGCTGATCTTGTACGCCTTGCCACCGATGCGGGCCAGCGCTTCTTCCACGCCTTCGAAGCGGCCGACCGACAGGCCGAACTGCTTGCGGATGCGCGCATAGGCGCCGGTGACCGCGGCACCCGCCTTGGCACCGCCGCTGGCGGTGGAAGGCAGGGTGATGGAACGACCCACGGCCAGGCACTCGTTGAGCATGTTCCAGCCCTTGCCGGCCATCGCAGCGCCACCGATCAGCTGGGTCAGCGGAATGAACACGTCCTTGCCGCGGATCGGGCCGTTCTGGAACGTCGAGTTCAGCGGGAAGTGGCGACGGCCGATTTCAACGCCGGCGGTCTCGCGCGGCAGCAGGCCCAGGGTGATGCCGATATCGCGGGTCTGGCCGATCAGGCCATCCGGATCGTACATGCGGAAGGCCAGGCCGATCAGCGAGGCGACCGGCGCCAGGGTGATGTAGCGCTTGTCGAAGGTCAGCTTGACGCCGAGCACCTGCTCGCCGTTCCACTCGCCCTTGCAGACGATGCCGTAGTCGGGAATCGAGGTCGCGTCGGAGCCGGCGAACGGACCGGTCAGGCCGAAGCAGGGCACTTCACGGCCATCGGCCAGACGCGGCAGGTACTGGTCCTTCTGTTCCTGGGTGCCGTAATGCACCAGCAGTTCACCCGGGCCCAGCGAGTTGGGCACGCCGACGGTCGAACTGACCACCGAAGACACCGAGGCCAGCTTCTGGATCACCTTGTGGTGGGCCAGCGCGGAGAAGCCCAGGCCGCCGTATTCCTTCGGAATGATCATGCCGAAGAACTTGTTCTTCTTGATGAAGGCCCACAGTTCCGGCGGCAGGTCGGCATGGACGTGGGTGATTTCCCAGTCGTTGACCATCGTGCACAGCTGTTCGACCGGGCCATCGAGGAAGGCCTGTTCTTCAGCGGTCAGCTGCGGCTTGGGGTAGTTCAGCAGGATGTTCCAGTCCGGATCACCGGTGAACAGTTCGCCTTCGAAGCCGACCGAGCCGGTTTCCAGGGCGATGCGCTCGGTCTGCGACAGCGGCGGCAGCACCTTGCGGAACACCTTCATCATCGGGCCGGTCAGCAGCGGCTTGCGGATGAACGGCAGCAGCAGCGGCACGACGATCACGGCCAGTATCGCGGCGGCGACGATCGTGGCGGTCTGGTTGACGTAGGGGATGAACCAGCAGGCCACCAGCAGGGCCACGCTGATCAGCGTCCAGGTCAGCAGGCGCATGCGGTGGTAGGCGACGAACGCGCCTGCCAGCAGCAGGGCGAGGAAGGGAATGACGAGGCTCATGAGCGTGCTCCGGTGACGTGCTCGTTTATGGCGGACGAAGCCGCAGCATCCGCTGCGGGCAACACGTCCAGATAGTCCAACACAGTAGCGGTAAAGGCGTCGTTGTCATCACCGGCGACCATGTGCGTGGCCTGCGGCAACTGTACGTGGCGTGCGTGTGGCGCCAATGCCAGGAATTCGGCCACCGTCTGCGGGGTGACCAGGTCGCTGCGGCCACCGCTGACCAGCAGCAGGGGGCACTTCACCTGGCGCGCGGCTTCGGCCAGTGCGTCCTGGTGCTGCTCGCTGTCACGGGCCAGTTCGGCCACCAGGCGCGGGTCCCAGTGCCAGCGCCAGCGACCGTGGCCATCTTCGCGCAGCAGCGCGCGCAGTGAGTCTTCGGATTTGCGCGGACGATGCGGCACATAGGCCGAGATCACATCGGCAGCCTGCGACAGCGAGGCGAATCCTTCCGGATGCGCGGTCATGAAGGCGAGGATGCGCTCGACGCCAGCGGTATCCCAGCGCGGGGTGATATCCACCAGCACCATGGCCGAGAACAGGCCTGGCCAGCGTGATTCGGCCAGCAGGCCGAACAGGCCGCCCATCGAGGCAGCCACCAGCACCGGCGGTCGCGGTTGTTCGCCGGCCAGCACGATCAGGTCATCGGCGAACTGCTCACCGTGGTACGCCAGATCGGCCGCATTCCAGTCGGAATCGCCGTGCCCCCGGGCGTCGTAAGCCAGGGTCTGCAGGCCGGCAGCCGACAATGCCTTGGCCGTCGTCGTCCAGGCATGGCGGGTCTGGCCAAATCCATGCGCGAACAGTACGCGCCCGCGACGGCCCGAGGTGCTGGCGGTTGCAGCCAGCGAGGCACCGTGGGCGGCCTCCAGGCGCAGGTCATGGAATGCAGCGGGAGTAGGGGACATAACCATACTCGCTAGTATGGATGGGTTCGGCGGGATGTCAATACTGCACGGTATGGTGCGCTGCGAGAATGCCTCTCGGCCCGGCTGCCGACGGTTTCGGCCGCAATCGCGTACTGCAACGAACCCCGGCGTATGGTTAAATCAGCAAATGAATCAACCTGACGCTTCCGCCGGCGAACCGCGTGCCGGCCGCAACAGCCGCCTGAGTGCCGAAGACTGGGCCCAGGCGGCCCTCGATCTGATTGCCGAGCAAGGTGTGAGCGCCGTCGCGGTGGAGCCGCTGGCGCGCCGCCTTGGCGTGACCAAGGGCAGTTTCTACTGGCACTTCCCCTCGCGTGATGCGCTGCTGCAGGCCGCACTGGAACGCTGGGAACTGTTCGAGCAGGAACAGGTGTTCGGCAGCCTGGAAGACGTGCCGGATCCGCGCGTGCGCCTGCGCCAGCTGTTCCAGATGGTGGCGCACGAAGTGCAGCCGCACATCATCTACAGCGAGCTGCTGAAAGCGTTGGACCATCCGATGGTGCGGCCGGTGATCGACCGCGTGTCGCAGCGACGGCTCGATTACCTGATCGCCTCGTTCCGCCAGGCGGGCCTGAGCTCGACCGATGCACGCCATCGCGCACGCCTGGCCTACGCCGCCTATGTCGGCTTCCTGCAGTTGTCGCTGCAGCTGCAGCAGCCCAAGCAGGCGCGCGAGGATTTTGAAGCGTATGTCGAGCATCTGATCGACACGCTGATTCCGAACGGCTGAGGCGTTCTTCATCGCTGGATGCAGAAAGGCCGCGGCAGTGCCGCGGCCTTTTTCGTTGGTGTTGACGCCAGCAGCGAACGTACAAAAAACAACGGCCCCTTTCGGGGCCGTTGCTGCATCAGCTGATCAGAGGAGCGATCAGAACTTCTGCTTGTACTGCATGTACATGTAGCGGCCCGGCAGGTCGTACTGCGGGTCGAACATGTTGTACGAGGTCGAGTACGAGACCGGCGGCTGCTTGTCCCATGCGTTGTTCAGACCCAGCATGATCGTGCCCTTCCACGGGGTGTTGTAGCGCACCTGGATGTCGTGGTAAGTGGTCGAGCCCATGTGGTTCTTGCGGCCATCCGGATCGGAGCAGTAGCTGCGCAGTGCGCCGCCCAGCAGGCAGTCTTCGGTCATGCCGGACTTGTAACGCAGGCCGTAATTGACGCCGAAGTCGCCGAAGGACCAGTCGACGTACAGGTTGGAGCGGATGCGCCAGTACGGATCCTGGTCGAGATAGCGACCCTGGCGGCCTTCCACCTCGGAATCTTCGGTGGCCTTGGTTTCCCACTTGGAAAGGTAGGTGCTGTCCCAGCTGACGGTGAACTGGCCGAACGAGGTTTCCGGCAGGCGGTACAGCACGCCCAGATCCCAGCCTTCCACCTTGTACGACGCCAGATTCTGCAGCGGCATGTCGACGTTGGTGATGGTGTAGCGTTCTTCGATGGTGCCGTAGGCTGGATCACGGGTGATCAGACCGCAGTACGCGGCCTGTTCTGCCGGGGAACCGCCGTAGCAGTAGTTCATGATGTCCTGGATCGCCGGACGGGTGATGGCGTCTTCGATCTTGATCTGCCACCAGTCCAGGGTCACGTTCAGGCCGCTGACAAAGCTCGGGCTCCACACCAGGCCCAGCGTTTTGCTGGTCGAGGTTTCCGGCTTCAGGTTCGGGTTCGACTTCCAGGTGAACGGCTCGGCAGTCTGGGCCGCGCCCGACTGCGGAACGCCGTCGTCGTCCTTGGTGTTGGGCTGGACGAAGCCAGCCGGAACGCCCTGGGCGATACACTGGGCCAGCACCGCACCGGTCGGGCCGTTGGCAGCCGCGCACGGATCGGCGTAGGTTTCGAACGAGTCGCCGTCACCGCCATACAGGTTGCTGATGCTCGGCGCGCGGAAGCCTTCCGAGTAGTTGCCGCGGATCATCAGGTCGTCGATCGGCTTCCAGCGGAAACCGAACTTGTTGTTGGTGGTATTGCCGAAGTTGCTGTACTTCGAGTAGCGGGTCGCCGCGCTGAAGTCGAGCAGCTTGGCGCCCGGCAGGTCGGCCAGCACCGGGATCGACAGTTCCAGGAAGACTTCATCCAGGTCGTAGCCGCCCTTGGTCGGCTTTGCGCCGTTGCCGGTGCTCAGGCCTGCAGCGATGAAGGCGTCCGGATCGAACTGACCGGTCTCCTTGCGGTACTCGTAACCGGCAGCGAAGGCCAGAGCGCCGGCCGGCAGCTGCACGATTTCACCGGAGATGTTGGCGTAGTAGCCCTTGGACACCAGGCTGGCCGAATCGTGTGCGGTGAACGAAGTGTAGTCGAGCGCGGCCTGGCTGATCGAGCCTTCCGGGCCCAGAGCGTTGACCGGCACGCACTCCGGAATGATGTCGCCGCCCGGGGCGGTGACGCAGACCGGCACGCCGCCACGCATTTCGGACGGGCCGTAAGCGTTGCGCAGGTTGGCCAGATTGAACAGGCCGTAGGTCAGGTCGTTCTGGTCGGTCTTGTCGTAGCGGTAGCCGACATCCCAGTCGAAGTTACGGTCCGCGAACTCGAAGAAGCCTTCGAAGCCACCGTAGAAGTGCCAGTTCTTGACGTTCTGGTTGAACGAACGGCCGCCGCTTTCATTRAAACGACGGTTGACGCCGGTCAGGTCTTCACCCGTCGGGTTGTACATGCTGTTGGCGCTGAGGCGCATGCTGGTGACCGGCATGGCCGCCAGCAGCTGCTCGGACTTGCGCTCGTTGTACATCGCCTCGGTACGGAAGGTGATGTTGTCGGTAACGTTGTACGAACCAGAAGCGAACAGCGACGTACGTTCCTGCGGGGTCAACAGGTAGTTGTCCGGGGCGGTGTTGTAGCCGTGGACGTTGGCGTTGAACGGCGTCTCCACGCCGTTGATCAGCACATAGCGCTCGTCGTTGCGGATGTAGGAGCCCGGCATGCCGGTGCTGCTCTGGCCGTCGAAGAACGGCGGGCCACCGGCGGAGATCTTGCGATCGCCGGCCATGACCTTGCCTTCCTTGACGTAGGAGACACCCAGCATCAGCGATGCGCGATCGGTGGTGGTGCCGATGGTGAAATCGGCCGCTTCACGCTCGCCGTCACCGTCGCTGTACTGGCCCTTGTAGAAGTTCGCTTCGGCGCCGTCGAAGTTCTGCTTGGTGATGATGTTCACCACGCCGGCGATGGCATCCGAACCATAGATGGTCGAAGCGCCGTCCTTCAGGATGTCGATGCGCTCGATCATCGCGGTCGGGATGGTGTTCAGGTCGACGCTGCCGTCCAGGCCGGTGGTCCAGCGACGGCCATTGACCAGCACCAGGGTACGGTCCGAGCCGAGGTTGCGCAGGCTGATACCGGCCGAGCCGTCACCGCCGTTGTTGAAGGTGCGGTTCAGGGCGGCACCGTTGGCGGCAACGCGCTGCAGGATGTCGGCGACCGAGGTCACACCCTGCTTTTCGATGTCGGCGCGGGTCAGGCTCAGGACCGGCTGCGAGGTTTCGATGTCGGTGCTCTTGATGCGCGAACCGGTCACCGAGATGCGATCCAGGTTGGTCGCTTCCTGCGCCTGGGCCGTTACGGACGTCGCCGCACCGGCGATCAGCGCGACGACGACAGCGTCACGCAGCTTGTTGGACTGGAAATTCATTGGCTCTCTCTCTCCAAGAAATCTTGGCTGGGGTAGTGCCTGCGCGGCGGTGCCAAAAAAGAAGGCTCCAAAATCGCGAGGCTGAATCGATAGTAACGGCCCCCAGCCAAAAATTAAAGCTGCGTTAATTCACGCTGTGGTTACACATGAATGCGCTCTGATTTCTTTTAGTTCAATGAGTTATCTGGATGTGGGAAGGGACGCAACCGCGCCTGCCTGCCCTCAACGCACAAAAAAGTTTCAGTTGATGCATGTCGTGATGTATCCGTTTGTAACGGATAGGTGCTTTTCGCACTTGACAGATGTGTCCAGAAACAATTCGGGCGCCCCTGGGCGCCCGATGTTCAACACAGCTTGTTCGCGGCCGATGAGCGACTACAGATCCTGCTCGTAGCGCACGTACGGCACGGTGCCGTCATCGTTGCTTTCGTTGCGCGGGGAGAACGGGTTCTTGCCGCGGCTGATGACGTTTTCCGCGCCGACGGTGAGCTGGCCGGACCACGGGGTGCGCCAGGTCAGGCCAATGCCCAGGCCTTCCCACTTGCCGGGCTTGCCGGGAACGTCAACCACGCGGCCGATGATGCTGCCGCTGAAATTGCCGTAGCCGGCGCCCAGGCTCAGGCTCTTGCTGTCCCATCGGTCAACGATGGCCGGTGAGGCGTCGGCCAGGGGTACCAGGCGTGCCTTGGCATAGGTGCCGGCGATGGAGACAAAGCCTTCGCGACCGATGTTCTTCTGCGCGAACACGGTCAGGTCATTCTGTTCGGCGCGCAGCGACGGGGTCTTGCTGGGCGTGGCCAGCCAGGCGGGCAGGGTCTCGCGGCCGGTGCCGGCAGTGATTCCCAGGCGGCCGGTGCCACGGTTGAGCGCGGCGGTACCCGTCAGGCGCCGGTTGGAGCCGATGGCATCATCGTCGTCGCCCAGGCTGGCCAGCATGCAATGGCTGGCCAGTCCGCTGATGCTGGAGCCGCTGCTGCTGTTGCACAGCAGGCCCAGCGAGTCGCCCGAAGACAGGCCGAACGCAGCATCGAGCGAATTGCGGCCGAAATGCCAGCGTGCGCCCACGGCCTGCTCGCCGGTCGGTTCCAGGTACAGCAGGGCCTCGACCTTGCCACTGCCCTTGTTCCAGACCGGAATGACGGTGCGGGTGTCCTTGCTCTGCGCGTGCACGCCCGTGATCGCGCCAAGGGCGATCAGAAGGGCCAGCGGTAGACGCAGGAAGGTACGCATCGGACCAGTTCAGACAGAGACGGGCAGTGAAAGTTCCCGCTGGGGCGGGAACTCGATCCTAGGGTGTTTATGAATTCTTAACAAGCCTTGTTCCTCCCCAGATACAAGACTCATTGGGTATTACTGAAGTCGTTCAGGTGCCGGTACAGCCCCCTGGGCACCGTGGAACAGTATGCCGAACTCCGTCAACGGAAAGTGATACTCCTGTCCGCAGAATTCGCAACGTACGTCTACGGCGCCGGTGTCTTCGGCAGCCGCACGGGCCTCTTCCTCGCCCAGCGAGAACAGCATCGAGGCGACCCGTTCACGCGAGCAGGAGCAGGCGAAGGACAGGGCCTTGTCACCCACCAGCTCCGCCTTCTCCTCGTGGAACAACCGGTGCAGCAGTTCCTCGGCCGGGGTGGCCAGCAGCTCCGCCTTGCCCAGGGTGTCGAACAGCGCGCTGGCGCGGGACCAGCCATCGTCGTCGCCTTCGTCGCCCGGCAGCTTCTGCAGCAGCAGGCCGGCAGCACCGTCGCGGCCGGCGGCCAGCAGCAGTCGCGTCGGCAGCTGCTCGGACTGGCGGAAGTAGTCTTCGAATGCTTCATCCAGTTCCGGCGCGGTCAGTGCGACCAGGCTCTGGTAGCGCTGCGGTTCGCGCGGGTCCAGGCCGGGATTCTCGATGGTGATGGCCAGCAGGGCGTCCCGGCCCAGGTCGGTCAGGTCACGGGGGGCGTCACCGCCCTCGGCAATCTGGACGATGCCGCGCAGGGTGCCGGCGGCGGTGCATTCGGCGAACAGGGTACGCAGAGCGGTATTGCTGCGCAGCTGGATCGACAGGCGGCCGTCCACCTTGGTGTGGCCGGTGAACAGGGCCGATGCCACGCAGGCTTCGCCGAGCAGTTCGGTGGCGCTGTCCGGATACTCGCCGTGGGACTGGATGTCCTGCCAGGTGGCCTGCAGGCGCACGTGGACGCCACGGACACCGGCGTCGGGGAGCAGGAAACGGATAAGGGAATCGGATTGGGCGGTCATCGGCTCACATCGCGCGGAAACGGGGATGGTTGCCGGATAATGCGCCGACAACCAGGCATAAGAAGGATGCACCAGTAATGGGGGCAGGGGGAGAGCAGGACAAGGTAGTGGCCGCCGCCGACGCGGCACCGCGCAGGCGCTGGCGCTGGAAGCGGCTGCTGTGGCTGCCGGTGCTGTTCGTGGCCTTCAGCTGCCTGCAGGTGCTGGTGCTGCGTTTCATCGATCCGCCGCTGTCCACGGTGATGGTCTGGCGTTTCGGTGAGGCACTGGGTGAAGGCGACTGGTCCTACCGGCTGCACTACCAGTGGCGGGACCTTGACCAGATGGCGCCGAGCCTGCCGATTTCGCTGGTGGCCGCAGAAGACCAGCGCTTCCCGGACCATAGCGGGTTCGACCTGCAGGCCATTGAAAAGGCGCGCGACCACAACGCGCGGGGCGGGCGCCTGCGCGGGGCCAGCACGATCAGCCAGCAGGTGGCCAAGAACCTGTTCCTGTGGCAGGGCCGCAGCTGGATCCGCAAGGGCCTGGAGGTCTGGTACACGGTGCTGATCGAAGCCTTCTGGCCGAAGCAGCGGATCCTGGAGATGTACGCCAACATCGCCGAGTTCGGCGACGGTGTGTATGGCGCCCAGGCAGCGGCGCAGACATTCTGGGGCAAGGACGCCGCGCGGCTGAGCCCTGCCGAGAGCGCGCGTCTGGCGGCAGTGCTGCCGGCGCCGCGCCGCTACAACGCGGCCAAGCCAGGCCCCTACGTTCAGCGTCGTGCGGCGTGGATCCAGCGGCAGGCACGGCAGCTGGGTGGAGCGGGGTACCTGGCGGAGGACTGAGGGGCCACGACACCAGGTGTCCGTGGTGCCTTCCGATGCGGGAAGCGGGTATTTCGAACGCTGGACTGACGGGCTGCATCCCCGTCAACGACGTACAATCCGGCGATGACTCGTGAGCGTCTTACCTTCGTCATCGCCGCACACAACGAAGAGCTGGTGCTGCCCCAGCTGCATCCGCGATTGTGCGCGGTACTGGACGGCCTGGCCGGAATCGATGGTCACATCCTGTACGTGGATGACGGCAGCAGTGACACGACCTGGTCGTTGATCGCCTCGCTGGCCCAGGCCGACCCGCGGGTATCGGCGCTGAAGCTGTCGCGCAACTTCGGCAAGGAGGCGGCGCTGACCGCCGGCCTGGACCATGTGCGCGAAGGCGCGGCGATGATCCTCGACGCTGATGGCCAGGACCCGCCGGAACTGGTGCCGCACTTTGTCGAACGTTGGCGGCAGGGCTACGACAACGTCTACGGCACGCGCCTGGTCCGTGACGGTGAGAGCTGGAGCAAGCGCGCTGCCGCATCGGTGTTCTACCGGGTGATTGGTCGCCTCTCGCGGACGCCCATTCCGGCCGATACCGGCGATTTCCGCTTGTTGTCGCCGCGCGCGCTGAGCGCATTGCGCGAGATGCGCGAACGTCACCGGTTCATGAAGGGGCTCTTCAGCTGGGTCGGTTTCCGCCGCGTGGCGGTGCCGTATCACCGGCATGCCCGTTTGGCCGGCAGCAGCAAGTTCAGCCTGTGGCGGCTGTGGAACTTCGCACTGGAAGGGATCACCGGCTTCTCGACGGTCCCGCTGCGGGCGGCCACCTACATGGGGCTGGCCACCGCAGGCGTGGCCTTCGTGTTTGCCATCTGGGTGATTGCGAAGGCGGCGTTGTACGGCGACCGGGTGGCCGGGTGGCCGACCATGATGGCGGTGATCCTGTTCCTCGGGGGCGTGCAGTTGATCGCGCTGGGGCTTATCGGCGAGTACCTGGGACGCCTGTACGAGGAGTCCAAGCAACGGCCGTTGTACCTGGTTGACGCATGGTTGGCCCCTTCCGTGGCAGACTCGGAGCTGCAACCCACCCTGGGAGGGCAGGCAGATGACGTCGGTACGGCAACTGTTGGACGGCAAGTCCCCTGAAGTGCATGCGGTCGCGCCAGGCGCGGCGGTGATCGATGCGATCCGGTTGATGGCGCAGAAGGGCATCGGCGCGGTGCTGGTGATGGATGGCCCGCGACTGGTCGGGATCCTCTCCGAGCGTGATTACGCACGCAAGATCGTGCTCCACGATCGTTCGTCGCGTGACACCGCAGTGTCGGAAATCATGACCGCGAAAGTAGTGACGGTGAGTCCCGGTGAGCAGGTGGAACACTGCCTGCAGCTGGTGACCGATTACCGCATCCGCCATCTGCCGGTGGTCGAGGGCGGGCAGGTACTGGGGGTGATTTCCATCGGTGACCTGGTGAAGTCGGTGATCGATGCGCAGCGGCGCGAGCTGGATCAGCTGCAGCAGTACATCGTGGCGGGGTGAGTTCTGTCGCTGGCGGGCCTGCGGCCCGCCGGCCCGCTTTTTCAAGCAACTGCCAAAGCCAAAGCCAAGGCAGCGCCTTCCTGTTACGCAGGGGAGGCGGCGGGCATGGCCGTGCAGGACACGCCGTAAACCCGTCCATGGGGGCTCGATGGCGCCATCCATGGCGCCAACGGTCCTGCACGGCCATGCCCTCCGCCTCAGGACACGTTCCTGCGAGCGCGGCCGCCTTCACCCTGACTGTCTGCCGTTGGTAGATGCCAACCTTGGTTGGCACTGCTTTTGATTCTGCTCTGTACGTCTTCTTTTGACTTTGAATTTCTGCTCTCGTTCCGCGCGCGCAGGAAACTTTCGGGAGGGTGACGGGTGGCCCAGGCAGGACCGTTGGCGCCATGGATGGCGCCATCGAGCCCCCATGGGTGAGGGCGCTTTGCTTGCGAAGCACTGCTTCGCAAGCGCCCGAACGCACAGCCGCCAGCGGCTGGGCCGGACCGCGGAGCGGGGTTCACGGCGTGTCCTGCCTGGGCCACCCGTCACCCTCGTCCCATTTGCAGTAGGGCGCCGAACGCCCGCTCTACTTCGCGTAATGCCCACCGCAGTCGGCATCCTTGCCCGGACCCAGTTCGATGGTGGCCAGCAGTGCCGCCGGCGGCGCGATGCTGCCCAGCGTCAACGCGACCGCACCCCGGATACCCAGCGCCTTGAAGTCCGGGCGGAACGACGGGTCCTTGAAGGTGCCGCCGATGCGCAGCGGCGAGCGCAGCACCAGGATGCTCCTGTCCTTCGGTCGTGGCTTCAGCAGCAGGTCCAGCGTTTCATCGCGCAGGCTGACATCTCCCTCGCCGAGGATGATCGTATCGGTGGTGTCCACTGCCATCGACCGGGTATGCATCAGGCCCTCGCGCACGCCGAAGTCGGCGAAGGCGCATCGCAGCGGAATCTGTTTGTCGCCGGTGAACAGGAATTTCAACGACTCGGTGATGTCCAGTCCCGCCACTTCCATCAGCAGGTTGCCGACGTGGCCGCGGCCCATGCCCAGCGCCACGTTGCCGCTGCTGCTGCCGAGCATCGCGGCGATCGAGTTGCCGTTGCCGGTCAGGTCAATGGCGCCGCTGATACCCCCCTTGGCCTGTTCGGCCAGCTTGGCGTCGGGGAACAACTGGCCCAGCTGCACTCCGCGCACGCTGGCCTTCAACGAGGTTGCAATCTGCGGGCGACGTGCGTCCATGCGGATCGTGCTGCGGATGTCGCCGCCGGCAACGCCGAAGTTCAGCGGGTCCAGCCGCAGTACACCATCGTCCAGCAGCAGGTGTGCATCCATGTCGTCCAGCGGCAGCTTGGGTGCATTGATGCGCTGGGCCTTCCAGCGCACGTCGGCATCCATCGCGCGCAGCTTGCCCAGGTTGTACGGCGTGGCCGGCAGCACTTTGGCGCTGGCGGCTACGCGCGCAGCCTCGGCCCGCTGTTCTGCATTGGCGGTCTCGCCGCCACCGGTCTTCGGGGGGGCACCGACGAAGCCGGCAAGGTCATCGAAATCGAGGCGGCGCGACACCAGGTTCGCGGTCATCCGTGGGCGTTCCCTGGAGACATCGAACTGCACATCGCCGCCCAGGTCACTGTCGCCGACTTTGCCGGTGAAGCGCTCGTAGCGCCAGACCTGGTGATCGCGCTTCAGGCGGCCATCCAGTGCGTAGGGCGGGGAAGGCGGAATGGCGATGCCCAGCAATGGATACAGGTCGGCCAGGTCTTGACCGCTCAGCGCGAACTGCAGGTCGAACACCTGCAGCTGGAACGGGTTGGTCAAGGTGCCGCTGGCAACGGCATGGGTGGCTCCGGCGCGGCCATCCAGATGGATGCGGAAGGGGTGTGCGCTGTCAGTCAGTTCCAGCGGCGATTCGGTCCCACCGCTCAGGGTAAAGGGATTGCCCTGCCAGCGGCCCTTGCCGGCCACCAGCAACGGTGGTGCGGCGTCGGCCTGTTTCGGTTGCCCGCTGCGCACGTTCACCAGGATGTCGGTGCGGCCGAGTGCGTCCAGGAACTGCAGGCGACCGTCGTCAATGTGCAGGCGCTTGAGCTGCGGCGTGGTGCCGCCCTTGCTGTCGCCGAGGAAGTTCCAGTTGCCGGGGTCACCTTTGCGCGGGGCGGTTTCCAGCAGTACGTCCGGGCGGGTCAGGCGCACTTCGGGCAGTTGCACGCTGCCACGCAGCAGCGGCCACACCCGTACGTCGATCTCGACCCGGTCGGCGCTGACCATGGTGGGCTGCTTCGCCCAGGGCGCATTGGCAAAGGTAAGGGTATCGGCGCGCACGGTGCTGGTGCGGCCGAGGTCGACATCCAGGTTGCCGATGTGCAGGGCGCGGCCGGTGCGCGCCTGTACCGCACGTTCGACCGGGCCCTTGAACCAGTTCCAGTCCCACAGGGCGATGAGGACCAGCAGTGCCGCGAACAGGAACACCAGCACGGCGAGCCAGCGCTGCCCGCGGCGACCGGGACGACGCAGGCGCCAGCGCGGCACCTTGGGAGCAGCAGGAGCAGAGGCAGCATTCACACCGCCATGGTTGCCCCGTCGGGGTGGACGGGGCGCGAAGCGATCATGTGCATCGTGTGCAGAGCCGGTGCCTGCTCGCCGGCCAGGGGCCTGGCGTTACCCTCAATACGGGGTCACAGCACCTGTCGAGTAACGGCGACGAAGTGGCAGACGCTGCCACCGATCACGAACAGATGCCAGATCGCATGCGAATAGGGGATGGATTCGCGGTGGTAGAAGTACGTGCCCAGCGTATAGGACAGGCCACCGCCGAACAGCCAGGCAAGCGTCCCACCATCGATCGAGGCCCACATCGGCTTGATCGCCACCACCACCAGCCAGCCCATGGCGATGTAGATCACCGTGGACAGCAGCTTGAAGCGGCCGGTGTAGAACAGCTTGAACACCACGCCGCCGAGCGCCAGCGCCCAGATCGCGGTGAACATGCCCCAGCCCCAGGGGCCGCGCAGGCCGATCAGGGTGAACGGGGTATAGGTACCGGCGATCAGCACATAGATCGCGCAATGGTCGAACACCTTCAGGCGGCCCTTGGCCTGCGGGTGCTGGATGGCGTGGTACAGCGTGGAGGCGGTGTACAGCAGCAGCAGGGCGATGCCGAACACGATCGCACTGGCCAGCTGCCAGCCATCGCCGTAGATCGCGGCCAGGGTGATCAACACCGCGCTGGCGGCCAGGGCAAGCACCGCACCCAGCCCGTGGGTCAGGGCGCTGGCAATTTCTTCGCGGATCGAATCAACGGAAGTCGTGGACATGGCATGGGCATCGTCTGCAGGGAGGGGGACCTGCACCCCCCTATCATCGCCGCGATGGCGGGCGCGTGCACCCCCGCCACCGTATGGTCGCTGGAATCAGTTGCCGGTGACCGTATGCGCGGCTTCACGGGTTGCCGAGAAACGCACGTCCGGCGCACGTTCCTGCGCCAGCTGCAGGTTGACCCGGGTCGGCGCCAGGTAGACCAGGTGGCCGGCCGCGTCGAGGGCCAGGTTCAGCGCGTTCTTCTCGCGGAACTCCTCCAGCTTCTTCTCGTTGCTGCAGTGGACCCAGCGCGCCGTGGTCACGCTGACCTGCTCGAAGGTGGCTTCCACGCCGTATTCGTCCTTCAGGCGGTAAGCGGCCACATCGAACTGCAGCACGCCCACCGCGCCCAGGATCAGGTCATTGCTGGTCAGCGGACGGAAGAACTGGGTCGCGCCTTCCTCGGACAGCTGTGCCAGGCCCTTCTGCAGCTGCTTGAGCTTGAGCGGATCGCGCAGGCGGGCGCGACGGAACAGTTCCGGGGCGAAGTTGGGGATGCCGGTGAAGGTGATCGCCTCGCCTTCGGTGAAGGTGTCGCCGATGGAAATCGTGCCGTGGTTGTGGATGCCGATGACATCGCCCGGCCACGCCTCGGCGGCGATTTCACGGTCGCTGGCCATGAAGGTCAGCGCATTGGCCAGCTTCATGTCCTTGCCGGTGCGCACGTGCAGGGTCTTCATGCCGGCAGTGAACCGGCCCGAGCAGACGCGCATGAACGCCACGCGGTCACGGTGCTGCGGGTCCATGTTGGCCTGGATCTTGAACACGAAGCCGGTCAGCTTCGGCTCCTGCGGGGCGACGTCGCGACCGGTGGTGGAGCGCGCCTGCGGCGACGGTGCGTGTTCGACGAAGAAGTCCAGCAGCGGCTGCACGCCGAAGTTGTTCACGCCCGAACCGAAGAACACCGGGGTCTGCTTGCCGGCCCGGTAGGCCTGCAGGTCGAACGGGTGGCTGGCACCCTGCACCAGTTCCAGTTCGTCGCGCAGGTCGGCCAGCATCCGCTCGCCGATCTTCTCGGCCAGCCCGGGCGAATCGATCGAGGGGAAGATGGTCGAATCCTGACGGGTGAAGTTGCGGCCCTGCTCGTACAGATGCACTTCGCCGGTGATCAGGTGGACCACGCCCTTCAGGCGCTGGCCCATGCCGATCGGCCAGGTGACCGGTGCGCACTGGATGCCGAGCACGCTTTCAACCTCGTCCAGCAGGTCGATCGGCTCCTTGCCCTCGCGATCGAGCTTGTTGATGAAGGTCATGATCGGGGTGTCGCGCAGGCGGCACACTTCCATCAGCTTGATGGTGCGCTCTTCCACGCCCTTGGCCACGTCGATCACCATCAGCGCCGAGTCCACCGCGGTCAGCACGCGGTAGGTGTCCTCGCCGAAGTCGGCGTGGCCTGGGGTGTCGAGCAGGTTGATGATCTTGCCTTCGTACGGGAACTGCATCACCGAGGAGGTGACGGAGATGCCGCGCTCCTTTTCCAGCGCCATCCAGTCCGAGGTGGCGTGGCGGGCAGCCTTGCGGCCCTTCACCGAGCCGGCCATCTGGATCGCGCCTCCGAACAGCAGCAGCTTTTCGGTCAGCGTGGTCTTGCCGGCGTCAGGGTGGGAAATGATGGCGAACGTGCGGCGACGCGACGCTTCGGTGGCGACTTCGGACATGGCAGTGGCGCCCGCACGGGGCGCTTTTCAAAGAGATAAGCGCCCGATTATACCGGCCTGCCGGCGTCGGCGGGTCAGCGCCCGGCGCTGGCGTCCCCGCTGCCCTCACGGGCGAAGTGCAATTCGCCCTGCGGGGCGAGGATGCGCACCGGCACCGAACGCAGCCCCATGCCCCGGTTGAGCTGCACCACGAAGTGCAGGTGCGGTGCGGTGCTGTAGCCACTGTTGCCGGACAGGCCGATCGGCTGCCCGGCCTGCACGGCCTGGCCGGGACGCACGCGCATGCCGCCGGCCTGCAGATGGGCGTACATCGCCATGCTGCCGTCGCTGTGCAGGATACGAACGAAGTTGGCGCGTCCGGCATCGCGTTCACGGTCCAGACCATTGCCGCGGAAACCGTCCTGTACCTGCATCACCGTACCCTCGCGGGCGGCCAGGACCTGCGTTGCTTCGGGCAGGGCAAAGTCGATGGCGTCGCGGTTCTCCTCGTCATCGTGGCTGAACCGGCCCTGCGGCGCCTGGTCCACGCGCAGCTGGGCAGCCTGGAACGGCAGGCGATAGGCGACGTCTTCGGCGCGCGCGGCCGGATTGCCCGGCACCGACTGCAGACGAAGATCCAGTGCCTTGCCGTTGGCAGGAGAGGGAAGATGGCCCACCACCAGGCTGCCGGTGGCCTGCACCAGTGACTGCAGCGGCAGGCCCTCCACCTGTGTGCCGGGGGCGGCGCGCAGCTCGATCTGCACCGGGCCGGACAGTGGGTTGTCGATCCGCGCCTGCCACTGGTCGCCCAGCGACTGCAGGCGCAGGCGGGCCATCGGCGCCGCCTGCGGCGTGGCGCCGGCCGTGCGCGCGGCCGGCGTCTGTGGCACCAGTCCCCAGCCCTGGCGCCAGTCGGCAGCGTTCGCGGGGGCGCTCGCCAACAGGGGCAGCAGGAGGCAGGGCAGGGGCAGGCGGCGCATCGAAGGCTCCAGCGACATGGACCGCCGGGACTCTACGCAAGCTGTCGGGACGGGGGAAGGGTGGGGGCTTTGCATTCATCCATCTCTTTATCCGCATGAAAGGATTGACATGCCCGAAAAGGACTGGCATCGTGGCTCCACCATCGAGACCGGCAGAGGGACAGGCCCTTTGAAGCCGGGGCAGCCCGCAGACGCGAAAGCGCCTGCGTAGGTGCCAAATCCTGCGGGGACCGTGGCGTCCACCGAAAGATGGTTCGAACCTGCACCCAACGTGCACTTCGAACGCGAGCCCCGCGAAGGCTCGATGGCCGATTTCCCTACCGGAACCCGCCATGAGCTTCGCCACCAGCACCGTGCTTCGCCCCGAACCCTTTGTCCCCGTCAGCGTGCCGGTCGATGACCGCGTGCACGCCGAGCGCGGCGAGTTCGCCGCCGTGCTGTCGATGCGTCATGCCGGCCCCTGCCCGGTGCGCCTGCGCTATGAGTGGGTCGGTCCGGTCAACGCACCGGTGGTGGTGCTGGCCGGCGGCATTTCCGCGCACCGCCATGTAGCCTCCAATGCGCAGTTCAGCGAGAAGGGCTGGGCCGAAGGCCTGGTCGGCAGTGGCCGCGCACTGGATCCGCAGCAGCTGCGTGTGCTCGCGTTCGATTTCATCGGCGCCGACGGTGCGTTGGATGTGCCGATCGATACCGCCGACCAGGCCGATGCGTTGGCGCTGCTGCTGGATCACCTCGGCATCCGCGCATTGAAGGCATTCGTCGGCTATTCCTACGGCGCGCTGGTCGGCCAGCAGTTCGCGATCCGCCACCGTGCCCGGGTACGCCAGCTGGTGCTGGCCAGCGGTGCGCACCGCCCGCACCCGTATGCCGCCGCCTGGCGTGCGCTGCAGCGCCGTGCCGTGGCGCTGGGCCAGCTGCAGTGTGGCGAAGACCACGGCCTGGCGCTGGCCCGCCAGTTCGCCATGCTCAGCTACCGCACACCGGAAGAATTCGGCGAACGCTTCGATGCAGCACCGGAGGTGGTCAATGGCCGCGTCCGTGTCGCGGCCGAAGACTATCTCGACGCGGCTGGTGCGCAGTACGTCGCGCGCACGCCGGTCAATGCCTACCTGCGCCTGTCCGAGTCGATCGACCTGCACCGCGTGGACCCGAGCGCGATCCTGCCGCCGACCGTGGTGGTTGCCGTTGAAGGCGACCGCCTGGTTCCGCTTGCCGACCTGGTCGGCCTGGTCGAGGGACTGGGCCCACGCGGCAGCCTGCGCGTGCTGCGCTCGCCCTACGGTCACGACGCCTTCCTGAAAGAAACCGATCGCATCGACGCGATCCTCGCCACCGCCTTCCGCACTTCTGGAGAGTCCGCATGAGCCTGCACGCCGCTGAACCGTCCTGTTGTCGCACCACCGCCGCCGTCCGCGCCGGCATCGATCGCGACACCGCCCATGGCGCGGTCACGCCGCCGATCGTGCTGTCGTCGAACTTCAGCTTTGAAGGCTTCGGCAACAAGCGCCAGTACGACTACACCCGGAGTGGCAATCCCACGCGCGACCTGCTGGGTGAGGCGCTGGCCGAACTGGAAGGCGGCGCCGGCGGCGTGGTCACCGCCACCGGCATGGGCGCGATCAACCTGGTGCTGAACGCACTGCTGCAGCCCGGCGACACCCTGGTGGTGCCACACGATGCGTACGGCGGCAGCTGGCGCCTGTTCAACGCGCTGGCGAAGAAAGGCCATTTCGAACTGGTCACTGCCGACCTGACCGACCCGCGCGCGCTGGCCCAGGCCCTGGCCACGCAGCCGAAGCTGGTGCTGGTGGAAACCCCGTCCAACCCGCTGCTGCGCATCACCGACCTGCGCTTCGTGATCGACGCGGCGCACAAAGCCGGTGCGCTGGTGGTGGTCGACAACACGTTCCTGTCGCCGGCATTGCAGCAACCGCTGTCGTTCGGCGCGGACCTGGTGCTGCACTCCACCACCAAGTACATCAACGGCCACAGCGACGTGGTCGGTGGTGCGGTGATTGCCCGCGATCCCGCCGTGCATGAACAGCTGGTGTGGTGGGGCAATGCCCTGGGCCTTACCGGCTCGCCGTTCGATGCGTTCCTGACCCTGCGCGGCCTGCGTACGCTGGATGCACGCCTGCGCGCGCACCAGGAAAACACCGCCGCGATCGTGGCGCTGCTTGATGCGCATCCTGCGGTGGCCAAGGTCTACTACCCGGGCCTGGCCGATCATCCGGGCCACGCCGTTGCCGCGCGTCAGCAGAGTGGTTTCGGCGCGATGCTGTCCTTCGAACTGGCCAGCTGTGCCGGCGATGATCCGCATGCTGCTGTACGCGCGTTCGTCGATGGCCTGCGTTACTTCACGCTGGCCGAGTCGCTGGGAGGCGTGGAAAGCCTGATCGCACACCCGGCGACCATGACCCACGCGGCAATGACTGCCGAAGCACGCGCGGCTGCGGGCATCAGTGAAGGCCTGCTGCGTCTGTCGGTCGGTATCGAGGGCGAGCGCGACCTGCTGGCCGATCTGGGCAGCGCTCTGGCGCGCGCCGAGGCGGTGATCGATGCGGTGGCGCGCGGCAAACAGGTGGCAGACGCATGAGCGCTTTGCCTGTCGAGATTCCGCTGCTGGGGACCGGCCGCCTGGCGCTGCTCGGAACCGGCACCGTCGGTTCGGCCTTCGTGCAGCGCTACCAGGCGTTGCAGGCGCGTGGGCTGGAACTGCCCAGCGTGCAGTGGCTGGCCAATTCACGCACCGCGCTGGCGATCGACCGCGATCTGGCGTTGCCGCTGGAACTGGCACGGCGTGCGCCGCGCGATGGGCAGAGTTCGCCGCCGTGGGCCAGCGCTGAAGGGCTGGAGCGTGGCGACGTGGTGGTCGATGCCACCGCCAGCGAAGATGTAGCGGCGCGCCACGTTCAGTGGTTGGCGCGCGGTGTGCACGTGGTGACCGCCAACAAGCTTGGCCGCGGTGCGCAGCTGTCGCGCGCGCAGGCCATCGCCGATCGTTGCGCCGACAGTGGTGCGCGTTACGGCGACAGCGCCACCGTCGGCGCCGGCCTGCCGTTGCTCAGCAGCCTGCGCGCGCTGGTTGCCGGTGGCGACCACATCCATGCCATCGAGGGCGTGCTTTCCGGTTCGCTGGCGTGGCTGTTCAATCGTTATGACGGCCAGTCGCCGTTCTCGGCGGCGGTGCGTGAAGCGCTGGCGGCCGGCTACACCGAGCCGGACCCGCGGCTGGATCTTTCCGGCGAGGATGTGCGCCGCAAGCTGTTGATCCTGGCCCGCAGCAGCGGATTGGCGCTGGACGCGTCGCAGGTGCAGGTCGACTCACTGGTGCCGGATGCGCTGGCTGCGCTGCCGCTGGAAGATGCAGTGAATGCGCTGGAGCAGCTGGATGCACCGCTGCAGGCACGTTGGCAGCGGGCGTGCGACAACGGCCGGGTGCTGCGTTTTGTCGGGCGCGTCGATGGCGAGGGTGCGCAGGTGGGCCTGCGTGAGCTGGCTGCCGACCATCCGCTGGCGCAGGGCGCGGGCACCGACAACCGCGTGGCCATCCACAGCGATCGCTATCGCGCGCAGCCGCTGTTGATCCAGGGGCCGGGCGCGGGTGCGGAAGTGACCGCAGCGGCGCTGCTGGATGACGTGCTGCGGATCGTGGGGTGAGCCCGGCCGCCGCTGCGCTCGCCGGGCGTGGCCCGGCGCTACCCACGCCGATCCTCGTAGCGCCGGGCCATGCCCGGCGGTTATGGAACTTCAACGCGCTTTGAGTGCCTTCAACAATGCGGCATTGAACTGCTTCGGGTCCTGCACCTGCGGCGAATGGCCCAGTGCCGCGAACTCGACCAGGGTCGAGCCGGGTATCGCCGCCGCTGCCGCTTTGCCCAGTGCCGGGTAGTTGCCCAGCGTCGCCTTCAGTTCGGGCGATGCCTGGTCACGGCCGATCGCCGTGCGGTCCTTCTGGCCGATGAACAAGGTGGTCGGCACCTGCAGGTTCTTCAGTTCGTAGACGACGGGCTGGTTGAACACCATGTCCGAGGTCAGTGCCTGGCTCCAGGCCACCTGCTGCTTGCCTGCGCCTTCGTACATGCCCGACTGCATGCGCGCCCACGGTTCATACGCCGGCTTCCACTTGCCGTCGTAGTACACATCCAGCTGGTAGCGGCGGATGCTGTCATAGCTGATGTTCATTTCGCCGGCATACCACGCGTCCACGCTGCGCCAGGGCACGCCCTGCGCCTTCCAGTCTTCCAGCCCGATCGGATTGACCAGCGAAAGACTGCGCATATCCTGCGGATACATCAGCGCATAACGGATGGCCAGCATGCCGCCCATCGAATGGCCGACCACGTGCACCGGTACATCACCCAGCTGCAGCTGCTGCAGCAGCGCATGGGTATTGTCGGCCAGCTGCCCGAACGAATACTGGTAGCGCTCGGGCTTGCTGGATTTGCAGAAACCCACCTGGTCCGGCGCGATCACCCGGTAGCCTGCCGCCACCAGCGGCTTGATCGTCTCCTTCCAGGTTGCCGCGCAGAAGTTCTTGCCATGCAGCAGCACCACCACGCCGATCGGCTTCTTCTTCGGCGCAACATCCAGATAGGCCATCTCCAAGGCCTGGCGCTGCGATTCCAGTGCAAAGGTCTTCACTGGATAGCCGTAGTCGAAGCCCTCCAGCCGCGGCCCGTAGGTTGGCGCAGCGAGAGCGGACAGCGGAAGGCAGGCAAGCAGGGCGGTGGCGATCACGCGCATGGGACATTCCGGGGCAGGGGGATGCCCGAGCCTAACCGGAAAACGGTGACGGTGTTGTCCGGTCGAGAACGGCACTGCAGAGCCGGGTCGATGCCCGGCCCTGCAGTAGAGCCAGGCCATGCCCGGCCCTGCAGACCATCAGCACTCGATGACGTTCACCGCCAGGCCGCCGCGGCTGGTTTCCTTGTACTTGTCCTGCATGTCGCGGCCGGTATCGCGCATGGTCTTGATGACCTTGTCCAGCGACACCTTGTGCTTGCCGTCGCCGCGCATGGCCATGCGCGAGGCGTTGATCGCCTTCACCGCACCCATCGCGTTGCGCTCGATGCACGGGATCTGCACCAGGCCACCGATCGGATCGCAGGTCAGGCCCAGGTTGTGCTCCATGCCGATTTCCGCCGCGTTCTCGATCTGGCTCGGGTTGCCGCCCAGCGCCGCGACCAGGCCACCGGCGGCCATCGAACAGGCTACGCCGACCTCGCCCTGGCAACCCACTTCGGCGCCGGAGATCGAGGCGTTTTCCTTGTACAGGATGCCGATCGCCGCCGAGGTCAGCAGGAAGTCGAACACCCGCTGTTCGTTCGCGCCCGGGCAGAAGCGGTCGAAGTAGTGCAGCACCGCCGGCAGTACACCCGCCGCGCCGTTGGTGGGTGCGGTGACCACGCGGCCACCGGCAGCGTTCTCTTCGTTCACGGCCAGTGCGTACAGGTTGACCCAGTCCAGCGTGGTCAGCGGGTCCCGCATCGCCGCTTCCGGCTTCGACGACAGCTCGCGGTACAGCGCCGGCGCGCGGCGGCCCACTTTCAGGCCACCCGGCAGCACGCCTTCCTCGCGGATGCCGCGCGCCACGCAGGCCTGCATTGCGCTCCAGATCTCGCGCAGGTTGTCGCGGATCTCGTCCTCGCTGCGCCAGCATTTCTCGTTCTCGAACATCAACTGGGCGATGCTCAGGCCACTGCGCGCGGTCTGCGCCAGCAGCTCGTCGCCGCTCTTGAACGGGTAGGGCAGCGGCGTTTCGTCAGGCACGATACGATCATCGGCAGCATCGTCCTGGTTGACCACGAAGCCACCACCGACCGAGTAGTAATCGCGGGTGGCCAGCACTTCGTCATCGGCGTTGTACGCGGTGAAGCGCATGCCGTTGGTGTGGTAGGGCAGCTTCTGCCGCTTGTTCAGGCCGAGGTCGCGCTTTTCGTCGAAGGCGATCTCGTGCTGGCCCATCAGCATGATCCGCTTGCTGCTGCGGATGCGCTCCAGCGTGGACGGAATGATGTCCGGGTCGATCAGGTTCGGACGCTGCCCTTCCAGGCCGAGCAGGATCGCCTTGTCGGTGCCGTGGCCGCGACCGGTCAGTGCCAGCGAGCCGTACACGTCGGCACGGATGCGTGCGACCTGCGCAAGCTTGCCCGGGTCGAGCAGCCACCGATGGATGAAGCGCTCGGCGGCCCTCATCGGCCCGACGGTGTGCGAGGAGCTCGGGCCAATGCCGATCTTGAAAACGTCGAACGTGCTGACAGCCATGGTTGCCGTACTGCGGGTACCGGGAGAGACCGCTATTCTAGCGGTTCACGCCGCACTTCCATGACTGCGGCGCAGCATTTCCGCCAAGGGAGCAAACCCCGGTGTTGACCCTGTTCCAGCGTGACGACTGCCATCTGTGTGACATGGCCCTGGCCGAACTGGCCAGGGCGCGGGCGCCCGAGTTCGAATCGGTGTTCCTCGATGACCAGCCGGCGCTGGAGGCGCGCTATGGGGCGCGGGTGCCGGTGCTGCGCGATGAGCGCGGTGGGCGGGAGCTGGACTGGCCGTTCGATGCGGCCACGGTGCAGGCCTGGCTGTTGGCAGGCAGGTAACGCCGGGCCATGCCTGGCGAGCGCGAAGCGCGGCCAGCGGTGGAAGCCGCCGGGCATGGCCCGGCGCTACCAGAACGAAGGCGTCTTATTTCGCGTCGAACTTCACGATCGTGCTGATCGCGGTTTCGTCCGGGATGGTCTTGGTATCAGCCCAGTCGCCGCCACCGACACCGAAGTCCAGGCGCTTGACCGTGGCCTTGCCGGTCAGCACCGGCTGCGCGCCGGGCTTCCAGGTGAAAGTGAAGGTGACCGGCTTGCTCACGCCGCGCAGTTCCAGCGTGCCGTCGGCGGCGAACTGGTCGTTGCCGAGCGCGCGGAAGCCCTTGGCGGTGTAGCGTGCGGTAGCGAACTTGCCGACGTTGAAGAAATCCGCGCCCTGCAGGGTGGAGTCGCGGTCGCTGTTGCCGCTCTTGGCGCCGGCCAGCGGAATCACCACGTCCAGCGAACCTGCGGACGGATTGGCCGGGTCGAAGCTGAGCTTGGTGGCAAAGCCCGGGAAGCTGCCGGTGAACACTTCACCGTCGTACTTGGTGGCAAAGGCCAGGAACGAACCGGCACCCGGCGCCTGGGCGTAATCGGCGGCGAGCACCGGTGCGGTGGCCAGCATGCCGGCAAGGGCGGCGGCCACGGCGGCCGGAGTGGTCAGTTTCAGGTTCATCGGTCAGTCCTTCTGGGGAGAGGCGAGCCAGCCACGCGGCAACATCCGGGACAGGGTGGCATCGCGCTGGAACAGGTGGTGGTAGAAGGCGGCACCGGCATGGGCCAGCACCACCGCGATCAACAGCCAGAAGCCGTATTCGTGCAGGGCATGGGATGCCGCCACGATCTGCGGATCCGGTCCGCTCAGCTTGGGCACATCGACCAGACCGAACCAGCGGAACGGACGCAGGCCGCTGGCCGAGTCGTACAGCCAGCCCGACAACGGGATGGCGAACATCAGCACATACAGCAGCACATGGGTGGCGCTGGCGATGCGCTCCTGCCAGCCCGGCACGCCGGGTACCGGCTTGGGGGCACCGGCATACAGGCGCCAGCCCAGGCGCAGCACCACCAGTGCCAGCACGGTGATGCCGATCGACTTGTGCGCGGTATAGACCCAGAAATACTTTGGCGTCTTCGGCAGCTCGCCCATGGTCAGGCCGACGATGCCCAGGGCGAGAATCAGCAGTGCGATCAGCCAGTGCAGGGTCTGGCTGACACTCCCCCAGGCGGCAGGGGTGTTCTTGGCGGTCATGAAGGGTCCTTGGTGGCCGTCTGGCTGTCGGAGTGGGGTTGGGGCGGGGGAGTTCCCGGAGAATCGCTGCGGTCGAGCGTGGCTTCAGCCTCGATACGCACCTGCACCGCATCACCGATCACGCCCGGCCATGCGGTGATGCCGAAGGCACGCCGGCTCAGCGTGGTGGTGGCGGAGAACCCTGCAGTACGCCGGAACGGCGGCAGCGGATAGCGTTTGACCTGGTTCAATGTCACCTCCAGCGCGACTTCCTGGCTGACCCCGCGCAGGGTCAGGGTGCCCAGTACGCGCGCATGGCGGGCATCGATCGGTTCGACATGGTGGGAGACGAAGCGGGCGGTGGGGAAGCGTTCGCCATCGAGCAGGCTGCGCGCCAGGGTTGCCTGGTTCCACTTGGCATCACCAAGGTCCAATCGCGACACCGGAATCTCGACGTCCAGTGTCGCATCGCGCCAGTTGTCGCTATCGAACTGCAACTGGCCCTGGCTTCCGGAGATCGTACCCAGCGCCTGCGAGTAGCCGGCATGGTCGATCGCAAACAGCACACGGGTGTGCACCGGATCGATGCGGTAGGCCTCGTTGCCTGCCCAGGCGGGGGCCACGGCAAGCAGCATCGGCAGCAGGGCCAGGCAGTGGCGCATCGGCGGGGGGCTCCGGGAAAAAGACCGTTTGATCATACCCATAGCCCCCGCGCAACGCTGTGTGCACGGCTGCAACAGTTCGTGGTGCCGATGTGGCCGGAAACAGGCTGTTGCAGCGATGGCTGCAGCCCTGTGTGACAATCGGCACAGGACAGGGGGTTCAGGATGAAGAGCGGCTGGCGCCGGTGGTGCCAAGGCATTGCAGGAGCAGGTCTGGTGCTGTTGGCGCTTTCGGCTGCAGCGGCGACCTTGGACATGGCCGGTGAAACACCGCGCCTGCGCCGTTTCGGCGCGGCCGAGGGATTGCCCTCGCGCATGGTGGTGGCGCTGGCCGAAGACCGACAGGGCCGCGTGTGGGCCGCCACCGACGGCGGCCTGGCCCGCTATGACGGCGGTGAGCTGCGGGTCTGGCAGCACGACCCGGCACAACCGGATTCGCTGCCCGGCAACGAGATCGAAACCCTGCTGGTCGACCCGCTCGACCGGGTATGGGTGGGCATCAACGGCAAGGGGCTGGCCCGGCTGGATGCCGACCGCGAACGTTTCAAGACCTTCGATTCCGTCACTGAAGGGTGCCAGGGACAGTTCTGGACACTGGCCTACGCCGAGGATGCGCTATGGGTCGGCAGCAGCAGCCATGGGGTCTGCCGGGTCGGCGAAGATGGCTCGCTGCGCCATTTCCAGCATGATCGGGCGCAGCCCGGCGGTCTGCCGAGTGACACCGTCTTCAGCAGTCTGGTGGATGCGCAGGGACGGCTGTGGGTGGGCACCGAAGCCGGTGTGGCGCGCTGGAACGGCCACGCCTTCGAAGCCGTGGCGCCGCGCGAACTGGCGGCGGTGAGCGTGCTGCGGCTGAGCCGCGATGCCGATGGCGCGATCTGGGTCGGTACGCAGAACGACGGCCTGTACCGCATCGATGCGCAGGATCGGGTGACGCGACCGGCCTGGGCCGACAGTGCCCGCCTGCGCTCGGCACTGGTCCTGGCCGACAGCCACGGAGGCTACTGGGCGGGAACTTCCGATGGCCTGCTGCGTGGTGACGGCCAGGTGCTGCGCAGGCTGGAAGGCGACCGTGGCAGTGGTTTCCTGACCGGCCACAGTGGCGTGCTCGACCTGATGCAGGACCATGAGGGAGGGCTGTGGGTCGCACTGCTGACCCAGGGCCTGGCTTACCTGCCGCCCGACTGGCGACGCTTTTCAACCTGGTACCAGTTCGATGGCAAGCCGCTGGACAGCCAGTACCTGTTGAGTGCTGCCAGCGACGGCCGCAGCTACTACGTCGGCTCTGCGCATGGCGTCTACCAGATCGATGCACAGGGGACGTTGAGCCTGCTGGTCAGCGACCGCGAACTGGGCAGCGGCGCGGTGTGGTCGGTGCTGCCACGTCCCGACGGCAGGCTGTGGCTCGGCCGCGCGGGGCGCATCAGCGTCTACGACCCCGCCACCGGTGTGCTGCGCGACTGGCGTATTGGCGGTGGCGCCGACCTTCGGCAGCGGATCGATCTGATGCGGCAGGCCCCCGATGGCACGGTCTGGGTATCGGTGATGAACCTGGGCCTGCAACAGCGCAGTGCCGACGGCCGCCTGCTGCGCAGTTTCGACGGCGCTACGCTGCGAGGCAGCACCGACGCGCCGGTCGAGCAGATCCGCTTCGATGCCGGCGGGCACGCCTGGGTGGTCGGGGAAATGGGCATCTGGCGCGAGCAGGGAGACCGCTTCGAAGCGGTGCCCGGCGTTTCCAGGGGGCCCATCTACGATCTGGTATGGATCGATCCCCGGCAGTTGTGGATCGCACGCCAGGGCGCATTCGAGCGCTACCAGTGGGATGGCCTGAGCCTGCGCCTGATCCAGCGTGTCGATGCCAGTGCCGGCGTGCCGCCGGTCAGCATGGGTGGGCTGGCCCTGGCCCGGAACGGCCAGTTGTGGGCGACGACGCCCCGCGGCCTGCTGCGCTGGGATCCGAAACAGCGTCGCCTGCAGATCTTCAATGAACGCGACGGCCTGCTTGATGCCGAGTTCACCGGACGCCCACCGGCAATCGATGCCGATGGCCGGGTGCTGGCCGTTACCCAGACCGGCATGGTGGGCTTCGATCCGAATGCTGCCGACGCCGAGCTGCCACCCTCGCAGCTGGTGATCGCGCAGGTTCGCGTCCGTCGCGATGATGCGCGCGGCTGGCAGCCCTTGCCGACCTCCGGCCTGCTGTTGCTGGGGCCCGACGACCGTGACCTGCAGATCGATGCACGCCTGCTGTCCTACGCCAACCCGCAGGGCAACCGCTACCGGTTCCGCGTGCAGGGATACGACCAGAACTGGGTGGAACAGGGCGGGGACGGCCAACGCACGTTGTCGCGGCTGCCGCCCGGCACCTACGCCATCGAGGTGCAGGCCGCGACGGCCAGTGGTCCGTGGACGCCCTCGCAGCAGTTGCACATCAAGGTACTGCCCCCCTGGTGGCGCAGCGGCATGGCGATTTTCGGCTATGCAATGCTGGGCTCGCTGTTGCTGTTGGCACTGCTGTGGTCGATCCGCAGGCGGCTGCGGCGACGCCAGCAGTGGCAGTTGACGGTGCACAAGCAGCAGATCGCCGAGCAGGCATCGCAGGCCAAGAGCCGCTTCCTGGCGACCCTGGGCCACGAAGTGCGCACGCCGATGACCGGTGTACTGGGCATGAGCGAACTGCTGCTGTCCACCGAACTGGACCCTGTGCAGCGCAGCTATGCCGGTTCGATCCAGCAGGCCGGCAGCCATCTGCTGCGCCTGGTCAACGATGCGTTGGACCTGGCCCGGATCGAGGCCGGCCGGCTTGAACTGGACATCCGCCCGTTCGACCTGGGCGGACTGCTGGACCAGGTGCAGGCGTTGATGCAGCCGATGGCACAACAGCGCAGGCTGGCGTTCCAGCGCGGGGCGGCATTGCCAGGCCCGATCTGCGTCAGTGGCGATGAGATGCGCGTCCGCCAGATCCTGCTGAACCTGCTGGGCAACGCGATCAAGTTCACCGAGCGTGGCCATGTTGGCCTGGCGGCGCGCCTGGACGACGACGGCGGCGCGGTGACGTTCGAGGTCAGCGACAGCGGGCCGGGCATCAATGCCGAGCAGCAGCAGCGCCTGTTCCACCGCTTCGAACAGGCCGATGGCCCGCGTACCGCCTCGCGCTATGGTGGCAGCGGGCTGGGCCTGGCGATCTGCCAGGAGCTGGCGGTGGCGATGGGCGGCCGCATCGATGTCGACAGCCAGCCGGGGCGTGGCGCACGCTTCGCCGTGCGGCTGCCGCTGCCGTGGAGCCGGCAGCAGGCCTCCAGCCCTGGCGAGGCAGCGTCGCCGATGCTGCCTGCACTGCGCATCCTGCTGGTCGAGGACGATGCCACCGTTGCCGAGGTCATCGCCGGTCTGCTGCGCAGCCGTGGCCATGAGGTGGTGCACGTGCTGCATGGCCTGGGCGCACTGTCGGAAATATCCACCGAGGGGTTCGACGTCGGCCTGCTCGACCTCGACCTGCCGGCACTCGATGGCACCGCCATCGCCCGCCAACTGCGCGCGATGGGCTACGAACTGCCGTTGGTGGCCGTTACCGCGCGCTCGGATGCCTATGCCGAGGCGCAGGTGCTTGCGGCCGGATTCGATGGTTTCCTGCGCAAGCCGGTGACCGGCGATCTGCTGGTGGCGGCGATTGCCCAGGCGCGCAGTAAACGCCAGATCATCAGCTGAGCGCGGCATCCTGCGGCGTGAATCGCGCAACTTTCGGTTTACCATGCCGACGCCCACGGCGTGGGCATCATCAACAGCAGCGTGAGGAGGCCATCGGTGGTGTATCTGCGGGCAGTGACGCTGCTGATGCTGCTGCTGTGCTGCCTGGTGCCCGCTGCCGCGCAGCCGGTGCCACCTTCGCCGCGCCAGGTCACCGTGTTCGATGGGCTGCCGTCCAACACCGTCAACCGCATGGCCGAGGACCGCTACGGCTACCTGTGGATTGCCACCAACGATGGCCTGGCCCGGTACGACGGGCGCAACTACCGCATCTGGCGTTCCGAAGACGGCCTGCGCGACAACCGCATCTGGAGCGTGTTGGTCGATGCCCGCAACGAGCTGTGGATCGGCACCGAAAATGCCGGCCTGGTGCGGATGTCGGCCGATCGCCGCCAGCTGCGCTTCTACGATCGCAGCAGCCAGCCGCTGATGGGCAGCAACACCGTCTGGAGCCTGGCTGCGACACCGGATGGCGCGATCTGGTTCGGCACCCACGAGGGCGGCCTGTACCGGCTGGACAGCAATGACCGTCTGCAGCGGTTCCTGCCCGAAGCGAACAACCCGCGCAGTCTGCCGGCCGCGTCGGTGCCCTACCTGGCCACGCTTGCCGATGGCAGCCTGTGGGTCGGCACCAAGCATGGCGTGGCGCGCTGGACCGGTACCGATTTCGAACGCATCGGCGGCGACCTGGTGCCCAGCCTGCTGATCAATGGACTGACCGCAGAACCCGACGGCAGCCTCTGGATCAGCACGCTGGCCGGGGCCACGGTGCGGCGCCCGGATGGCCGTTTCGAATCCGTTCCCTGGACATTGCCGGCCGGCGACCAGGTGCTGGGCATGATGCTGCGCGACGAGCAGGGCGGGCACTGGCTGGATACGCGCAGCGGCCTGGGCCGGGGCATCGATGGCCGCTACCAGACCGTGCCGCTGTACAGCGCCATCGCCCGTGGCCTGGTGCGGCCGAACTGGACCGGTGCCTATGAGGACCGCGAAGGCGGCATCTGGCTGGCCAGTACCAATGCCGGCCTGTGGCACCTGCTTCCGCGCTGGTGGCAGTTCTCGGTGTTTTCGCGGCTGGAGGATGATCCGTCCTCGCTGCGCAATTCCTATGTGCTCGGTACCAGCCCCTCCAGCAATGGCGGGGTGTGGACGGTCGGCAGCCATGGCGCGCTGGACCGCTTCAATCCGCGCACGGGCGTGATCGAGCAGCACCGCACCTTCGTCAACGGCATGCACTGGCTGACCTCGGTGCGCGAAGACCGGCAGGGCCAGGTGTGGGTGGGCTCGACCGACGCCCTGATGCGCTACGACCCGCGTCGTGGCGAGCTGCGGCGCTGGGGGCGGGACTCGGGCGCGGACGCGACCATGGAAGGCAACATCGAGGCGATGATGACCTGCGATGGCGACAGCCTGTGGTTGATGCTGTCATCGGGGCTGCAGCAGCGTGATCTGGACGGGCACGTGCGCCGGCGGCTGGAAAACGGCCAGGACGGTCTGCAGGCCGGTCAGCTCAATCTTGACGTGGAATGCGGCCCGCAGGACCGGATCTGGCTGGCCAGCAGCCGCGGCCTGCTGCAATGGCAACCGGATGCGCAGCGCTTCCAGCCGGTGCCCGGTGCGCCGGCCACTGCGGTGTACGCCCTGCATGTGGGCAAGGACGGCCAGGTCTGGTTGTCCGAGGATGGTCGCCTGTCGCGGTATCTCTGGAGCCAGGGCCGGCTGGAACGGCAGGCGGTAGTGGGCGCCGAGCAGGGCTATCCGGCGATTTCCGCTACCGGCCTGGTGGTCGACGCGCAGGGCGTGGCGTGGGCCACCAGCGCCCGCGGCCTGGTGCGGGTGAGTGCCGATGGCGAGAGCGTACGCCTGTACGGGGTGCACGATGGGCTGCCCAGCCAGGAGTTCCGCGAACACACCCTGATCGCCTCCTCGGCGGGGCGCATGGTGGCAGGTACCCCCGCCGGTGTGGTGGTGTTCGATCCCGAGCAGGTGCGGCCTTCCACCCGCCGTGCGCCGCTGGTGATCGAGCGGGTGGAGGTGCGCCGCAACGAGCAGTTGCTGGACCTGACCCATGACTCGCCGCTGCAGATCGCCGATGGTGACCGCGACCTGCGTATCGTCGCGCGCCTGTTGTCCTTCGCCGATTCGGCTTCCAACACCTACCGCTACCGGTTGGCCGGCTACGACCCGGATTGGGTCGAGGTGGGCCCGGCAGGCGAGCGCCTGTTCTCCCGCCTGCCACCCGGCGCCTACCGGCTGGAAGTGCAGGCGCGCTCGGCCGACCACGTGTGGTCGCGGGTGCAGACCCTGGAATTCCATGTGCAGCCGCCGTGGTGGCGCAGCTTGTCCGGCCTGCTGGTGCTGGCCTCGATCGGGTTGCTGCTGACCAGCTGGTTCGCCTGGTTGTACCGGCGCCGGCTGCAGCGCCAGCACGCCTACCAGCTCGCCCTGCACAAGCAGGATCTGGCCGAGCACGCATCGGCGGCCAAGACGCGCTTCCTTGCCAATCTCGGCCATGAAATCCGCACGCCGATGACCGGGGTGCTGGGCATGAGTGAACTGCTGCTGGCCTCGCCGCTGGATCCGCAGCAACGCGGCTATACCCAGTCGATCCGGCATGCGGGCGAGCATCTGCTGCACCTGGTCAACGATGCGCTGGACCTGGCGCGGATCGAATCGGGGCGCCTGGAACTGCAGTCCAACGCGTTCGGTCTCAATCGCCTGCTGCAGGACCTGGCCGCGCTGATGGGGCCACTGGCTGCACAGAAGGGCCTGCGGTTCATCCTCGACAACCAGTTGCCGGCGGGGCTGCAGGCGACCGGCGATGCGATGCGGGTGCGGCAGATCCTGCTCAACCTGCTGTCCAACGCGGTCAAGTTCACCAGCCGCGGCAGCATCACGCTGCATGCGCGTTGCGAGGAAGGGCCGCGTGGGCTGTATTTCGAGGTGCGTGATACTGGTCCGGGCATCAGCCAGGAGCAGCAGCAACGGTTGTTCCGGCGCTTCGAGCAGGCCGACGGTGCGCGCACCGCAGCGCAGTACGGCGGCAGCGGCCTGGGCCTGGCGATCTGCCGCGAGCTGGCACTGGCCATGCAGGGCCGGATCCGGGTGGAAAGCCAGCTGGGCAGCGGTACCTGCTTCGGTGTCAGCCTGCCGTTGCCGCTGCAGCAGGGGGCGGCCAGCGACGGAGGTGCCGACAGTGACGCCGCCGCTGCTGCGGTCAACATGCCGCCGCTGCGGGTGTTGCTGGTGGAGGACGATGCGACCGTGGCCGATGTGATGTGTGGGCTGCTGACCACCCGTGGCCATGAGGTGGTTCACGCGGCCCACGCACTGGCCGCGCTGCGTGAAATCAGCGCGGGTGATTTCGATGTCGGCCTGCTCGATCTGGATCTGCCGGGCCTGAGCGGTTTCGAACTGGCCCAGCATCTGCGCAACCAAGGTTACACGTTGCCGCTGCTGGCGGTGACCGCACGCACCGACCCGGACCTGCAGCAGCAGGTGGAAGCGGCCGGCATCGGTGGTTTCCTGCGCAAGCCGGTGACCGGTGAGCTGCTGGTGGAAGCGATCGCCCGCGTGCTGGGGCGGTAGGGGTTAGGCAGGGCTGCGCCCTGCACCCGCCGAATCAACGGCAAAGCAAAAGCAAAAGCAAAAGCAAAAGCAAAAGCTGGCATTCCGTGGGATGGCGGGGTGGGTCCGGTGGCGGGGGACGCTGCAAGTACGCCCATGTAAGCTCGGTCGCCGCATCCATGCGGCTCACGCCCCCGCAACCGGACCCACCCCGCCTTCGACAGATTTTCGCGATCTGTCGGAACCGCGTTCTGTGTTGCTGTTGGCAGGTGTCGACCTTGGTCGACCAGTAGATCCACGCCACGCGTGGATGCTTTTCGAGATATTCGATTTCCAATGGAGATTCATCCACGCATGGCGTGGATCTACTGCAGATCGCGGAAATCCGACACCGCCCCGCCATCCCACGGAATACCTGCTGTTGCTGTTGCCGTCGCCCTTGCTTCGGCCTCTGCAGGTGCAGGGCGCAGCCCTGCCGAACCCTCTACTCCGCTACTTCTTCTACCTGGCGCGGCTCGGGCTTGGTGTCGGGCAACTGCCAGAAGATCAGCGTCGACGTGAGCGTGATCGCGCCCACGCACAGGAACGTGGCGTGCAGCGCAGCCGTGGCGCCGTGGCCTTCCAGCTGCGTGCCGAATGCGGCCAGCAGGCTGCCTGCGGCGGCTGCACCGAAGCCGGCGGCGAGCATCATCACCATCGACAGCAGGCTGTTGCCGGAACTGGCGAACTCGCGGTCGAGGTCGCGCAGGGTGACGGTGTTCATCACGGTGAACTGCAGCGAATTGACCGCACCGAAGAACGCCAGCTGCAGCAGGCGCACGGCAAGGTGCTGGCCCGGTGTCATCAGGATGAAGCTGGCCATCGCCAGGCCGACCAGCACGGTGTTGGTCATCAGCACGCGGCGATAGCCGTAGCGTTCAACCAGTTTCACCGCCAGCTTCTTCGACACCATGCCTGCGGCGGCCACCGGCACCATCATCAGGCCGGCGTTCATCGGCCCGAGGCCAAGGCCGACCTGCAGCAGCAGCGGAATCAGCATCGGCATGGCACTGCTGCCGATGCGCGAGAACAGGTTGCCGAGAATGCCGATGCGGTAGCTGGGCACGCGGAACAGTGCAAGTGAGAACAGCGGTGCCGTTGAATTTGCCGCGTGCAGCCAGTAACCGACCAGCGCGGCCAGGCCGGCCACGGTCATCAGCATCACCAGCGCGTGAGGTGTACCGAGCCCGGAAATCCCATCCAGTGCCAGCGACAGCACCACCATCGCAAAGGCCAGCATGGCGTAGCCGCGAAGGTCGAACCGGGTGCGGTGGCTGGCGTAGTGGTCGGGCATGATCTTCATCGCCGCGATGAAGCCGATGACGCCGATCGGCAGGTTGATCAGGAACACCCAGTGCCACGAGGCGATCTCGACCAGCCAACCACCCAGCGTGGGGCCGATCAGCGGACCCACCAGTGCGGGAATGGCGATGAAGCTCATCGCACGCAGGAAGTCCTCGCGTGGCACCGAGCGCATCACCGCCAGGCGCCCGACCGGCAGCAGCATCGCGCCGCCGATGCCCTGCAGTACGCGCGCGGCCACCAGCTGGTGCAGCTGCTGCGCCATCGCGCAGGCCAGCGAGCCTAGGGTGAACAGGATGATCGCCACCAGGAAGGTGCGTCGGGTTCCGTAGCGGTCGGCGATCCAGCCGGAGGCGGGAATGAAGGTGGCCACTGCCAGCGCGTAGCTGAAGACCACCGACTGCATCTGCAGGGGGCTTTCGCCAAGGCTGGCCGCCATCGCCGGCAAGGCGGTGTTGACGATGGTCGAGTCCAGCATCTGCATGAAGATCGCCAGCGAAACCAGCCACAGCAGGGGACGCTGGCGGGTGTAGGTCGATGGCGCTGTGGACATGGGGCGTGGCCGGTGCAACGTGGGGGCGCCATGATCGCGCACTGCGGGTCACGGCGCGATCAACATCGCGCCGTGATTGCCTGCGCGATGCTCAGCGTTGGCTGTGTGCGTGCACTGCGTCGACCAGCACCTGTACATGGGCCGGGTCCATGTCCGGCGACATGCCGTGGCCGAGGTTGAACACATGGCCCTCGCGTGAACCACCGTTGCCGGCGGCATAGGTATCGAGCACGCGTGCGGCCGCCGCGGCGATCGCATCAGGCGAGGCATACAACGTGGTCGGATCCAGGTTGCCCTGCAGCGCTACGCGGCCACCGGTGCGGCGCAGCGCTTCGTCCAGGTCCAGCGTCCAGTCCAGGCCGAGCGCATCGGCGCCGGTCTGCGACAGCGCTTCCAGGTGCAGGCCGGTGCCCTTGCCGAACAGGATCAGCGGCGTGCGCTCGCTGCCTTCGCCGCGCTCCAGGCCTTCGGCGATGCGCTGCAGATAGCGCAGCGAGAACTCGCGGTACATTGCCGGCGACAGCACGCCGCCCCATGTGTCGAACACCTGCAGGGCCTGCGCACCGGCCGCGCGCTGCGCGCCGAGGTAGGCAATCACCGCGTCGGTGGTTACCTCCAGCAGGCGGTGCAGGGCCTGCGGATGGTTCAGCGCCATCGCCTTGATGCGCGCGAAATCCTTGCTGCCGCCGCCTTCGACCATGTAGCAGGCCAACGTCCACGGGCTGCCCGAGAAACCGATCAGCGGCACCTGGCCATCCAGTTCGCGGCGGATCAGGCGCACCGCGTCCATCACATAGCCCAGATCCTGCTCCATGTCCGGCACCGCCAGCCTGGCGATGGCCGCTTCATCGCGTACCGGGTGGCGGAACTTCGGGCCTTCGCCTTCGACGAAGTACAGCTCCAGGCCCATTGCATCGGGAATGGTGAGGATGTCCGAGAACAGGATGGCCGCGTCCAGCGGGAAGCGACGCAGCGGCTGCAGGGTGACTTCGCAGGCGATCTCCGGGTTCTTGGCCATGGCCAGGAAGCTGCCGGCCTTGGCCCGGGTGGCGCGATATTCCGGCAGGTAGCGGCCGGCCTGGCGCATCAGCCAGACAGGGGTGCAGTCCACCGGTTCGCGGCGCAGGGCGCGCAGCAGGCGATCGTTGCGGAGAGGGCTGGTCACAGTGGGCATTCCTTGGGCGAAAAGAGCAGCGGCGCAGTCAGTCGCCGTGCGAAAGAATCTGGAAGCCCCGATGCAGTTCGGCATCGCGGGCCTTGTCGTAGGCGTGGCGGGCTTCGTCGGCCGTCAGGTACAGCTCGCGCCGCAGCTGCGAGCGGGCGCCGACGCGGCCGGATTCACGCAGCAGTTCCCAGCCGCCGAACAGGTCCGGGACCAGGGTCAGGCGCAGGAAGCGCGGTGCCTGGGCACCGTCGGCGGGTTGTTGCAGGTGGACGTGCATGGCACCGATTGTAGCGGGGGCGAGGTGAGCCCTGCCGCAACGCTGATCCGGTAATGCCGGCCGCTGGCCGGCAACCTCATGAAACCTCCCAGGTAGCGCCGGGGCATGCCCGGCGAACGCGGAAGCGGTCAGCCTGCGCCCAGCACCTTCAGTACCGCCGCTTCATCCACGTCCGGTACGACTTCGGCGCGGCCCATGCCACGCCACAGCACCAGGCGCAGGCGACCGGCCACGTTCTTCTTGTCCAGGCGCATGCGGCCGAGCAGGGCCTGCGGGTCCAGCCCGGCGGGGATTGCCACCGGCAGGCCAAGCTGTTCAAGCAGCGCCTGCAGGCGCACCCGGTCGGCGTCGTCGGTCAGGCCCAGGTGGGTGGAGAGGCGTGCCGCCAGCACCATGCCCACCGCTACGGCCTCACCGTGGTTCAGCGCATCACGCCCCGGTGCCGAGTAGCCCTGTTCGGTTTCGATCGCGTGGCCGAAGGTGTGTCCCAGGTTGAGCAGGGCTCGCTCGCCCTTCTCGAAGGGATCGCGCTCGACGATGGCGGCCTTGTGCCGGCAGCTGCGGGCGATGGCCTCGGCGATGACCGCATCTTCGCCGGCCACCAGTGCGTCGGCATGCTGCTGCAGCCACTCGAAGAACACCGCATCGCCCAGCGCGCCGTACTTGACCACTTCGGCCAGGCCTGCGCGCAGTTCACGCGGCGGCAGGGTGGCCAGCACGCGGGTGTCGGCGATCACCGCACGGGGCGGGTGGAACGCACCGACCAGGTTCTTGCCGGCCGGGATATCCACGGCGGTCTTGCCGCCCACCGAGGAGTCGACCATCGCCAGCAGCGTGGTTGGCAGCTGCACGCAGTCGACGCCGCGCATCCAGCAGGCCGCGGCAAAGCCGGCGAGGTCGCCGACCACACCACCACCTAGGGCGAACACGCAGGCATCGCGGGTCGCGCCGAGTGCGGCCAGCGCCTCGATGACCGAGCCGAACTCGGCCAGGGTCTTGGAGGCTTCGCCGGCGGCCAGCACATGCTCACTCAGGATCAGGTCCGGGCGTGCGGCCAGCAAAGTTTGCTTGACGGCATCCAGATAGCGTGGCGCAACCTCGGTGTCGCTGACCAGCAAGACATGGCGGCCACGCACATGGCTGGCCAATGCGGCGCCATCGGCCTGGGCGCCGGCACCGATGGTGATGGAATAGGGACGGTCGCCGCCAACGGCGACCTGCAGCAGGGCAGGGGAGGTCATGCAGTGGGGTCCTGTCGCTGCCAGTGCGTGGCCAGCTTGACAACAAGCTGGGCAGTGGCATCGGCGGCGGTAAACGGGTCGGTATCAAGAGTGACATCGGCGAGGTCGCGATACAGCGGGTCGCGATGCGCGGCCAGATCATGCAGCACCTGTTCGCGGTCCGGCCGCTGCAGCAGTGGCCGGGCCTTGTCGCGTGACAGACGCTCCAGCTGGGCTGCGACGCTGACCCGCAGGTAGACGACAAAGCCTCGCTTGGCGATCAGGGCGCGATTGTCCGGGTCAAGCACGGCACCGCCGCCGGTGGACACCAGCTGGCCACGGCCGGCCAGCACCTGCGCCAGCGCCTGGCGCTCATGGGCGCGGAAACCGGCTTCGCCGGAATGCTCGAAGATCGTGGGGATGCTGGCCCCGGTCGCATCGACGATGGCCTGGTCGACGTCGACGAAGTCCAGCGTGAAGCGCTCGGCGAGGCGGCGGCCGATGCAGGTTTTACCGGCACCCATCGGGCCGATCAGGATCAGGTTCGGAGCGGGATTCATGCCCTCTGATGCTAACACCTCCGTGCCTTGGCCTTTACGTTCTTCACGTCAGGGTGGGGGTTCCTGCGGGGTATCCCGCGACTGRTGGAGTGCCTGCCATGTCGGTTGCCAAGGTCATCGAAATCAATGCGTCCTCGCCCAAGAGCGTGGAGGACGCAGTGCGCAGCGGATTGAAGAAGGTGTCCGGGACGGTCAAGGGCATCCAGGGCGCCTGGATCAACGAGACCAAGGTGGTCACCGACGGCAACGGTGAGATCACCGAATGGCGGGTGAATCTGCGGGTCACCTTCCTGGTGGAGTGAGGCTGCTCAGCGCAGCCCTTGCACCTGGCGCTGGGCATCCAGCGCCACTACCCGGTCGGCAATGGCCGGCAGCGCACGCAACGCCTGCCGGCTTACCCGCTCGTAGTACTGCACGAAGCGCTCCAGCTGGGGTCGGTTCATGCCGTGCCGCCCCGGCTGGGCCGCCTGCAGGTTCTGCTCCTGCTGCCAGCGCCAACGCGGCACCACCGAAAAATCAGGGGGTTGCAGGAACCACAAGCGGTCGCAACGCTGCCACAGCGCCGGATAGTCGCGGGCCAGCGCTTGGTTGCACCAGCGCCGCCAACGCCCATCGGCATCGGCCTCGCGCTCCAGGGCGTTGAGCGGGACATCCAGTTCGGCATCGTCCTGCGCCGGGGTGCCCAGGAACCAGCCCTCGAACACCAGCAGGTCCAGCGGCGTTTGCAGCTGCGGCCACTGTGCTTCGGGCAGGCGCTCGTCGGCCAGCTTGTCGAAGCGGGGCAGGGCCAGAGGCTTTCGTGCGGCCACTGCATCCAGTACCGCATGTGCCAGCGGCAGGTCGTGGGTGCCAGGTGGGCCACGGGTGATCAACAACGGATGCACCTGCCGGGCCAGGCGCTGGCGTTGTGCGCGGGTCAGGTAGACATCGTCGATGGACAGCGTTGCGGCGTTCAGGCCACGCGCCTGGGCACGGGCAACCACCTGCGAGGCCAGCGTCGATTTGCCGCTCCCCTGCAGGCCGCTGATCGCCAATACTGGAACGGCTGTGCTGCTGCCCAGCGCGTCATCCAGCGCCTGCTCGACCATTGTTTCGGGGAATCCTTTCACCTGGGGCATGTACGCAGCGGCGACCATGCCGCCACAATAGCCCAAACCGTGTGAGAAGAATGCTGTCATGAGCGACCTGTACGCCGAAGCCCTGTCGACCTTTGCCGCCCTTTTCGAAGAAGCGAAACAGAGCCGCGAAGTCGAGCCCAATGCGATGACCGTGGCGACCGCCGATGTGCAGGGCCGGCCATCGGCGCGCACCGTGCTGTTGAAGGCGTTCGATGAGCGCGGCTTCGTGTTCTACACCCACCTGGACAGCCACAAGGGTAACGAGCTGCAGGCCAATCCGCAGGCGGCGCTGCTGTTCCTGTGGCGCAGCCTGCGCGAGGCCGGCATCCAGGTGCGCATCGAGGGCCGCGTTGAGCAGGTGGCCGATGCCGAGGCCGATGCCTATTTCGCCAGCCGTCCGCGCATGAGCCAGATCGGCGCGTGGGCGTCGCTGCAGTCGAAGACGTTGAACTCGCGCGACGAGTTCGACGCGCGCGTGGCCGAGGTCGAGGCGCGCTTCGAGGGCAAGGACGTGCCGCGCCCGGACGGTTGGAGTGGTCTGCGGGTGGTGCCTGACCGCATCGAGTTCTGGTACGGCGCGCAGTTCCGCCTGCACGAGCGCTGGTGCTATGAAGCGGGTGTCGAAGGTCGCTGGAGCAAGCGCTTGTTGTACCCGTAAGGCACCGTGATGCAACGCGTGCCGCTGTATCGCGTGGTGGTGTTCGTGCCGGTGCCTGCCCTGGAGGCGGTGAAGCAGGGCATCCTTTCGGTGGATGCACTGGCGGCCGGCGATTACGAGCACGGCCTGTGGTGGTCCGCGCCGGGGTTCGAACAGTTCCGGCCACGCGTGGGTGCGATCCCCACGCAGGGCGAGGCGGGGCAGACCGAGGTGGTCGACAGCGTGCGGCTGGAGTTCTGCCTGCCGCGCGATCCGCAGCGGCTACAGCGCATCCTCGAGCACGGCATCGTGCCGCATCACCCGTGGCAGGTGCCGGTGGTGCAGGTGGAAGAGATCGAGCTGCTGCTGGCCGGGTAGATCCACGCCATGCGTGGATGGAAAGGTCGGTACACCTGCATCGTAGGGTCGAGCCTGTACGACTGCCATTGTTCCAACGCGTACCACTGCGAGAGCCTTTTGTCGCGAACGGACCGGCCAGCTTCATGTGCGAGCAGGTCAGCGAACCGCACACTCCGACCGATGCCCTCGAAATCCGGAGTCGCCATGCCCTCCTGGCGTTGCCTGTTTACCGTGCCACCGCCGCGCCAGGGCGTGGAGGCGTTCCTGTTGCTGCTCGCCCGTGTCGTCGCCGGGGTGATGTTCTGCGTATCGGGCTGGAACAAGGTACTCACCGACGCCGGGCGCGAGCGCATGGTGCATACGCTGGTCGATGCAGGTATCCCGTTTCCCGTGTTCAGTGCGCCGGTGCTCGGCGGCATTGAATGGATCGCAGGTGGACTGCTTGTACTGGGCCTGCTCAGTCGTCCATCGGCACTGCTGCTGGCGGGGATCTGCGCGGTGGCGGCGCTGACCGATGGCATCGCGCGTATCCCTGCGGGGCTGAGCGTGCCGGATTGGCTGAGCTGGTTCTTCTACCTGAGCGAAGTGCCACTGGGCGTGCTGCTGCTATGGGTTGTGGCCGTGGGCAGTGGACGGTTCGCCATCGAAGCGCGCGCGGCGCTCCAGTAGATCCACGCCATGCGTGGATGGGGTGCTTGAGAAAATGCGGTGCGCACCAAGGTTTGCACCCACCTGGCATCGGTCTGCCCTCAACAGACATCGGCGGTTCGCCCCCTGCCTTGCATCGGTTCTGCACCACCCAGACGGCAGGACGTTACAGCCCCTCCGCGCGCAGCCATCGCCACAGCGTGGTGCGTGACACACCCAGCGCCTGCGCCATGCCTTCGCGGTCATTGCGGTGTTCCTGCAGCAGCGCTTGCAGCTGCGCACGCGGCGGGCGCTTGCCGTTGTTTTCCACTGGCAGTGTGGCGGCGCCTTCGTTCACCAGCTCCGGCGCCAGCTGCAGCAGGCGCGCTGCATCGATCAGCCCCTCACCCGGCTGCCAGTGGATGCGCAGCCTATCCACCAGATTGCGCAGTTCACGTACGTTGCCTGGCCAGTCGGCAGCGCTGAGCAGGGTCAGCGCTTCTGCATCCAGCGGTGCATCGATGCCGCGCAGTTCGCGGAAGAAGTGCGTGGTCAGCAGCGGGATATCGCCTCGACGTGCACGCAGAGTGGGCAGTGCGATGCGCAGCGCGGCCAGCCGGTAGTACAGGTCGCGACGGAAGCTGCCAGCCGCCGCGCGCTGCTCCAGCGATTGCAGGGTGGCGGCAACCACGCGCAGGTCGACCGGGGTCGGTTCGGTGGCGCCCACGCGCAGCACTTCGCGTTCTTCCAGCACCCGCAGCAGGCGGGTCTGCAGCGGCAGCGGCAGTTCACCGATCTCGTCCAGGAACAACGTGCCGCCATCGGCTGCCTCGACCAGGCCGACGCGCCCCCCGCGACGCGCACCGGTGAAGGCGCCGTCGCTGTAGCCGAACAGCTCCGCTTCCAGCAGTGATTCGCTGATCGCACCGCAGTTCAGCGCAACGAAGCGACCGCGACGACCGCTGGCGGCGTGCAGCTGGCGTGCAACCAGTTCCTTGCCGGTGCCGGTCTCGCCGGTAACCAGTACGGTGCTGTCGTGCGGGGCGTACAGCGCGATCTGTGCGCGCACGTCGGCCATCGCATTGCTGTCGCCGAGCAGGGCATGCGCATCGTTGCGTGCGGCGGTGCGGCGGCGCGGAGCAGGCCGGCTGCCGCCGGAGCGAGCCATGGCCTGGGTCAGCTCCAGCGCATGCTCGAACGCCTGCCGCACCGAATCAGCCGAGTACAGCAGCACGCCGGGCAGTCCGGCCTGTTCAGCATGGTCGATGGCCATGCCGGTGCCGACGATCACTTCGATACCGTTGGCGCGCAGGTCGGCGATGCAGTCGCGGGCATCTTCGCGGGTGACGAAGCGGCGGTGCTCGATGTCCAGGCCGAAGCTCTGCTGGAAGCTGCTGAACACCGGCACGTCGCTGGCATGGGTGACCAGGCCGATGCGTGGGGCGATGCGGCGGGCGCGCGCCAGCGCTTCCATCAGGTCGAAGCCATTGGCATGGATCGGTACCAGCGGCAGGTCCAGGCGACCGCGCAACCAGGCTGCATTGGAGCCGCCGGCAATCACCACGTCGCAGTGCTCGCGGCGCAGGCGCTGGCCGATCACTTCCACGGCCTCCTCGAAGCCCAGGTTGATCTGCTCGATGCGCGCGCGGCGGTCGAATTCGGGAATGACATCGCCCAGCAGGCCAGTCAGGCGCGAAACGCTGACCGTCCAGATCACCGGGCGGCCGGGGTCGGCATCGGCGTGGCGCAGTGGCGAGCGGGGCAGGTACATGCATGGATACCGGGAGGCGATGTTTCATGATACATCTGTTTCAATGTTTCATATGTTTCAGCGTTGCGGGCCCGTCATCCCCGTGAAATCAACCGCTTGCAGGTTGGCATGGTGTTTGCGCTTACCCCTGTGTCCTTCAACCTGGATCGCCGCATGACCGTTTCGACCCTCTCTTCCGCCGGTGCCCGCTTCCGTGAGGCGCTGGCTGCCGAATCGCCGCTGCAGGTGATCGGCGCGATCAACGCCAACCATGCGCTGCTGGCCAAGCGCGCGGGTTTCCGTGCCATCTACCTGTCCGGCGGTGGCGTAGCCGCCGGCTCGCTGGGCCTGCCGGACCTCGGCATCAACACGCTGGAAGACGTGCTGGTGGACGTGCGCCGCATCACTGACGTCTGCGACCTGCCGCTGATGGTCGACATCGACACCGGCTTTGGCCCGAGCGCGTTCAACATCGCGCGCACGGTGAAGTCGCTGATCAAGGCTGGCGCGGCCGCCTGCCATATCGAAGACCAGGTCGGCGCCAAGCGCTGCGGTCATCGCCCGGGCAAGGAGATCGTCTCGCAGGGCGAAATGGTCGACCGCGTGAAGGCCGCTGCCGATGCCAAGACCGATCCGGACTTCTTCCTGATCGCGCGCACCGACGCCATCCAGGTGGACGGCGTGGACAAGGCCATCGAGCGTGCCATCGCCTGCGTCGAAGCCGGTGCCGACGGCATCTTCGCCGAGGCCGCCTATGACCTGGATACCTACCGTCGCTTCGTTGATGCGGTGAAGGTGCCGGTGCTGGCCAACATCACTGAATTCGGCGCGACCCCGCTGTTCAGCCGCGACGAGCTGGCCTCGGCCGGCGTGGCCATCCAGCTGTTCCCGCTGTCCGCTTTCCGCGCCGCCAACAAGGCCGCCGAGAACGTCTACCAGACGATCCGCCGCGAAGGTCACCAGCGCGACCTGATCGACAGCATGCAGACCCGCGAGGAGCTGTATGACCGTATCGGCTACCACGCCTTCGAGCAGCAGCTCGATGCGCTGTTCGCCGCCAAGAAATAAGCAGTACCCTGCACCATCAAGTTTCGGAGGGAAACATGAACGATACGACCGCAACCCCGACCTTCAAGCCGAAGAAGTCCGTCGCCCTGTCCGGCACCGCTGCCGGCAACACCGCGCTGTGCAGCGTCGGCCGCAGTGGCAACGACCTGCACTACCGTGGCTACGACATCCTGGACCTGGCCAACACCAGCGAGTTCGAGGAAATCGCCTACCTGCTGGTGCATGGCAAGCTGCCGACCCGCGCCGAGCTGGTCTCCTACAAGGCCAAGCTGAAGTCGCTGCGTGGCATTCCGGCCGCGGTGAAGGCCGCGCTGGAAGAACTGCCGCCGTCGGCGCACCCGATGGATGTGATGCGCACCGGCGTGTCCGTGCTCGGCTGCGTGGCGCCGGAGAAGGATGACCACAACCATCCGGGCGCGCGCGACATCGCCGACAAGCTGATGGCCTGCCTCGGTTCGATGCTGCTGTACTGGTACCACTGGAGCCACAACGGCCGCGCGATCGACGTGGAAACCGATGATGACTCCATCGGTGGCCACTTCCTGCACCTGCTGCACGGCGAGAAGCCGCAGGATTCGTGGGTGAAGGCGATGCACACCTCGCTGATCCTGTACGCCGAGCACGAGTTCAACGCTTCGACCTTCGCCTGCCGTGTCATCGCCGGCACCGGCAGCGACATGTACAGCGCGATCTGCGGTGGCATCGGCGCGCTGCGTGGCCCCAAGCACGGCGGCGCCAACGAAGTGGCGTTCGAAGTGCAGAAGCGCTATGACAATCCGGACGAAGCCGAGGAAGACATCAAGGCCCGCGTGGAGCGCAAGGAAGTGGTGATCGGTTTCGGCCACCCGGTCTACACCGTGTCCGATCCGCGCAACAAGGTGATCAAGGACGTCGCCCGCGAACTGTCCGAAGAGCAGTCGAGCATGAAGATGTACGACATCGCCGAGCGCCTGGAAACGGTGATGTGGGACATCAAGAAGATGTTCCCGAACCTGGACTGGTTCAGCGCCGTCAGCTACCACATGATGGGCGTGCCGACCGCGATGTTCACCCCCCTGTTCGTGATCGCCCGCACCGCCGGCTGGAGCGCGCACATCGTCGAACAGCGTATCGACGGCAAGATCATCCGCCCGAGCGCCAACTACATCGGCCCGGAAGATCGCGACTTCGTGGCCATCGACAAGCGTTCCTGATCATCGCCACTGTTCCATCGCTGCATGCATCCGGCCGGCCCCGCGCCGGCCGGATGCCGTCACCGCCGTATTGCCGGCACCCGGCCCGCCACGAGCATTCCGCCAGCCCATGAATACCGATTACCGCAAGACCCTCCCCGGCGCCTCGCTGGACTATTTCGATGCGCGCGCCGCCGTCGACGCGATCCAGCCCGGTGCCTACGCCACGCTGCCGTACACCTCGCGCGTGCTGGCCGAAAACCTGGTGCGTCGCTGCGATCCGGCCACGCTGACCGACTCGCTGAAGCAGCTGATCGAGCGCCGTCGCGACCTGGACTTCCCGTGGTTCCCGGCGCGCGTGGTGTGCCATGACATCCTCGGCCAGACCGCGCTGGTCGATCTGGCGGGCCTGCGTGATGCGATCGCCGACAAGGGCGGTGATCCGGCCAAGGTCAATCCGGTGGTGCCGGTGCAGCTGATCGTCGATCACTCGCTGGCAGTGGAGTGCGGTGGTTTCGATCCGCAGGCGTTCGAGAAGAACCGCGCCATCGAGGACCGCCGCAACGAGGACCGCTTCCACTTCATCGACTGGACCAAGCTGGCCTTCGAGAACGTGGACGTGATTCCGCCGGGCAACGGCATCATGCATCAGATCAATCTGGAGAAGATGTCGCCGGTGATCTACGTGCAGGATGGCGTCGCTTTCCCCGATACCTGCGTGGGCACCGACAGCCACACCCCGCATGTGGATGCGCTGGGCGTGATCGCCATCGGCGTGGGTGGCCTGGAAGCAGAGAACGTGATGCTGGGCCGTGCGTCGTGGATGCGCCTGCCGGACATCATCGGTGTCGAGCTGACCGGTCGGCCGCAGCCGGATATCACCGCCACCGACGTGGTGCTGGCCCTGACCGAATTCCTGCGCAAGGAGCGCGTGGTCGGCGCCTGGCTTGAATTCTTCGGCGAAGGTGCCGCTGCACTCACCATCGGTGATCGCGCCACCATCTCCAACATGTGCCCCGAATACGGCGCAACCGCCGCGATGTTCTACATCGACGGCCAGACCATCGACTACCTGCGCCTGACTGGTCGCGAGGAAAAGCAGGTCGCACTGGTTGAAAGCTACGCGCGCAGCACCGGCCTGTGGGCCGATGACCTGGCCACTGCGGAATACGAGCGCGTGCTGCACTTCGATCTGTCGACGGTGGTGCGCAACATGGCCGGCCCGAGCAATCCGCATCGCCGCCTGCCGGTATCGGAACTGGTCGAGCGCGGCATCGCCGATGCCGCCAAGCTGGAAGCCGGCAAGGCCGAGCAGGCACAGGGCCTGATGCCCGATGGCGCGGTGATCATCGCTGCCATCACCAGCTGCACCAATACCTCCAACCCGCGCAACGTGATCGCCGCCGGCCTGCTGGCACGCAAGGCCAACGAGCGCGGCCTGCTGCGCAAGCCTTGGGTGAAGTCGTCGCTGGCACCCGGTTCCAAGGCAGTGCAGCTGTACCTGGAGGAAGCGGGCCTGCTGCCGGACCTGGAGAAGCTGGGCTTCGGCATCGTTGCCTTCGCCTGCACCACCTGCAATGGCATGAGCGGCGCGCTGGATCCGAAGATCCAGCAGGAAATCATCGACCGTGACCTTTACGCCACGGCGGTACTGTCGGGCAACCGCAACTTCGACGGCCGCATCCATCCATATGCGAAGCAGGCGTTCCTGGCCTCGCCGCCACTGGTGATCGCCTACGCCATCGCCGGCACCATCCGCTTTGACATCGAGAAGGATGTGCTGGGCGTGGACACCGACGGCAACGAGGTGCGCCTGAAGGACATCTGGCCGAGTGATGCCGAGATCGATGCGGTGGTGAAGGCGGCGGTGAAGCCGGAGCAGTTCCGCAGCGTCTACAACCCGATGTTCAACGTACGCGTCGAACACGGCGCAGCGGTGAGCCCGCTGTACGACTGGCGCCCGCAGAGCACCTACATCCGTCGTCCGCCGTACTGGGAAGGTGCATTGGCCGGTGAGCGCTCGCTGGCCGGCATGCGTGCGCTGGCGGTGTTGCCCGACAACATCACCACCGACCACCTGTCGCCGTCCAACGCGATCCTGGCCTCGAGTGCGGCTGGCGAATACCTGGCGAAGATGGGCCTGCCGGAAGAGGACTTCAATTCCTACGCCACCCATCGCGGTGACCACCTGACCGCGCAGCGCGCCACCTTCGCCAACCCGAAGCTGTTCAACGAGATGGTGCGCAATGAAGACGGCAGCGTGAAACAGGGTTCGCTGGCGCGCGTCGAGCCGGAAGGCAAGGTGATGCGCATGTGGGAAGCCATCGAGACCTACATGGAGCGCAAGCAGCCGCTGATCATCATCGCCGGTGCCGACTACGGGCAGGGTTCTTCGCGCGACTGGGCCGCCAAGGGCGTGCGCCTGGCCGGCGTGGAGGCGATCGTTGCCGAAGGCTTCGAGCGCATCCACCGCACCAACCTGATCGGCATGGGCGTGCTGCCGCTGGAGTTCAAGCCGGGCACCACCCGTCTGACCCTGGGCATCGATGGCACCGAAACCTTCGACGTCATCGGTGAACGCACGCCGCGCGCCGAGTTGCGCGTGGTCATCCACCGCCGCGACGGCCAGGACGTGATCGTGCCGGTCACCTGCCGCCTGGACAGTGACGAGGAAGTGGCGATCTACGAGGCCGGCGGCGTCCTGCAGCGCTTCGCGCAGGACTTCCTGGAAGGCGCCAAGGTGGCGTGATGCCGGGCTGAATGCCTGCCCCCGGAGGTGGGGGCAGGCTTGTCCGACATCAGGGCAGGGCGCACACTGACTTGGCAAAAACTGCCAATGGAGAGTCTCATGGCCACCATGAACATTTCGCTGACCGATCCGCTCAAGCAGTTCGTGGACGAGGAAGTGCGCGAAGGCGGTTACTCCAGTACGTCGGATTACGTGCGCGACCTGATCCGGCAACGCCAGCGGAGCAAGGCCGAGGAGTTGCTCAAGAAGCTGATCGCCGAGGGGCTGGCATCCGGCCCTTCGGCGCCTCTCCCGCCCGATCACTTCGACAAGCTGCGTGAGCGTGCACGGAACCGCAAGTGAAACCCTCGCACTGGTCCCCTGCAGCGGTTCGAGATCTTGACCAGGCTGCAAGCTGGTATGGAGATCAAGGCGGAGAAGCATTGGAGATCGGCTTCGTCGATGCGGTGGAATCGGTGGTGAGACTGATCGAAACACACCCCGGTGCCGGCTCCACACTGCATGCGGATCTGCTGCCGACCCTTTCAGCGCCGTTGCGCTTTCATCCGGTTCGTCGCTTCGACGGCTATCTGGTCTATTACGTGGAGCTACCTGCGCACGTTTTCATCGTGCGTATCTGGAATGCCTCGCGGGGCATGGAGGCACTGTTCGAAGACGAGGAGCTCAACCCCGATATTGGTTCGTCGCATCCAGGATACTGATCCATGACCTTTCTCCCGCAACTCCGTATTCCCGCTACCTACATGCGCGGTGGTACCAGCAAGGGCGTGTTCTTCCGCCTGCAGGACCTGCCCGAGGCCGCACAGGTGCCGGGTGCCGCACGCGATGCGCTGCTGATGCGCGTGATCGGCTCGCCCGACCCGTATGGCAAGCAGACCGACGGCATGGGTGGGGCCACCTCCAGCACCAGCAAGTGCGTGATCATCTCCACCGCCTCGGTGCCGGATCACGACGTGGATTACCTGTATGGCCAGGTATCGATCGATACCGCATTCGTGGACTGGAGCGGCAACTGCGGCAACCTCAGCACCGCCGTTGGTCCGTTCGCGATCGCCAACGGCCTGATCGATCCGGCCCGCGTGCCGCGCGATGGCCTGTGCACCGTGCGCATCTGGCAGGCCAACATCGGCAAGACCATCATTGCCCATGTGCCGATGCGCGATGGGCAGGTGCAGGAGATCGGCGATTTCGAGCTGGATGGCGTGACCTTCCCGGCTGCCGAGATCCAGCTGGAATTCCTCGATCCGTCCGACGATGGTGACGCCGGTGCGATGTTCCCCACCGGCAACCTGGTCGATACGCTGGACRTGCCGGGCGTGGGTAGTTTCGAGGTGACGATGATCACCGCCGGCATCCCGACCATCTTCCTCAACGCCGCCGACCTCGGTTACACCGGCACCGAACTGCAGCCGGCGATCAATGAAGACAAAGCGGCGCTGGAGCGTTTCGAGAAGATCCGTGCCTACGGCGCACTGCGCATGGGCCTGATCCAGAAACTGGAAGACGCGGCGACCCGCCAGCACACGCCGAAAGTGGCCTTCGTCGCCCCTGCGCAGGACTACGTTTCGTCCAGCGGCAAGGCGATCCCGGCCGCGGACATCGATCTGCATGCCCGCGCGCTGTCGATGGGCAAGCTGCACCACGCGATGATGGGCACCGCTGCAGTAGCGATCGGTACCGCCGCGGCGATCCCCGGCACGCTGGTCAATCGTGCTGCTGGCGGCGGCGAGCGCGAGGCTGTGACCTTCGGGCATCCGTCGGGCACGTTGCGCGTGGGTGCGCAGGCCGCACTCGTTGACGGCCAGTGGACGGTGTCCAAGGCCATCATGAGCCGCAGCGCCCGCGTGCTGATGGAAGGCAAGGTGCGCGTGCCGGCCGGGTGATGGCCTGGTAGTCGCCAACCTTGGTTGGCATGGCGCCGGCTATGCGCGGGTGGCGCTGCACCTGCTCTGGTAGGTGCCAACCTTGGTCGGCATGGAAGCGGCATCGCGCGGGTAAGGCCCAGCGCCAACCAAGGTTGGCGACTACCGGGTTTGTCGCAGCGTGCAACCCCACGAGGAGACCGAACAATGTCCGACAGCCACACCCCATCCAACGCCCGTGCAGCCTGGGATGCGCTGCTGGTGGACATCGTCGACTACGTGCGTGACACGCGCATTGACTCGCCGCTGGCGTTCCAGACCGCGCATCACTGCCTGCTCGACACGTTGGGCTGCGGGTTGGAGGCGCTGTCCTTCCCCGCCTGCAGCAAGCTGCTGGGCCCGCTGGTGCCGGGTATCAGCGTGGCCAACGGCGCGCGCGTCCCCGGCACCAACTTCGTGCTCGATCCGGTGCAGGCGGCTTTCAACATCGGCGCGATGGTGCGCTGGCTGGATTTCAACGACACCTGGCTGGCCGCAGAGTGGGGCCACCCCTCGGACAACCTCGGTGGCATCCTCGCCGTGGCCGACTGGCTTGGCCGCAACGCGGCGGCGTTGCGACGCCCGCCGCCGACCGTGCACGACGTGCTGCTGGCGATGATCAAGGCGCACGAGATCCAGGGCGTGCTGGCGTTACGCAACTCTTTCAACCGGGTCGGCCTGGATCACGTGCTGCTGGTCAAGGTGGCCACCACCGCCGTCGTCGCACAGATGCTGGGTCTGGACCGCGAGCGCATGCTCAATGCGGTGTCGCTGGCCTGGGTGGATGGACAGGCGCTGCGCACCTACCGGCATGCGCCCAACACCGGTTCGCGCAAAAGCTGGGCGGCCGGTGATGCGACCAGCCGTGGCGTACGCCTGGCGCTGATGGCCGCCACCGGCGAGATGGGCTACCCCAGCGTGCTCAGTGCACCGACCTGGGGCTTCGAAGCGGTATCGATGCATGGCCAGGCGCTGACCCTCGGCCGCCCCTTCGGCAGCTACGTGATGGAGAACGTGCTGTTCAAGATCAGTTTCCCGGCCGAATTCCACGGGCAGACGGCGGTGGAGGCGGCGATCATCCTGCACCAGCAGCTGCGCGCGCAGGGGCGAACGGCCGAGGACATCGAACACATCGCGATCCGTACCCAGGAAGCCTGCATCCGCATCATCGACAAGCAGGGGCCGCTGCACAACCCGGCCGACCGCGATCACTGCGTGCAGTACATGGTGGCCATCGCGCTGCTGCATGGGCGGCTGGTGGCCGAGGATTACGAGGACGACATGGCGGCCGATCCGCGCATCGACACGCTGCGCGCGAAGATGACCTGCCATGAAGACCCGCAGCTCAGCGCCGACTACCTGGACCCGGACAAGCGCAGCATCGCCAACGGGCTGACGGTGCGCTTCAACGACGGCAGCGCGCTGCCGGAGGTGCTGGTGGAGTACCCGCTGGGCCACGCACGCCGGCGCGCAGAGGGTATCCCGCTGCTGATGGACAAGTTCCGTCGGCACCTGGCGCACCGCTTCCCCACCGCCCAGCAGCAGCGCATCCTGGCCGCCTCGCTGGACCCGGTGGCGCTGGCGGCGATGCCGGTGACCGACTACGTGGACCTGTACCTGCCGGGGTAGGGGGCACTTTGGTAGGTGCCAACCTTGGTTGGCACGGACCCAACGCCAACCGGGGGTAGCGGCTACCGCGCCGGGCATGGCCCGGCGCTACCGTTCCGATGCATTCCTGCCGAATCCGCGTCAACGCCTTGACGCGACGCGCCTATAATGGCCACCTCGATCAAGGAGTGACGACATGAGCGGTCCGGCACGGCGGATGCGGTGGGGATGGACGGCAGCATTGCTGGCAGGAGGGCTGTTGCTGGGTCTGGCCGGTTGCCGCAACGACAGCGGGCAGCTGCCAAAGGCCAGCGGCGAAGCCATCGCCACCAAGGCCGAGCAGGTGAAGGAGTTCACCCTGCTGCGTGCCTACCCGGACCAGAAGAGTGAAGGCCTGTCGCTGGCGCTGGAGTTCTCGCGCCCGCTGGTCGGCACCCAGGACTTCGACAAGCTGGTGCGCTTCGAAGAGAAGGTCGGCAACGATGACAGCAGCTGGACCCTGTCCGATGACGGCCTGACCCTGCGCTATCCCTTCGTCGAAGCCGGCAAGGAATTCAGCCTGGTGGTCTCGCCGGACCTGCTGGCCGCCGATGGCAGCCGCCTGGGCAAGGAACTGAAGCAGAAGGTCTTCAGCGGCGAGCTGAAGCCGGTGGCCGGTTTCGCCTCGCAGGGCAGCGTGCTGCCGGCCAAGGACAGCCGCGGCCTGCCGGTGGTGTCGGTGAACGTGCCGGAGGTCGATGTCGAGTTCCTGCGCGTGCGCGAAAAGGATCTGCCGACCTTCTTCAGCCAGTACCAGCGCGGTGGTCGCCGCGGCAGCTGGGAACTGAGCAGCGACTACGAGCGCAGCCCGATCAACAAGCTGGCCGAACCGGTCTACGTCAACCGCTTCATCCTGGGCGGCAAGCAGAACGAGCGGGTGCTGACCTACCTGCCGACCCAGGACATCAAGGAACTGCAGGAGCCGGGGCTGTATTTCGCCCTGCTCAAGCGCACCGGTGACTACGAGGGCGAGTTCGATACCGCGTTCTTCTCGGTCAGCGACATCGGCCTGCACACCCGCGCGTACAAGGACAAGCTGTTCGTCCATACCGCCGCGCTGAAGGACGGTGCATCGCTGAAGGGCATCGACCTGCGCGTGCTCGATGCCAAGGGCGAAGTGGTGCTGAAGGGCAGTACCGACAGCAACGGCAATGCGCTGTTGAACTACACCCTGGATGCCACCCACGTGCTGGTGGCCAGCAGCGGCAAGGACACCAGTTTCCTGCCCTTCAACCAGCCGGCGCTGGACCTGAGCGAGTTCGCCGTGGCCGGCCGTGACAACGCCTGGTTCGATGTCTATGCCTGGTCGGGCCGCGACCTGTACCGCCCGGGTGAGACGGTGCGCCTGTCGGCGCTGCTGCGCGACAACGACGGCAAGCCGATCAAGAGCCAGCCGGTGTTCCTGCGCCTGAAGCAGCCCGATGGCAAGACCTTCCGCGAAACCCGCGTGCAGCCGGGCGAACAGGGCTACATCAACTTCGAGCAGACCATTCCCGCCGAGGCGCCGACCGGGCGCTGGCAGGTGGAGTTCCGCACCGACCCGGCCAGCAAGGAAGCGATCCAGGGCATGACCCTGCGCATCGAAGAGTTCCTGCCCGAGCGCATGAAGCTGGACCTGGACAGCGCGCAGAAGACGCTGAAGCCGGGGGAAGACCTGCGCCTGCAGGCCAACGGCGCCTATCTGTACGGTGCCCCGGCCGACGGCAACCGCTTCACCGCGCGCATGGCGGTGGCCGCCGAGCAGAAGCCGGTGGAGGGCCTGCCGGGCTACTTCTTCGGCGACCCGACCCTGCAGCTGCCGCGCGAAGCCAAGGATGTCATCGACACCACGCTGCCGGCCAATGGCCAGCTGCGCGAAGACGTGTCGTTGCCGGAAGAGGCGACCAAGGCGAAGGCGCCGATCGCGGTGGTGCTGTCCGGCAGCCTGTATGAAACCGGTGGCCGCACGGTCACCCGCACCCTGAAGCGGGTGGTATGGCCGGCCGCCGCACTGGTCGGCGTGCGCCCGTTGTTCAATCCGGACGACGGCGCTGATTCCAACGGCAACGCGCGGTTTGAACTGATGCGCGTGGATGCGGCCGGCAAGCCGCAGCCGGCCAAGGGCCTGAAGATCACCCTGGTGCGCGAGCTGCGCGACTACCACTGGACCTTCAACGACAACCGCTGGGACTACGATTTCACCCGCCGCTTCGAAAACAAGGAAACCCGTACCGTCGATGCCGGCGGCAGCGCGGTGGCCTTCGACTTCCCGGTGGAGTGGGGCGAGTACCGGGTGGACGTGTTCGATCCGTCCACCGGCCTGACCAGCCGTTATCCGTTCCGCGCCGGCTGGAGCTGGGGCGATGACAACCGTGGCCTCGATGCCCGCCCGGACAAGGTCAAGCTGGGCCTGGACAAGACCGGCTACAAGGCCGGCGATACCCTGGAAGTGACGGTGACCCCCCCGCACGCCGGCAAGGGCGTGCTGATGGTCGAGACCGACCGCATGCTGTACGTGCAGGATATCGACGCCAAGCCCGGTGCCACCTACAAGATCCCGGTCACCGCAGACTGGGAGCGCCACGACGTCTACATCACCGCGCTGGTGTTCCGCGGTGGCAGTGCGCCGAGCAAGATCACCCCGGCCCGCGCGGTGGGCGTGGTGCACGTGCCGATGGACCGCAAGGGCCGCACCGTGGCCGTCGGCCTGGCCGCGCCCAAGCAGATGCGACCGGAGCAGGACCTGCCAGTGACGGTCAGCGCACCGCAGCTGGCCGGCAAGGTCGCGCACGTCACTGTGTCGGCCGTGGACGTGGGCATTCTCAACATCACCCGCTTCCCGGTGCCCGATGCCGGCGCGCACTTCTTCGCCCAGCGCCGCCTCGGCATCGATGCCTATGACATCTACAGCCGGGTGATCGAGAGCTTCGACGGCGGCAGCGGCAAGCTGAAGTTCGGCGGCGACATGGCGCTGCAGGCGTTGCCGCAGGCCAAGCGGCCGACCGCGCGCGTGCAGACCGTGGACCTGTTCTCCGGCCCGGTGCAGCTCGATGCCAAGGGCATTGCCCGCATCCGCCTGAAAGTGCCGGATTTCAATGGCACCCTGCGGGTGTCGGCGCTGGTCTACAGCGATGACCAGTACGGCAAGCGCGATGTGGAAACCGTGGTGCGCGCACCGATCCTGGCCGAGGCCAGCATGCCGCGCGTGCTCGCCCCGGGCGACCGCAGCACGGTGACGCTGGACGTGCAGAACTTCACCGGCAAGCCCGGTCAGTTCAACGTGCGCGTGGACAGCGAAGGCCCGCTCAGCCTGGGCGAAGGCACGCGCAGCGTGCAGCTCAATGCCGATGCCAAGACCACGTTGAGCTTCCCGTTGTCGGCGCGCGAGGGCCACAGCGTGGCCAAGGTGCGCGTGCGTGTGGATGGCAACGGCTTCAAGGCCGACCGCCGCTACGATCTGCCGGTACGCGCGGCGTGGCCGCAGGTACTGCGCTCGCAGGTGCGGACGCTCGATCCGCTGGCGGCGGTGAGCCTGGATGGCAGCCTGATGGACGGGCTGATGTCCGAATCGGTCAATGCCCGCCTGCTGGTCAGCCCGCTGCCGCCGATCCCGTTCGCCAGCGCGCTGCAGGGCGCGCTGAACTACCCGTACGGCTGTGCCGAACAGACCACCAGCAAGGGCTACGCCGCGCTGATCCTGGACCAGGCCACGTCGTCCATGCTCGGCGCTGACGGGCTGGACGCGAAGACCCGTCGCGAGCGCATGGAAGGTGCGTTCGGTCGCCTGGCGTCGATGCAGGTGGCCAACGGCAACTTCTCGATGTGGGGTGACGACGGCTACGTGAACCCGTGGCTGACCCCGTACATCGCCGAGTTCCTGCTCGATGCCAAGGACGGTGGCTTCGCGGTGCCGGACAACGTGCTGCAGAAGGCGCTGAACCGCCTGAGCGAAGACCTGCTGTCCGGTGGCAACCAGTTCTACGGCCAGGAAAAACGCGAAAGCCTGAAGTTCGCCAACCAGGCGTACTCGGGTTACGTGCTGGCCCGCGTCAACCGCGCGCCGCTGGGTACCCTGCGCACGCTGTACGACAACGAACGCAGCAAGGCCGTGGGTGGTCTGTCGCTGGTGCACCTGGGCGTGGCGCTGTCGCTGCAGGGCGATACCAAGCGCGGCCAGGCGGCCCTTGCGGCGGGCTTTGCCAAGTCCAGCAGCGAGCGCCCGTCGTACTTCGGCGACTACGGCAGCGCCGTTCGTGATGATGCGCTGATGATCGCGCTGACCCACGAAAACAAGCTGGCCAAGCCGGCATGGGATGCACGCGCGGTTGATCTTGGCCGTGGCCTGGATGCGCGCCGCAACAGTGGCTGGATGTGGCTGAGCACGCAGGAACAGGTGGCCATCGCCCGTCTCGGCAAGGCGCTGGCCGCCAACCAGAAGGCGCTGGTGGCCGGTGAGCTGGTGATCGGTGGCAACAGCGAGGCCATCGGCGAGCGCAAGCTGTTTGGCCGCAACTTCGATGCAGCGCAGCTGGCCGCGGGCGTGCGCTTCACCCCGCAGGGACAGCCGCCGATGTTCGCCAGCATCGATGTGGCCGGCATTCCGCGCAGTGCGCCGGCGCCGGACAACAGCGTGATCGGCGTGGAGCGAAGCTACTTCGGCACCGATGGCAAGCCGTGGTCGCCGCGTCCGCTGAAGGAAGGTGAAGCGCTGATCGTGCGGGTCACCATCACCGCCGACAGCGAGATGCCCGATGCGCTGCTGACCGACCTGCTGCCGGCAGGCCTGGAGATCGAGAACCTCAACCTGGGCGATGCCAAGCAGTGGGCCGATGTGGTGGTCGATGGCATCACCATCAGCGACCGCAGCGAAGCGGCCGATACCAAGCACGAAGAGTTCCGCGATGACCGCTACGTGGCGGCGCTGAAGCTCTCGCGTGGCAGCAAGGCCAACGTGTTCTACCTGGTGCGTGCGGTCACTCCGGGTACCTACACGGTGCCGCCGTCGCTGGTGGAGGACATGTACCGGCCGCAGCTGCGTGGCGTCGGCCGCAGCAACCCGACCACGTTGACGGTGGTACAGCCGTGACCGTGCGGACGGGCCGCGACGGCGCGGCCCGTCCCACTGGATGCCGTGGATGAAGGTGGGATTGCTGAAATCGCGGCTGCCGCGCCTGCGGCAGCGGCTGCAACCGCTGTGGCCGTGGCTGCGCTGGGGCACGGCGGCGTTGCTGGCGCTGCTGCTGATACTGGATTTCGCCTTCCCGCCGCCGTTGCCCCGGCAACGCGACACCAGCACGCTGGTGGTCGCCGCTGACGGCAGCCCGATGCGGGCGTTCGCCGATGCCGAGGGCGTGTGGCGCTATCCGGCGTCGGTCGACAGCGTGTCGCCGCTGTACCTGCAGGCACTGCTGACCTACGAGGATCGCTGGTTCTGGCGGCACCCGGGCATCAATCCGCTGGCGATCCTGCGTGCCGGTGGGCAGCTGCTGCGGGGTGGCCGAATCGTCTCCGGAGGCTCGACCCTGACCATGCAGGTGGCGCGCATTCTCGATCCGCATACGCGCACGCCCTGGGGCAAGCTGAAGCAGATGCTGCGTGCGGTGCAGCTTGAGGTGCACCTGTCCAAGCGCGAGATCCTCGCGTTGTATCTGGAGCGCGCGCCCTACGGTGGCACCATCGAAGGCGTGGAGGCGGCCAGCTGGGCCTACCTGGGTAAGCCGGCCGCGCAACTTTCGCATGCCGAGGCCGCGTTGCTGGCGGTGCTGCCACAGGCACCCAGCCGTTTGCGCCCGGATCGTCATCCCGAAGCCGCGCAGAAGGCTCGCGACAAGGTGCTGGCGCGCATGGCCGAGCTCGGCGCATGGACGCCGGAGGAAGTGGAAGATGCGCGCATCGAGAACGTGGTCGCACGCTCGCTGCGTCCACCGCTGCATGCGGCACTGCTGGCCCAGCGCCTGCACTCGGCGCATCCGGGGCAGGCGCGGATCCAGAGCAGCATCGACATCGGCCTGCAGCGCACCCTTGAAGAGCGCGTGGCCAGCTATTTCTCCACGCTGCCCGAGCGCACGTCAGCCGCACTGCTGGTGGTCGACAACCAGACCCTGCAGGCGCGTGCGTATGTCGGCACGCTGTCTTTCGGTGATCGGCAACGGCTGGGCCACGTGGACATGGTGCAGGCCTGGCGCTCGCCGGGCTCCACGCTGAAGCCGTTCCTGTATGCGATGGCACTCGATGATGGCCTGATCCATTCCGAGAGCCTGCTGGTGGATGCGCCGCAGAGCTTCGGCAGCTATCGGCCGGGCAACTTCGACATGGCCTTCAACGGCCCGGTCAGTGCTGCCAGTGCGCTGCGCCTGTCGCTGAACGTGCCGTCGGTCGATCTGCTGCAACGGGTAGGTGCGGCACGCTTCGCCGCGCGCCTGTCGCACGCCGGCATCCAGTTGCGCTTCCCGCCGGGCAGTTCGCCCAATCTGTCGCTGATCCTCGGCGGCACCGGCGCGCGGCTGGAAGACCTGGTCGGTGCGTTCGCTGCGCTCAACCGCAACGGCATTGCCGGCCGCGTGCGCTACACCGATGACGAACCGATGATCGAGCGGCGGCTGGCTTCGCCCGGTGCCAGCTGGATCGTGCGCGAGATGCTGGAATCGAATCCGCGCCCGGGATACGGCGTTGGCACGTTCGACGTTGGCGGGCGGCCGCGCGTGGCCTGGAAGACCGGAACCAGCTATGGCTACCGCGATGCGTGGGCGATCGGCAGTACCCGCCACTACACCGTGGGCGTGTGGGTGGGGCGCCCCGATGGCACGCCGTTGCCGGGGCAGTACGGCGCGGTCACCGCCTTGCCGTTGATGTTCGAGGTGGTCGACAGCCTGCCGCGCCAACGCGGCGATGCGGCGGCCGCGCCGATGCCGGCCAGCGTGACCCAGGCAGACATCTGCTGGCCAACCGGGGAACTGGCCGAAGGGTTGCCAGCGGCACTCTGCCAGCGACGCCTGTCGGCCTATCTGCTGGACGGTGCGGCACCGCCGACGTTCCCCGAACGCGAGGCACGGCGATGGCAGCCTGGCCGCCAACGCTACCTGGCTGACGCGCGCACCGGACTGCGCGTATCGGCTGATTGCAGCGCGCCGCATGAGGAAGTCGCGCGGGAAATCGCGCGATGGCCGGCGCTGTTGTCACCCTGGCTGCCCAAGGCCACCCGCGATGCCTCACAGCTTCCCGCGCTGTCGCCGGACTGTCGCGATGATGGCCGCGAGGCCAGTGTGGCCCTGCATATCGATGGCCTCAACGAAGGCGCGACGCTGGCGCGTGCACCCAATGCCGAACACGGCGTACGCCTGCAGATGCGCGCATTGGGTAGCGAACAGGCCGTGGACTGGCTGCTGGATGGTCGATGGATCGCGCAGACGCGCGGTGCGCAGCTGATGCAGCGCGAGTTCGCCGATCCGGGGGCGCATACGTTGACCGCGCTGGCTGCTGACGGCGCTTGGACGCAGGTACGGTTCAACGTGCTGCGGTAGCGCCGGGCCATGCCGGGCGGATGTCACGTGATCGGGCACCAACCCGCCGGGCATGGCCCGGCGCTACCGGTCCGCCAAGACCCGGTAGGTGCCAACCTTGGTTGGCACACGCAGACGCTGCCCACCAAGGTGGGCGACTACCAGGGCGTTCGCCGGGCATGGCCCGGCGCTACCGGTCCACCATGACCCGGTAGTCCACCAGGACCCGGTAGGTGCCAACCTTGGTTGGCACGCGCAGACGCCGCCCACCAAGGTGGGCAACTACCAGGGCGTTCGCTGGCATGGCCCGGCGCTACCGATCCATCATGACCCGGTAGGTGCCAACCTTGGTTGGCACGCGCGGAATCCGCCCACCAAGGTGGGCGACTACCAAGGCGTTCGCCCGGGCATGGCCTGGCGCTACTCCCCGATCCAGCCATCCAGCAGGTCGGCGAACTCATCGGCGTGCTCCTCCTCCTGCGCCAGGATCTCCTCCAGGATGCGCTTGGTGGTGGTATCGCTGTCGCCGATGAAGTTGATCATCTCGCGGTAGCTGTCGATGGCGATGCGCTCGGCCACCAGATTCTCGCGGACCATGTCGCGCAGGTCGCTGCCTTCCTTGTATTCGGCGTGCGAGCGTGCGGTCAGCGTGTCCGGATTGAGGTCAGGCGCGCCGCCGAGCTGGACGATGCGCTCGGCCAGCTTGCCGGCGTGCGCCTGCTCCTGTTGTGCGTGCTCGAGGAACTCGCCCTTGACCGCATCGGCCAGCATGCCCTTGGCCATGAAGTAGTGCCGGTAGTAGCGCAGCACGCATACATATTCGGTGGCCAGCGCGTCGTTGAGCAGCTTGATCACCACCTTGCGGTCGGCGCTGTAGCTGTCGGTGATCGCTCCGTCCTCGATGTTCTTCCGTGCCCGCTCGCGCAGGGTCTGGCGATCGCTGATGCCAGCGACCTTGGCGGAAGGGGAGGTGTTGCTGGCTTTGGCTGGCTTGTTGGACATGGCTGGCCGGTTTCCTCTGCAGTCAGGGTTTCAGGTGGGCAGGTGATCCAGTACGTAGTCGGCTGACGACACCTCGAACTGGCCGGGCTCCTCGATCCAAGCCGCGCGCACCGTGCCGTCCACCACGTACAGGGCAAAGCGACGCGAACGCGTGCCCATGCCGGATGAACTTGCATCCAGCTCCAGGCCAAGTGCACGGGTCAGTTCGGCATTGCCGTCGGACAACATCAGCAGACCGTCGGGTACGTGCTGGTCGGTGGCCCAGGCTTTCATCACGAACGGGTCGTTGACCGCCACGCAGTAGACATCGATGCCGCGATGGCGGAACGCCTCGAACTTTTCCACGTACCCGGGCAGGTGGCGGGCCGAGCAGGTGGGGGTGAACGCACCGGGCACGGCGAACAGCACCACCTTGCGCCCGTCGAACAGGGCGTGGGTATCGAGGGTCTCGATGCCTTCGCGGATGCGCTTGAGAGTGACTTCCGGAATACGGTCGCCGACATGGATGGTCATGGGAACTCCTTGCTGGGTGAGGGTAGGGGCCAGGAGGGGACGGACGCGTCAAGACATTGGAAAACCCATGTATACACCCCATCTCCGTCGTCCGCGGCGGGCTGTCAGCCACAGCATGGGGCCGGGCGATGGCAGGCGCATTGCGCTGGATCAGTCGGCCTCACCGTTGCCGCACGACCGGCGGCGTAGCATCGCCGGCGCGTAGAATGAACCCGGGGCGGCGCCCACCGGCGCGGCCGAAGCGAATCGAGGTAGCTGGATGGAATTCAAGGATTATTACGCCACCCTGGGGGTGGAACCGAGCGCGGGCGAGGCGGAAATCAAGACCGCCTATCGCCGGCTGGCACGCAAGTACCACCCGGACGTCAGCAAGGAGGCCGGGGCCGAGGACAAGTTCAAGGCCATCAACGAGGCCTACGAGGCGTTGCGCGATCCCGAGAAGCGCAACGCCTATGACCAGTTGCGTGCGCAGGGCTATCGTCCGGGCGAGGAATTCAACGTGCCGCCGAACTACGGCGGTGGCGGTTTCAATTTCGAGGAAGTGTTCGGCGGCGGTGGCCCCAACGGTGGTTTCAGCGACTTCTTCGAGAGCCTGTTCGCGCGCCAGCGCGGCGGCCAGGGTGCAGGCCCGGGCCCGGGCCCGGGCCCGGGCTTCAGCAGCCATGGCCATGCGCCCAACCGCGATACCCGGGCCAAGCTGTCGGTACCGCTGGAGGCGGCCTACAGCGGCGACAGCCTGCGCATCACCGTCAACGGCAAGCAGCTGGACGTGCGCGTGCCCAAGGGCATCCGTCCCGGGCAGGTGATCCGCCTGGCCGGGCAGGGCAATCACGGCGGCAACCTGCTGCTGGAAGTGGAGTACGCCGCGCATCCGCAGTTCGAGGTCGACGGCCGCAACATCCTGTACACGCTGCCGGTCACCCCGTGGCAGGCCGCGTTGGGCACCAGCATCAGCGTGCCGACCCTGGGCGGCGCGGTGGAACTGAAGATTCCGGCCGATTCCGACGCCGGTCGCAAGCTGCGGCTGCGTGGGCGCGGCCTGCCGGGCAGCCCGGAGGGCGACCAGATCGTCGAGCTGGAGATTGTCGCCCCGGCGGCGACGGACGACGCGCAGAAGAAGGCCTATCGGAATCTGGCCAAGGCGTTTGGCGAAACGATCTGAAATTCGCTTCGGTGGGTGCGGACCTCGGTCCGCACGCCTTGCGGTAGTGCCGGCCGCTGGCCGGCAGAGGCGTGCCAACCAAGGTTGGCATCTACCAGAGCAGAGGCGTGCCAACCAAGGTTGGCATCTACCGGAGCGGTGGGTCAGCCTTGACCGGCGAACACCCGCTCCAGCACTTCGGACAGTTCGTCTTCCGAGAACGGCTTGGTGATGTAGGCCTTGGCGCCCTGGCGCATGCCCCACATGCGGTCGGTGTCCTGGTCCTTGGTGGTCACCAGGATCACCGGAATATGCCGGGTCGCCTCATCGCGGGCGAGCGTGCGGGTCGCCTGGAAGCCATTGAGGTTGGGCATCACCACGTCCATCAGCACCAGGTCGGGCAGCTCGGCCTTGGCGGTCTCCACTCCGGCCGCACCATCGGTGGCGGTCAGGATCTGGTGCCCGAGCTTCTCGACGATGCGCTGTATCCCCAACAGCTGCGACGGTGAGTCGTCGACGATCAGAATGCGTGCCATGTTGTTCCCCATGTGATGCCGGAAGTGTAGTGCCGGCATCCTGTTGGCGGGAGGGCGACAGCTGCCGTCCGTCGCCTGCCTGCGACGTTCAGTCGATCCGCACCACCGTGCGGCCAAGCGAGCCGCCCGCCAGCATGCGATCGAACACCGCAGGCAGACCGTCCAGACCGACTTCGGCGGTGCAGATGCGGTCCAGGTGCTGCGGTTTCCACGCGTCACCCAAGCGTGCCCACACTTCTTCGCGCAGCGCGCGCGGGGCATTGGCCGACGAAACGCCGAGCAGCGAGACACCGCGCAGGATGAAGGGCATTACGGTCATGTCCAGCGTCGGGCTGGCGGCCAGTCCCGCACTGACCACGCTGCCGTAAGGCACGGTCTGGGCCAGCAGACTGGCCAGCATCGGCCCGCCGGCGTTGTCCAGGCCACCGCCGAAACGTGCCGACTGCAGCGGACCGGTGTCGGCAAGGGCATCACGCGGCAGCACCTCGGCAGCACCGATACCGCGCAGGAAGTCGCTCTGTTCCGGTTTGCCGCTGATCGCGTGCACGGCATAGCCGGCGCGGCTGAAGATGTCCACGGCCAGAGCACCGACCCCACCGCTGGCGCCGGTAACCGCCAGTGGCCCAAGCTCGGGCGTCTGCCGGTTGTCCTGCAGGCGCAGCAGCGCCAGCGCGGCGGTGAAGCCGGCGGTGCCCAGCACCATCGCCTCGCGTGGGCTCAAGCCCGCCGGCTGGGCGATGACCGCGCTCGATTCCAGTCGCACATACTGGCTGTAGCCGCCATCACGGGTTTCGCTGAGGCCACAGCCGGTGGCCAGTACCGCATCGCCCTCGCGCCAGGCCGGATCGGTGGAGGCGACCACCGTGCCGGCCACGTCGATCCCGCCCACCAGCGGGAAGCGGCGCAGGATGCGGCCTTTGCCGGTGCCGGCCAGGGCATCCTTGTAGTTGACCGAGGACCAGTGGGCGCGGATCAGCACCTGGCCGGGGTTGAGGTCGTCCAGACGCAGCGGGACCAGGCCGCTGCGGTAGCCGGCGTCGTCTTTTTCGATGCGGAAGGCGGTGAACGGGGTGGTGGGGGCCATCGGCGTTGCCTGACTTCGAGGAAAACGCCACCTTACCCGCTCCGGCCCCTTTCAATCCTGCCGGTCCGCCCCATCTTGTATGATCGGTAGTGGTTAACGGCTGGCGTTGCGGGAAGGGCCCGCGTCGCAGCCCACATCTTGATGGAGCGTGCATGGCCTGGAATACACCCGGCGGCAACAAGGGCGGACAAGGCCCCGAGGACAATCGACGCGGGCCGTTCGGGTCGCGCGGCGGTGGCAATGGTGGCGGCTGGGGCGGATTGCCCGGACCGCTGAAGGATCTGTTCGACGGCGGCATCCTGCGTTGGGTGGTGGCGGCAGTGGTCCTGCTGGTGCTGTTCTCCAGCTTCCAGCTGATCGGCGAACAGCAGCGTGGCGTGGTGCTGCGCTTCGGCCAGTTCTCGCGCGTCCTGACCCCTGGCCCGAACTTCAAGTTGCCCTGGCCGATCGAATCGGTCACCAAGGTCAACGCCACCGAGATCAAGACCTTCTCGATCCAGGTGCCGGTGCTGACCCGCGATGAGAACATCGTCAATGTCTCGTTGAACGTCCAGTACCGCATCGATGACCCGCAGCAGTACCTGTTCGGCACCGTTGATGCCAACCAGGTGCTGGAACAGTCGGCGCAGAGCGCGGTGCGCGAGGAAGTCGGTCGCGCCGACCTCAACGCCGTATTGAACAACCGTGGCCCGCTGGCCGTGGCCGCCGAAGAGCGCCTGCAGACATTGCTGCGTGCTTTCAAGACCGGTCTGACCGTGACCGGCCTGACCCTGCAGGACGCCCGTCCGCCGGAGGAGGTCAAGCCGGCCTTCGACGAGGTCAACGGTGCCCAGCAGGTCAAGGAGCGCCTGATCAACGAAGCCCAGGCCTATGCGGCCAAGGTCGTGCCTGAAGCGCGCGGCCAGGCCTCGCGTGCCCGTACCACCGCCGAGGGCTACAAGCAGGCCGTGGTGTCCAAGGCCGAGGGTGATGGTCAGCGCTTCAGCCTGCTGCAGGCCCAGTACAAGGACGCACCGGAAGTCACCCGCAAGCGCCTGTGGCTGGAAACGGTGCAGCAGGTGCTGAGCGAGAACCGCAAGGTCATTGGTGGCGATGGCCGCCAGCTGATCTACGTGCCGATGACCGGTGATACCCGTGCCAGCACCTCGGCACCGGCGCCGGTTCCGAACCCCGATGTGGTGATGCCGTCGCTGCCGGGTACCACCGCAGTGGAAGCTTCCCGTGATCCGGGCCGGCCGGTGGGCCGCCCGACCGGGCGTTCGAGCGGCCGTGAGGAGGGCAGCCGATGAGAAATTCAATCTGGATCGCCGTTGTCGTAGCGGTGCTGCTGGGCCTGCTCGGCTCGGTGTACGTGGTCCGTGAGGACCAGACCGCCATGGTCCTGAACCTGGGCAAGGTGGTGCGTTCGGACATCAAGCCGGGCCTGCACTTCAAGCTGCCGGTGGTGGAAACGGTGCGGGTGTTCGACCGCCGCTTCCAGGTGCTGGACACCGCGCCGGCCCGTTACTTCACGGCCGAGCAGAAGGACGTCAGCGTCGACTTCTTCGCCATCGGTTACATCTCCAACGTGGGCGATTACTTCCGTGCCACCGGTGGCGATCCGCGTATCGCCAACGCCCGCCTGGCACCGATCATCACCGACTCGCTGCGTAACCAGATCAACTCGCGCACCCTGCAGCAGCTGGTGTCCGGCGACCGCAGCGAGCTGATCGCCGAGCAGCTGAAGGGCATCAACGAAGCCGTTGCCGGGCTGGGCATGCAGATGATCGACCTGCGCATCAAGCAGGTGGACCTGCCCACCGACAGCCAGGTGATCAATGACGTGTACGAGCGCATGCGCGCCCAGCGCAAGCAGGAAGCCGCCAAGCTGCGCGCCGAGGGCGAGGAGCAGTCGCTGACCATCCGCGCCCAGGCCGACCGTGACAGCACCGTGCTGATCGCAGAAGCCGAACGCGATGCCCAGCGCCTGCGTGGTGAAGGCGATGCCGAGGCCGCACGCATCTACGGCAAGGCCGGTTCGGCTGACCCGTCGTTCTACGCGTTCTACCGCAGCCTCGAGGCCTACCGTGGCTCGATGACCGACGGCAACGGCGTGATCGTGCTGGACAAGAACGACCCGTTCCTGCAGTACCTCAAGAACGATCGCTGAGTCCGCACGGCAGTACCTCACGGGGCCCGGCCATACGCCGGGCCTCGTGCTTTTCCGGAGTTCCCCCATGAAAGATCTGTTCGCCGCCGTCTGTCTGGTCGCGGTGCTGGAAGGCCTGTTGCTGTTCGTGGCCCCCGTGGCCTGGAAGCGCATGGCCGAACGCCTGCTGGACCTGCCCAGCCCGGCCCTGCGCAGCTTCGGTGGCCTGGTCCTGCTGGCCGGGTTGAGCCTGCTGTGGTGGGTACGGCATTAGAAGGGTAGTGCCGGACGCTGGCCGGCAACCTGGGACTGCCGGCCAGCGGCCGGCACTACCGGGGCGGGGTGGCTGACCGGCTGGTGAAGCCGTCCGTCGGAAAGGTGGCACCGGACCCCGGAAACCCGGATAATGCACAAAAGCCGGACGGGCCTCCCCGTTCGGCTTTTTCCGTGTCTGGGCCTTCCATCGCCGGCCGCTCCCCGTTTGGAGCCGCCACCCAAGCGCTGGCCAGCCCCGCTGCGGTTTACCCGTCCGCGGCCCCGATGGCCGCAACAAATAGAGGAACCCGTCATGGGTCAGTCTGTCGTAGTGCTTGGTGCCCAGTGGGGCGATGAAGGCAAGGGCAAGATCGTCGATCTGCTCACTGAGGAAATCGGCGCCGTCGTGCGCTTCCAGGGCGGCCACAATGCCGGCCACACCCTGGTCATCAACGGCAAGAAGACCGTCCTGCACCTGATCCCGTCGGGCATCCTGCGTGACGATGCGCTGTGCCTGATCGGCAACGGCGTGGTGATCTCGCCGGCCGCGCTGCAGAAGGAAATCGCCGAGCTGGAAACCTCCGGAGTGGAAGTGCGTTCGCGCCTGAAGATCTCCCCGGCCGCGCCGCTGATCATGCCGTACCACATCGCCCTGGACCAGGCGCGCGAACGCGCTGCCGGCGGCAAGGCGATCGGCACCACCGGTCGTGGCATCGGCCCGGCCTACGAAGACAAGGTGGCGCGTCGCGGCATCCGCATCGCCGACCTGCATTATCCGAAGCAGCTGGAAGAACTCCTGCGCACCGCGCTGGATTACCACAACTTCGTGCTGACCAAGTACCTGAACACCGACGCGGTCGATTTCCAGAAGACCTTCGACGAGGCGCTGGCCTTCGGCGAGTACGTGCAGCCGATGAAGTCGGACGTTGCCGGCATCCTGCATGACCTGCGCAAGCAGGGTAAGCGCGTGCTGTTCGAAGGTGCGCAGGGCGCGCTGCTGGACATCGACCACGGTACCTACCCGTACGTCACCAGCTCCAACACCACCGTCGGTGGTGCGCTGGCCGGTGCCGGCGTCGGCGCCGATGCGATCGACTACGTGCTGGGCATTGCCAAGGCCTACGCGACCCGCGTTGGCGGCGGCCCGTTCCCGACCGAGCTGGACGATGAAATCGGTCAGGGCATCCGCGACCGCGGCGCCGAATACGGTGCCTCGACCGGCCGCCCGCGTCGCTGTGGCTGGATGGACATCGTCGCGCTGAAGCGCGCCGTGGCCATCAACGGCATCAGCGGCCTGTGCATCACCAAGCTGGACGTGCTGGACGGCATGGAAAAGCTGAAGGTCTGCATCGCCTATGAATACAACGGCAAGCGTACCGAGTACGCGCCGCTGGACGCGCAGGGCTGGGAAGAGTGCACCCCGGTGTACCTGGAGTTCCCGGGCTGGACCGAAAACACCCACGGCATCACCAACTGGGACGACCTGCCGCCGGCCGCACGCGCCTACCTGCGTTCGCTGGAAGAGCTGGCCGGCTGCCCGATCAGCATCGTCTCCACCGGCCCGGACCGCGACCACACCATGGTCCTGCAGGATCCGTTCGCCTGAGCGATGCGGCGATGCCAGACGCTGCCTGGCAACGCTGCCGCACCGGTAGCGCCGGGCCATGCCCGGCGTCGCTGAAAGAAGAAGCCCCGCGAAAGCGGGGCTTTTTCGTTAGTGTGTACGCAATGCAAGCAGGGAAGCGGATCGATGACCGGCGATGTCAGCGCGAAAGGGACGCGGGTGCTGCGGATCACCCTGTGGGTGTTCTGGGGCCTGTGGGCAGTCGCCTGTGTGGTGTTGGCGGTGGGTGCCGTGGCCAACCACCTGGCGTCACGCACGCAGACCCTGCCGCTGGTGCTGAGCCCCGGTGCGAGCGCGGAGATCACGGTCTACCGCTTCATTGATGATCGCCTGCGGTTGCGGCTGCGTTACCCGCCCAACGCCGCCGACCCGGCCCTCGACTCCGACGTGCTGATGCGTGTCGACACCCCCAACGAGCATGCGGACTTCCGTGCGGGCGTGCGTTCTGGCCCAGCCGGGACGGATGTTGTGCGCAGGCTGGAAACCGTTGAAACGGCTGTTTTTACCGCCGCGTACTTCGGCTATGGCCGCGGTGATGCATTGCCCCGTGGCCGCTCCTGGCTGCGGGTGACCGTGCTGGAAGTGGAGCCGGCGCTGGCCGGCAGGCCAGCAACGATCGAAGTGCAGCCGCCGTTGGATCTTCTGAAACTGACCGACCTGGACTACCTCTGGTTGTGGCCGTTCTTCTTCTGGAAACTGGCAGCGCTGTTGCTGCTGGTTCCAGGCATCGCACTGGTGATCTTCACCATCGCGCTGCGCAGGCAGCGTCCACGCGCTGCCTAGCCGCCACGACCAGACCGTGCGGGTTGCGACTTAATCCCCTCCGTCCCCTTTTTTCAGCAATGGATAGGGATTGATCGACTCGCCCTTCCACCATTGCTTCTCCGGGCCCAGCACGTGCACTTCGAAATGCAGGTGCGGGGCTTCGGGGTTGGCGTTGCCGGTGCTGCCGACGTAGCCGATCACGTCGCCGCGCTTGATGGTCTGCTTTTCGGCCAGGCCGTCGGCGTAGCGCTGCAGGTGCGCGTAGTAGTAGCACCAGCGGCCGCTGGGTTCGAACTGATAGATGGTCAGGCCGCCACGCTCGCTGTCGAACAGCTTCTCGACATGGCCATCGGCCACCGCCAGTACCGGTGTGCCGGCAGCAGCCATGATGTCGATCGCATCGTGCACGCGGCCTTCGCTGCGTGCGTCGGTGAAGGTGTCCTGCAGTTGCGAGGGCGTGATGCCCTGTACCGGCAGCAGCAGGCCGGAGGGTGTGTCGCCCGTTGCTGCTGGGGCGGGCGCAGCGATTGCCGTTGTCGCCTGCTCCACGGGTACGGCACGGGCGCTGTCGGCTGCAGCGGAGGTCTGCGCCACTTCAAGGGGGCGGGCACCCGTGTCATCGGACGGCTCGCCATCACGCTGCAACCACCATCCGGCTGCCACGCCCATCACCAGCCCCAGTACGATCAGTTGCGCTAGTCGCATCGGCTCACTCCTGCATGACGACCGGTACCGACGTATCCACGGCTGCAGCCACGCGCAGCACATCCCAGTTGGTCATGCGCACGCAGCCGTGCGATTCGGTCTTGCCGACATGGCCGGGCACCGGCGTACCGTGCAGGCCGTAATGGGGTTTGGACAGGTCGATCCAGACCCGGCCGACCGGATTGTTCGGGCCGGGCGGAATCGTGGCCTTGCGATCGCCCTTCCTGGCATCCCAGAACAGCTTCGGGTTGTAGTGGAATGGCGGGTCCGGGTAGACGCCGAGGATCTTCCACTCACCGATCGGCAGCGGGTCGTGCTCGCTGCCCGACGATACCGGTACCTGCGCGATCACCTTGCCCTGCGCGTCCAGCAGTTGCAGGGTGGAGTCGGATTTGTCGACCACCAGTTTGGCGGCCTTGGGCAATGCAGCGGGCGCAATGTTGGGCACCTGGATCCGGCTGCCGGCCTTGCTCAGATCCACACCGGGATTGAGCGCCTTCAGCAGCTCCGGTGCGGCATGGAAGCGCTCGCCCAGCGATTCCTCCACGCTGCTGAAGCCCAGTGCCTTCAGCTTGGCCTGGTCGGCGGGCTTTTTGGGAACCGCAACGAACGGACCGGCCACGTCCTCTGCGGTCAGCGTGTAGCTGGCAAGGGGGCCGACCGAGTCGGCCTGCAGGGCCCTCCAGGTGGCGTCGTCCAGTTCGCCGCTGACCGTCAGTCCGTGCGCTGCCTGGAAGCCGGACACCGCGCGGCGTTGATTGCTGCCCACTTCGCCATCGATTTCGCCCGGAGAGAAATTGGCGCGGTCCAGAAGTACCTGAGCGTGCAGGGGCGAGTGCGCCGCCGTGTCAGGGCCGGCCTTTTCGGCGATGGGTGCTGGCAGGCCGGCGGGCGGGGGCGTCTGCGCAAAGGCGGGCGACATCAGCAGCGACAGGGCGAGCAGGGCGGGGCGGCATACGGGCATGGGCATCTCCAGGCAGATCACGCCTCCACCCTGCCCGTAGACGCTGCGCAGCCGCCGTGAAAGAAAACTGATGCCAGCATGAGCAGTGGGGCCGCGCCGCCGGGCCATCCTCCCGCGGCAGAAGCGGGAGGCCGGGTCTCACCAAGGTGAACGGCTTCCGACGCAGTAGAGCGGGAGGCGATCAAGATTCCCGGCTGGCGGGCCGATATGGGCGCATCCCCCCCGTTTTGGATTCACCCCATGAACTACTTGAGGAACGTCAGGGTCGCCTGGCGTCTTGGGCTTGGCTTTGGCCTGTTGTTGCTGCTGGTTGCCGCCGTGGTCGCTACCGGTGCCACCGCCACCATGGTGCAGAAGCGCGCGATGGAGCAGGTGGTCGAGGTCGGCGTAGCCAAGGTGCGGCTGCTGTCGGAGATGCTTGATGCCAACAACCAGATGATGGTCGTGCGACGCGAGATGCTGATCCGCCAGGGCGAAGACCGTGCCAACGACGAGCAGCGCATCGCCGCTCTGGTCAAGCGCTACGAGGCCAGTTGGACGGCCTACCAGGCCCTGCCCGGCGATGCCGAAGGCAAGGTGATCGGCGAGACCATCGCCGCCAAGCGCGCGCTCGCCCGTCCGCTCAACAAGCAGACCAGCGAACTGATGGAACAGGGCGATTTCCCCGGCGCCGTGGCGCTGACCCTGGGCCCGGTGCAGGAAGCGGCCAATGGCTGGAACAAGGCGCTGGCCGATGGCGTGGCCTATGAAGAAAAGGAAAGCCGCGAGGCCGCTGCCGAGGCGATCCGCCTGGGCGAGCGCAGCCTGCTGCAGCTGCTGGTGCTGGGTGGCGTGGCGCTGCTGGCAGGCATCGCCGCATCGGTACTGATCGGTCGCAGCATGACCGGCCCGCTGGCGCGTGCAGTGCAGCTGGCCGAGCGCCTGTCCAAGGGTGAACTGGACCAGGAATTCCGCCTGGGTGGCCGTGACGAGCTGACCCAGCTCGGCGAGGCCATGGCCAGCGTGCGCCAGAGCGTTCAGGCCGCCATCGGCGCGCAGCTGCAGATGGCCGAGCAGCATGAAGCCGGCGCGATCCGTTACCGGATGGACGCCAGTGCGTTCCCCGGCGACTTCGGCCGCATGGTGCAGGCCACCAACCACCTGGTCGAATCACACGTGCAGGTGCAGCTGCTGATGGCCGAGGTGATGCAGCGCTATGCCATCGGCGACCTCAGCCGCGATCTGCCCGAGTACCCGGGTGAGAAGGGCACGCTGACCCGTACCCTGGCGGCGGTGAAGCAGAGCCTGATGGCGATCAACGCGCAGATCGATGAACTGGCCCGTGCCGCGCGCGCTGGCGATTTCAGCGTGCGTGGCGACGCCGCGGCATTCCAGTACCAGTTCCAGGCGATGGTGAACCACCTCAACGGCATGATGGCCAGTTCGCAGGCCAGCATCGCCGATGTCTCCGACGTGCTGCGCGCCATCTCGCATGGCAACCTCACCGCGCGCATGGAGGGCGAGTACGAGGGCGTGTTCGCGCGCATGCGTGACGATGCCAATGCCACCACCACGCAGCTGACCGGAATCGTGCGTGGCATCCAGGTGGCCGCCGACAGCATCAACAACGCGGCACAGGAACTGGCGGCCGGCAACAACGATCTGTCGCGCCGTACCGAGCAACAGGCCGCGAATCTGGAAGAGGCTGCCGCCTCGATGGAAGAGCTGACCTCGACCGTGCGCCAGAACGCCGAACTGGCACGCCAGGCTGACAGCGAAGCGCATGCGGCCGGCGTTGCCGTGCGCGAGACCGAGCAGGCCATGGCGCAGATGGCCACGGTGATGGGCGAGATCGACCAGTCTTCGGCGCGCATTTCGGAAATCTCCACGGTGATCGATGGCATCGCCTTCCAGACCAACATCCTGGCGCTGAACGCTGCAGTGGAAGCGGCGCGTGCCGGCGAACAGGGACGCGGCTTTGCGGTGGTGGCCAGCGAAGTGCGTACGCTGGCACAGCGTGCCGGTGTCGCTGCCAAGGAGATCAAGGAGTTGATCGAGGACGCCGCTGCCAAGGTGCAGAGTGGTCTGGCCGTGACCGTGGAATCGGAAGCCGCCATTGCCCGCGTGGCCCAGGCGAGCTCGCGTACCACCCAGCTGATGAGCGACATCGCCGCCGCCAGCAAGGAACAGGCGGCCGGCATCGAGCAGGTCAACCAGGTGGTGGTGCAGATGGACCAGGTGACCCAGCAGAACGCTGCGCTGGTGGAAGAGGCGACCGCTGCCAGCCGCGCGCTGGAAGAGCAGGCGCATGCGCTGACCACGTCGGTGTCGGTGTTCCAGCTGGAGCAGGGGGCACGCATGCCCAGCCTGCCTGCACGCGCGGCGTAAGCCAGCGACAGCGCGATGTTGGGTGGCGCCCTGCATGCGATGACCCGCATGCAGGGCGTCGATGCACGCAACGGTTGAGTTCCGCTAGCGCCCGCGTGCCGAGCGTTCGATCAACCAACCGGCCGCGTACAGCAACAGCAGGGTTGGCGGAACCAGCACCGCATACGCGGTCGACCAGGGCTTGCCGTACAACAGGCTGCCTGCGCCGATGGCATCAAGCGCGGCAGACTGCAGGGTGATGGGGAGTGCCATCAGGATGTAGGTACCCTTCGGGTCGGCGTCTGTCTGCGCGCCGTGGACCAGCCACGCGGTCAACAGCAGGTAGACCACGCACAGCGCAAGGCCTGTCCAGCTCAGAAGTCGTCGCATCTTCATCTGCAGGCCTCCTGTCAACGGACGTCGAAGCGGGCCTGCAGGGGCAGGCTTACATTCCGCAACAGATCCCTGACCACCACCTGCGCGGTCCACGTGCCCTTCGGGTCACCTGCCTCGGCGACGAACTTCAGCTGCACACTGGTCATGTACAGCAGGGTTGGCGGGCCGGGCAGGGCGGCAGTGAAGCAGGGAACATCGCGTTCGTCGACACTGGTACTGCCGTCCGGGCGAAGCATGCGCAGATCGCAGTGCACCTTGGGTACGCGGTTCTCATCCAGTTGCGGGTTGGACAGGAATGTCAGCAGGAACAATTCTCCGCCCAGGTGGACTTCGCTGGCCTCGGTAAAGCTGGGAGTGCTCTCCGGTGGAGTTTCCCACTTGCCCCGCCAGTCGGCGTCGGAGGTGACCAGCAGGGATGCCGCAAAGCCATCGCTGGATTTCATGGCATCGGTCTGCGGCACCGCCTTGCCGTCGCCATTTATCCAGCCATCGCTGGCAAAGGTGGTCAGTGGCAGCATCAGGGCCATCATGGCCAGTGCGTAGGTCCCTCGCATCAACGCTCTCCTTGGTAGCCGCATCCTGCGGCGGAGCCGGCAGTATCGCGCAACCTTGGCCGGCACAGCAGAGGGAGAGCCAGGAAGAGGTTCCTTCGCCTGCCGATCCGGGCGATGCTTGCCAGCAAAGGAGCTGGCATGGGAACGGGACGTGAGGAAAAAACAGGGCTGTGATGCCGCGTCGGCCGCGCCGCTGCACGTACTGATGCTGCCGGGCTTGGATGGCACCGGCAGCATGTCGACCCCGTTGCTGTCCGCACTGCAGGCTCATGGGCTGACGACGCAGGCGATCGCGCTGCCTGCGCAGGGCGGGCAGGATTACGCCACGCTTGCCAGATGGCTGTGGCCGCAGCTGCCCCGCCACCCCTTCATCCTGCTTGCCGAGTCCTTCTCGGGGCCGTTGGCAGTCGAGCTGGCCGCGCGCCAGCCCGCAGCGCTGCGCGGACTGGTGCTGGCCGCGACCTTTGCGCGCCGGCCCGTGCCATTGCCGGCAGCCGGCGCGGCACTGCTGTCACCGGCCTGGCCGGTGCCTCCCGTGGCGATGCTGGCGCGCCTGCTGCTGGGGCGGTGGCGCACCGGCGAGCACATGTCGATGCTGCGCGCTGCGTTGGCTCAGGTTCCAGCGACCACGTTGCGGCAGCGCGCCGCAGCGACCCTGCGGGTGGACGTACGCGCATTGCTGCCGCAGATCGGGGTGCCGGCGCTGTGCCTGCAGGCGGGTCATGACCGGCTGCTGTGGCCACCGAGCGTAGCCGAGCTGCAGACCCTGCTGCCGGACGCGCGGCACGTGGCCCTGGACGGGCCGCATCTGCTGCTGCAGGCCTGTGCCGAACCGGCCGCCGCGGTGGTGGCCGGTTGGGTGAGGGCGCTGCCCGCTACCGGCTAACTGCCGGCGCGGGTGCGTGCGGCCTTCTTCGCCGCGGTCTTGCGTACCGCCTTTTTTGCTGCACGGGTCTTCGCGGCCTTCTTCGCTGCGGTGCTGCGTGAGGCGCTCTTCTGCGTTGCCTTCCCGGCGGCTGCCTTCTTTGCAGGGACCTTCGCAGGGGCCTTCTTCACCGCCTTCTTTGCAGCAGTCTTCCTGGTGACGGCCTTCTTCGCAGGCGTCTTCTTCGCAGCGGTCTTCTTCGCCACCTTCTTTGCAGTCGCCTTGCTTGCGGAAGCCTTCTTCGCCGTTGTCTTTCTGGCCACCTTCTTCGTTGCCTGGCGCGCGCTGCCGCTGCGCTTTCCACCACCATCCTGCTTGTTCACGGTGGCCCAGGCGATGCGCTCGGCGGTGCCTTCACTGGCACCGCGTTCGCGCTCACTCTCTTCGATATGCTCGGCCTGGCGCTTCTGCTTGTCGGTATAGGCGGATTTGTCACCACGGGGCATGGGGATTCTCCTGTCGGATGGTCAGGCCAGCAGGCGCAGCTTCGGCTCGCGTGCCCACTGGCGGGTGGCGGCAGCGGCGAGGAAGGCCTTGCTGTCTTCGGCCTCCACGGTGCCGGCATCGTTGCCGACGCGCGCTGCCTTCAACAGGGCCTGTGCGCCTTCGTCACTGGCGATGGCTTTCAGGTGCGCCCAGGCATCGCTGACAAAGCCCACGGCTGCCGCTTCCTTGGCCAAGGCCTTGCCGGCGTCGGCACTCAGCACGACCGCCACTGCGTCGAACACCACCGACGGGGTACCGGCCAGCTGTCCATCGGCGGCCTGCGTTTTGCCGTCGCTGAGCGTGGCACCGCCAATTTTCGGCGCGACCAGCTTGACGCTGGCGCCGGCCTTTTCGGCGGACTTGCGCAGATTGGCGATCACCCGTGCATCGGAGCCCTCGTCGAACAGGATGCCGATGCAGCGCCCCTGCAGCAGGGGCTTGTTGCGGCCGATCACGCGGACCTCGGGTGCGGCGGGCAGGTCCTGTGCAGGGGTTGCCGTCGGTGCCGGGGCGGGCAGCGTGCCCAGTGCCAGCCCGTCGGCCACGCGCTTGGCCAGGCCTTCGTCGATGTTGCGCAGATGGCTGACGGTGCGCACGCGCACCTTCTCCGTTTCCACCTTCGACAGCTCGAACACCAGCGCCGAGGCCAGGTGCGCCTGTTCCGGTTTTTCCAGGCTGCGGAAGAACATCCGCGCCTGGCTGTAGTGGTCGGCAAAGCTCTCCGCGCGGGTGCGGCCCTTGCGCCCATCATCGGCGCTGGCGTGGCTGCGGAAACCGGCGGGCGTCTCGCGCGGGCTGTCTTCCTGCAGCGAACTGGGGTCGTAGGCCACGCGCCCCTTCGGCACCTGCATCTGCATGTGGCCATCGCGCTGATGGTTGGCGAACGGGCACTTCGGTGCGTTGATCGGAATCTGGTTGAAGTTCGGTCCGCCCAGGCGGATCAGCTGGGTATCCAGATAGGAGAACAGCCGCCCCTGCAGCAGCGGGTCATTGCTGAAATCGATGCCCGGCGGCACGTTGGCCGGGCAGAAGGCGACCTGCTCGGTCTCGGCGAAGAAATTGTCCGGCCAGCGGTCCAGCACCATGCGTCCGATCACCTGCAGCGGCACCAGCGACTCGGGGATGATCTTGGTCGGGTCCAGGTGGTCGAACGGGAAGCCATCGGCCTGTTCTTCGGTGAACAGCTGCACGGCCAGCTCCCACTCGGGGAAGTCGCCGCGCTGGATCGCCTCGAACAGGTCGCGGCGGTGGAAATCGTTGTCGGCGGCCTGCAGCTTCAGCGCCTCGTCCCAGACGGTGGACTGCAGCCCGAGCTTCGGCCGCCAGTGGAACTTGACGAAGGTGGAGTTCCCTTCCTCATCCAGCAGGCGGAAGCTGTGGATGCCGAAGCCTTCGATGGTGCGCAGCGAGCGCGGAATCGTGCGGTCGCTCATCGCCCACATGATCATGTGCATCGATTCGGGCATCAGCGAGACGAAATCCCAGAACGTGTCGTGTGCGCTGGCTGCCTGCGGGAAGGCGCGGTCCGGTTCCATCTTCACCGCATGGATCAGGTCGGGGAACTTGATCGCGTCCTGGATGAAGAACACCGGAATGTTGTTGCCGACCAGGTCCCAGTTGCCTTCCCTGGTGTAGAACTTCACCGCGAAGCCGCGCACGTCGCGCGGGGTGTCGACCGAGCCGGCGCCGCCGGCAACCGTGGAGAAGCGGGTGAACACCGGCGTCTTCACCCCGACCTCGGTGAGGATCTTCGCCCGGGTCACCTTGCCCAGCGAGCGGGTCAGTTCGAAGAAGCCGTGGGCGGCCGAACCGCGTGCATGGACGATGCGCTCGGGAATACGCTCGTGGTCGAAGTGGGTGATCTTCTCGCGCAGCAGGAAGTCTTCCAGCAGGGTGGGTCCACGCGGTCCCTGGCGCAGGGAGTTCTGGTTGTCTGCAACCGGAATGCCCTGGTTGCTGGTCAGTACCGGATGGGCGCCTCCTGCGAGCGGATGCAGTTCATCGCCCTGGCCGCGGCTGTCAGGGTCGGCGGAGGTGGTGGCGGGAGCGCGCTTGCCGGTCGGCTTGCTGGCGGCCATGGAGGATCTCCTGGAGCGGGTAGGGGGGCAGACTCCAGACAGTGGCGCCGCCGGCGTTAATGCACGGTCCCGTGGGAGTGAACGCGCAGACAAATCGGCGGCTCGGGTATGCTTGCCGCATGCGAGTCGAACCCGCCGACATCGAAGCCCTGTTCGACGCCATTCCGGACGTGCTGTTCTTCATGAAGGATCGCCAGGGCCGCTACACCTACGTCAACCAGACCATGCTGCGACGGCTGGGCCTGCGTGCGCGCAAGGACGTGATCGGACGCACCGCGGCCGAGATCTACCCCACCGGCCTGAGTGCGGACTATGTCGACCAGGACGCACGCGTGCTGTCCGGCGAGGTGATCGAGAACCTGATGGAGCTGCACCTGTTCGCCAACCGCGAACCGGGCTGGTGCCTGACCTGCAAACGCCCGCTGCTGGTGGACGGGCAGGTCGAGGGGCTGATCGGCATTTCCCGCGACCTCGGCCAGAAGGACAGCCTGGGGACCCAGTACGAGCAGCTCCGTCTGGCCTTGGCCCACCTCAATACGCACTACGCCGAGAACGTGCGGATGCAGACGCTGCTGGACATCACCGGGTTCTCGTTGTCCAAGCTGGAGCGCAGCTTCCGCAAGGTGTTCCAGATGACGCCGCAGCAGGTGCTGACCCGGCTGCGGATCCAGATGGCCATGCACCTGCTGCATGGCAACGAGAGCATTGCCTGCATCGGCCAGGCCTGCGGTTTCAGCGACCAGAGCGCGTTCACCCGCAAGTTCAAGGCTGAAACCGGTTTCTCCCCGCGCGCCTACCGCGCCCGTATCGGCGGCAATGTCGGCGAGCCGGTACCGGCCTGAGTTTCCTGCTGCGCTGTGCCTATCCCCGCGGCGGCTGGACACGGTAAGGTGTCGCCCTTGTAGCCGCCGCCAGCCCTGCCGATGCCCGCCACCCCCGATACGACCGCTTCGCCCTCCCGCCTCGGCCATTCGCTCAAGCCACGCCAGCTGATCATGATGGGGCTGGGCAGCGCCATCGGCGCCGGCCTGTTCCTCGGCTCCGGCGTGGGCGTGCAGGCGGCCGGCCCGGCGGTGCTGGTGTCCTACCTGGTGGCCGGTGCGCTGGTGATCATCGTGATGAACGCGCTGGGCGAAATGGCCGCGGCCAAGCCGACCAGCGGTGCGTTCTCGGTGTATGCGGCCGATGCCATGGGCGCCACCGCCGGTGCCACCGTGGGCTGGCTGTGGTGGGTGCAGCTGGTCATCGTGATCGCCGCCGAGGCAGTGGGTGCGGCCGGATTGCTGGCCACGGTCTGGCCGGTGGTGCCGGTACCGATGGCGGCATTGGCCTTCATGCTGTTCTTCACCGCGATCAACCTGCTCGGGGTGAAGAACTTCGGCGAGTTCGAATTCTGGTTCGCCATCCTCAAGGTGGCGGCGATCCTGGCCTTCATCGCCGTGGGCGTGGCGCTGCTGATGGGCTGGCTGCCGCAGGTGGCCTCGCCGGGCCTGAGCAACTTCACCGAGCATGGTGGCTTCGCACCGAAGGGCCTGGCCGGCATCGGCGCGGCGCTGTTGGTGGTGGTGTTCGCCTTCGGTGGCACCGAAATCGTGGCCGTCGCTGCGGCGGAGACCGAAGACCCCGAGCGCAGCATCGCCCGTGCCATCCGCACCGTGGCCTGGCGCATCCTGGTGTTCTACATCGGTTCGCTGAGCGTGATCATCGCCGTGGTGCCGTGGACCAGCGAAGCGCTGAAGTCGCCGTTCGCCGCGGTTCTCGATGTCGCCAATATCCCGGGCGCGGCCACCGCCATCACCCTGATCGCGGTGATCGCCCTGCTGTCAGCGCTCAATGCCAACCTCTACGGCGCCTCGCGCATGATGTATTCGCTGGCGCAACGCCGCGAAGCACCGGCCGTGCTGGGCTGGACCGATCCGCGCCAGGTGCCGGTGATCGCGGTGCTGGCCAGCGTCCTGTTCGGCTTTGCTGCCACCATCATGGAACTGCTGTTCCCGGACAAGGTGTTGCCGGTGCTGCTGAACATCGTCGGTTCCACCTGCCTGCTGGTGTGGACGTTGTCGCTGGTCTCGCAGCTGGTGCTGCGCCGTCGCGCCGACCGTCTGGGCACGCGCCTGCCGTTCCGCATGGCAGGCTTCCCGTGGCTGACCGTCTGTGCGCTGGCGATCCTGGCGCTGATCTTCGGCCTGCTGCTGAGTGAAGCGCATACGCGCCTGCAGTTCCTGTCGATGGTGGCGCTGACGGCGACCATCGCGGCCAGCAGCGCCATCGCCCGGCGCATGCGCGAGGCGTGATGGGGCCGCCGGGCATGGCCCGGCGCTACCGATACGCCGCGCCCACATTCCGCGTGCCATCCTGATCGCGTGGGCCATCACCGGCCCGACGAACGGGAGCACCGCATGCTGCGCAGCCGTCCCTTCCTGATGTTCACCGGCCAGGCCGAAGCGGCGCTGGCCCTGTACGCCGAAGCCTTCGCCGAATTCCGCCTGCTGGCCCTGCAGCGCCACCCGGACGGGGCGGGCGCGGGCGTGCCCGGGCAGGTCCGCCAGGCCATTTTCCTGCTCGGCGGCACCCACTACCTGTGCTTTGACAGCCTGGATGTGCACGACTTCACCTTCACGCCCTCGATGTCGCTGTTCGTCGAGTGTTCCGGCGCCGAATCATTCGAGCGTGCCGCGCGCGTGCTGGGTGACGGCGGGCACTGGCTGATGCCGGTGGGCGAGCAGGATTTCAGCAGCCGCTACGGCTGGGTGCAGGACCGCTTCGGCGTGTCGTGGCAGTTGAGCCTGGGGCAGATGCCCGACCCGTGACGCGTTCTGCCGCTGCGCTCGCCGGGCATGGCCCGGCGCTACCGGAAAACAAGAACGGCCCGCTTGCGCGGGCCGTTCTCATTTCCGATGCCGCGATGGCTTACGCCTCGACTTCATCATCCTTGTAGGCATCGACCGGGATGCAGGCACACATCACGTTCTTGTCGCCGTACACGTTGTCGACGCGGGCGACCGGCGGCCAGTACTTCTGCAGCTTCAGGCTCGGCAGCGGGAAGGCGGCCAGCTCGCGCGGGTAGGCGTGGGTCCACTCGCTGGCGGTCACGGCCGTGGCCGTGTGCGGGGCGTTCTTCAGCGGGTTGTCCTCGCGGTCCAGGCGGCCGTCTTCGATCGCGGTGATCTCTTCGCGGATCTGGATCATCGCGTCGATGAAGCGGTCCAGCTCGTGCAGCGATTCGCTTTCGGTCGGTTCGACCATCAGCGTGCCGGCCACCGGGAAGCTCAGGGTCGGGGCATGGAAGCCGAAGTCGATCAGGCGCTTGGCCACGTCTTCGGCACCGATGCCGCTGGTCTTCTCCAGCGGACGAACGTCCAGGATGCACTCGTGCGCGACCAGGCCGTTGCGACCGGTGTACAGGGTCTTGAAGTGCGGGGCCAGGCGCTTGGCGATGTAGTTGGCGTTGAGCTGGGCGACCTGGGTGGCCTTGCGCAGGCCCTCGGTGCCCATCATCGCGATGTACATCCAGCTGATCGGCAGGATCGAGGCGCTGCCGAAGCTGGCGGCGCTGACCATGCCGACCGGACCGTTGTCACCCAGCTTGCCCGGCAGGAACGGGGCAAGGTGCGACTTGACCGCACACGGGCCAACGCCCGGGCCGCCGCCGCCGTGCGGGATGCAGAAGGTCTTGTGCAGGTTCAGGTGCGAAACGTCCGAACCCCACTTGCCCGGCTTGGCCACGCCGACCAGGGCGTTCATGTTGGCACCGTCGGTGTACACCTGGCCGCCATGCTTGTGGATGATCTCGCAGATCTCCACCACCTCTTCCTCGAACACGCCGTGCGTGGACGGGTAGGTCATCATGATCGCGGCCAGGCGGTCGCTGTACTTCTCGGCGTTGAGACGGATGTCTTCGACGTCGACGTTGCCGTTGGCATCGGTCTTGGTGACCACGACCTTCATGCCGCACATCTGCGCCGAGGCCGGGTTGGTGCCATGCGCCGAATCCGGGATCAGGCAGATGTCACGGTGATCTTCGCCACGCGAGCGGTGGTAGGCGCGGATCGCCAGCAGGCCGGCGTACTCGCCCTGCGCACCGGAGTTCGGCTGCAGGCTGACGGCGTCGTAGCCGGTGCACTCGACCAGCATCGCTTCCAGCGAATCGATCAGTTCCTTGTAGCCCAGCGCCTGCTCGGCCGGCACCAGCGGGTGGATCTGCGAGAACTCCGGCCAGGTCACCGGGATCATTTCGGCGGTGGCGTTGAGCTTCATGGTGCACGAGCCCAGCGGGATCATCGTGCGGTCCATCGCCAGGTCCTTGTCGGCCAGCGAACGCAGGTAGCGCAGCAGTTCGTGCTCGCTGTGGTGGGTGTTGAACACCGGGTGGGTCAGGAACGCGGACTGGCGCAGCAGGCCGGCCGGCAGCGCATCGGCGGTGCTGGCATCGAGCGCGTCCACATCAACGGTGGCACCGAACAGCGCGCCTACGGCGACGATGTCGGCGCGGGTGGCGGTCTCGTCCAGGCTGATGCCGACCGAACTGCTGTCGATCGCACGCAGGTTGTAGCCGGCGGCACGGGCCTTGGCATGGATCGCGTCGGCGTCGACACCGGTGACGTGCAGCGTGTCGAAGAAGTCGGCACCGACCTGCACACCGGCAGTGCGCAGCGCGCTGGCCAGGATGGCGGCCAGGCGATGGGTGCGGCGGGCGATGCGGGTCAGGCCTTCCGGACCGTGGTAGACGGCATACATCGAGGCCATCACCGCCAGCAGCACCTGTGCGGTGCAGATGTTGGAGGTGGCCTTCTCGCGGCGGATGTGCTGTTCGCGGGTCTGCAGGGTCAGGCGGTAGGCCGGGTTGCCCTGTGCGTCGATCGAGACGCCGATCAGGCGGCCCGGCATCGAACGCTTGTAGGCGTCACGGCAGGCCATGAACGCAGCATGCGGGCCACCGAAGCCGAACGGCACGCCGAAACGCTGGCTGTTGCCGACCACGATGTCCGCACCCCATTCGCCCGGGGCGGCCAGCAGGGTCAGTGCCAGCAGGTCGGTGGCCACGGCCACCAGGCCGCCGCGCGCGTGCACGGCATCGACCAGCGCCTTGTAGTCGCCCACCTGGCCGAAGGTGTCCGGGTACTGCAGCAGCAGGCCGAAGGCTTCCGCTTCCAGCGCTTCGGCCGGGGTGCCCACGCGCAGCACGATGCCCATGGGCTCGGCGCGGGTGCGCAGCAGTTCCAGCGTCTGCGGGTGCACGGCGTCGTGCACGAAGAAGGTGTCCGACTTCGACTTGGCCGAGCGCTTGGCCAGGGTCATCGCTTCAGCGGCGGCCGTGGCTTCGTCCAGCAGCGAGGCGTTGGCGATTTCCATGCCGGTCAGGTCGGCGCACAGGGTCTGGAAGTTGATCAGCGCTTCCATGCGGCCCTGCGAGATTTCCGCCTGGTACGGGGTGTAGGCGGTGTACCAGGCCGGGTTTTCCAGGATGTTGCGCAGGATCACGTTCGGCGTGTGGGTACCGTAGTAGCCCTGGCCGATGAAGCTGCGCAGCACGGTGTTCTTGTCGGCGATCGCGCGGATCTTCGCCAGCGCCTGCACTTCGGTGATCGACTCCGGCAGCGCCAGCGGTGCCGGCGACTTGATCTTGGCCGGCACGATGGCATCGGTCATCGCATCCAGCGAGGCGTGGCCGATGACGCCGAGCATCTGCGCGATCTCGGCATCGTTGGGGCCGATGTGGCGCTCGACGAACGCCGAATGGTGCTCGAGCTCACGCAGGGAAGGGGTGTTCTGGGACATGGCGAAGGATCCGTCAGGAAAGGGCACACGCACGGGCACAAGCCGCCGGTCGGCGGTCTGCGGGCGCCCCTCTGTCCTTTTGCCTGAGAGTTTAAAAGCGCGGAAAACCGCAGCTTCGTGCCCCTTCGGCGCCGGATCGAACCGGTCTCTCCAGAGTTCTGTTACGGGTGGTATCGGGCCTGAGCGATTACGGGCGTTGCGCCTTCGGCAGCGGTGACCTGCTTCTCCCACCGTGTTGCCCGCCGATTATAGCTCGTTGCCGGCGCCTGACGGTGGCCCGGGCTGGCCTCACGGGGCTGAATGGCCGATGGCCCGGGCGTGCGTTCTGTGCATCCGTGCATGGCATCGCGCGCATTCCCCACCTATGATGGTGGGATTCTCGTATTCATCTGGCGCCGTCCCTGCTGCAGGGGATCGGCGCCCGCCGTGCGTGTCATGCATGGCCCTGCCGGACGCTTGCCCGATGACCGCCGCCGTTGCTCCTTCCACCCGCCGCATGGCCCTGTTGCTCGCTGGCCTGGCCATGTTCGGTCCGTTCTCGATCGACACCATCTTTCCCGCGTTTCCGCAGCTGGCCCAGCGCCTGGCGGTGGACGAGGTGGCGGTGCAGCAGACCATCAGCGTCTACCTGCTGTTCTACGGCCTGATGAGCCTGGCCCATGGCCCGCTGTCCGATGCGTGGGGACGCAAGCGGGTGATCCTCGGCGGCCTGGTGATCTTCGTCGGCGCCTCGGTGGGCTGTGCGTTGTCTACCGACCTGACCACGCTGCTGGCGTTCCGCGCACTGCAGGGCCTGTCCGCCGGCGTGGGCATGATCGTCGGCCGCGCGGTGATCCGCGATCTGTACCACGGCCACGACGCGCAGCGGCTGATGAGCCAGGTGTCGATGCTGTTCGGTATCGCCCCGGCCATCGCGCCGATCATCGGTGGCTGGATCCTGCTCAGCGGTGCCGGCTGGCCGCTGATCTTCTGGTTCCTGGTGGTATTCGCGCTGGTGCTGCTGGCGGCCACCGCGCGCTTCCTGCCGGAAACCCATCCGGTGGAGGCGCGGATCGCCCTGTCGCCACGCACGTTGCTGCGCGATTACGTGCGCATCGGCTTCAACCCGCGGTTCCTGCGCCTGGCCCTGGCCGGCAGCATCGGGTTCGGCGGCATCTTCCTGTACATCTCCTCGGCGCCGGCCATCGTGATGCAGCACCTGCATCTGGGTGAAGGTGGCTTTGCGTGGTTGTTCATTCCCACCATCGGCGGCATGACCACCGGTTCGTTCCTGTCCGGGCGCATGGCCGGGCACAGCACACCGACCCGGCAGGTCGCGCTCGGTTTCACCCTGTGTGCGGTCTCTGCCGTGTTGAACATCGGCTACGTCACCCTGGCGCCGCAGTTCGCGCTGCCGTGGGCGGTGATGCCGATCTTCCTTGGCGGCATGGGCATGGCGCTGATCTTCCCGATCCTGGCGCTGGCGGTGCTGGACATGTATCCGCTGCAGCGCGGCCTGGCGTCGTCGCTGCAGGCGTTCGTGCAGCTGATGATCAGCACCGTGGTGGCCGGCGTGGTATCGCCGCTGCTGCACAACAACCCGCTGCACCTGGCACTGGGACAGGCGGGCTTCTTCGCGGCCGGCTTCGTGTTCTGGTACTGGGAGCACCAGCGCGAGCGCGCATCAGAGGCAGCCAGCACGGCGCATTGAGCGTCGTGCAGGGGTAGGGCGCGTCATCACGCGCGGATCCGTTGCGGCGCTGCGGGCAGGGATTAGGCTGGGGTTTCCAGCGAGCCGGTTCGTGGGTGCACGACAGCCAGCCATTCCGATGTCGTCGCATGAGGTACCCGCATGGCTGCGCAGCAGACCTACCGCCTGTTCGAGGTGGCGCTGAAGGAGCGCCGCGTTCTTTCTCCTTCTTTGGACCGCATGGTGTTCACCGGCGCCGACGTGGCGCACATGAAGACCGAAGGCCCGGACCAGCGTATCAAGGTGTTTTTCCCCTTGCCCGGCCAGGACGCGCCGGACGTGCCCAGCGGCGAAGACTGGTATGCCCGTTACCGGGCACTGCCTGATGACGCGCGGCCGCCGATGCGCACCTTTACCCTCCGCCAGCTGCGTGCCGGCGAGTGCGAGGTCGACGTCGACTTCGTGCTGCATGGCCAGACCGGACCGGCCTCGCGCTGGGCCACGCATGCACGGCCGGGCGACCGCGTGGTGCTGCTGGCCCCCGATGCCGACTGTGCGGACAGCAGCGAGGGCTGGGAATGGAAGCCGCCAGCCGGGGTAGGCCAGGTGCTGCTGGTGGCCGATGAGACCGCATTGCCGGCGGTGGCCGGCATCCTCGAGGAACTGGCCGGGCTGGCCGATCCGCCGCGCACGCTGGCCCTGCTGGAGATCGCCCAGGCCGGTGATGCGGTGCCGCTGAAGGCACCGGCCACGGCCGAACTGGTGTGGTTGCCACGCGGGCAGCAGGCCCATGGGCAGCGGTTGCTGCAGGCAGTACAGGCGCGGCTGGCGGCGGCCGCGACCGTCGCCGGGGCTGCCGAGCTGGACGACATCGACGTTGATGCGCAGATCCTGTGGGAGCAGGCTGACGCCAGCGCGGACGGCGCGCTGTATGCCTGGGTAGCGGGCGAGGCCGGCGCGGTGATGGCGATCCGCCGGTATCTGCTGAAGGACTGCGGCCTGGATCGCCGCGCGATCACCTTCATGGGGTACTGGCGGCAGGGGCGGGTACTGGACTGAGCCGCTACCGCACGGGCGTGAACCGGCATGCAGGGGGTGTGGGTTATCCTTGCGCCCCCGCAATGCAAGCCCCACTGATGTCGACCTCTTCCAAATCCCGCCGCGACCAGCGCCGTCGCCAGGAACAGCAGGCTGCCAACAAGGCCGCCGCCACCGCCTCGCCCGTCGAGCCGCACGCCGAGCTGCGCGACACGCAGCGCACGCTGCTGGCCGGCATCGTCCGTCGCGATGGCGAATGGGTGCTGGGCATGGATGGCCGCATCGCCGGCCAAAGCGAGAGTGCGGCCCAGGTACTGGCGCTGATCATGCAGGCCGGTGAACTGCACGAACGGCAGGGCACGCCGGTGCGCCTGATCTATTCGGATGCGCTGCGCGATGCGGCGCAGGCCGAAGCCAACGAGAAGGGGCAGACCTTCGAGGAATTCAAGGCCGCGCTGGCCGCGCAGCTGGCGGCGAAGAAGAGCAACTGATCGTCATCGCGGTAGCGCCGGGCCATGCCCGGCGGCTTTTCATTACGCCGCTGCGCTCGCCGGGCATGGCCCGGCGCTACCGAAACGGAAAAGGGCGGATCCTCGCGGATCCGCCCTTTTTTCATTTCGCCGCCGGTGCCGCGTTGGCCTGCCAGCCGCACATCTGGCCTTCGTTCTGCTGCTTCAACCAGGCATTGACCGGGCTGAAGTACTCGATCATCGGGCCGGCATCGAGCTTGTCCGAGCCGGTCAGTTCCTTCAGCGTGGCCTGCCACGGCTGGCTGGCACCCTTGCTCAGCATCGCCCAGTACTTCTGGCCGGCTTCCTTGTTGCCGTAGAAGGTGCACTCGTGCAGCGGGCCCTTGAAGCCGGCGGCATCGCACAGGCCCTTGTAGAACTGGAACTGCAGGATGCGCGCCAGGAAGTAGCGGGTATACGGGGTGTTGCCCGGCACGTGGTACTTGGCACCCGGGTCGAAGAATTCCTCGCCACGGGCGCTGGCCGGGGCCACGCCCTGGTACTTGGCCTTCAGGTCCCACCATGCCTTGTTGTAGTTGTCCGGGGTGATCGAACCATCGAACACGCCCCAGCGCCAGCGGTCGATCATCAGGCCGAACGGCAGGAACGACACACCCGACAGCGCCATGCGCATCTGGTTGTTGATGACCGCTTCGCGGCTCTCGGTCGGCGCGTCGACCAGCCCGATCGAGCTGAGGTACTTCGGCGTCATCGCCAGCACGATGGTGTCGCCGATCGCTTCATGGAAGCCATCGTTGGCGCCGCCCTGGAACAGCGGCGGCAGCGGGTTGTAGGCCAGGTCGTAATAGATGTGGCCCAGCTCGTGGTAGATGGTGGTGAAGTTCTCTTCGTTGGGCTTGATGCACATCTTGGTGCGCACATCGCCTTCCATGTTCATGTCCCACGCACTGGCGTGGCAGACCACGTCGCGGTCATCGGGCTTGATGAACTGGGTCTTGTCCCAGTACGACTGCGGCAACGACGGCATGCCCAGCGATACGTAGAAATCCTGTGCACGCTCGGTCATCTGCTTGGCGGTGCGCAGTTCGGCCTCGCGTTGCGCCTTGTACTGCGCGGCTACGTTCGCATCCTTGCCGGCCTTGGCCAGCGCCGCGCTCAGGTTGGTCTGGTACTGCTTTTCCAGCGCTGCAGTGATGTCCAGGCTGCCGGCGCCCGGGTACGGTTCCAGCTGGTCCCACAGGTTGGACCAGTCCTGCTGCCACATGTTGCCCATCAGGTGCGCGGCGATCAGGCCGTTGCCCACCTCGGCCTTGTCCTTGCCATAGGTCTTGTCCAGCTTGCCGCGCGCGTAGCAGTGCAGCTGCTCGTACATCGGCTTGACCTGTTCCCACAGGCGATCGGTTTCCGGGCCGATCTGCTCCGGCGGCATGTCATAGCCACTGCGCCACATCTGCCCGGCATCGGTGAAGCCCATGCCCTTGGCACCTTCATTCACCAGGCCGACGAACTTCTGGTAATCACCGCGCATGCTCTTGGTGGTGCTGTGCCAGCCCTGCCAGGCATCGAGCTGCTGGTCATAGTCGCGGCTGCGCGCCAGCACCTGCTCCAGTTCGCCCAGCTGGCGGCAGGAGTTGGGATCGTTGGCGTCGGTGCAGTACTTGCCTGCGCCGTAGCTGCCTTCCATGCGGGTGGCGATCTGGGTCAGTTCGGCCAGCTTGGCCGGGTCGCGCGGCGCCGGCATCGACGACATCAGCTTCAGCAGGTGGATCGCGCGCTTGCTGTCTTCGCTCATCGGCTTGCCGTCGAACTTGCCGGCCTGCTCGATCCAGCTGTTGAGCTGGGTCAGCGAACGCTCGTTGGCCTTGGCCGCGATGCGCTCTGAATCGCTGTTGATGTAGGTGGAGGACAGCCACTGCGCCGAGGTCATCTCCGGGTAGGCCGCCTTGAATTCGGCATTGATGCGGGCCACGAACTGGTCAGCGGTTTCGCCGGCCGGTGCACTGCTGCTGGCGGTCTCGGTGCCTGGGGCGGCTTCCTTCTTGCAGGCGGCCAGGGCCAGCGTGGCGGCGGCGATTGCCGAGGCCAGCAGGAGATGACGGTGTTTCACGGGCGATCCTTGGGTGGTGAACGACCGCCGAAGGCTAGTGGGCAGGCGTTGCCACCGCAAGTGGCGGAAGTCGGCCGGGCGGCGCCCAGGGACCGCGACATCGCATGCGCGCTGTCGCTCCCACGCTTCGCTGCGCGAAACGTGGGCCCCACTTACCAGCTCCCAGACCCCCGCCGCTTCGCGGCCGCCCCCTGACTCAGGGGGCTCTGCCCCAGACGCAATTCGGTGATGGCAGTAGATCCACGCCATGCGTGGATGAGATCTGTCAGAAATCGAGACTCAAATTCGGATCCGACCCCGTGCCGACCAACGGTCGGCACCCACCAACAGCAGCGGMAAWCTGTCGAAGGCGGGGTGGGTCCGGTTGCGGGGGCGTGAGCGCCATGGGCCCGAGGTATGCCTCGGGCGGGTTGGGCAGGACGCCCAACCCCGGTCTTGCCGTGTGCGCAGGACAGCGCACACGAGCAAGGCGCGACCGAGCCTCCATGGACGGATTTACGGCGTCCCCCGCAACCGGACCCACCCCGCCTACCCACAGGAACCCCGCTGTTGCTGTTGCTTCGGCCGTTGCCGTTGCCTCTGCGGGTGCAGGGCGCAGCCCTGCCGACAAACCCTAACTCTCGCAGCCGGCGAACAGGTCGCGATCCCGCTCGTACAGCGAGGTTTTCACCTGCATCAGCCCCAGCACCGACGGGAACAGGTTGTCGTGGTCGGTGTAGCTGGCCGAGCGCTTGCGCACGCACTGCAGGTCCAGTCCACGGCTGCTGGCGAAGCCCGGCGAGAACCACATCGTCATCGGCACCCGGGTCTGCTCGGCCGGTGCGATCGCGTACGGCACACCGTGCAGGTACAGGCCCTTTTCGCCCAGCGATTCACCGTGGTCGGACAGGTAGATCATCGCCGTGTCGTAGTCCTGCAGGCCCTGCAGCGTGCCGATGGTCTTGCTCAGGAAGTGATCGGTGTACAGCACGGCGTTGTCGTAACTGTTGGTGATCTCTTCGCGCGAGCAGCGACCAATGTCCTGGGTGTCACAGGTCGGGGTGAAGCGACGGAAGGCGGCCGGGTAGCGCTCGAAATAGGCCGGGCCATGGTTGCCCAGCTGGTGCAGCACCACCACTCGATCACCCGGGCGCGCACGCACCTGCGTCGCCAGGTCCTGCAGCAGGATCTCGTCCATGCAACGGCCATCGGCACACAGCCCCGGCGTGGTCGCGTCCGACAGCGACTGGAAGTCCAGGCCCTCGCATACGCCCTTGCAGCCGGACTGGTTGTCGCGCCACAGCGGCGCGATGCCCGCGCGGTTCAGTACATGCAGCAGCGACTGGTGCGCACGGATCTTCTTCTCGTCATACTCGTGGCGTCCCCATGGCGAGAACAGGCAGGGCAGCGAAACCTCGGTGCTGGTGCCGCAGGAGTGCATGTCCGGGAAATTGACCACCGCCGCCTGGGCCAGCTCCGGCGTGGTGTTGCGGCCACCATTCAAGCCCCAGTTCTGCGCGCGTACCGTTTCGCCCATCACGATCACCAGCAGGCGTGGCTTGCTCGTTGCTGCGCGCGGGGTCGCCTTGGCATCGGTACCAATCGGCAGCTTCGGCGCGCGTTGCACCGGGTTGTCGCCGCGCAGCGCACGCGGCAGCCCCAGCAGCACATTGGCCGGCGTTGCCAGGTAGCGCACTTCGCGCTGGTTGCGCATCAAGGCCGACACATCCTGGAAGGACACCAGCGCGCCACCGAGTGCGGTGACCGCAGCGACCAGCAGGAAGCCGATGCGCCACAGCAGGCTGCGGCCCCAGCTGCGGCGGCGCAGGTCAACACGCCACAGCACCACCATCGGCAACACAGCCAGCAGCAGGACCGGCCACAGCAGCGACACCGTCATCAGTTCGCGGCTTTCCTTGGGGTCGGTAGCCAGCACGTTGCGCAGCATGTCCGCATCCAGATAGATGTGGTAACGGCTCATGTAGTGCGCGGCAAACGCGGTGACCAGCAGCAGCACGCTGATCACCACCTTGGCATTCCAGCGCCACACCAGGATGCCCAGCAGCACACCGTGTGCACCCAGCAGCAGCAACAACAGCGAAAGCGCATAGCGCAGGCTGCCCGGATGGCTGGCCATGGCGCTGTGCCAGAACAGGCCATTGCCGGCCACAGCGAAGAACAGGCTGGTCAGCACGATCAGTGCTTCGGTGGACAGCTGTGGCCGCCATGCGCGGATGCTGGCCAGTGTCGGCAGCCGCAAGGAACGTTGGACCGATGCGTTCATGCAACCGCCTCCTGGCGGGTCGAGCGATCCAACTGGCGGCGGACCACCAGATACAGGCCCAGCGACAGCAGCCAACAGATCAAGGCGGTGGCAACGTCATGCGAAAGGAAGTGGGCGCCGCGCAGCTGTTGGCCGATGCCGAACACCAGGCCGCTGCCGAGGCCGATCCACAGCCCGGCCCAACGCCAGGCGGGGCGCCACAGCAGCGCGAAGAAGTACAGGCACATCCATGCGTATCCCGCGCTTGCGTGGCCGGCGGGGAAGCAGGCGCGGGCGGCCATGCCGGTCGGGCGGCTGCTGAGAAGACCGACGAACGGATCGTGTCCGCCATAGCGCAGCAGATCCCACGGGCAGTCCATCGGCACCAGCGACTTCAGCAGCGAGATCAGCCCGGTGCCGAGTGCCACGGCCACCACCACATACAGCAGCGCCCAACGCAGCGTGCGATCGCGGCCGCGGCGCCAGTGGTGGAAGCACAGCAGCATCGCCACCAGTGCCGCAGCGGTGCTCAGCCACTTGCCGGCCTTGTGCACCACCGAACGCGTCAGCCATGCATCCTGCAGCGCCCAGCGGCCGCCTTCCAGCCGGAACAGATGGTCGGCCAGCCACTGGTCGCCACCCAGGCCCATCAGCACGGTGAACACCGCAACGCCGATGACAGAAGGCAGCCAAAGATGGGTAACGGCAAAACGCGACGCCAGCAGCGAGGGCGCAAAGGAGACTGCCGGGACAAGAGGGCGAGCGGGCATGCAGGGAAGGGGCCGTTACGGGAATCCGCGGCCATGCTCGTCACTGGCATGTCGGAGAAGGGTCGTACACGCGTTTGCGCCGGGTTAATCGGTGCCCGGCGCGCATCATCGTTCAGTCTTCTTCGTCGTTGGCGCCTGCACGCTCGGCATGGCAGGCCGCATCCCAGGCGGTGCCCGGAAGCAACTGCCAACGATTGCGATTGGCAACACCGATCTCGATGACCTGGGCCGGATCGACACAGGGGCTCATGGCCTTGTCCAGTACCAGCAGCCAGCGCTTGTCCGGCGCCTCGGCCAACCATGGACCGGCGTCGTGCCACTGCTCTGCCCACGGCCGCTTGAAGCCGAACTCGCGCACCGGCCGGTCGGCCTGCAGCAGGTTCTGTTCGCGCCAGGCCACCAGCGCCAGTTCCGCATCGGGGCCGATCCGTGTGCCCACCCGGCGCATCACCGCCGACGCCGAGGCGTAGGGGTCCAGCGCCGGTATCAGCACCAGTCCGTACAGCATCCACAGCAGGCCGTGGGTGAGCAGTACCAGCGTGGCCGCGCGTCGTATCCGCAGCCACACCGCCAGCGTCGCCACGGCGATGGCGAAGGTCAGCAGGCCATCTCCGAACACGGGCAGCAGGGTGTCGGGCATCGCCCGCCGTGCCAGCTGCGCCTGCGCCCAGGGGCTGTCGGTCAGCATCATCACGCCAAGCGCGCCGGTGGCCAGCATCAGCAGCAGGCTGTAGCCGAACAGATAGCGACGCACGCACAGGCGACGCAGCAGGCCGGGCAACAGCGGCGCCACCGCCAGTGCCATCGCCGGCAGCATCGGCAGCACGTACACCTCGCGCTTGCCCGGGCTGGCAGTGAAGAACAGCAGGACCAGCGCGGCCCAGCCCAGCAGCAGCCACTGGCGCTGGTCGCCGCGACGCAGCCGGCGCCACCACGGTTTGACCATCAGCGGCAGCAGCAGCGCACCCGGCAGCCACAGCGTGGCGATCACCTGCAGGTAGTACCAGACCGGCTGGCGATGGTGCCAGGCGTTGGCATAGCGGGTGCCGGTCTGCTTGAACAACAGTTCGTGGGCGTACGACTGCAGTGATGCACTGGGTTCATGCAGCAGCGCCCAGCCCAGCGGTGCCAGCCACACCGCCGTGCCCAGCAGGAAGGCCGGAATCAGCCACAGCAGGCTGGCGGGGTGGGGGCCGTCCACCGGCCGGCCGCGACGGCGCTGGTACAGCCGCCAGCCCAGCCAGGGCAGCACCATCAGCAAGGGCAGGAAGCCCACCCCCTTGGTCACCGTGCCGACGCCGGCGGCGAAGCCGGCCAGCCACAGGGCCGGCAGGTTGCGGCGCTCGCAGAGGTGGCGCAGCAGGCCCCACAGGGCCAGCGTGGTCATGCCCACCAGCACCATGTCGATCTGCGCGCGCTTGGCCATCAGGCCGAACTGCAGGGTGCAGAACAGTGCGCCAAGCGCGTACAACGAATGCCGTGGCGACCATAGCCGGCGTGCCAGGTCGGACACCAGCCACAGGCTGAGCAGCGCGGCCAGCAGCGACGGCAGCAGGAACGACCACTGCCAGCTGCCGACCACCTGGTGGGCGGCGGCCTGCAGCCACATGAACACCGGCGGCTTCTCGGCGTACAGCTCGCTGCCCCGGTGTGGCAGCAGCCACTCGCCGCTCTCCACCATGGCACGTGCGGCCAGCACGAAGCGTGGTTCGTCCGGTGGCTGCGGCTGGCGCATGCCAAGCCCGGCCGCCAGCGCCATCACGATCAACAACCACAGCAGCGGCAGGTGCCAACGGCGGGGCAGGGCAACGGGCACGGCAGGCTCCGGGAGCAAAACGGCCATTCTGATGAGGGGCACGTGGGAAAGCCGTCGGAGCGGCCGGCATGGCGACCGCATTCCGACATCCGCAGCGCTACCATGGCATGAACTTCCGTGGATGTTTCGTGCATGCGCCTGTTGGTGATCGAGGACAACCGCCAGTTGGTGGCCAACCTGTTCGACTATTTCGAGTCGCGCGGGCATGTGCTCGACGTGGCCCCGGATGGCATCACCGGCCTGCACCTTGCCGGCAGCCACCCGTATGACGCGGTGATCCTGGACTGGATGCTGCCGCGCATGGAAGGCCCGGAGGTGCTGCGGCGGCTGCGCTCCGAGCACGCCTCGGAAGTGCCGGTGATCATGCTGACCGCACGCGACGAACTGCCGGACAAGATCGCCGGCTTCCGGGCCGGCGCAGATGATTACCTGACCAAGCCATTCGCACTGCCGGAACTGGAAGTGCGCCTGGAGGCGCTGCTGCTGCGCGCGCAGGGTCGCAATCCGCGCAAGCGCCTGCAGGTGGGCGACCTGGTGCTGGACCTGGCCAGCCTGGAGGCGCAGCGCGCCGGCCAGGTGCTGCACCTGTACCCGGCCTGCCGCAAGCTGCTGGAAGTACTGATGCGCGCCAGCCCGGGTGCGGTCACCCGGCAGCAGCTGGAATTCGCCCTGTGGGGTGACGAACCACCGGACGGTGACCTGCTGCGCTCGCATGTGTACGAACTGCGCCGCAGCGTGGACGGCCCCTTTGCCGACAAGCTGATCCACACCCTGCCACGGGTGGGCTACCGGCTGGCGTCCACCGCAGGCGCGGACGCACGGAACGATGACGATGGCGCGTAAGCCCGGGCCGCTGTATCGGCGGGTGGTGTGGTGGCTGCTGGGCTACCTGGCGCTGATTTCGCTGGCGGTGTTCAGTGTGGGCAACTACGTGCACGAACACGCCGAGCACGCGGCGTGGCGCGCGCTGCTCAATTCCGAACTGGACAGCATCGTCGAGCACACCGAGCACGAGCCGCACTATCGCTGGCAGGACTCGGACACGCTGAGCCTGTTCCGCTTCAATGAAGCCAACATGCCCGCCAGCCTGCGCACCCTGCATCCGGGGTTGCATGACGGGGTGATGATCGGCGAGCGCGAGACGGCGGTGATGGTGCGCGATACCGGCTCGATGGGGCGGGTTGCGCTGGCCCTGGACATCTCCGATTTCCACGATCTTGAACAATTCGCAACGCGCTGGGTGATGCTGGCCGGCATCATCATGATCTTCGTCACCGTGTTGATGGCCTCCTTCGGCATGGAGCGCATGGTGCGCCCCTTGAGCCTGCTGGCCCAGCACATCGGTGCACTGCGGCCCGGCGTGCAGGGCCAGCGCATTGACGTCGATCCGCGCGGCAGTTCCGAGCTGCACACCATCGCCGATGCGCTGAACGATTACCTTGATCGCAACGAGCAGTTCGTCGAGCGCGAGCGGGTGTTCATCAGTACCGCAAGCCATGAACTGCGCACGCCGATCGCAGTGATGACCGGTGCCGCCGAACTGGCGCTGGAGCAGCCCGGCCTGCCTGAGCGCGCACGACAGCAGATGCAGCGTGTGCTGCGTACCGCGCAGGGCGTTGAGCAGCTGATCGAGCTGTTGCTGGTGCTGGCGCGTGATCCCGCTCGCCTGGCTGCCCGTGCCGAGCGCATCGCGCTGGACCAGCTGCTGCCGGAGATCGTCGACGACCATCGCCACCTGCTGGGCGACAAGGACCTGAGCATCGGCATCCAGGCCGCGCCGGTCGACATCGTCGCGCCGCTGGCGGTGGTGCAGGCAGCGATCGGCAACCTGCTGCGCAATGCCATCGAGAACAGCGGCCGCGGTCATATCGAGCTGCGCCTGACCTCGGCAGCGGTGTTGACCCTGCAGGACCCCGGCCATGGCATGAGCCCGGAGGAGATCGCAGCGATCCACGCGCGGATGGCCCGCGGTGAGCGCGGCGACCGCGGCGGCATCGGCCTGGAACTGATCGCGCGGCTGTGCGAGCACCTGGGCTGGACCCTGCAGCTGCAGCCCTGCCAGCCGCGCGGCACCCTGGCCTCGCTCGACTTTGGTACATCGCGGCCAGGCTGACCTGTCCGTCGACCAAGGTCGACGCCTACCAGGCAATGGCCGCGTGCGTTCCGGTAGGTGCCAACCTTGCTTGGCACGCTGGCCGCGTCACCGCCCCGTTGGCCGCGCCACGTGCTGGTCGATCAGGATCACGTTGCCATCGGGATCGGTCAGCTGCAGATAGGCCGGACCTTCGCCATCGGGATCGGCACGCGCCGTGAGCGCGATGCCCTTGGCGTCCAGCTCGGCCTGCACCTCACGCACGTCCTGGAAGGACGCCAGTTCCTGCTTGTGCTGGTCCCAGCCGGGATTGAAGGTGAGCAGGTTGCCCTCGAACATGCCCTGGAACAGGCCGACCACGATGCCGTTGTTGCGCAGTACCAACCAGTTCTGCGCCGCATCACCACCGGTCACCGAGAACCCCAGCGCTTCGTAGAACGCACGTGAGGTGGCCAGGTCCTTCACCGCCAGGCTGACTGAAAAAGCGCCGAGTTGCATGGGGCAGGCTCCAGTAGGGAATGCAGCGATTCTCGGCAGGCCGACGCGCTGCCGCAAGCAGCGCAGCATGACCCTGCGTGAAGACTATGTTAATTTCGACCCGCGCCGCTTATGCGGCGCTTTTCTTTTCCGCTCTTTCGATCGACAGAGGATCCCATGCCGACCGAACCCGCTACTGCCCTGATCAGCAACGACATCGTTGGCCTTGGTCTGATCGCCGCCACCCTTGCCCTGATCTTCTGGGCCGCCAGTGGCCCGACGCCCCTGCTGAAGAAGATCTTCGCCTGGGTGCCTGCACTGCTGCTGTGCTATTTCATCCCCGCCATCTACAACACCGCCGGTGTCATCGATGGCCACAACACCTCGCTGTACAACCCGGTCGCCCGCGATGTGCTGTTGCCGGCGGCGCTGGTCCTGCTGACCCTGTCGATCGACCTGAAGGGCATCGCCAAGCTGGGGCCGAAGCTGCTGCTGGTGTTCTGCGCCGGCACCGCCGGCATCATGCTCGGCGCCATCGTCTCCTTCCAGGTGATGAAGCTGATCCATCCGGAAACCGTGGCTGGCGACACCTGGGCCGGGATGGCCGCGTTGGCCGGCAGCTGGATCGGCGGTGGCGCCAACATGGTCGCCATGCGCGAAGTGTTCGGCACCGATGCCACCACCTTCGGCCAGTTCGCGGTGGTCGACGTGGCCTGCGCCAGCCTGTGGATGGCGATCCTGTTGTTCATGGCCAACCGCGCCCAGCAGATCGATGCCCGCAACGGTGCCGACACCCGCGCCATCGATGAGATGAAGGCGCGCATCAGCGCCTACGAGGCACAGAACGCGCGCATCCCCAGCATGACCGACCTGATGGTGATCGTCGGCGTGGCACTGGGCGGCGTCGGCCTGGCCCATGCCATCGCCGCACCGCTGTCGGGCTGGTTCAAGGCCAATGTCAGCTGGGCCAGCCAGTTCAGCCTCGACAGCCAGTTTGTGTGGGTGATCCTGCTGTCCACCGCGATGGGCCTGACGCTCAGCTTCACCCGTGCACGCCGGCTGGAAGCGGCAGGCGCCTCGCGCCTGGGTACCGTGTTCCTGTATTTCCTGATCGCCTGCATCGGCATGCAGATGAACCTGTTGTCGCTGCTGGATCGTCCGTGGCTGTTCCTGCTGGGGGCCATCTGGATGGCCACCCACGTGCTTGTGCTGTGGATCGTGGCCAAGCTGGTGCGTGCGCCGCTGTTCTTCTTCGCGATCGGTTCGCAGGGCAACATCGGCGCCGCCGCCTCGGCACCAGTGGTGGCGGCAGCATTCCATCCGACGCTGGCGCCGGTGGGCGTGCTGCTCGGTACGGTCGGATATGCCACCGGTACCGGCCTGGCGTATGTGACCGGGTTGATCCTGAAGTGGATGGCCAACGGCTGAGCCCTCTCGCGGCCAGCGACGGAAATCAGGAACGGGTAGAGCCGAGCCCACGCTCGGCTGTTTTTCGCGGGACGCTGCCGGAACTGTGCGGCACATACCGGAACGTATGGCGCGTGCGCCGTAGCGTGGGAAGCTCCTGCCGGCGTTGCCGGCGACGTTCGATGGGGCCGTCGATGATGAAGCAATGGAGGTTTCGGGTTTCCGCACTGGTGCTGTTGCTGGCCAGCACGGGGGCCTTCGCGCAGGGGCCGGTGAGGGCCGGCGGCGCCGATGTGCAGATGCTGACCGATGCCGGTGCGCGCGAGGTGGCGGCACTGATCGCCCAGCCAGGGTTCGCCGATGCAGTGCGCAGCTCGCTGCATGCGGCGCCGGAGCAGGGCGTGCCGGTGCAATTGTTGATGGGCCGTTTCGATCCGCAGGCGCATACGCTGGCCAGTGCATCGCTGGCTGCTGGCGATCGCCAGCTGCGCCAGCGCAAGGGGCTCCCGGCACAGGGGCAGGGGCTGCTGCAGTTGCGTGCGTACGTGCCCGAGGGGCACTCGCTGGCGGCCATCAATGCGCATCCGCTGTGGGTGGCCAGTCTGCCGCGTGGCAATGATCGCGACTGGACCACGATCACCGCATACGACGCGCAGGGCCGCGCGCATGTACTGGATGCGAAACGGGCCCCGGACTTTCCGGTGCTGATCGTCGACGTCGACACGCGGCGCGCCGTGCAGGAGGGCATGGCCCTGGTCAATGCGGGGCTGAAGGCTCGCGGCCTGCAATCGCCCGAACGCATCCAGCTGTCGGCTGACGGAACGCAGGCGTCGCTGGATATCACCCGCCTGGACCGCATCCGCCTGGCGGACGACCAGGAGCCCTGGGCGCTGGGGGCAGCCGAGGTGTTCGCTGTTGTTTCCGGTCTGCAGGTGGGCGCCACCGCACCGGAGATGGTCACCGTCGACATGCCGTACCTGGACTACGACGGTACCGACTACACCCCGCAGCAACCGCTGATCATCTGGGGCAACTATCGCTTCAACGCCGCCAACGTGCAGCTGTTCGAAGATGACGGCGATACCAACTACCAGGAGCTGCTGGTGGCGCTGAGCAACGGCGTCAAAGCCGCACTGGGCGCCTTCGCTCCTGAGTATGCCGTCATCGCCGACATCGCAGGCGCGATCCTCAAGGCCATGCCCACGTCGTGGTTTGCCAATGACATCGACTATATCGACAGCTATTACTTGTTGCAGCGCGGCCAGGCCTACCAGGACCGGATGGGAGCGGCCAACAACGCCAAGGTCACCCTGACCCCGATCACCCTCACGGAGTAGTTACGCCGGGCGGCGCCCGCAACCGCCGGCATCCACGAACAGAAAGGGGCCTGATCCGTTCTCCAGGGAAAGTGTGGGCTTGCAGGACCGTTGGCGCCATGGATGGCGCCATCGAGCCCCCATGGACGGGTTTACGGCGTGTCCTGCAAGCCCACACCGCCCCGCCAAACCCACAGAACCCCAGAGCCGACGCTCCAGCAGTTGCGGTTGCAGTTGATGTTGCCGTTGCCTCTGCGGGCGCCGGGCTGCAAGCCCGGCACCCACCGGGAACCTCAACAGCAGCGACCACCGTTGCGCCCGCCATACCGCGCTTCCTGCCGCTCGCGGAAGAACGTCTTGTAGTCCATCGGCTCGCGGTCCGGATGCTTCTCCCGCACATGCCGCACATAGTTGTCGTAGTCGGGAATGCCGCAGCACAGCCGTGCCGTCTGCACCAGGCGTCGCCAGATCCGGCGATGCGCCTGGTACTGCCCCACCGGAACCAGTTGTGTACTCATTACAGGTCCACCATTTCATGCGGCTTCAGCGCCACGTACGGGGTCTCGCGGTCGCTGCGCTGCGGATTGCGGCGCGCCGCCACGATCGTCTTGATCGAATACACCAGCACCGACGCCACCACCAGCAGGAACAGCGCGGTCAAGCCGGTGTTGACGTAGGCGTTGACCACGATCTGCTGCATCTGTGCGACCGACTTCGCCGGTGCGGTGATGGTGCCGCTGGCCAACGCGTCCTGGAACTTGTGTGCCTGTGCCAGGAAACCCTGCGCCGGGTTGCTGTCGAAGATCTTGATGAAACCGGCATAGGTGGTGCAGATCAGCAGCCACACCGCCGGCACCGCGGTGACCCACGCGTAGCGGTCACGCTTCATCTTGAACAGCACCACCGTACCCAGCATCAGCGCGATGCCCGCCAGCATCTGGTTGGAGATGCCGAACAACGGCCACAACGTCTGGATGCCGCCGAACGGATCGACCACGCCGGTGTACAGCAGGTAGCCCCACAGCGCCACGCAGCCGGCAGTGCCGATGATGTTGGCGGTCCACGACTCGGTCTTCTTCAGCGCCGGCACGAAATTGCCGAGCAGGTCCTGCAGCATGAAACGACCGGCACGTGTGCCCGCATCCACCGCGGTGAGGATGAACAGTGCTTCGAACAGGATGGCGAAGTGGTACCAGAACGCCATCATCGCGTCGCTGCTGCTGGGGATCGCCTCATGCAGGATCTGCGCGATGCCCACCGCCAGGGTGGGTGCACCACCGGCACGATGCAGGATGGTCGGCTCACCGATCGCTGCCGCCGTGGCGGTCAGCTGTTCGGGGGTGATGGTGAAGCCCCAGGTATTGGTGATGTAGTGTGCGGCCGATGCGGCATCGGCACCGATCACCGCCGCTGGGCTGTTCATCGCGAAGTAGATGCCCGGATCGATGATCGAGGCCGCCACCAGCGCCATCACTGCCACGAACGATTCCATCAGCATGCCGCCGTAGCCGATGTAGCGCATGTGCGCTTCATTGGCCAGCAGCTTGGGCGTAGTGCCCGAGGAGATCAGTGCATGGAAACCCGACACCGCGCCGCAGGCGATGGTGATGAACAGGAACGGGAACATGCCGCCTTTCCACACCGGGCCGTCGCCGCTGGCCGCGAACTGGGTCAGCGCCGGCATCTTCAGTTCCGGCATCACCACCAGGATGCCGATGGCCAGCGCGATGATCGTGCCGATCTTCAGGAAGGTCGACAGGTAGTCGCGCGGTGCCAGCAGCAGCCAGACCGGCAGCACCGAGGCGACGAAACCGTAGCCGATCAGCATCCAGGTAATCTGGGTGCCGGTGAAGGTGAACGCCGGGCCCCAGGTCGGGTCTGCCGCCACCTTGCCACCGAACCAGATCGCGGCGAGCAGCAGCACCAGGCCCACCACCGAGATCTCACCGATCTTGCCCGGCCGGATGTAGCGCATGTAGACGCCCATCAGGATCGCGATGGGCATCGTCGCGATCACCGTGAACATGCCCCACGGGCTTTCCGCCAGTGCCTTGACCACCACCATCGCCAGCACGGCCAGGATGATGATCATGATCAGGAAGGCACCGAACAACGCGATGGTGCCGGGCACCTGGCCCATTTCCTCGCGCACCAGGTCACCCAGTGAACGGCCGTTGCGGCGGCTGGACAGGAACAGAACCATGAAGTCCTGCACCGCACCGGCCAGCACCACGCCGACCACCAGCCACAGCAGGCCGGGCAGGTAGCCCATCTGCGCGGCCAGCACCGGGCCGACCAGTGGGCCGGCACCGGCAATGGCGGCGAAGTGGTGGCCGAACAGCACGTGCTTGTTGGTCGGTACGTAGTCCAGGCCATCGTTGTTGATCACCGCCGGGGTGGCCCGGGTCGGATCGAGCTGCATCACCTTGTCGGCGATGAACAGGCTGTAGAAGCGGTAGGCAACCAGGTACAGCGATACCGCCGCGACCACGATCCACAACGCGTTGATGTGCTCACCGCGCCGCAGCGCCACCGTGCCCAGGCAGAACGCGCCGAGCAGGGCGAGGGCCGCCCAGCCTATTTTGGAAAAACCTTTCATGAGGTGCTCTCTCCCGGAAAGACAGGCAAAGAGTCCCGCGTGCCCCTGGCAGGGTCAATGTGCACGGGACCATTCGGCGGTAGTACTTTGGTCGTACATGGGTGTGGCAGGTGGCGATGTTCCTTCGCAGCCGACAACGCAGGCGGTGCCGGCGTGCGGACATGACGTGCGGCGAACACCAGGGATGGAACAATCGGTTGCGACGGCATCCATTGGCGTTGCGCGCTGCAGCGTCCATTTTTAGCGGCATCCATCCAACAGGAGTCACCATGAGCCTTCCCGAGCCGGTCCGCGTCCTGCGTACCATCCGTGGCATGCCCACCTCCGACGGTGCCGGTGTTCGCCTGACCCGGGTCATCGGCGGCCCCTCGCTGCCCGACCTCGATCCGTTCCTGCTGCTCGACGAATTCGGTACCGATCGCGCCGAGGACTACATCGCCGGTTTCCCCGAGCATCCGCATCGTGGTTTCGAGACCGTCACCTACATGCTCGATGGCCGCATGCGGCATCGCGACAATCACGGCAACGAGGGCCTGCTGACCCCCGGCAGCGTGCAGTGGATGACGGCCGGCCGTGGCCTGGTGCATTCGGAGATGCCCGAGCAGGAAAGCGGGCAGATGCGCGGCTTCCAGCTGTGGGTGAACCTGCCGGCGCGCGACAAGATGACCGCGCCGAAGTACCAGGAATTCGCTCCCGAAAAGATCCCGGTGGTGCAGCCGGCCGAAGGCGTGCAGGTCAAGGTGATCGCTGGCACGGTCGAGGGCACGGCGGGGCCGATCGCGCAGCCAGCCACCGATCCGCTGTATCTGGACATTGCACTGGAGGCCGATCGTGCCTGGACCTACTCCCTGCCCGAAGGCCACAACGCGTTCGTCTATGTGTTCGAAGGCGGGTTGACGGTGGGCGAGCAGGATGCGGCGCGCGACGTGGCGCGGCAGGAACTGGCGGTGCTGGGCGGCGGCGAGCAGCTGCATCTGTCGGCAGGCAGCGACGGTGCGCGGTTGATCCTGGTGGCGGGTCGTCCGTTGCGCGAGCCGGTGATGCGGCATGGCCCGTTCGTGATGAACACCCGCGAGGAATTGATGCAGGCCTTCGTCGATTTCCAGGAAGGCAGGTTCTGAGGTCGCGCTGCGGGCCATGCCCACAGCGCATCGGTAGCGCCGGGTCATGCCCACAGCACATTGGTAGCGCCGGGCCATGCCCGGCGGATGTCCAGAAGAGCCGACACGGCCGAAAGCCGCCGGGCATGGCCCGGCGCTACCGATGGATCGGGTGGAAGTGCGGGAATGCTGCCAGGCAGTCATCCCCGCAGCGCCTCAGCGGCCGTCGGCCACGGCAGAGGGCGTCAGGTTCATGCCCTGCGCAAGCTGCTGCAGCGTGCCCAGTTCCTGGGAACTGTCGGGATACAGCGCGATCTGCGCGTAGCGGCCCTTGTCCAGCTTGACCACGCTGATGCGGCGCTCGGCATAGCCCGGCGGCTGCTGGCCGCCCAGATCCGGCTGGTACCAGTACATCGATTCACCGGCAAAGCTGCCTTTTTCCTGGCGCAGCGAGCGGGTCAGCGGAATGCCCGGATCGCGCTGGCTGAGCATCAGGCTCAGTACTTCGCGCCCGTCACTGGTGGCCGCGCGGCAGACCAGGAAGCCGGACTGTGCCTGCTGCTGCCATTGCAGGCCGCTGCTGGCGGGCAACGAAGGACAGTCGACCGGGGCCTGCGCGCAGGCAGACGCCGCAACGAACAACAGGCTCGACAGAACAACAGGCGCGAACTTCATGCATCCCCCAAGGTGGCGTGTCGTTGGCACCGCCGGTGACACCGGCGGTCGAGGCATCCCATCCCCGGATGCCGTCCTGCCCGGCGAAAGCACGGGCGGATGACCAGACCTTAACGGAACGTGAGCGATCGCACAAATCGCGGTTACATCCGTAACCATTGCGGCCGAGGGTCGGCCGCAATGGCACGGTCATGGCTCAGCGGTCGTTGCCGATCCACTTGTAGATGATGCCGCCGATCGCACCGCCCAGCAGCGGGGCGACCCAGAACAGCCATAGCTGGCCGGTTGCGCCACTGCCGGCGAAGAAGGCCACCGCCGTGGAGCGGGCCGGGTTCACCGACGTATTGGTCACCGGAATGCTGATCAGGTGGATCAGGGTCAGGGCCAGGCCGATGGCCAGCGGCGCGAAGCCCGCCGGCGCCTTGCCATGGGTCGCGCCCATGATCACGATCAGGAACACCGCCGTGAGCACCACTTCGCACAGGAACGCGGCCGCCACGCTGTAGCCGCCGGGTGACAGCGCGCCATAGCCGTTGCTGGCGAACGCGCCGGCCTGGCTGCCATCGATGGCGAAGCCGCTGGCACCGGAGGCGATCTGCAGCAGGATGAAGCCGGCCAGCAGGCCGCCGGCCACCTGCGCGATGATGTAGGGCACCAGATCCCGGGTCGGGAAGCGCCCACCGGCCCACAGGCCCACGCTGACCGCTGGATTGAAGTGCGCACCGGAGATATGTCCGAACGCGTAGGCGCCGGTCACCACGGTCAGGCCGAAGGCCAGGGCCACGCCGAGGAAACCGATACCCAGCGGATTGCCGTCGCCACCGAACTTGGCGGCCAGCACCGCACTGCCACAGCCACCCAGAACCAGCCAGAACGTGCCGAGGAACTCGGCGGACAAGCGTTTACCCATGCTCATGTGTTGCACTCCTTTGACGGTCTAAAGTGTGATTTATGTCACATTTCAGTGATCAGCGGGTGACTGTAGCGTCAACGCCGGGTGCAGGGATACACCTTCGGATGTGTGCAACACGCGATGCTCAGTACTGGGGCAGGGGAATGAATTCCTTGTCGTCGCCGGGAATGGTGCCGAAACGTCCGGCTTCCCAGTCGTGCTTGGCCTGCTCGATACGTTCCTTCGAACTGGACACGAAGTTCCACCACAGATGGCGCGGGCCATCCAGCGGTTCGCCGCCGAACAGCATCGCCTTCACCGGCGTCTTCGCCCGCAGGCGGCCGCGCGCACCGGCTTCGGGAATCACCAGGTGCTGGGGGGGAATGTCCACACTATCCAGCTGCGCTTGGCCCTCGAGGATGTACAGCGCACGTTCGCGGTGGCCATCATCGATGTCGATCTCCGCATCCGGGTCCAGGTCGATCGCCACGTTGAGCGTGTCGGCGAACACCTTGACCGGCGACTCCTCGCCATAGGCGCGTCCGGCAATGACGCGCAGCCAGGCGCCGTTGCGGCGCTGCTCGGGCAGCGTGGCGGCGGCATGGTGGTAGAAGGCCGGTTCGATTTCCTCATGCGACTTCGGCAACGCAACCCAGGTCTGCATGCCGTGGATCGGGTTGTCATGGTCGCGGTCCGGTTGCGGCGTGCGCTCGGAATGGGCGATGCCGCGGCCGGCGGTCATCCAGTTGACGTCACCGGGACGGATCACCTGGTCCGAGCCCAGCGTATCGCGGTGGCCGATGGCACCGGACCAGAGGTAGGTGACGGTGGCCAGGCCGATATGCGGGTGCGGGCGCACGTCGATGGCGGTACCGGGGTGCATGAGTGCCGGGCCCATCTGGTCGACGAACACGAACGAACCGATGCTGCGGGCCTGCAGGGTGGGCACGGCGCGGCGCACTTCCAGGCCGCCGATGTCGTGCACGCGCGGGGCGATGATGGTGGTCATGCGGGCGTTCTCGCTGGCAGGGATCAAGGCGGTCAGCATCGCATGTGGTGGTGGCGGTGACATTCCCCGTCCGGGTAACAGGTTGTTCCAGCCAACGGCGCAGCCCCTCGTGGCTGTGGGTTGGTCGCTGAAGGCAAAAGCAGAAGCCGCGCTTGGCCGGGCGGGTGGGTGGCGCAGGACACGCCGTAAACCCGTCCATGGGGGCTCGATGGCGCCATCCATGGCGCCAACGGTCCTGCAAGCCCACACCGCCCCACCCCTGACCGTTACCCGGTGACGGTCGGTGACCTTCGGGAGCTGGTAGGTGTCGACCTTGGTCGACACGCTTGGTCCACGCCATGCGTGGATGCGAGCGAAGCGACCGGCGTTTGAGTTTGATTTTGATTTTCTTTTTTCTTCTCCGTGGCTGGACAGCACC